>NZ_QSEK01000027.1 GCF_003464165.1 Eubacterium sp. AM49-13BH | reverse complement strand
TATATCTTTGTATGATTATATTAAAATGCTTTGATAATTATGAGTGATTTAAGGTATTATTTAGATAGATATTTATACGTGGAATAATTGACGCTTAAACTTTGCAAGGAGGAATTATGGCATATATTGAATTTAATGATGTAAAGAAAATATATAAAATGGGTGATGTTAAAATCAGGGCACTTAATGGTGCAAGTTTTCAGATTAATGAAGGAGAATTTGCTGTTGTATTAGGACCTAGTGGTGCAGGAAAGAGTACTATTCTTAACATTCTTGGAGGAATGGATACATGTACTACAGGGGAAATAACTGTAGATGGAAAAAGAATTGACAAGTACAATTCAAGACAGCTTACAGCATACAGAAGATATGATATCGGATTCGTATTCCAGTTCTATAATCTTGTACAGAATCTTACCGTCAGAGAAAATGTTGAACTGGCAACGCAGATATGTAAAGATCCTCTTGATATTGTTAAAACAATAGAAGCTGTGGGATTATCTGACAGAATAAAGAATTTCCCTTCGCAGTTATCAGGTGGTGAACAGCAGAGAGTTGCCATTGCAAGAGCACTTGCAAAGAATCCTAAGATGCTTTTATGCGATGAACCAACAGGTGCACTTGATATTAATACAGGAAAAAACATTCTTAAGCTTTTAAGTGATATGTGTAGGAAGAATGGAATTACTGTTGTCGTTATAACACATAACCAGGCAATTTCAGCAATGGGAGATAAAGTTATTAAGGTAAAGAATGGTATCGTGGACAGTGTTGTTATTAATGACAATCCTGTTTCAGTAGACGAGATAGACTGGTAATACTATGGAGGCTTGCACAATATGGGAAAATCAGTATGGAAAGATCTCTTTCGTGAGATTAAGAGAACATTTGGAAGATTTATAGCTATATTTGCAATTGTTGCTATCGGAGTAGCGTTTTTTGCAGGAGTAACAGCATCTTCTAATGATATGAAGAATTCAACAGATCACTATTATGATGATTATAATATGAGTGATTTAAGACTTTTATCATCAATAGGTTTTAATGAAGATGATATTAATGCAATAAGAGAAGTTCAAGGTGTTAAAGGAATATGTCCTGCGTATTCACAGGATGCAGTTATCAGGAAAGACAGCATAGAGACAGCTGTACATATAATGTCAGTACCCGTTAATACAGACAGAGATAATAAAGATTATATTAACCAGTTACGAATCAAGGAAGGACGGCTTCCTGAAAAGAGCGGTGAATGTGTTGTAAGGTATGAAGACACCAAGGACAACTTTTCTATTGGAGATACAATTAAGCTTTCATCTGGAACACAGGATGATATTAATGACAGTCTTAAAGATTCAGAGTATACAGTTGTAGGAACTGTATACACACCTTACTATGTATCGTATGACCTTGGAACTACTAATGTGGGCAGCGGCAGGATTAATTATCTTATGTATATTACAGAAGATGAATTTATGTCCGATTATTACAATGAGATATTTGCTACTGTAGATGGTGCAAAAGAACTTGATACATATGGAACTGAGTATAAAGACCTCGTTAAAGAAACAGCAGACAGAATAGATGATATTTCGCAGAACAGGATTGACGAAAGAAAAGATGCAATTCTTTCTATGTATGATGAGGCTGTTGTGGAAGCTAAAGAAACTGCTCAAGCTGCAATATACCAGCATGTTGTAGAATCACTTACAGAACAATACAGTAATTATTTTATTGGAATGGATGTTTCTGATATTATTGAGCCATATATTCAGCCAGCATATGAGAAAGCACTTGAATCTTATGATTTCAGCAGCATTGAAGCTCAGGCTAAGGAAGATTTTGAATCTAAATATGGTGACAGCGACGACTGGAAATGGTATGAGCTTACAAGACAGGAACAGTATTCTTTTAAAGATTATGAATCCAGTGCAGACAGGATGAAAGCTATTGCCACAGTTTTTCCAATATTCTTTATAGTTGTATCTGCTCTTGTCTGTCTTACAACAATGACAAGAATGGTAGAAGAGGAAAGGGGACTTATAGGAACATATAAAGCACTAGGATACAGTAAAAAGGTGATTGCATTCAAATATATTGCATATGCATTAATTGCTTCAGTTACTGGAGGAATAGCAGGCTGCATCATAGGTCTTAAACTTTTTCCGCTTGTAATATATGATTCTTGGAATATAATATACCAGCTTCCGCCAATAGTGTACGACAGCCACATTCTTCTTTCAATTATAGCCATTACAAGCATGGTTTTAGTAACGGTTATAGCAGCTCTTTTTTCATGCTACAGTGAGTTAGAAGAAGTTCCATCAGAGCTTATGCGGCCGAAAGCACCTAAGAGTGGTAAGAAAATCCTTCTTGAGCATATTACATTTATATGGAAACACATGTCATTCACAATGAAGGTTACTATGCGTAATCTGTTTCTGTATAAGAAAAGATTTCTTATGACTGTTGTAGGAATTGCAGGATGTACAGCACTTATGACAGCAGGCTTTGGTATTAAGAACAGTATTGAATGTCTTATCCATAACCAGTACGGTGAGCTTATACATTATGACAGCGTTGCCACATTTACAGATGGGGTTACAAAGGAGGAAATAGATAATCTAAAAGATGACATGTCAGCAGACGGACACATTGATAATTTTCTATTAAACTGTGGTTATTCTGATGATGTTAAGAGCAGTGAAGATACAGAAACTGCAGAATATGTCATAGTTGATGATAAGAATGCATTTAAAGATTATGTGACATTAAGAACAAGAAGAAAACATAATGATGTGGTTCTTGGAGATTCAGGTGTTGTTATCACTGAAAAGCTCTCTAAAGATTTAGGGGTAAAGAAAGGTGATAAGATTACAGTAACATCATCCACTGGAAAGCAGACAGAGGCTGTTGTATCAGGTATTACAGAAATGTATGTTAATCATTATATATATATAAGTACAGAGTATTACAATGAACTTTTTGGAAATGTTCCTGATAACAACAGGGTGCTTATAAAGATTAACGGAGATGTAAGCAAAACTGAAAGTTATATGGGAGATGAATACCTTACAAGAGATTATATTAAGGGTGTGAGCTTCCTTAATGCTAATGTCACACGATTTGAAAATATGATACAGTCACTTGACCTGGTAACATGGGTACTTATCATATCAGCAGGTCTGCTTGCATTTGTTGTGTTATATAATCTAACAAATGTTAACATATCGGAGAGAAGAAGAGAAATTGCAACAATTAAGGTTCTTGGTTTCTTTGACCCGGAGGTGGGCATGTATGTGTATCGTGAGAATATATTCCTGACACTAATCGGTGGTGCGTTCGGAATATTCTTCGGAAGACTTCTTCATATATACATAATGCTTACTGTAGAGATGGATGCAATAATGTTTGGATATGCCATTAAGCCAGTATCATATATATATTCATATCTTATAACACTGATTTTCTCAGTTGTAGTTAATCTGGCCATGTATGGAAAGTTAAAGAAACTTCCTATGGTCGAATCTTTAAAGTCAGTAGAATAAAACGGACAGCCCTTTCATATATTGTGAAAAACAATAGTGAAGGGGCTTGTTTTTGTATGACGAATCACTCTATAAAATCCTCCCGGATGAATTAATTAAAGACATTGGAATATATGCAGGATTACAGCATGTCAGGGAAATACGTCTGCGTATAGGAAGACTGCCTGCTGCCATATGTGATAATGGTGAATATATGGGAACCAGACCTGTAGATGAACATATGATAACAAGAATACTGTCAATAGCAACTAAGTATTCATCTTATGCATATGAATCCTGCATGGCAAATGGATTTCTGACAATCAAAGGCGGACACAGAATAGGACTTGGTGGACAGGTTATATGGGAGAATGGCAAGGTAAAGAATTTCTCACATGTCACATTCCTGTGTATAAGAATTGCTAAACAGATAAAGGGCTGTGCTGATAATATAATGGATGAGCTTTTAAAAGACGGGTTAAAGCACACTATTATAATATCACCACCAGGCTTTGGGAAAACAACACTGCTTAGAGACATAATAAGACAGTTGGCTGATAAATATAGGAAAAATGTAGCTTTAATTGACGAACGATGTGAAATAGCGGCGTGCGTCAATGGAGTTCCATGTAATGATATTGGCTGCAGGACAGATGTTTTAGATGGCTGTAATAAACTTACAGGAGTATATATGGCTGTTCGCTCGCTGAGTCCTCAGGTTGTAGCAATGGATGAGATTGGTGGGGAAGATGATATTAAAGCTGTAAAATACTGCATTAAAAGTGGCTGCGCTGTAATAGGAACTGCACATGGAAGCGGTATATATGATACAGATGAAAGACTTGCATGTCTTTTCGGAAAAAATGGATTTAAGAGAGCTGTAATATTGGAAAAATGTGGGGAGGCAGGAAAATGTCTGGATATATAGGCGGGATATTAATACTTTCAGGCTGTTTTATGTATGGGCTTTCATACAGCCAGAGATTAAAAATAAGAATAACAATATTAAAAGACATGGTAAGAATGCTTTCTGTAATGAACAATCATATAGGATATTCACTTATAGATATGACACAGATATTTGAACGCCTTGGAGATTTTGACATGTGTTCATATGTCAGGGATTTTACCGGATACATATGCGAAGCATTGAATAAATCGGACATTGATACATTTGCATTGATATGGAATGAGGCTGCTGATAAAGCATTTGCAGAAATACTTGGCAAAAGACAGCTGGAGATTATAAAAGAGGCAGGTTCTATAAGCACATTTATTGACAAGGACAGTCAGATAAAACTTATACAGTCTGTTGTGTGTGAACTTAATGAGGAACTTGATGTGGTTAAGACCAATGCGGCAGGAAAGATGAAGGCTTATATCGTTACAGGAATATCAGCAGGACTTATACTTGTGATTGTACTTATATGAATCGGAGGTGAAGTATGGAGGTAAGCATAATATTCAAGATTGCGGCGGTAGGCATAGTTGTTTCAATACTTAACCAGATACTAAAGCATAATGGAAGAGATGACCAGGCAGCGCTTACCGCACTGGCAGGACTTCTTATTGTCATCTACTGGATATTACCTTATATACTTGAATTGT
Organism: Eubacterium sp. AM49-13BH; assembly: GCF_003464165.1. GTDB lineage: Bacteria > Bacillota > Clostridia > Lachnospirales > Lachnospiraceae > Lachnospira. The sequence continues at coordinate 30,535 of NZ_QSEK01000027.1, read as the reverse complement.
TTACTACCATGAAGAAGCTTTTTGAATTGTGATAGGGGGTGGTACATATTAATGTGTTGTCGCTTTCGGTGTGTGCAGTTACAGGTGTGATTCTTGCTCTGGTTTTGAAAAGTACAGGCTCTTCAATGGGAAACTTTGTATCAATTGTTCTGTGTGTAGGAACCGCAATGCTTGTATTTAACGGGCTTATATCCGTGTACACAAGAATCAATATGTTTACTGCCGGTATCAATCAGGAATATATAAAGCTGATAGTCAAAGTTATAGGTATATCGTATGTAACAGAAATATCTTCAAATATATGTAAAGAAAATGGATTTGCAGCACTTGCGTCAGCTATGGAAATATACGCCAGAATTTCTGTTGCAGGCTTATGCATACCGGTTATAGTAACACTTTTTGAAATTGTTTCAGAGGGAATTGTCTGACTAAGAAAATAATTGCCTTTATGATAGCGTTTCTGGCGGTGCTCATCATACAGAAGACATATATATATGCACAGGATGAGAATACATTTAATTATGATTCGCTGATAGATGAAGCAGATTACAGTGGCATAGACAGTACGCTTGATGATTATGGCTGGCAGGGTACATCTTTTAAAGAACTTGTCAGGTCTGTTGCCAGTTCGGACACTAACATAGGCTTTAACTTTACCGGCACAGTGACAGAAGCAATAATTGCCAACAGAACAGTTCTGGTACAGATATTACTTTTATCTATATGTGCAATGTTTCTTACTGTTCTTGATAAAAATGCATCTGATTCAGCGATGCTTTTTATATCATTCATTCTTATGACGCTGATAGTTGCAGTATTTATTAATGCTGCAAGGACAGGATATGAATGTGTTCAGATGTCAATTGATATATACAAAGCCCTCTGTCCGGTATTTTTTCCAGCAGTTGCATATTCGTGTGGGGCATCAAGTGCTGCAGCGTATTATGAGATAATTCTTTTTCTTATGTATATAGTCAATGTTCTTGTGAAAAATGTTCTTATGAGAGCTGATTATATATATATGATATTAGGCATGTTTGATACATTTAGTGAAAAAGATAAGTTTAACAAAATGTGCCAGCTTATAACAAAGATTATAAAACTGTCAGTAAAAGGAATGCTTATGTTTTTTCTGGGACTTAATGGGATAAAAAGTCTTATTCTTCCATTAAGCGACTCGCTTAAAATGTCCGTTTTATTCAAAGCTGTTTCTATGATTCCTGGCATTGGAAACAGTGCACAAACTGTATCTAAGACAATTGTAGGGTCTGCTGTGCTTGTTAAGAATTCTATTGGTGTGGCTGCGGTTATTGTTATGGCTGTAACAATAGGAATTCCGATTCTCAAACTTGTTGTCATGGCGTTCTTATATCAGATTCTTGGAGCAGTATTAGAACCTGTGGCAGACAGCCGTATAGTCAAAGCAGTTCTTGTTCTGTCAGAAAGTCTTGAGAATATGATATATATGATTGCTGTCACAGTTGTTCTTATGTGCCTTACAATGGCAATTATATGCTTTGCAACTAATATTAATCTATATGTTTAAATGTGGTAACGTGCAATGACAGGTATTATTAACTGGTTTAAAACAATATTTATTCTTGAAATCACAGGAGAGATTGCACTAAAGCTTGTGCCACTAAAGTATAAGGAATTCATAGCATTTGTAATGAAACTGATACTTGTAACGGCGATAATAATTCCGCTGCTTAATATTAAGAATGCGGATATAAGTGAGATTACAGATGGCATAAGTAATGGACTTAAAACATATTCTAAGGAGAACGATAATGTCTCACAGGCTTTATATAATACTGCAGACAAGAAAACGGCTGAAAAAATTATAAGCTCAGATATTAATAGCACAGCAGCTTCTTATGGTCTGGAAGCTGTTTATGTAAAATGCAGCTTCACATCAGACATGACAGCGGTCAGTATGATAAATGTATATGTTAAAGATAACAGCATTGCAGGCAATGAAAATATTGACAGATTAAGAACAGATATAGCTGACAGGTATGGAGTATCTGTAGAACAGGTAGATATCAGGGAGGCAGGCGAAAGTGGATAATGATGGTAAAAATGAAGCATTTTTTACAGGATTACTGAATAAAACAAGGAAAGATAAAATATTTATAGTAATACTGGCAGGGATACTTATGATGGTGATTGCAATGCCAACAAAAAGTTCATCTGCAAAAAGTTATACATCAGGTCCGGTTATATCCTCCAACTCAGATGATTATGAAAAAAATCTTGGGGAAGAATTGCAGCAGATGCTTGAAAATACTGATGGTGTTGGAAAAGTTAAAGTTCTTCTTAAGACCACGGATGATAAAGAAGTTATAGGAGTATTAGTTGTATGTGAGGGAGGTGATGACAAGAATCTTGTAGCATATATTACGGATGCGATAAATGGCCTTTTAGGTGTTCCTGTACATAAAATTAAAGTGATGAAAATGTCGGAATAATTATTTTGGAGGCAGTTTTGAAAAGAATTAAAAAGAATCATATTATAATTACGGCACTTGCTATAATGATAGCTGCTGCCGGGTATATTAATTATGCGGGTGATCTTAATAATATAATTAAAATCAAAGATAAAGAAAGTTCCGCTGTTTCTTCTGATAACGTAACAACTGATAATAATCTGGTTGATGAGGATACAGATTTTACAGATGAGCCAGGAACTGTTATACTTACATCAGCAGGAATAAAGTCGGAGGCAGTAGCCGCTGCCAGATTAAACAGGGAACAAATCAGGGCTTCAAGCTTGAGAATCTTCAGAGTATCGTCAATGACACCAATATGACAGAGGATGCAAAGAAATCAGCTGTTGACGAGCTTGCGAAGCTTGAAGACAGTGCAGATAAAGAGACAGCTATAGAATTATTACTGTCAGCTAAGGGTTTTGATTCTTCAGTAGTTACTGTATCTGATACCAATGTGGATGCTGTTATTAATGTATCAGAGCTTTCAGATACAGATAAAGCTCAGATTGAAGATATTATTAAAAGAAAAACTGGCTTTGCTGCGGATAAGATAACAATAAATATTTGCAATAATTAGTGTTTATGTTATAATCTTTTTAACTTTGAGTTAAATATGAATATATGGAGGACGGTTATGACAAAAGAGTTTGAAGATAGAGGTACAACTTATTCTATACATGAGAATGTTAATATTGGTGAAGTTAAGGTAGCTGATGAAGTTGTAGCTATTATAGCTGGTCTTGCCGCTACAGAGGTTGAAGGTGTTGACAGCCTTGGCGGTAATATTACTAATGAAATAGTGAGCAAACTTGGAATGAAGAATCTTTCTAAGGGTGTTAAGGTAACAGTTGAAGAGTCAAGTGTCCTTGTAGATATAACACTTAATCTTAAGTATGGAACACAGATACCAGCTGTTTCAGCTAAGGTTCAGGAAAAGGTTAAGTCTGCAATAGAGACAATGACAGGGCTTTCAGTTACAGAGGTCAACATTAAGGTTGCCAGTGTTAATGTAGAAAATTAAATTCAGGAGTTAAAAGATGACAAGATCTACAATGAGGGAGCATATTTTTAAGTTATTATTCAGAGCTCCTTATATCGATAACAAAGATGAGTATGATGAGCAGATTGATCTGTATTTTTCAGATGCAGATATGGTAGATGCGTCACATCTTAAGGAAGAAGAATACCAATACATCAAGAATAAGACATTAGCAATAGCAGAACTTATACCCGAACTTGATGAGAAAATTGATTCTGTATCAGAAGGATGGCCAACAAGCCGTCTTGGAAAGACAGAGCTCTCCATTATGAGACTTGCTGTGTATGAGATGCTTTATGATGAGGATATTCCTACTAATGTAGCACTCAATGAAGCTGTTGAACTTGCCAAGAAGTATGGTTCAGCAGACAGCACAGCAGCCTTTGTTAATGGTGTATTAGGTAAGTTAATCAAAGAATAATGCAGTTCTTTTGCATGTAAAGTGAGGATATATGGCTGGAGTATATACTGTAAAGCAGGTGAATTCCTATATTAAGAATATGTTTAAGCAGGATTTTCTGCTTAACTCAGTTTCTGTTAAGGGGGAGATATCTAATTGCAAGTATCATACCTCCGGTCATATTTATTTTACATTAAAAGATGCTGATGCGGCACTTTCTGTCATTATGTTTGCAAGTCAGGCTGCAAAGCTTGTATTTAAGTTAAAGGATGGAATGTCAGTTGTTGTATCAGGAAGAGTTGATGTGTTTGATGCAGCGGGTAAATATCAGTTATATGCCAATACTGTGCAACAGGAAGGTATTGGAGAACTGTACCAGAAGTTTGAACAGTTAAAACAATATTATGAGGATATGGGATACTTTGCCAGGGAATATAAAAGACCACTTCCTGCATTTACTAAAAAATTAGGTGTTGTTACATCTAAGACAGGTGCAGCAGTTCAGGATATTATGAACATTTCTAAAAGGCGTAACCCTTATATCCAGATTGTACTTTATCCTGCATATGTTCAGGGAGAGCATGCAAAGCAGTCAATTGTAAGCGGAATTACAAGACTTGATAAGATGGGGCTTGACTGTATTATAGTAGGACGAGGCGGTGGTTCAATAGAAGATTTATGGGCTTTTAATGAACCAGAGGTTGTAGAAGCAGTGTTTAACGCATCAACACCGATAATATCGGCTGTAGGTCATGAGACAGATTTTACACTTACAGATTTTGTGGCTGATATGAGAGCACCTACACCTTCTGCAGCGGCAGAGCTTGCAGTTACAGAAACAGCGGCTGTTGAGAACAGAATATATGAATATGAAAGACGGTTAAAGCAACAGATAATGTATTCATTGTCTGCAAAAAGAGACTATCTTGAAAGATTAAAGCTCCAGATGGAATATCTTAACCCTGTCAATCAGATATATGATAAAAGACAGCGGCTCATGAATATTGAAGATAAGCTGAACATGTTAATAAAAAGATGTGCGGCAGATAATAGAAACAGACTACGTCTGTATGCTCAAGGCTTGAGGGCTTAAGTCCTCTAAAAAAGCTTGATATGGGCTATGGCTATATTGAGAATTCTGAAGGTAACAGAATTGTATCAGCCGGTCAGGTGTCGTCAGATGATGAAATCACAGTTTATCTTAAAGATGGAAGCATCAGATCTAAGGTTATCGAGGTAGGGAAAGTATGGCAAAAACATTAGAGCAGTCATTCGAAAGACTTGAAGAAATAATTGCACAGATGGAAAAATCAGACACAACACTTGATGCATCATTTAAAATGTATCAGGAGGGGATGAAGCTTGTTGAAAGCTGTAATAACCAGCTTGACAAGATTGAGAAACAAATCATAGTTTTGAATGATGATGGAGAAAATGACGATGAATGATTTTAAGAATGAATTGGAACAGGAAGTAGAATTTATTAATGATTTGATATCAAGATATCTTCCTGATGAGACAGGACTTGATAAAAAAATAAGAGAAGCTATGAATTACAGCGTCAATGCAGGTGGCAAAAGAGTAAGACCTATGCTTATGCTTGAGGTGTATAAGCTGTGTGGAGGTGATGACTGTCAGGTTGTCTATCCATTTATGGCGGCTTTAGAATGTATTCATTCATATTCTCTTGTACATGATGATCTTCCGGCAATGGATAATGACGATTACAGAAGAGGAAGACTTACAACACATAAGATGTTCGGAGAGGATTTTGGAATACTTGCAGGAGACGGACTTCTTAATCTTGCTTATGAGATTATGGCTGATGCACTTATATCAGGTGAAGGAGATATGGCGGCGAAAGCTAAGGCAATGGAAGTTATTGCAAGAAAAGCAGGAATAAAAGGCATGGTTGGCGGACAGGCTGTTGATGTTGAACTTACAGGAAAAGCATTATCAGATGAACAGCTTGATTTTATATTCAGATTAAAGACAGGTGCATTGATTGAAGCTGCATTTCTTGCAGGAGCATATCTTGCAGGCTGTGATGAGAAAACGGCTGACAGATTATGCAGGGCAGCATCACTTATAGGATTTTCGTTCCAGATTAGAGATGATATACTTGATGTGACGAGTTCACTTGAGGAACTTGGAAAGCCAGTATTTTCTGATGAAAAGAATAATAAAACAACTTATGTTACTTTATATGGAATGGAAAAAGCTGAAGCGGATGTACAATCTATGTCTGATGAAGCTTTAGATATAATTAAGAGCGTGGGAAAGAATGAATTTTTAGAGGAATTCGTTTTTAACCTTATACACAGAAATAAATAAAGCAGGTGTATTATGATTCTTGAAAAGATAAATAAACCAAATGATATAAAACAATTATCTCCAATTGAATATAATCAGCTTGCAGATGAAATCCGGGTATTTCTTATAGAAAAAATTAGTAAAACAGGAGGACATCTCGCATCTAATCTTGGTGTTGTAGAGCTTACGATGGCACTTCATCTGGCTTTTAATCTTCCGCAGGATAAGCTTATATGGGATGTAGGTCATCAGTCTTATACACATAAGATTCTTACCGGAAGAAAGAATCAGTTTGATCAGTTAAGAAAATTTGGTGGAATGAGCGGTTTCCCTAAAAGAAATGAAAGTCATTTTGATGCATTTGATACAGGACACAGCTCAACATCGATATCTGCGGGATTGGGACTTGTTAAAGCAAGAGATTTAAAGAATGAGCATTACAGTGTTGTGTCTGTTATAGGAGATGGTGCACTTACAGGTGGAATGGCCTATGAGGCACTTAATAATGCTTCTTCTCTTAAGACTAATTTTATTATTGTATTGAATGATAATACAATGTCTATAGCCAAAAATGTTGGCGGTGTACCACATATGCTTAGTAATATAAGGTCATCTGATTCGTATTATGACCTTAAGGAAAATGTGACTAATACTCTGTATAAGCTTCCGGGTGGAGACCATATTGTAGACAAAATCAAGAAAACTAAAAGCAATCTCAAGCAGATGATACTTCCAGGTCAGATGTTTGAAAGCATGGGAATATCTTATCTTGGTCCAGTTAATGGACATGATATTGAAAAACTGATTAAAGTGTTCCATGTTGCCAAACGAATTAATGGAGCAGTTATCATCCATGTTGTAACACACAAAGGACACGGTTATAAACCAGCAGAGCGTAATCCGGCTAAATTTCACGGAATAGGACCTTTTGATATTGCTACAGGCAAAGAGTTAAAAGTTTCTGATAAGCCAACTTATTCTGATGTATTTTCAGAAACAATATGCCAGCTTGCTAAGAAAGACAAGCAGATAGTAGCTGTAACGGCAGCCATGCCTGATGGCACAGGACTTGCCAAATTTTCCAAATGGTTTCCAGAAAGATTCTTTGATGTTGGAATTGCTGAGGAGCATGCAGTCACGTTCTCTGCAGGAATGGCGGCAGGCGGCCTTAAACCTGTATTTGCGGTTTATTCCTCATTTTTACAGAGAGCATATGACCAGATACTTCACGATGTGTGTATCCAGCATCTTCATGTAGTATTTGCAATTGACAGGGCAGGGCTTGTTGGAAGTGATGGTGAAACGCATCAGGGTATATTCGACCTTTCATTTCTGACTTCAATCCCGAACATGACTGTTATTGCACCCAAGAATGGCAGAGAACTTTCAGCAATGCTTGAATTTGCACTGCTTAACTTTAATTCACCGATTGCAATAAGATATCCAAGAGGTCAGGCGTATGATGGTCTTGAAGAGTACAATGCACCAATCAGGTACGGAAAAGCCGAGATGATTATTGAAGAATCTGACATTGCACTTGTTGCAGCAGGCAATATGCTTATTACGGCACAGGATGTAAGAGATAAGCTTAAAGAAAAGGGGTATAATATAACAATTGTCAATGCACGTTTTATCAAGCCAGTTGATACTGATATGCTTGACAGATTATCAGAGTCACACAGACTTATAGTTACAATGGAAGAAAATGTTTTATCAGGTGGCTTTGGCGAAGCGGTCTGTCAATATTATGATGATACCTGTAATGACATAGATGTGCTTAATATTGCACTGCCAGATGATTATGTTGAACATGGCAATGTTGATATTCTTCGACGGGAATCAGGTGTTGATAAAGACAGTGTTGTTGCAAAGATACTTAACAGATGGGCAAATGTATTGAATAAGGATAAAAGTAATGAGTAAAGAAAGATTAGATGTTTTATTAGTTAATAAAGGGTTTACGACTTCAAGAGAGAAGGCAAAAGCTATTATTATGTCTGGTAATGTATATGTTGACGGACAGAAGGAAGACAAGGCGGGTCAGTCATTTTCAGATACTGCAGTGATAGAAGTCCGCGGAACAACCCTTAAGTATGTTAGCCGTGGTGGTCTTAAGCTTGAGAAAGCTATGCAGAATTTTGATGTGACGCTTGAAGGTAAGGTATGTATGGATGTAGGTTCATCAACAGGTGGATTCACTGACTGCATGCTTCAGAATGGCGCAATTAAAGTGTATGCTGTTGATGTAGGACATGGACAGCTTGACTGGAAATTACGCAATGATGAGAGAGTTGTATGCATGGAGAAAACTAATATCCGTTATGTAACACCTGGTGATGTCGCAGACAGAATACAGTTTTCAAGTATAGATGTATCATTTATCTCACTTACCAAGGTACTTACTCCTGTAAGAAATCTTCTTACAGATGATGGACAGATAGTATGTCTTATCAAGCCACAGTTTGAAGCAGGACGTGAGAAGGTAGGAAAGCATGGCGTTGTAAGAGATAAAGATGTTCATATAGAAGTAATCAATAAAGTTATTGATTATGCAATGTCAATAGGATTTGAAATCCTTAATCTTGAGTTCAGTCCTGTTAAGGGACCTGAAGGGAATATTGAGTATCTGCTGCATTTGCAGAAAATTGCAGAACCACAGATAAAGGAAATTCCATTTATTGTAGAAAACGTAGTTGAAAAAGCTCACGAAGTATTGTAATATATATTTAATTCTTTTCGTATACCAAATGAGGTTCAGCATGAAATATTTTTATATTGTTACTAACAGGTTTAAAGATCCTGATGGTGTTAATACAAGAAAGATTGCACATTTTTTACGCTCAAAAGGAGCTGAATGTGTATGCCAGATAGAACAGGAAGAGGCATTTAATACAACAGGATCATATAGTGATGTAAGACTGGTTCCTGATAATACTGAATGTGTTATTGTTCTTGGAGGTGATGGTACACTTATTCAGGCATCAAGGGAGTTGTCTGAGAAGGATATTCCTTTTATAGGCGTTAACATCGGAACTCTTGGTTATCTTACAGACACAGATATGTCAAGCTTTAAGGAGACATTAGAGAGTCTTCTTAGAGACGATTATGAGATTGACAGACGCATGATGCTTGATGGATGTATATATCGCGGTGAAGAACGCATTTTTTCTGATATGGCACTTAATGATGTTGTAATTAACAGAAATGGTGCTTTAAGAATTATTGATTTTGATATATATGTCAATGGCGAGTATCTTAATACATATTCGGCTGACGGGGTAATTGTTTCGACCGCAACAGGATCGACAGCGTACAGTCTGTCAGCAGGAGGACCTATAATACAGCCGACAGCAAGACTTATAATGGTAACACCTATATGTCCGCATTCGCTTAATCAGAGAAGTATTATATTTGCTGCTGATGATGAGATTATGATTGAGATGAAGGATAATAAAAGCTCATCAGGAAGAAGAACCGGCTCTCTTAAGAATGACAGTGCAAGAGTTGCCACATTTGATGGAGAAAGCTTCTGTGAAGTTGTAACGGGGGACAGAATTGTTATTACGCAGTCAGAACGTATATCAAAATTTGTCAAGACAAGCAGGATTTCATTCTTAGAGAGGATAAGGAACAAAATGTAGTTGGTGATAATTATGAAAACAGACAGACATAAAAAGATATTAGAAGTAATTGACAGATACGAAGTTGGAACACAGGAAGAGCTTGCAAAAATTCTTAATGATGAGGGATATAATGTTACGCAGGCTACTGTTTCAAGAGATATAAGAGAGCTTAATCTGTCAAAAGTTTCTGTGGATGGAAAAAGAACAAGGTATGCAACACTTACAAAGGATAAACCTGTTGCAAGTGATAAATTTTTAACGGTTCTTAAAGAAGGCTTTGTATCAATGGATATGGCACAAAATATTCTTGTTATTAAGACTGCACCTGGAATGGCAATGGCTGTATGTGCAGCAATAGATGCACTTGAATGGAATGAAATTGTTGGTTCTATTGCAGGCGATGACACTATCATGTGTGCGGTAAGGACTGTTAATGATACATTGCTTGTTATGAACAAGATTAAGAAGCTTATTAAGAACAATTAATAGACAGAATTGAAAGGCAGGGTATGTTAGTTAATTTACATGTTAAGAATCTTGCACTTATAGAAGAAGAGAATATTGATTTTGATGAAGGACTTAATATACTTTCAGGTGAAACCGGTGCAGGTAAATCAATTATTCTTGGTTCTATTAATGCAGCATTGGGAAGCAAGACATCACCTGATTTTATAAGGTCAGGATGTGAATATGGTCTTTCAGAGATAACATTTGCAATACCAGAAGATAAGATTGAACGAATTAAAGAACTTGGTGTTATATCATGTGATGACGGTGAACTTGTTATTTCAAGGAAAATTATGTCAAATCGTTCACAGATTAAGGTTAATGGACAGTCTTTTACATCCGCCCAGACCAGAGTTCTTGCACATGAACTAATTGATATTCACGGACAACATGATAACCAGCTGCTTATGGATGAGAGTAATCATTTATCTGTTATTGATGCTTATGATAACAGCATTATTCCTCTTCTTGATTCGTATAAAGACTGCTATAAAGAATATGCTATATGTAGAAAAGCATATGAAAGTCTTTCTGGTGACGATGAATCAAGAATTAAAGAGATGGCTTTTCTTCAATATGAAATCAATGAGCTTGAATCAGCAGCTTTAAAACCGGGCGAAGATGAACGGGTTGAAAGTGATTACCGAAGAATGAGTAACTTCCAGAAAATTGCAGGAAATCTTTCTGAGATATCGATGCTTCTTTCAGAAAGTGACAATAATCTTAGTGATATGGCAGGTGCAGCATTAAAGAATATGATAGCTGCAAGCGAATATGATGAGTCTTTGAAAGATAACTGTGATATTCTATCTGATATTGAGAATCTTATATCAGATGTGGCTCATAACCTTTCATCTTATATGGATGATTTTACATTTGACCAGTCTGAATTCAATGCACTTGAAGAAAGACTTGATTTAATTAATTCTCTTAAGATGAAATATGGCAATTCGATTGAAGATATTTATCTGTTCTTGATGATAAAAAACAGAAGTTATCTGAATATGAAAATTATGATGAAGTTGTTGTTGCAAGAAAAGCTGAATATGACAAAGCTTATAAAAAGCTTATGAATGCGGCTTCTCTTTTAAGCAGCCAGAGAAAGAAAACAGCTCTCGATTTTTCGCAGGATATAACAAACGCCTTAAAACAGCTTAATTTTCTTGATGTAAGATTCGAAGCTGAATTTGAGGAGAAAAATCCTGATTCTGCCGGAATTGATGATGTCAGATTCATGATATCAACTAATCCAGGTGAAGATATGAAGCCTTTATCAAAGATTGCATCAGGAGGTGAATTATCAAGAATTATGCTTGCAATTAAAAGCGTAATGGCAGAGACAGATATATCCAAAACACTGATATTTGATGAGATTGATGCAGGAATCAGCGGAAAGACGGCACAGCTTGTCGCTGAGAAGCTTAATACACTGGCGAAAACTCATCAGATAATATGCATTACGCATCTTCCTCAGATTGCTGCAATGGCTGATAATCACTATGTTATTGAGAAGTCTACTAAAGACAACCGGACAATAAGTAATATTACACAGTTATCATATGATGAAAGTGTTAATGAAATCTCCAGAATGCTTGGAGGTTCAGTTATTACAGATGCGGTTATATCTAACGCAAAAGAATTGAAAAATATGGCACAACTCGCCAAAAAGAGCTGAATACAATATCAACGTTAATTTACATTAATACCCTTTTTTAAAAAGTATTTCATCTGTTAATACTAATCTTAGAAGGATGGTGGAGTAAGATGAGTAGATTTAAAAAAGGGTTATTTTATGCCAGTTTTCTGATTTTGTGTATGGTCTTTACAGCATATATATACTACGATTCAATCAAGAAAAAGATTCCTGATAAATTATATATATACACACAAGATAAGGCTGTTTTCTCAATGGATATTCCGGTTGTCGGAACGGTATATGACAGCAGTAATAATATGTGTGCAGATAATATTGATTTCAGCAGAGATGTTACTTTCCAGTCAGGATATACAGGGCAGTATTATGTAGATTATAAACTTTTCGGACTTCTTCCTGTTGCAAGGACACATATGGAGGTTGTCAATGAAAAGTATGTTTATTCTGGCGGCTTTCAGGTCGGCATATATCTTAAATGTAATGGTGTATATGTTGTTAACACAGAAACAATATGCACATATGATGGTCAGAATATTGTTCCTGCCAAAGGAAAGATTAATAAAGGTGATTATATAATTAAAGTTAATGGCTTTCAGACAGATACGAAAGAACAGCTTTCACAGGCAGTGTCAGAATCTACGGGAAATAGTATGGATATAACTGTCAGGCGGAACGGACAGGACATTGATGTACAGGTTGAGCCTGTAAAAAATGTTGCAGGAGAATATAAACTTGGAATCTGGGTTAAAGATGATACACAAGGTGTTGGAACTGTTACTTATGTGTGTGAAGATGGCACATTTGCCGCATTAGGACATGGAATATCAGATAACGAAACAGGGAAGGTACTTGATATAAAAGATGGCATGATATACAGAACAAGGATTCTGTCTATTGTACCTGGAAAAAATGGAGAGCCGGGAGAGCTTCTTGGTACTATTGATTATAGAGAGGACAACATAGGAAGTATAAGACGTAATACTGATAAAGGCATATATGGTGAAAATGCGTACTCTTTATATAAGGAGTATTCACCTGAACTGATGAAAGCAGCCGGGTCATATGATGCTTCAAAAGGAACAGCATATGTAAGGTTTTATAACAATGGCAGTTTTCATGATTATGAAATTGATATAACAGATTTAAAGTATGGCGATTCTAAGAATATAACATTTAAAGTGACATCAGGAGAGCTTCTCAAGCTGACTAATGGAATTGTTCAGGGGATGAGTGGAAGCCCTATTATTCAGAATGGAAAGATAATTGGGGCTGTCACACATGTATTTGTTGATGATTCTACTTGCGGATATGGTATATTTATTGATAGAATGCTGGATAAAGACGAAAAAGAAACTAATTAAGAAAAGGATTATGATACGATGGAAAGAGAGAAATTTGGCAGCAGACTTGGATTCATACTTATAAGTGCAGGCTGCGCAATCGGAATTGGAAATGTATGGCGTTTTCCATATGTTGCAGGCAATAATGGAGGTGGAATATTCGTTTTATTATATATGTTATTCCTTCTTATGTTTGGAATCCCTGTACTATCAATGGAACTTGCAATGGGAAGAGCTTCTAAAAGCAGTATAATAAGGGCGTATCATGAACTGGAGCGACCTGGACAGAAGTGGCATATTCATGGATATCTTGGAATGATAGGCAATTATATACTTTTATTCTTCTATACTACTGTTTCAGGATGGATGTTAGGATATTTTATCAAGTATGTAACTGGTGATATCACTAAAAATACTGACAGTTCGCAGATGTTTGCAGATGTAACTGCTAATCCATGGATAATGTTTGTATGGATGGCAGTAATAGTTCTTATTGCGGTTATTGTTTGCAGTATGGGACTTCAGAATGGCGTAGAAAAGATTACAAAATATATGATGCTTATTCTTCTTGGACTTATTGTTGTTCTTGCAATCCACAGTCTTACGCTTGATGGTGCCGGAAAAGGAATGCAATATTTTCTTGTTCCCGATATGAATAAGATAGAAGCGGTTGGTATTGGAAATATTATTATTGAGGCAATGAAGCAGGCATTTTTCACTTTAAGTGTCGGAATGGGCTCGATGATGATATTTGGAAGCTATATTGGTAAAGAACGCGCGCTTGTAGGAGAGGGGATACAGATTACATTACTTGACACATTTGTTGCAATTATGTCAGGAGTTATCATATTTCCAGCATGTATGTCATATAATATACCAACAGACAGTGGTCCAAGCCTTATATTTGTCACACTTCCAAAGGTGTTCGAACATATGTCAGGTGGAAGATTCTGGGGCGCAATGTTTTTCCTTTTTATGACATTTGCGGCATTATCCACAGTTATTGCTGTTCTGGAGAATATTATTGCGTGCAATATGGAGGCATTTGGATGGAACCGTAAGAAAGCAGGTGTAATTAACCTGTTTATTATAATTATCATGAGTATTCCATGCATTCTTGGTTTCAATGTATTAAGCGGATTTACACCGCTTGGCGCTGGAACAAACGTGCTTGATCTTGAAGATTTTCTTGTAAGCAGTCTTATTCTCCCTATAGGAAGCCTTGTTATACTTCTTTTCTGCACAACTAAGCTTGGCTGGGGATATGATAATTATATGAATGAAGTTAATACAGGAAAGGGTATCGGCATGCCTAAAATTTTAAAGTTTTATCTTAAATATATCCTTCCTCTGGTTATTTTATTCATTATTATTGATGGATTAATTTAATAATCATAAAAGCCGTGTCGAATTTTGTCGAATGCTGTTATTTCTTGCGATAAAAAGTGCTTGCAGACTGCTTCTGTTAAAACTATACTAATTATTGTGAAGTTGAAATGTCGGATTATTTAATTTTCACATTATGAAAGGGCTTGAATGTATGGAGAGGACTAAAATAGCTATCGCAGATGATAATCAGAGTATTCTGGAGGCATTAAAGAATGTAATTGATGAAGAAGATGACATGAGAATTGTTGGAACTGCTGATAATGGTGCAGATACCGTAAAAATGATTCATGAGAGCCAGCCAGATGTTGTTTTGCTTGATCTTATAATGCCTGGAATAGATGGAATTACTGTTATGGAAAAGATAAAGGCAGACAAGACATTAGATTCCAAACCGGACTTTATTGTAATAAGCGCTGTTGGCAGAGACAGTGTTACTGAGGATGCATTTAATGTTGGAGCAGCATATTACATAATGAAACCATTTGACAATGAAGTTCTGGTTAACAGAATACGATATATAAGGAATCAGCACAACAAAGTGAATGTAAAAGCAGTACCTAGAGAACCAGTTTCGATTACAGACAGAAATCTTGAGACAGATATAACAAATATAATTCATGATATTGGGATTCCGGCACATATTAAAGGTTATCAATATCTTAGGGATTCAATTACTTTATCAGTAAAAGATGCAGAAGTTATAAACAGTGTAACAAAAGTACTTTACCCTTCTATTGCAAAAAAATACGAAACTACACCTAGCAGGGTAGAAAGAGCTATAAGACATGCAATTGAAGTTGCATGGAATCGTGGTAATACAGATACACTGAATGATCTGTTTGGGTATACTATTAATTGTGGAAAAGGAAAGCCGACCAATTCAGAATTTATTGCATTGATTTCGGATAAAATCCGTCTGCAGTACAATATTAGATAATATTTAATATAAAAATGTTCACATATTTTTCATGTATATTTAATTATAAAGCCTTGATAAATAGCTGCTTTTATATTATAATTACAAAATCGTAAACGATTTTTAACAATTTTGTAATAATTAATTTGGTTGAGGTTATATATGCGTAAGAGAATATTTAAAGGCTTTGCAGCCGTGTTATTATCATCTACATTAACTGTATCCACAGTGTTTGCAGTATTTGCAGATGATGTTGATAAGTTAAAGCAGCAAAAGCAGCAGACACAACAGGAGCTGGATAATCTTCAGGATCAGTGGGCTTATCTGTTACAACAGATGGATGAACTGGAACTTAAGATGGCTAATAAATCTGACGAAATAGATGCAGCTAATGTAAAACTTGAAGAGGCAGAGAAGATTCAGTCAGCACAATATGAGGATATGAAGCTTCGTATCAAGTATATGTATGAAGACCAGTCTGTATCATTAGCTGAAGTTTTTCTTACTTCATCAGACATGAGTACAATGCTTAACAAAGCAGTGTATATGCAGGAAGTTTATAATTATGACAGAAACAAACTTGATGAAATGGCTCAGACAGCCAGTGAAATCAAGGAACTCAAGGAAAAACTTGAAAGTGATAAGCAGGAACTTGATGAAGCACAGACACAGCTTACTGAGAAGCAGGCATTGCTTTACAGTACTATTCAGGAAACACAGGCTAAGGCTGATGATGTAAACAGTCAGCTTGAATCAGCAGTTAAGAAAGCAGCAGAAGTTGCAGCTAAGAGAGAACAGGAACGTCAGGCAGCAGCGGCGAATCAGAACCAGCATATTAATACAACAGTTACACCGGCAAAGGGTGATTCATCTGTAGCAAGTGGTGTTGTTTCACTTGCATATT
This sequence comes from Eubacterium sp. AM49-13BH, assembly GCF_003464165.1. Lineage (GTDB taxonomy): Bacteria > Bacillota > Clostridia > Lachnospirales > Lachnospiraceae > Lachnospira. Next base: position 13,958 of record NZ_QSEK01000027.1, on the reverse strand, counting down.
CGCTTCTTGGAGTTCCATATGTAAGCGGTGGAAGTTCACCATCAGGTTTTGACTGTTCAGGATTTACTTCTTATCTGTTCAGACAGTATGGAATTAATATTTCAAGATCATCAAGTGCCCAGGCATATGGTGGAACAGCAGTTAACGGACTTGCTAATGCACAGCCTGGTGATGTTATATGTTTTCCGGGACATGTTGGATTATATGTAGGTGGTGGACAGATGATTCATGCTAATGTTCCAGGTGGTTCAGTAAGGCTTGTTGGTGTTAATTCAATAGGTATGAGCGTAATTGCAATAAGACGTTACTGGTAATATTCTAATATATGTGATATAATAAGTGCAGTTTTACAGGGACTGCACTTATTTTTTATAAATGCATGAAGAGTATGGGATTATATTTAAGAAGAAATGAGGACTAATGTATGAAAAATGTATTGTTGATTGCATCAGAGGCTGTACCATTTATTAAGACAGGCGGACTTGCAGACGTTGCAGGTTCACTCCCTAAGTATTTTGACAAAACCAAGTTTGATGTAAGGGTAATGATACCTAAGTATACATGTATACCTTGGGAGTATCGTGAAAAAATGGTTTATAAGACACATTTTTACATAGATCTTGCATGGAGAACACAGTATGTAGGTGTATTTGAGTTAGAGTGGAATGGTGTTATATTCTATTTTATTGATAATGAATTCTATTTTGGAGGCAATAAGCCATACAGCTGGATTCATGAAGATATTGAGAAGTTTGCTTTCTTTAGCAAAGCAGCACTTTCAGCACTTCCTGTTCTTGGATTCAGACCAGATATAATTCATTGCAACGACTGGCAGACAGGTCTCATTCCCGTATATCTTAAGGAAAGATTCTCACAGGGTGAATTTTATCAGGGAATTAAGTCTATAATGACAATTCATAATCTTAAATTCCAGGGAATATGGGATCTTAAGAAGGTTAAAGATATTACAGGTCTTCCTGATGAATACTTTACATCTGATAAACTTGAAGCATACGATGATGCAAACTATCTTAAAGGTGGTATTGTATATGCAGACCGTGTTACAACAGTTAGTGAAACATATGCAGAAGAGATTAAGACGCCATTCTATGGGGAGAATCTTGATGGTCTTATGAGAGCAAGAGCCAACGTTCTGTCCGGCATCGTTAATGGTATTGATTATGATGAATATAATCCAGAGACAGATAAGAGAATTGCCAACAATTATAACCAGATAACCTTCAGAAAAGAAAAGTGGAAGAATAAAGTTGCTCTCCAGAAGGAACTTGGACTTACAGAGGATAAGGGTAAGTTTATGATTGGTCTCGTTTCAAGACTCACAGACCAGAAAGGACTTGACCTTGTAGCATATGTCATGGATCAGCTCTGTGCTGAAGATGTACAGTTTGTTATTCTTGGTACAGGAGAAGAAAGATACGAGAATATGTTCAGACATTATGACTGGAAATATAATGACAGAGTATCTGCCAACATATATTACTCAGAAGATATGTCACACAAAATATATGCTTCATGTGATGCATTCCTTATGCCATCATTATTCGAACCATGCGGACTTTCACAGCTTATGAGTCTTAGATATGGAACAGTTCCTATTGTAAGAGAGACCGGTGGTCTGAAGGATACTGTAGAACCATATAACGAATACGAAGGCAAGGGAACAGGATTCTCATTTGCTAATTACAATGCACATGAGATGCTTAGTATTGTTAATTATGCTAAAGATGTATATTACAATCATAAGAGAGAGTGGAATAAGATTGTTGACAGAGGTATGAAGACAGACTTCTCATGGAACAGTTCAGCAAGAAAGTATGAAGATCTTTACAACTCACTTTAATTAAAATATTGCGTTCAAACGTGAATTTCGGAAAAGGAAAAAGGAAGTTGCGAAAAGCAACTTCCTTTTTTAATGCAGGTGGCGGGACTTGAACCCGCACGATGTTACCACCGGCAGATTTTGAGTCTGCTGCGTCTGCCATTCCGCCACACCTGCGCGACTTTGATAGTTTATCATAATAAAACTTAAAAATCAAGTGAAGAATACTTGCACACAGAATAAATTTCGAATATTATTTTAGTATTGAATTATAATCCTTTTATGGAGGCGTTTATGGATAACTGTAAAGAAATCCAAAATATGATAGATAGCTTTGAACATGGTAATCTGTCTCTTAAGAATGAAGAAGCATTTACGCATCACATTCTTAACTGTAACGACTGCCGTGAAGAGATGGAGATATATTATATAATTTTATATGGATTAGATGATGATAATGAGAAAAGTATAGAAAACAGCAGCTATAGCGAATATCTTGATGCATTTGATTTTACCGGACTTGTAGAGCAGAAGCTAAAGGATAGTGAAGCAAGGTGCCTGTTTCTAAGGCAATGGAGTCATTTTACAAGAGTAAGATATCTGTTTGTTACAGCTGTTATGATTCTTACAGCACTGCTTTTAATTATTATTAAATTCTTTTAAGAATGAGGATTGGAGAGTTGTCATGAGTGAAAAACTTATATTAATAGATGGACACAGTATATTAAACCGTGCATTTTATGGTGTTCCTGATCTTACTAATGCAGAAGGAATACACACCAATGCTTTATATGGTTTTCTTAATATTCTTTTTAAATTCCTTGATGAAGAAAAGCCTGATTATATTACGGTAGCATTTGATTTATCTGCACCAACATTCAGACATAAGGCATTTGATGGCTACAAAGGTACAAGAAAGCCTATGCAGCCAGAATTAAAGCAGCAGGTTCCTCTTATGAAAGAACTGCTTAAAGCTATGAATATCACTGTTGTTGAACAGGAAGGTTACGAAGCTGATGATATTCTTGGAACACTTGCCAAGCAGAATGCGAATAAAGGAATTGATGTATCTATTATTTCAGGAGACAGGGATTTGCTTCAGTTAGCTGATGAGCATATCAAGATAAGAATACCTAAGACTAAGAAAGGTGTAACTGAGGTAGAAGACTATTATCCTGCTGATGTATTTGATTTATACGGTGTTACACCACATGAATTTATAGATGTTAAAGCCCTTATGGGTGATACATCTGATAATATACCGGGAGCACCTGGAGTGGGACCTAAGACAGCATCGGCTATTATTCAGAAATATCATAGCCTTGATAACGTATTTGAACATCTTGAGGAGTTGAAGCCGCCTAAAGCTAAAACATCAATAACTGAGAATATCGAGCAGATTAAGATGAGCAGATTCTTATCTGAGATTAAGACAGATGTTCCAATCGAATATAATATAGAAGATGCCAAGGCTGGAGATTTCTTTAATGAGAATTCATATGAGCTTTTTAAGAAATATAACTTTAAGAATATGCTCAAGAAGTTTGAAAATACAGATATAACAGCTAAAGATCCTGACTGCTATGAATATTTCAAGAAGATATCTGACTTTGCAGAAGTTGAAAATGTATTTAATAAAGCGGCTCAGATTGCTGATGGAATTGAAAAAATCGGACTTTCAATTATAAGAGAAAACGAACTGACTGCGGTAGGAATAACACTCTCTGATACAGAAATCTATTATATTCCGGTATCTGGTTTTGTAACTGAAAATTACCTTATAGAACGTCTGTTAGATGTTGTGAGCAAGACTTCTCACAGAAATATAGCATCTGCCAATATTAAAGATTATCTTGATATATTTGAAAAAGACAAGATAAATGGCTATCCGCTTGTTTCAGAAAAAGCATTTATTGATACTGCAATTGCGGCATATCTGCTTCATCCAAGTAATGAAAGTTATGATTATGAAAGTCTTGGAAGAGAGTTTTTATCATTAACATTTCCTTCGAAAACAGAACTTCTGGGTAAATTGTCATTTAAGAAGGCAGTAAATGAATCAGAAGATAATCTTATTAAGTATGCATGTCTTTCATCATATGCTTATTACAAATGTGCTGATAAAATTACAGAACAGTTAAAGAGTGAGAATATGTATGAGCTTTTTGAAACTATAGAGATGCCTCTTATATTCGTTCTTTTTGAAATGCAGCAACAGGGCATAAGTGTTGATAAACAGGCACTTGTTGATTATTCAAAGGTACTGGGTTCTAAGATTTCTGTACTTGAAAAAGAAATATATGAATCAGCAGGCGAAGAGTTCAATATCAATTCACCAAAGCAGCTTGGTGTAATACTCTTTGAAAAACTTGGAATGCCTAACGGAAAGAAGACAAAGAGTGGCTATTCAACAGCTGCAGATGTACTTGAAAAGCTTGCACCTGATTATCCGGTTGTAAGTAAGATACTTGAATACAGACAGTTAGCAAAGCTAAAATCAACTTATGCTGATGGACTTACACAGTATATAACAGAAGATGGAAGGATTCATGGTACATTTAACCAGACGATAACTGCTACTGGAAGAATAAGCAGTACAGAGCCTAATCTTCAGAATATTCCTATTAGAATGGAAATGGGAAAGGCTATAAGAAAGGTATTTGTTCCAAAGGACGGATTCGTATTCTTAGATGCTGATTATTCACAGATTGAATTAAGAATTCTTGCACATATGTCAGGAGATGAGAAGCTTATTGAAGCTTATAATTCGTCAGCAGATATCCATAGAGCAACGGCAGCACAGGTCTTTGGCGTACCATTGGATGAAGTTACCGATGAACAGAGAAGAAATGCTAAGGCAGTTAATTTCGGTATTATCTATGGAATGAGTTCTTTTGGATTAAGCCAGGATCTCAGTATCTCAAGAAAAGAAGCTAAAGAATATATTGAAAGATATTTTGCAAGCTATCCGACTATCAAGACATTTATAGACGGTCTTGTAAGTGATGCAAAAGAAAAAGGATATTCGCTTACAATGTATAACAGACGCAGAGAGATTCCAGAGATTAAATCTTCTAATTTCATGCAGCGTTCATTTGGTGAAAGAGTAGCCATGAACGCACCTATTCAGGGAACTGCAGCTGATATTATCAAGCTGGCAATGATTAATGTATACAACGCACTTAGAGAGAATAATCTGAAATCAAGACTTATATTGCAGGTTCATGATGAGCTTCTTGTTGAGACGGCAGAGAACGAGATTGAAACTGTAAAGCAGATAATGCTCGACGGGATGAAGAATGCAGTAAGCCTTAAGGTACCTCTTGAGGTGGATTTAAAGGAAGGAAAAGACTGGCTGGAGGCGCACTAATGAAAGTTATTGGAATTACAGGTGGTGTAGGAGCAGGAAAATCCTCTGTTCTTGCACTCCTGAAAGAAATGTGTTCCTGCGATATTATACAAGCAGACCTGGTTGCAAGAAATATATACCAATCTGGCAATATTGGATTTGAGAAGGTCGTTGATATATTCGGGGAGCAGATTGTAGGAGAGGATGGAGAGATAAACAGACCTCTTCTTGCAGATATTATATTTAAGAATCCTAATAAGAGAATAGTTCTTAACAGTATAATCCATCCACTTGTAAAGCAGGAGATTATCAACAGGATTAATAATCATAAGATAGCAGGTGATGTTGATTACTGTTTTGTTGAGGCAGCACTGCTTATTGAAGATCACTATGATATTTTCATGGATGAGATATGGTACATATATGTTTCTGAGGATGTAAGAAGAATACGACTGTCAGCTTCAAGAGGATATTCTGATGAAAAGATATCTAATATATTTAAAAGTCAGTTATCTGAAGCAGAGTTTAGAAAATATGCTGATAAAGTCATAGATAATGGGTCAGATATAGAAAAAACACGCGCCCAGCTTGAGATTATGCTTGGAATATGATACATTTATAAACGATTTGTATATTTTACAGATAGATTTATATATGGTGAAGTAATGAGTTTCATCAGAAGGAGACTTGTAGATGAGAATGATGCCAATTGCCAGCGGAAGCAGTGGAAATTGTATCTACCTTGGCACAGAGGACACACATGTTCTTTTTGATGCTGGAGTCAGCCGCAAAAGGATTGAAGAAGGGCTTAATACAGCAGGTTTAAGTCTTAAAGATATTGATGCAATATTTGTAACACATGAACATATTGACCATACAAAAGGACTTGGTGTTATATCAAGAAAAGATGGGATTCCAATCTATTCAACTCCTGGTACAATAGAGGGAATAGAACAGACTTCATCACTCGGTAATATTCCAGAGGGCATATTTAATAAGATAAATGCTGATGAAGACATTTCAATTGGAGATGTAACAGTTCACCCCTTCCGTATATCACATGATGCTAACGAACCTGTTGCGTACACATTTACTCAAAAATGTGCAAATGGTATAAAAAAAGCATCGGTTGTAACTGATTTAGGGTATTTTGATGATTATGTTGTTGATAATCTGACAGAATCTGATATTATGCTTGTTGAGGCTAATCATGATATCAATATGTTACAGGTTGGTCCTTATCCTTTTTATCTTAAGAAAAGAATATTAGGTAATAAAGGACATCTCTCTAATGAGACATCTGGACAGCTTGTCAATTCCCTACTTCATGATAAACTCAAGAAAATATATCTTGGTCATTTAAGCAAAGAAAATAATTATGATAAACTGGCTTATGAGACTGTGAAGTTAGAGATTGATATGTCAGATAACTCATTCAAATCTTCGGATTTTGATATAGAGGTTGCAAAGCGTGATGTTTTATCAGGTATTTGCGAAATATAACAGGCGCTTACAAGGTGCAGAAAGAGGAAAGCTATGAAAAAATGTGTAATTACTGTTGTAGGAAAAGATACTGTTGGTATTATTGCCAGAGTATGTACTTATCTTGCTGATACAAAGGTTAATATCCTTGATATCTCACAGACTATTGTTTCAGGATATTTTAATATGATGATGATTGTTGATATGTCTGGTTCTACAAAGAATTTTGACAATGTCAATGAAGATCTTAATAAGCTTGGCGAAGATATTGGTGTTGTAATTAAATGCCAGCGTGAAGAAATATTTGACATGATGCACCGTATCTAAGAAAGTGAGGAGACTTAAATACTATGATTAATATTATGGAAGTTACAGAGACTAACAAAATGGTCGAGAAAGAGAACCTTGATGTAAGAACTATTACTATGGGTATTAATCTTCTTGACTGTGCTGGTCCTGATTTAGCTGAGGTTAATGAGAAAATATATAACAAAATCACAACTCTTGCTAAGGATTTAGTTTCAACTGGAGAAGAGATTGCCAAAGAATTCGGTGTTCCTATTGTTAATAAGAGAATATCAATTACACCTATTTCTCTTGTTGGTTCTTCTGCATGTAAGACACCTGAGGATTATGTTACTATTGCGAAAACTCTTGATAAAGCGGCTCATACTGTTGGTGTTAATTTCATTGGTGGTTATTCAGCAGTTGTATCTAAGGGTATGACTAAGAGTGATGAACTTTTAATAAGATCAATTCCACAGGCACTTGCACAGACAGAGCTTATATGCAGTTCTGTTAATGTTGGTTCAACAAAGACTGGTATTAACATGGATGCAGTAAGACTTATGGGAGAGATAGTTAAAGAGACAGCTGAGCTTACTAAGGATAAAGATTCTTTAGGATGTGCCAAGCTTGTTGTGTTATGTAATGCTCCTGATGATAATCCTTTCATGGCTGGTGCATTCCACGGTGTAACAGAAGATGATGCAATTATAAATGTTGGTGTCAGCGGTCCTGGTGTTGTTAAATACGCACTTGAGAGTGTAAGAGGAAAGAGCTTTGAGGTTCTTTGCGAAACTATCAAGAAGACAGCATTTAAGATTACACGAGTTGGACAGCTTGTTGCACAAGAGGCTTCTAAGAGACTCGGTGTACCTTTCGGTATTATTGACCTTTCACTTGCACCAACTCCTGCTGTTGGAGATTCAGTAGCAGAGATTCTTGAAGAAATCGGACTTGAAAGAGCCGGAGCACCTGGTACTACAGCTGCACTTGCAATGCTTAATGATCAGGTTAAGAAGGGCGGCGTTATGGCATCTTCTTATGTAGGCGGACTTAGTGGAGCATTCATTCCTGTATCAGAAGATCAGGGAATGATTGACGCTGTTAATGAAGGTTCACTTACAATCGAAAAGCTTGAAGCTATGACATGTGTATGCTCAGTTGGTCTTGATATGATAGCTATTCCAGGTGACACACCTGCAACAACAATTTCAGGAATTATTGCTGATGAAGCAGCTATTGGCATGGTAAACCAGAAGACAACAGCTGTAAGAGTTATTCCTGTTGTAGGAAAGGGCGTTGGAGAGACAGTAGAATTTGGCGGACTCTTAGGTTATGCACCTATTATGCCTGTTAATAAATTTGACTGTTCTGCATTCGTGAACAGAGTAGGAAGAATTCCTGCACCAATCCACAGCTTTAAGAACTAATTAAGAATTAAGATAAAAAACACCGGATGAATCATATGATTGGTTCAGCCGGTGTTTTTTTATATTCTTATTATATTCTGTTGTAATTCATTCTTCATTACATACCCATACTTTTCATATACAGCCTGTGCATATATATCAGAACATGCAAGGTCAAATATAAGTTCATTTTTATAATCAGCAGCCTTGGTAATGAAAGGTACATCAAGTTCTTTCTTGATGCTTCCAAGATACTGCTGTCCGGTTTTATTAAAACCTAATAATCTTATATATGGTATATTATTGTATGAATCGGACATGGATTTTCTTATTTCAAGAATTATATGCATAATGCAGCGGCATATTCTTGAATATACTATATTTTTTGATTTAACTTTCATTGCGAATTCTGTGATAGTGTCTCTTCCTGTAAATGCAGCTACAAATCTGTTTGCAATGTCCGGACTGATATCTTCATATTCAGCAAGTTTTTCAGCAAAGTCTGTATGATTAATATTGCATTGCTGTTTAAGAAAAAGCATTTTGTAATTAAATATACTGCTGAAATCATCAGGAAATAAAGGACAGCTCTTAGAATTGCAGATTTCTTCATACATACCGGCAGTAAGGTATGTTTTTAATCTGTCATGTTCATCTGACATAAGCATTTTTCTTATTCCAAATGCACTTGCATACTCAGCGTTATCTGTGTCGTCATTATAGCCTGCGCCTTCACGAAGCACAGGATAATATGTCATATTAAGATTATTGGCAAGTATTGCTTTTATATATTCAATTGCAAGTATGTTGTTAGAGCCTGTAATTATGTCTTTACATTCCGGCAGATATTCCAAAAGGGCAGTCTGTCTTGCAGCAGGGTATGAGCTGCCGTTTGCAAGGGCATTATTAAGAATTGATTTATATTCAGGCGATTCTGATATTATAGTACGGCTTATCTTTGCCAGACTATCTGCATTATCAGTCTCAGCGCCAAAGCATATTGAATCAGCTTTCATCTTATTAAGTGTTAGAACTGCACCTTTTGCAAAATTCTCTGCACTTGATAATGCATAGTATACAGGAAGTTCAACAACGATATCAGCACCAGCTTTTAATGCAGCCCTTGTTCTTGCATACTTATCAATTACTGCCGGTTCACCGCGCTGCACAAAATTACCGCTCATCACAACGATAATACAGTCAGCCTGCGAAATCTGTCTTGCTTTATTCATCTGATATACATGTCCTGTGTGTAATGGGTTATATTCTGCAACAATTCCGCATGCTTTCATGTAGTGTCTCCTTTATGTTTTTATTATATTTTACTGAAATCATACATTTATGTCAAAAATATTGCTGAATTTAGTCAATGTATCGTTTTTAAAACATTTTTAAGTGCCAGACGACCTTGTTTTCGACTAAAAATTGGTATATAATTTTTGTCAGAGTTCAGTATGTTTACTGAAAATTTACTTTTTTATAAGGAGGAGTCATTAATCATGGCATTTATTGACACAATTAAAGAAAGAGCAAAGGCAGACAAGAAGACTATCGTATTACCAGAGTCTATGGATAAGAGAACTTATGAAGCTGCTGAGAAGATTTTAAAGGAAGGCATTGCTAATTTAGTTATTATTGGTACTCCTGAAGAGATCGAGAAGTATGGTAAGGGCTATGACATTTCTGGCGCCACAATCGTAGATCCATTTAACGATCCTAATAAGCAGAAGTATATTGATAAATTCGTTGAGTTAAGAAGCAAGAAGGGTGTTACACCTGAGATGGCTAAGGAACAGATGGAAAAGGATTATATGTACTATGCATGCCTTATGTGTAAATGTGGAGATGCTGATGGAGCAGTATCTGGTGCATGCCACTCAACTGGTAACACAATCCGTCCAGCTCTTCAGTTATTAAAGACTAAGCCAGGTATCAGCTCAGTTTCAGGTTTCTTCCTTATGGAAGTTCCAGACTGTGAATTCGGTGAGAATGGTCTTTTCGTATTTGCTGACTGTGCTGTAAGCCCAGATTATGATTCAGAGAAACTTGCTGAGGTTGCTAAGCTTTCTTCAGATTCATTCAAGAGCTTTGTAGGAAAGGATGCTAAGGTTGCTATGCTTAGCTTCTCTTCATACGGAAGTGCTAAGCATGACAGAGTAACTATGGTTGCTGATGCTGTTAAGATTGCAAAAGAGAAGTACCCAGATATCACTGTTGATGGTGAACTTCAGTTAGATGCTGCTTTAGTTCCAGAAGTTGCTGCACTTAAGGCACCTGAGAGCCCAGTAGCTGGTAAGGCTAATACACTTGTATTCCCTAACCTTGAAGCTGGTAACATCGGTTATAGCTTGTTCAGAGACTTGCTAAGGCTGGAGCTTATGGTCCTGTTCTTCAGGGACTTTCTATGCCAGTTAACGATCTTTCAAGAGGATGCTTCGCTGATGATATCGTTGGTGTAGTAGCTATGACAGCTGTTCAGGCTCAGAATGCATAATTAACATTTTTAAGGAGAATTTTTGTAATGAATATTTTAGTATTAAACTGTGGAAGCTCATCTCTTAAGTATCAGCTTATTAACATGGATGATGAGAGCGTAATCGCAAAAGGTCTTGTAGAGAGAATCGGTATTGAAGGTTCTATTCTTACACACAAGCCAACAGGAAAGGATAAGTATGTTGTTGAGACACCTATGAAGGATCACAACATTGCAGTTAAGCTTGTTCTTGATGCTCTTCAGGATGCTGAGCACGGCGTAATCAAGTCTACAGATGAAATTGCAGCAGTAGGACACAGAGTACTTCACGCAGGTGAGAAGTATATCGAGTCTTGTCTTGTAACAGAAGATGTTAAGAAGGTTGTAAGAGAGTGCTTCGACCTTGGTCCTTTACATAACCCAGCTAACCTTATCGGTATTGAAGCCGTTGAGGCAGCTATGCCAGGCAAGCCAAATGTAGCTGTATGGGATACAGCATTTGGTGGAACAATGGAGCCAAAGGCTTATCTCTATGCTATTCCTCGTGAATACTATGAGAAGTACGGCGTAAGAAGATACGGTTTCCACGGAACAAGCCACAGCTTCGTATCTAAGGAAACAATCAAGTTTGCTAACCTTGATCCTAAGACAGCTAAGGTTATCGTATGCCACCTTGGTAACGGTGCTTCAATCTCAGCTTCTATCGGTGGAAAGTGTGTAGATACTTCTATGGGTCTTACTCCACTTGAAGGACTTATCATGGGAACACGTTCTGGTGACCTTGATCCAGCTATCTTAGAGTTCTTATGCAACCATGAGAACCTTACAATAAGCGAGATGCTCAATATTCTTAACAAGAAGTCTGGTGTACTTGGTATGTCAGGCGGAATCTCAAGCGATTTCAGAGATCTTAATGCTGCAGCTAACGACGGTAACGAAATTGCTAAGGTTACACTTGAAGCTTATGCTTACAGAGTAGCTAAGTATATTGGTGCTTACACAGCAGCTATGAACGGTGTTGATGCCATTACATTTACAGCTGGTGTTGGTGAGAATGCTGCATGGCTTCGTCCAATGGTAGCTAAATATCTTGGATACCTTGGTGTTGAACTTGATGAAGCTGCAAGCGAGAAGGCTTGTGGAGTAGAAGGAATTATCTCTACACCAGAGTCTAAGGTTAAGCTTTGCGTAATTCCTACTAATGAAGAGCTTGCAATTGCAAGAGAGACATTAGCATTAGTAAAATAATTGACATATTCATGAAAAATATTGAATTTAAATGAATTTGTTGTTGACAAAGGCAGGGAGCATGCGTATAATTGACAAGGTGTGGATTAGCGCATGCTTTTCCTATGCACAATAGTATGAATTGGAGACAATTATGCTAATTGATTTAAGAGAGCTTTTATCCGGTTCACAGGATGAAAGAATAGAAAAGGTTTCAATTGAATCAGAAAGCTTTGACACTGGAATCGCTAAGTATAGTATACTTGAGAAGCCAGAGTTTGAATTAAGCATTACCAGAATTGGTAAGAATAAGCTTGAGATTAAAGCTGAGAGCTTTGTTGTTCTTGATATTCCATGTGACAGATGTTTAGAGTCTGTTCCTACGAAAGTAGAGTACAGTGTTGATGAAATCATTGATTTCTCAGACAATGCTGCCGGGGAAGAAGCAAAGGAAGAAAAAGACTATATTGGTGGATACGAACTCGACGTGGACAGATTAGTTTTCGGCGAAATACTTATATCCATGCCGGGTAAGACATTATGTACCCCTGATTGCAAGGGGCTATGTTCTATATGCGGACACAACCTGAATGTCTCAGAGTGTGGCTGTGACCGAGAGTCCCTGGATCCAAGAATGTCTGTTTTCAAAGATATTTTAAAGAATTTTAAGGAGGTGTAACATATGTCAATTTGTCCAAAGAATAAATCTTCAAAGGCAAGAAGAGATAAGAGAAGAGCAAACTGGAAGATGGCTGCTCCAAATCTTGTAAAGTGCTCAAAGTGTGGCGCTTTAATGATGCCTCATAGAGTATGCAAGTCTTGTGGTTCTTATAACAAGAAAGAAATCATCTCTGTTGACTAATTATTAAGATGAATTATGATAGGCTGTCCCGTCTGGGGCAGCTTATTTTATTTTGTTAAAAATCATGTTATACTATGTTGGATTTTAATAACAATAAGAGGTGGATATGATACGGATTGCTATATGCGATGATGAAAAGGAATTTGTCCAACAGCTAACACAATATATTTTAAATGCGTCTAAAACATTTAATGAACAATTTGAGATTGACGGTTATACTGATTCAAGAGTCTTAACTGAATCTCTGAAGGAAGAAAAATATGATGTGATTTTTCTGGATATTCAGATGCCATATATAGATGGGTTAGCAATTGGAAAATATATACGAAATAATCTTGATGACAATGTAACTGAAATTGTATATATATCATCTGAACGTAAATATGCAATGGATTTATTCAGTGTAAGACCGATGAATTTTATAATAAAGCCTGTTTCGGAGAATGATATATTTGATATGTTACAACTTGGATTAAAGCTTGTTAAAAACAGCAGCCAGTTATTTGATTACGAGTTAAAAGGTGAAACTCACAGAGTAAAATTATCAGATATATATTATTTTAAGAGTGACGCAAGGAAAATTATTATGATAATGTCAAATGGAACTGAAATATCATTTTATGGAAAAATGTCAGAACTTGCAGAAAAGGTTACCAAGTATAATTTTAAATATATACATAAATCTTACATCATTAATTCAATACATGTAAAGCATTTTACAGCCCGTAAGGTAATTATGAACAATGGACATGAGCTACCAGTGAGTAGGACAAACAGGGAGAATATAAAACATTATGAATGAGATTACAAGCTTGTATATATTGAGTCTGATTATATTTTTTATTAATATGGCAATTATATATAAATCTATTAATAAAAAATGCATGCGCCCAATATATATAGTACTTTTGTTTATGCTAAAATGATTATATTTTTTATTAATATGGCAATTATATATAAATCTATTAATAAAAAATGCATGCGCCCAATATATATAGTACTTTTGTTTATGCTAAAATGTTCTGTTTTTA
>NZ_QSEK01000026.1 GCF_003464165.1 Eubacterium sp. AM49-13BH | reverse complement strand
CACATAATTTATTTATTAAAATAATTTATTTATTTATTAAAATAATTTATATATGAGCATGAGAATATAACCATATATTGTGTTAATAATGATGAGAAAACACTATATAAGCAATCAAAACAAGAAACGGAGAAAAAGACTGTTATTAACTGTTTTCTGACATTAAATAAACTAAAAAAAGGCTTGTTTTTTATACACTTTAAGTATAAAATTGACCTTAAAGTGGTGGAAAGTGGAGCCTAATGGTAGAAAGTGGGGTGCGATAGTTATGTTGATGGGCGAATACAACCATACAATAGATGCTAAAGGCAGACTAATCGTACCAGCTAAGTTCCGTGAGGTTCTGGGAGATGAATTTGTGGTTACCAAAGGTCTTGATAACTGCCTGTTTGTTTACCCGAATGATGAATGGCAGAAATTTGAAGAAAAGTTACAGACATTACCACTTACCAATAAGAATGCAAGACAGTTTACAAGATTTTTTCTTGCAGGAGCAGCAAGCGTAGAGGTGGATAAGCAGGGCAGAATACTTCTTCCATCAGTTTTACGTGAATTTGCAGGATTAGAAAAAGATGTAGTTTTAGTGGGCGTTGCAAGCAGAATAGAAATATGGAGCAAGGACCGCTGGATGCAGAGTATCAGTGCCTATGATGATGATATGGATGAAGTAGCATCTAATATGGAGAGCCTTGGATTCTCTATATAATATGCAGACATGAGGTTTATTATGGAATTTAAACACAAATCAGTTCTTTTAGAAGAGACAATTGACAATCTGAATATTAAACCTGATGGAATCTATGTTGATGGAACACTTGGTGGAGCCGGGCATTCATATCAGATAGCAAAGAAACTTACCGATGGTGGCAGACTAATAGGTATAGATCAGGACGCAGATGCAATTGCGGCTGCAACAGAAAGACTTAAAGAATATGAAGAACGCGTAACAATAGTAAGAAATAATTATTGCAATATGGACAAGGTTCTTGATGAACTTGGAATTGATAAGGTAGATGGAATACTTCTTGATATCGGAGTTTCATCTTATCAGTTAGATACAGCAAGCAGAGGATTTACCTATAATGTAGATACTGCACTTGATATGAGAATGGATCAGAGACAGGAGATGACAGCTAAGGACCTTGTTAATACATACAGTGAAATGGAACTTTTCAGAATAATAAGAGATTATGGAGAGGACAGATTCGCCAAGAATATTGCCAAGCATATAGTTGCGGCAAGAAAAGAGAAGCCTATAGAGACAACATTTGAACTGAATGAGATAATAAAGGCTTCGATTCCAGCCAAGGTGAGGGCAACAGGCGGTCACCCATCAAAAAGAACATATCAGGCTATCAGAATTGAACTGAACAGAGAACTTGATGTCTTAGAGAATTCAATTGATATGATGATAGACAGACTTAATCCAGGCGGACGTCTCTGCATCATAACATTTCATTCACTTGAGGACAGAATAGTTAAGGCAAGATTTAAGAATAACGAGAACCCATGTACATGTCCACCGGACTTCCCGGTATGTGTATGTGGTAAAAAATCAAAGGGGAAGGTTATAACAAGAAAACCTATAGTCCCAAGTGATGAGGAACTTAATGAGAACCAGCGGTCGAAAAGCTCTAAACTGAGAGTGTTTGAAAGAATCTAGAACATATGGGAGGGGAAAGTTTTGGAGAATAGAAGCAGAGTAGTAAACAATAGAACGAACAGAACTAATAAAACTAACAAAGCAGCCGAATACCAGTATGGAAGTGCTGTAAGAAAATTACAGGCAGTGCCTGAGGTTCGTACATATGAACCAAAGAGACGTGATGAGGAAAGAGAGCAGGAGAGAAGATTAAGAAGAAGAGAGATAAGAAGGAATAACAGAGTTAATCTTATCTATACAACAGTTCTTGTATCCTGTGCAGCAGCTGTATTTGCAATCTGCTACCAGTATCTTAATGTGCAGTCAGCAATTAAGACTAATAGTCAGACAGTTGTAGAATTACAGAACCAGCTTAACTCATTAAAGGCTGAGAATAACAGCCATGAGTCTGAGATTAATGCAGGCATAGATTATGATGCAATATACGATACAGCAGTCAACGAACTTGGTATGGTATATCCAAGCAGAAGCCAGGTTGTTGGCTATGACTCTAAAGAGAGTGAATATGTAAAGCAGTATAAGGATATTTCCAAATAACTATAATGTGTGGCAGTGTGATATAAAGGATTGATAAATTTATGGACAATACCAGCGAAGCAATAAGAAAGAAAAAAATGCGCCGTAAGCGTGCTATGCTTAAGAGAACACACAGAAGAATAAATGTAGCATTTATAATAGTTTTCGTAATGCTTCTGGCTCTCGGAGTCAGGATATTTATGATTAATTATACACATGGAGAGGAGTATTCACAGGCGGTACTTAACCATCAGACATATACTTCAACAACTATTCCGTATATGAGAGGCAACATTACATCAAGTGATGGAACTATCCTTGCATATAGTGAGAAAGTGTATAATCTCATACTTGATGTTAAGAGTGTTACATCAGAGGATGGAAAGTACATTAACAATACTATTGATGCTTTGGTTAAATGCTTTAATCTTGACAGAGATAATATTAAGAAAGTAATTAATGATAATCCTACAAGCCAGTATCAGAAACTTCTTAAGGAACTGACATCAGATGAGATAGCTGAATTTAATGAGCTTAAAGCACAGAAGAACAGCAATATATATGGTGTATGGTTTGAGGAGAGCTATGTGAGAAAATATCCGTTCAGTACACTTGCGTGTGATGTTATAGGATTTGCATCCAATGTCAATGGTGGTGAGCTTGGCCTTGAAAGCCAGTATGATGATGAACTTTCAGGAACAGACGGAGTTACATACAGCTATGTTGATGAAGACCTTAACGCAGTAGAGACAACTAAGGCAGCAGTTAATGGTAATAATATTATTACAACAATTGATTATAATGTTCAGTCCATAATAGAGAAATATATGGTTGCGTATAATCAGGAAAAACCATCTAAGAATACAGCGATTGTTGTTATGAATCCTAAGAATGGCGAGATTCTTGGAATGGCAAGTTATCCACAGTTTGATCTTAATAATCCGAGAAATCTTGAAAATGTATATTCTGCGGAGCAGTTAGCTTCAATGTCTGATACAGATATAACTAACTCATTATATCAGCTCTGGACTAATTACTGTGTATCACAGTCATATGAGCCGGGTTCAACTTATAAGCCATTCACTATTGCAGCGGGTCTTGAAGAAGGCGTTGTACATGATGGGGATACATATGAATGTAAGGGATATGAGTATGTCGGACCTGACATGATTAAATGTCATTCATACTCTTCAATAGGAAGCCACGGTGTGCTTACATTGTCGCAGGCACTGGAAAATTCATGTAATCCATACATGATTAATATTGCGATAAAACTTGGTAATGTAAGGTTTGCACAGTATCAGAAAATGTTTGGATTTGGTGCAAAAACTGGTGTAGACCTTCCAGGTGAAGCAACAGGTATTATGTATGATGAGAATAAGATAACTACGATTGATGCAGCAACCAATTCATTTGGACAGAATATCAATGTTAACATGATTCAGATGATTTCAGCATATAGTTCACTTATTAATGATGGTAAGTATTATCAGCCACATATTGTTAAGAGAATAGAATCGGCTAATGGAGAAGTTGTTAAAGAAAATTCGCCAGTTCTTGTAAGACAGACGGTAACAGCTTCAACATCAAAATATCTCAGAAAATATCTTGAAAATACAGTCGAGTTAGGAACTGCACATAAGGCTTATATAGAGGGGTATTCAATTGCGGGAAAGACAGGTACTGCACAGAAGATACCAAGAGCTGATCTTAAGTGGGTTATCTCATTTATAGGGCACGCTCCGGCAGATGATCCTAAGTTTGCAATATATATTGTTCTTGATGAACCTGATGGAACGACTGGTACATCAGGGAGTACATCAGATGCACTTATCCTTGCAAAAGATATTTTGACGGAGCTGATGCCTTATATGAATGTGTATAAGGACACGGATGAGCCATATGTTGATCCGGGAAATGCACCAGAGGAATCAGGTGTTTCAGATGTTCCAGTTACATCAGCAGAGAGTAATACATCAGGCAATACGGACAATTAAGTAATAATAAGTAGAATAACCCTGCTTTGCTTCTCATAAAATGTAGAAGACTAAAGCGGGGTTATTTATTAATGAAAGATGGTATGGGATTTGGGTGGCTTAATACTGGTCACAGAAAAAAACTGGTATTTATGATAGTAGCAGTATTACTTGTCAGTATTTTTGAGTGTGTCAGACTGGGAATTATTATGACAGCAAAGTCTGAGTATTATATGCAGAAGGCAGATGAACTTCACCAGCGTGAGAGAAAGATAAAAGCTAAGCGGGGAAGAATACTTGACAGGAACGGGACAGTGCTTGCAGCCAATGAAGTTGTATGTACAGTTTCTGTAATACACAGCCAGATAGAAGATGAAGAGAAGGTGATAAAAGTTCTTGCTGGTGAGCTTGATATAGATGTGGAAGAAGTTACAAAGAAGGTTAAGAAGGTATCTTCCATGGAATATATTAAGACAAATGTGGCAAAAGAAATAGGGGATGAAATAAGAAAATATAATCTTGCTGGTGTCAAGGTTGATGAAGACTATAAGAGAGTATATCCGTATGATGAACTGGCATCCAAGGTGCTTGGCTTTACAGGTGCTGATAATCAGGGAATACTGGGTCTTGAAGCCAAGTATGACACATATCTGGCAGGCACTAACGGACAGATTCTTACGTTGTCTGATGCAGGTGGGATAGAGATAAAGGGCAGTTATGAAGATCGTGTTCTCCCGGTTGACGGACAGGATCTGTATACAACACTTGATGTTAATATACAGAAATATGCAACCCAGCTTGCGTGGGAGACAATGGTCAAGAAAGAGGCAAAACAGGTAAGCATAATTGTAATGCGTCCGGATAATGGCGAGATACTTGCTATGGCAAATGTTCCTGAATATAACCTTAATTCTCCGTATGAGCTTAATTATGAACCGGACGAAGAAGATGCACAGAAGGATAAGATGGATCTTCTTAATAATATGTGGCGGAATTTCTGCATTAATGATACATACGAGCCGGGTTCAATATTTAAGACTGTTACAGCAACAGCGGCACTTGAAACGGGCGTGGTGGGTTTAAATGATTCTTTCACATGTTCAGGTGCAACGGTTGTTTCTGACAGAAGAATAAGATGCCACAAAACAACAGGGCATGGAACACAGGATTTTACACATACAGTGTATAATTCGTGCAATCCGGCATTTGTTGAATGGGGCAGAAGAGTCGGTACTGATAATATGTATCTGTACATGGGTAAGCTTGGACTTCTTGCAAAGACAGGTATAGATCTGTCAGGAGAGGCAGGAACGATTATTCATAAGCAGGAAAATGTAGGTGCGGTTGAGCTTGCCACAATGTCATTCGGACAGTCTTTCCAGATAACACCTGTTCAGATGTTAAGAGCTGTTTCGGCGATTGTAAATGGAGGAAGACTTGTTACACCACATTTTGGACTGTATACAAGTTCATCTGACGGTTCAGTGGTAAATGAATTTGCATATTCAACACAGGATGAGGCAATATCATCTCAAACGAGTGAAACGATGAAAAAGATTCTTGAGGGAGTAGTGTCAGAAGGCGGAGGAACGAAAGCGTATATTGATGGCTATTCAATAGGGGGAAAAACAGCAACATCACAGAAGCTGCCAAGAGGTTCAGGAAAGTATATTTCATCATTCATAGGCTTTGCTCCAGCTGATAATCCACAGGTTATAGCCATGTGCTTAATTGATGAACCGAAAGGCGTATATTATGGAGGAACAATTGCAGCTCCTGTTGTTAAGACACTATATGAAAATATATTGCCGTATATTGGCATTGAGAGGACAGTTCAACTTGAAAAAAACGATGATTGATAGTAATATATTTTAGTATACATTTTGTATGAAAGGAAGTAAACGACGATGGATTTAAAGAATAAGACGGTAATGGTCGTGGGAACAGGTATAAGTGGTATTGGAGCCGTAGACCTTTTGAATAAAGTTGGTGCTGACTGCATACTGTATGATGGCAATGAAAAGCTTGACAGACAGAAGGTGCAGGAGAAGTTAGGAGATAACAAGGCAGAGATTATCATTGGAGCATTTGATGAGGCACTTCTTTCCAGGATAGACCTGCTTGTAATAAGTCCGGGTGTTCCTATTGACAGTTCGATAGTGCTTACATTTAAGAATGTCGGTATTCCTGTATGGGGCGAGATTGAGCTTGCATATAATTATGATAAGGGTAAGATTATTGCAATTACAGGAACTAACGGAAAGACAACAACTACAGCACTTGTTGGACAGATAATTGCTGCATATAATGAGAAAACATTTGTTGTTGGTAATATAGGCAATTCATATACAGGTGAAGTGTTAAAGACAAGTGAGGATTCATATACAGTTGCTGAGATAAGCAGCTTCCAGTTAGAGACAGTACATGAATTCCATCCGATTGTATCTGCAATTCTTAATATTACACCTGACCATCTTAACAGACACCATACAATGGAATGCTATGCATGGACCAAGGAAAGAATAAGTGAGAACCAGACTAAGGCAGATACATGTGTGCTTAATCTTGAGGATAAGTATCTTACAGACTTTGCACCTGAGTGTAAGGCTGATGTTGTGTGGTTTTCAAGTGAAAGAAAGCCATCAGTCGGAGCATATGTAGATGGTGAGATGATTAAGTATACAGATGGAACTAATGATTATGACATGTTGAATGTTCATGATATGAATCTTTTAGGAAAGCATAACTATGAGAATGTATGTGCAGCAATTGCAATGACTAAGGCTGCCGGAATTCCTGATGATATTATAATAGAACAGGTTAAGAAATTTAAGGCTGTTGAACACAGAATTGAATATGTTGCAACTAAGAATGGCGTTGATTACTATAATGATTCCAAGGGAACTAATCCAGAGGCAGCAGTTAAGGCTATTGAGGCTATGGTTAAGCCTACAATTCTCATCGGCGGAGGTTATGATAAAGGTTCAGAATTCGACCTTTATGTAAAGGCGTTTAAGGATAAGGTTAAGCTTCTTGTACTTATAGGACAGACAAGTGCCAAGATTGCTGACACATGTAAGAAATATGGCTTTGAGAATATTGAATATGCTGATTCAATGGAACAGGTAGTAGACATATGTGCTAAAAATGCGGTAAGTGGAGATGCAGTTCTTTTATCTCCTGCATGTGCAAGCTGGGGAATGTTCGATAACTACGAACAGAGAGGAAGAATATTCAAGGATCTTGTTAATAATCTGTAAAAAGGCGGTGCTATATGCCGGGGAATAATAGAAATAATAAGAATAGAAGAACGAGAAAAAAAGAAAAACAATACGGATTTTACTTTGATTATACGCTTCTGTTTGTACTGGTATTCATAGTTGGATTTGGTCTTACCATGATTTACAGTACGAGCTCATATACGGCTCAGATTGAAGAAGGTGATCCTGAGTTTTATTTCAGGAAACAGCTTATATTTACAATACTTGGCCTGATTTTTATGGCATTTGAAACGAAATTCTTTGATTATCATTATTTTAAAAAGTTCGGACTTGTAATATATTTCGTGGGTCTGGCCTGCATGTTCCTTTTAAAGACACCTCTTGGTATTACAAGAAATGGTGCAACAAGATGGATCAGGATTCCAGGAGGACAGTTCCAGCCTGCAGAGCTTGTTAAGATTGGAACCATTGCGATGACGGCGTGGCTTATTATAAGGGCTGGACAGAATATCAAGAAGTTCAGGACAGTTATTGTAATATGTATTATTGCAGGAATTTTACCGGCAGGGCTGGTGTATCTTTTGTCATCTAACTTAAGTAGTGCACTCATTGTCGCATTGATATCGGTTGTCATGACATTTGTAGCTTATCCTGGATATAAGATATATATTATACTGACAGGACTTGCAGCAGCGGCATTTGCCGGATTCTATTCATGGATCAAAAGAATGGCTGTGTCAGGCAATATGACAGGTAAATTCAGACTTAACAGAATACTTGTATGGCTTAATCCGGAAAAGTACATTGATGATAAGGGATATCAGACTGTTCAGGCTTTGTATGCTATAGGTTCAGGCGGATTATTTGGAAAAGGACTTGGAAAGAGTCTCCAGAAGCTTGGCTACATACCTGAATCACAGAATGATATGATATTTTCAGTTATATGTGAGGAACTAGGACTGTTTGGAGCTTTCTGTCTTATTGCACTTTTTGTGGTTATGTTATGGAGAATTAATCATATAGCGCAGAATGCACCTGATCTTTATGGCTCAATGCTTGCAGCTGGTGTATTTGCACATATTGCAATACAGGTAATACTTAATATTGCAGTAGTAACTAACACAATACCTAATACAGGTGTGTCACTTCCGTTCATCAGTTATGGAGGCACGTCGGCGGTATTCCTGTTCGCAGAGATGGGTGTGGTGTTTAACATAAGTAGTCAGATTAAGTTGGAAAGATAATGGGTAAGAAGAAAAGAAAGAAAGCATTAATTATCATTATTATAATTTTTGCCCTGGCTGGAACAACAGCTGGTGTTACATATAAGGTTTTTGAGGCTGAAACAATAGAGTTTGTCGGCTCTGTACACTACTCTGATGATGAACTTAAGAAGTATATATTCGGTAGCAGATATGTCAATGTTCTGTATTATAAAATGTTTGGGAAAAAGGATAACAAGATACCTTTTATCCAGAAATATGATGTAGAGACTGACTGGCCTGATAAGTTGTATGTTACAATATACGAAAAGGCTATAG
This sequence comes from Eubacterium sp. AM49-13BH, assembly GCF_003464165.1. Lineage (GTDB taxonomy): Bacteria > Bacillota > Clostridia > Lachnospirales > Lachnospiraceae > Lachnospira. Next base: position 28,221 of record NZ_QSEK01000026.1, on the reverse strand, counting down.
TTGGTTATGTAAAATACATGGGATGTAACATGTATTTTGATAAAGATGGAATAGTTGTAGAAAGTTCAACGGATGTATACGAGAATGTGCCTGAGATTGATGGACTGAAGTTTGATTCAATAGTGATTAACAATAAACTTGATGTAGGTAATTCAGAAATATACAATACGATACTTGATCTTACACAGAGCTTTGATAAGTATGATATTAATGTGGATAAGGTGTATTTTGATGCCTCTTATAATATTACGCTTTATATGGGCGACGTTAAGGTAAGCCTTGGAAACAGCAAGGATTTTACGGACAGGCTTTTTGAATTGAAACAGTTGTCAGCAAGATTCGGAACACTTAAAGGAACACTGTATCTTGATGATTATAATGGTGATGAAAGTTCTATAATTTTTAAACGTGAAAAGTAAAAAAACGGTTGATATTTTACACGAAAGATTATAATATATTATGTAGTGCAATTTTTAGATATTAAAGGAGGCAGCAACCTTGTTAGAGATAATGACTAATGACCAGGAGTCATCAGCAAAGATTATAGTTGTTGGTGTAGGTGGAGCAGGTAATAATGCAGTTAATAGAATGATAGATGAGAATATTGGAGGAGTTGAATTTATCGGTATTAATACTGATAGTCAGGCACTTACTTTATGTAAGGCTCCAACAGCTATCCAGATTGGCGAAAAGCTCACTAAGGGACTTGGAGCGGGCGCACAGCCTGAGATTGGTGAGAAGGCAGCAGAGGAGAATGTTGAAGAACTTACACAGGCAATTAAAGGTGCTGATATGGTATTCGTTACTTGTGGTATGGGTGGCGGAACCGGTACAGGTGCAGCTCCAGTTGTAGCTAAGATTTCCAAAGATATGGGAATTCTTACAGTTGGTGTTGTTACTAAACCTTTCAAGTTTGAAGCAAGAACAAGAATGGCTAATGCTGAATCAGGAATTGAGAAGCTTAAGGAGAACGTAGATACACTTATTGTTATTCCGAATGACAAGCTTTTAGAGATAGTAGACAGAAGAACAACTATGCCAGAGGCATTAAAGAAGGCTGATGAAGTGTTACAGCAGGCTGTTCAGGGAATTACAGACCTTATTAATGTACCGGGTCTTATTAACCTTGATTTTGCTGATGTTAAGACTGTTATGGTGGACAAGGGTGTTGCACATATCGGTATCGGTACAGCTACAGGCGATGACAAGGCAATTGAGGCTGTTAAGCAGGCTGTTACAAGCCCACTTCTTGAGACAACTATTGAGGGTGCATCTCATGTTATCATCAATATCTCAGGTGATATTAGTCTTATTGAAGCTAATGAAGCTGCAAGCTACGTTCAGGAACTTGCAGGAGATAATGCTAACATTATCTTTGGTGCCATGTATGATGAGAGCGTTACAGATCAGGCTACAATCACTGTTATTGCAACAGGTCTTGAAGATGGCAACGTTAATAAGGCTATGGCAGGATTTGCAGGTATGGCACAGGCAACAAGACCAACTGTTAACGTTAAGCCACAGTATACATATTCACAGCCAGCAAGAACATCTTCTGTATCAAATGATGCTCCGCTTCCAGGACTTAAGCAGCCATCACCTGTTACACCACAGGTTAAGGACAGAGGAATAACAATTCCAACATTCTTACAGAAGAACAAGAAGTAATAATATAGAAGAATCTAATACAAGCGTATTTAACACCGCCATTTTCTGGCGGTGTTTTTTTGTGCCTGTTCTCTCATTTTGACAAATTTTGCATATCATGTCGTATATAATTCCACTTGTAACAAAGAAACAGATTCAAAACAAGGAGGTGATGTACGAAACGGTTATATATGCAGATGTTCTGTTTGGAATAAACTTTGTGGCAAACCTGTGCGTGCTGCTTATAACAGACTGGATATTTAAATTTTCTGCCAGAATATCCAGAATGATTATTTCTGCCACTTTAGGAGCTGCATGGGCTGTCATATGCGTGTGTATTCCACTAAGATTTGCACTGCTTGAAAAGTTCATTACATATGGTCCGGTAACATTAATCATGGCAATTATAATGCTTTCGGGAAATAAGAACTTTAAGCAGAAAACATCAAAACAATTAAAGCTTTATATGAGGAATCTGTTGAAAGCAGGTGCAGGAATGATTCTTACTGCACTTTTTGCAGGTGGGATAATGCATTGGTTAAAGTACACATTTGCAGGGTATTTTATTGAAAATGTAATTCTGTCTGACAGTGAGCTTGTAATCTTTCTTACTGTGACGGTTATAGTTGTTGTCATTGTGCTTAAGACACTTAAAACTATCAGGATAACGGATGGTTTGAAAAGACACATTGTGATTGGCGTAGCAGAACGGGAATTTGAAATGGACGCAATAATTGATACGGGCAACAGCCTTATTGATTATGTTGGGAAAAGACCTGTTACAGTGGTTGAAAGAACGTATTTCAACGATATTCTCAGTGACATAGATAACTTACAAAAGCTTGGATATCATCTGATTCCATATAACAGTGTGGGAAATTCAGGTGGGATGATGGAAATCATAACAGCAGATTATATACATATATACGAGGGAGAAAATGTTGTGAAAAGGGAGCATGCGGCTATAGGCATGTCTCTTAGGCAGATTAATAAGAATGGGGATTATCATGCCCTTTTGGGGAAGGACATGATTATGTAGAAGAATCGGAAGTTTGAAGAAAATAAAAGGATGGATAGAAATATGGTAGTAAAGGTTGCGATGGCGGATCATTTTCAGTTTAAGGTAATGCCTTCTATAAAGAATTTTTGTTTATTAAAGCAGGGTGACGTACATTATATAGGTGGGACAGATATATTGCCGGCACCACTTGGGGCAAGTGAGGAACAGAACGCAATAGAAGCACTGGGGACAGCTTCTGATGCTGAAGCAAAACACACTCTGATAGAACATAATTTAAGACTGGTAGTATATATTGCGAAGAAATTCGACAATACCGGGGTTGGAGTAGAGGATTTAATATCAATTGGAACAATAGGACTTATCAAGGCAATTAATTCGTATGATAAAGACAAGAATATCAAACTCGCGACATATGCCTCAAGATGCATAGAAAACGAGATTCTTATGTATCTTAGAAGAAACAGTAAGATTAAGGCGGAAGTCTCAATAGATGAACCTCTTAATGTTGACTGGGATGGCAATGAACTGCTGCTGTCAGATATTATTGGAACTGACGAGGATATTATATATAAGGATATTGAGACAGAGGTCGAGTGTAAAATGCTTAAAAGAGCTATAAATCAGCTTCCGGAGCGTGAAAGAATAATAGTTGATTTAAGATTTGGTTTAAGCTCAGAGAATGGAGAGGAGAAGACACAAAAAGAAGTGGCTGACATGTTAGGCATTTCACAATCATATATTTCAAGGCTTGAAAAGAAAATAATGCGTCAGTTAAGAAAAGAAATGGTTAAAAGTTGTTGACATTTGCCCCTTCCTTATGGACAATAGTACAAGAAATATTAATGGAGTACTATAATGAAACATCGCAGAACATTTAGAATAGATAAATTATTCGGACTGGCTACACTTGTCTGCTTGCTGGTTATCACTTTAATGGTGTATAATGATTTCTTTAAGGATACTGTAAGTGAAGGAAACGTTATTGGCAAGGAAACCGAGAGTGAAACCAGAACAAGCGGATATCTTAACGATAATAAGAATGTTGAATCTAAAAGGGCGTCTTCAAAGGCTGTAGTCTGTCTTGATCCATCAAAAGGTGGAAAGGATACGGGTGTGTCGTCATCAGGCAGGAAGGAAAAGGATATAAATCTTGAAATGGCTCTTGATATTAAGTCAAAGCTTGAATCAGATGGGATTGAGGTTGTCATGACAAGAACATCAGATAGGGATGTTACAGACGAAGAACGTGTAAAGATATGTAATTCGTCAAATGCATATATATGTGTGTCGCTTAGAATGAATTCATATAATGCAGATACATCAGTTTCCGGTGCTGAGAGTTATATTTACACGACAAAGCCTGTTGAGGCAGCAGAACTTTCAAGGATTATTCTTAAGAGCATTGAAAAAAGTACTGGAATTAAGAATCGTGGAGTGAAAACCGGTACAGTTGCAGATGCAAAGGATAATTATTATATTAACGCCCATAGCAAATGTACAAGCACAATAATAGATATGGGCTTCATAACTAATGCGTCTGACTTAAAGAAAGTAACAACAGGAAAAGACAATACAGCACAGGCCATAGCAGATGGCATATTAGAATATTTAAAACAAGCGGGGTTATACTAATGGCAGGAATTAATCAGAAGAACATAAGAAATTTTTGTATTATTGCACATATTGATCATGGTAAGTCAACACTGGCTGACAGAATTATTGAAAAAACCGGACTTCTCACATCAAGAGAGATGCAGGAACAGATTCTTGATAACATGGATCTTGAGAGAGAAAGAGGAATTACAATTAAAGCACAGACAGTAAGAACTGTATATAAGGCATCAGATGGACAGGAATATATATTTAATCTTATCGATACTCCAGGACATGTCGACTTTAATTATGAGGTGTCAAGAGCACTTGCGGCCTGTGATGGTGCGATACTTGTAGTAGATGCCGCACAGGGAATTGAGGCACAGACACTGGCTAATGTATATCTTGCATTGGACCATGACCTTGATGTATTTCCGGTAATTAATAAGATAGACCTTCCAAGTGCAGAACCTGAAAGAGTTATTGAAGAAATTGAGGATGTTATAGGAATCGAGGCACAGGATGCACCGCTTATATCAGCCAAGAACGGAATTAATATTGAAGAGGTTCTTGAACAGATTGTAACTAAGATTCCGGCACCATCAGGAGATGCTTCCGCACCACTTTCAGCACTTATATTTGATTCGTTATATGATGCATATAAAGGTGTTATCATATTTGTAAGAATTAAAGAAGGTACTGTCAAGAAGGGTACTAAGATAAGAATGATGGCAACTGGAGCTGTGGAAGAGGTCGTTGAGGTTGGATATTTCGGTGCAGGCCGTTTTATCCCATGCGATGAGCTTACAGCTGGAATGGTTGGTTATATTACAGCAAGTATCAAGAATGTAAGAGATACAAGAGTTGGTGATACAGTTACTGATAATGACAGACCGTGTGAGCAGCCGCTTCCTGGTTACAAGAAGGTTAATCCTATGGTTTACTGCGGATTATATCCGGCAGATGGTGCCAAGTATCAGGATTTACGAGATGCACTTGAAAAGCTGCAGCTTAATGACGCAGCCCTGCAGTTTGAGCCGGAGACATCTATTGCACTCGGATTTGGCTTCAGATGTGGATTCTTAGGACTTCTTCATTTAGAGATTATACAGGAGAGACTTGAAAGAGAATATAATCTTGACCTTGTAACAACAGCACCGGGCGTTATATATAAGGTTCACAAGACTAACGGAGATGTAATTGACCTTACTAATCCGTCTAATATGCCGGATCCTTCTGAAATTGATTATATGGAAGAGCCTATGGTAAGTGCTGAGATTATGGTTACAACAGAATTCGTCGGACCTATTATGAAGCTTTGTCAGGAAAGACGAGGTATATATAATGGAATGGAATATATTGAGCAGACAAGAGCACTGCTTAAATATGACCTTCCTCTTAATGAGATTATATATGATTTCTTTGATGCACTTAAATCACGCTCAAGAGGTTATGCATCATTTGATTATGAGATGAAGGGCTATGAGCGCTCTAAGCTTGTCAAGCTTGATATTCTTATCAACAAAGAAGAAGTTGATGCACTTTCATTCATTGTATTTGCCGGCAATGCTGAGGAGAGAGGCCGTAAAATGTGTGAAAAGCTCAAGGAAGAGATTCCAAGACAGCAGTTTGAGATTCCTATTCAGGCAGCTATCGGAAGCAAGGTAATTGCAAGAGAAACTGTCAAGGCACTCAGAAAAGATGTACTTGCAAAATGTTACGGTGGTGATATCTCAAGAAAGAAGAAACTCCTTGAGAAGCAGAAGGAAGGAAAGAAGCGTATGCGCCAGATTGGTAATGTAGAGATACCACAGAAGGCGTTTATGAGCGTATTAAAGTTAGATGATGAATAAAACATATGAAAAAGGGATATATATACATATCCCTTTTTGTGTACACAAATGTATATATTGTGACTTTCTGTCTGCTCCGGCTGGTGATGCTGTAAAATATGCTTACACTAAGGCACTTATTAATGAAATCAGAAATACAGCAGATGGGCAGGTAAAGGATAAGATAACATCTATATTCTTTGGCGGAGGGACTCCGTCTGTACTGCCTGATGGCTGCATAGCGGATATATTAACTACTGTCAGAGATTGCTTTGATATCTCGGATGATGCCGAGATAACAATGGAATGTAATCCGGGAACAGTTAATGAAAGCAGGCTTTCAGAATACAGGAAGGCAGGCGTTAACAGGTTAAGCTTCGGCTTGCAGTCTGCTGACAATAATGAATTAAAAATGCTTGGGCGTATACATACATTTAAACAGTTTGAGGAAAGCTTCAGACTGGCAAGAGCTGCAGGCTTTAATAATATTAATGTTGACCTTATGTCGGCTATTCCAGGACAGACTGAAGCAACGCTTGAAAATACATTTGACAAGGTGACAGCATTACAGCCGGAGCATATATCGGTGTATAGCCTTATTCTTGAAGAAGGCACTTATCTGGCAGATAATATTGATAAGTTCCCACTGGTTCCTGATGAGGAAGAGGACAGGCGCATGTACCATATAACGAAGCAGATTCTTGAGAATGCAGGGTATGAAAGATATGAAATATCCAATTACAGCAGACCGGGCTTTGAATGCAGGCATAATCTTCTGTATTGGAACAGAGGGGAATATTATGGCTTTGGGTGTTCAGCAGCAGGATTTACAGGAAATGTGCGGTATTCTGATATAAGAGATGTTAAGAAGTATATAGAGCTTAACGGTGATATAGGAAAACTTCATGAAAACATCGAAATCCTGACGACAGAAGATGCAATGGAAGAATTCATGTTTCTTGGACTAAGAAAGATGGCAGGGATTGACATGAATGATTTTCAGAACAGATTCGGAATGCCGATTGAAAAAGTCTATGAAAAAGAGATAGAGAGCAATATTAATAAGGGACTTTTAACAAGACAGGCAGATATGTTGAAGCTATCAGAATATGGCATTGATATATGCAATACAGTTATGAGTGATTTCATATTAACTGATGGTGATTAATAAAAAGAGGTGGCAGTCTGACAGAACGGAGACTGTCACCTCTTTTATGGATATTAAAAATTCTTAATAAGTTTTATGTACTGCTTAGGAGTGGTTCCTGTAAATGCTTTGAATTCCCTCTGGAAATGAGCCTGGTCTGAATAACCGGTACCCTCGATAAAGAAGCTGTTATCGCGGTCTGGATTGGCAATTATCTCAGCCAGAACATTCTGGAATCTGTACATTTTGATAAAATCCTTAGCTCCGATGCCATAAACTTTATTGTAAAGTCTTGATATATGTCTTACAGAATATTCTGATTCTGCAGATAATTCTGCAACAGTACCGGCACCGGAATATATAAGGTTATTGAGTTCCTTAATGCTTTCAGAAACAGGACAGAAGGTTTTGCAGTCTGTAACAAATGCTTTAAAAAGCGCAATTCTGTCTTTAAATGTTAAAGATTTGTGGAAATCTTTAACTAACTGCAGCTCATATGAGTCAGGCACCGGTTCATAACGGAATACATTATCTGTTATGTTCACAGGGTAGGTCTTAGCATTACAGCCTTTATTAAAGTAACAGCCTGTATTGTCGAATCTTACTCCAAAATAGTGGTCAAATACGTTAAGAGAAAGTTCTGTGAGCTTATTCTGGCTGCCTGCACAGATGAATTCCGATTTGTCATTGCCGTCGTTGTAACATATTATCCATTCTGTAGTGTATGATGGAATAAATGAGATGTTAAGAATATCATTAGTTATATCTGTTTCGTAAAAATGCATATGCTTAACTGATTTTGTGTCTGTAAGAACATTTTTACGCATGTCTATGCCAAATGGCTGTATCATATGTTTCATAAATTATCTCCTCTAAAAGTTTATTTATTAAAATAATATTAACAAAAAATTAAAAAGTCAATAAAAATGTCCGATTTTTTCAATAATTATTAAAAATGGCGAGTATAATAAACCACATGAATTGAACAGTGATGTACACAAAGGCGTGTAAGCAGTTTGTAAAAACTGCCTGCACGCCTTTTTTGCATTCTGTTTAATCAGGTACAGAACCTGATCAACTCTGTTACCGGCAATTAATTTAAAAATAATTTCTGATTAGGGAGGAAATGGTTATGCAAGAGATTTTATCAGCGGTAGACGCCGAATTATTCGGTGTGTGGTTCCTTATAGGTGCAGCGCTTGTTTTCTGGATGCAGGCAGGATTTGCAATGGTAGAAACAGGATTCACAAGAGCAAAGAATTCAGGTAACATTATTATGAAGAATCTGATGGACTTCTGTATTGGTACAGTAATGTTTGTTCTTATCGGATTCAGTTTCTTATTAGGTGAGGATTTACTTGGTTTTATTGGAAAGCCTGGTTTTGATATCTTCACAGCTTACAAAGATTTTGATTTTTCCAGTTTCGTATTCAACTTAGTATTCTGTGCTACAACAGCTACTATTGTTTCAGGTGCCATGGCTGAGAGAACAAAGTTCTTATCATATTGTGTATACTCAGCAGTTATCTCAGCACTTATCTATCCAATAGAAGCTCACTGGATCTGGGGTGGCGGCTGGCTTGCACAGTTAGGCTTCCACGATTTTGCAGGTTCTTGTTGTATTCACATGGTTGGTGGTATTGCAGCTCTTATTGGTGCTAAGATTCTTGGACCTCGTATTGGTAAGTTTGAAAAGGATGCTAATGGTAAGGTTATAAAGGTAAATGCTTTCCCAGGACACAACATTCCACTTGGTGCACTTGGTGTATTTATTCTGTGGTTTGGCTGGTATGGATTTAACGGTGCAGCAGCAACAACAATCGAAGACTTAGGCTCTATTTTCCTTACAACAACAGTTGCTCCTGCAGTAGCTACAGTAACATGTATGATATTCACATGGATAAGATATGGTAAGCCTGATGTTTCAATGTGTTTAAATGCTTCACTTGCAGGTCTTGTTGGTATAACAGCTCCTTGTGATGTAACAGATGCATTTGGTGCAACAATGATAGGCATTGTTTCTGGCCTTTTAGTAGTATTCGGCGTATGGCTTCTTGACTACAAGCTTCATGTTGATGATCCTGTAGGTGCTGTAGCAGTACATATGATGAATGGTATCTGGGGTACAATTGCTGTTGGACTTTTTGCAACAAGCTCAGCTCCTGGATATGCAATTGCCCTTGAAGGCGGAACAATTAAGGGCGAAGGCCTTTTCTATGGTGGTGGATTCACACAGTTAGGACTTCAGTTATTAGGATTTGTATCAGTTGCAGCATGGGCAGCTGTATGCATGGTGATTGTATTCACAGTAATTAAGGCTACTATCGGACTCAGAGCTTCTAAGGAAGAAGAAATCAGAGGTCTTGATATTATGGAGCATGGCCTTTCAAGTGCTTATGCCGGATTTGAATTTGGTGGTATGGACTTTGTTGACGGGGATGTTGATGTAATCGGTTCAGAATCAATGGATGCTTCAGTACCTGCTCTTGTTAAGACATCTGATGCAGGTGATGGCAAGAAGATTACTAAGGTTGAGATTCTTATGAAGCAGGAGAGATTCGAGAGATTCAAGAAGGCCATGAACGATATCGGAGTTACAGGTATGACAGTTACACAGGTTCTTGGATGTGGTACACAGAAGGGTGCTCCTGAATATTACAGAGGTGTTCCAATGGATATCCAGCTTCTTCCTAAGACTCAGGTTGAGATGGTAATATCTTCAGTTCCTGTAATGGATGTTATCAATGCTACAAGAAAGGCTCTCTATACAGGTCATATCGGTGATGGTAAGATTTTTGTATATGATGTTGAGGATGTAGTAAAGGTAAGAACCGGAGAATCAGGTTATGATGCACTTCAGGGTGAAGACGATTAATATAATGGTTTAGTAATAAAATGTAGTAATAATAAGAATAAGTAAATCGTGTAATTGGACTTTTCCGATGCTTGGACATTGGAAAAGTCCAGTTTTTAATGGCATTGTATTCATTTTAATAATGAAATAAGCATGAAATCTCACATTTATGCCTTTACTTTTGGGGATAAAGATAATAAAATATTAAGTAGTATGTAGGGACGTATAATGTATATCTGGTTATTTATAGCTGGTACATTTATGCCGCCTAAATTTTCTTAAGGAGGAAATATTTATAATGGCAAGACAGAAACATTCTATGGATGGTAATACAGCCGCTGCACATGTAGCTTATGCATATACAGAAGTTGCTGGTATCTATCCAATCACACCATCAAGCCCGATGGCAGATTATGTTGACCAGTGGTCAGCAGCCGGAAGAAAGAACATTTTCGGCAGTACTGTTAAGGTAGTTGAGATGGAATCAGAGGCTGGTGCTGCAGGTACAGTTCATGGTTCTTTAGGTGTAGGTGCGTTAACAACAACATTTACAGCTTCACAGGGCCTTTTACTTATGATTCCTAATATGTATAAGATAGCTGGTGAGCAGCTTCCATGCGTATTTGACGTATCTGCCCGTACAGTATCATCACATGCATTGAACATCTTTGGTGATCATTCAGATGTATACGCATGTCGTCAGACAGGTTTCGCAATGCTTTGTGAAACTAACCCACAGGAGGTTATGGATCTTTCTCCAGTAGCTCACTGTGCAGCACTTGAAGGAAAGACACCTTTCCTTAACTTCTTTGATGGTTTCCGTACATCACACGAGATTCAGAAGATTGAAGAGTGGGATTACGAAGATCTTAAGGATATGTGCCCAATGGATGCAGTTGAAGAATTCAGAGCACACGCTCTTAATCCTAATCATCCATCAGCTCGTGGTTCACATGAGAATGGTGATATCTTCTTCCAGCACAGAGAGGCTTGTAACTCAGTTTATGATGCTCTTCCAGCAGTAGTTGAGAAGTACATGAACAAGGTTAACGAGAAGCTCGGTACTAATTATGGATTATTTAACTACTATGGTGCACCAGATGCAGAGCGAGTAATCATCGCTATGGGTTCTGTTAACGACGTAGTAGAAGAAGTTATTGATTACCTTACAGCTAAGGGTGAAAAGGTTGGTCTTGTTAAGGTAAGACTTTACAGACCATGGTCATCAGAAGCTATATTAAAGGTTATTCCTAAGACTGCTAAGAAGATTGCTGTACTTGACAGAACAAAGGAGCCAGGTTCTCTTGGTGAGCCTCTTTTCCTTGATGTTGCTACAACACTTCGTGAAGCAGGACTTAACGACATCACATTAGTTGGTGGCAGATATGGTCTTGGTTCTAAGGATACACCACCTTCATCTATCTTCGCTGTATATAAGGAATTAGAGAAGGATGCTCCTAAGAGCAGATTCACAATCGGTATCGTTGATGATGTTACTAACCTTTCACTTCCAGAAGTTAAGCCAGCTCCAATTACTTCAGCTGCTGGTACTAAGGAATGTAAGTTCTGGGGTCTCGGTGGAGATGGTACAGTAGGTGCTAACAAGAACTCTACTAAGATTATCGGTGACCACACAGACAAGTACATCCAGGCATATTTCCAGTATGATTCTAAGAAGACAGGTGGTATCACAATTTCTCACTTAAGATTTGGTGATAACCCAATTAAGAGTCCATATTACATCAATCAGGCTGACTTCGTAGCATGTCATAACCCAGCATATGTTACACAGGGTATGAAGATGGTACAGGATGTTAAGCCAGGCGGAGTATTCATGATCAACTGCCAGTGGACAGATGAAGAATTAGGACATCATCTTAACGCTGAAGCTAAGAAGTATATTTATGATAACAAGATTCAGCTTTACACAATCAATGCCATTGATAAGGCTATCGAAATCGGTATGGGTAAGAGAACTAACACAATCTTACAGTCTGCTTTCTTTAAGTTAGCTGATGTAATGCCTATCGATGATGCTATTAAGTTCATGAAGGAAGCTGCTAAGAAGTCTTACTCTAAGAAGGGTGATGCTGTAGTAGAGATGAACTACAAAGCTATTGATGCCGGTGTAGATGCTATACATAAGGTAGAAGTTCCAGATTCTTGGGCTAATCCAAAAGCTGATGCTCCTAAGGAAGCTAAGACAGGACGTCCAGAAGTTGTTAAGTTAGTTAACGACCTTCTTGAGCCAATATCTAAGATGGATGGTGACAGCCTTCCAGTTTCAGCATTCAAGGATTGCGCTGATGGTCAGTTCGAAACAGGTGCTTCTGCATACGAGAAGAGAGGAACAGCCGTTATGGTTCCTGAGTGGGATCCAGCAGCCTGCGTTCAGTGTAACAGCTGTGCATTTGTTTGTTCACATGCAACAATCAGACCATTTATTCTTTCAGCTGATGAAGTTACAGCAGCTCCAGCAAACATCAAACTTGCAGATTCTAAACATGCTGTAGATACAACTATGAAGTATACAATGTCTGTATCTCCATTAGATTGTATGGGATGTGGCGAGTGTGTTACTGTATGTCCTAAGGCAGGAGAAGCTATTAAGATGGTTCCACAGGAATCTCAGTCAGCTGAGCAGCCTGTATTTGATTACCTCGTTGCTAACGTTGGCAAGAAGGAAATCAAGCCAGCACTTGTTGAAACTCCAATCGGTTCTCAGTACAACCAGCCATTACTTGAATTCTCAGGTTCATGTGCAGGATGCGCAGAGACATCATATGCTAGATTAATTACACAGTTATTCGGTGAGCAGATGTACATTTCTAATGCTACAGGTTGTTCTTCTATCTGGGGTAACCCAGCTGCTACTTCACCATATACAGTAAACAAGGATTCTAAGAAGGGTCCAGCTTGGTGTAACTCATTATTCGAGGATAATGCTGAGCATGGTTTAGGTATGTATATTGGTCAGAAGTACATCAGAGAGCAGGCTATTGAGATGATCGAAGAGATGGCTGCATCTGATAAGGCATCTGCTGAGTTTAAGGCAGCAGCAGCTAAGTACATCGAGACTAAGGATGATACTAAGGCTAACACACCAGCTACAGAAGCTCTTGTTGCAGAGTTAGAGAAGGCAGCTGCAGATGGTTGTCCAACAGCTCCACAGGTATTAGCTAAGAAGGATTACCTTGCTAAGAAGTCTGTATGGATCTTCGGTGGTGATGGATGGGCTTACGATATCGGTTACGGAGGATTAGACCACGTACTTGCTTCTGGTGAGAACGTTAACGTTATGGTATTCGATACAGAAATGTATTCTAACACAGGTGGACAGGCTTCTAAGGCTTCTAACATCGGTGAGGTTTGCCAGTTCGCTGCAGCAGGTAAGGAAATCGGAAAGAAGAGTCTTTCTGAAATCGCTATGCAGTATGGTTATGTATATGTAGCTCAGATTGCTCTTGGTGCTAACATGGCTCAGGCTCTTAAGGTAATCAAGGAAGCAGAGGCTTACAACGGACCATCACTTATCATTGGTTACGCTCCTTGCGAACTTCACGGTATCGCTAAGGGTGGTATGAACCACTGCCAGGATGAGATGAAGAAGGCTGTTAAGGCTGGTTACTGGAACCTCTTCTCATTCAACCCAGCACTTAAGGCTGAAGGAAAGAATCCATTCACACTTACATCTAAGGAAGGTGATGGATCATATCAGGAATTCCTTAATAACGAGGCTCGTTATACAAGACTTGTTAAGCCATTCCCAGAAAGAGCTGAGAGACTCTTTGCTAAGTCTGAGGAAGTTGCTAAGGAAAGATATGAGCACCTTCAGAAGTTAGTTGAACTTTACAAGTAATTAATATACAGCTTAATAAAGTGTATGATTGCTCCCGCAGGGCTTGTTCCTGCGGGAGTTTTTTCTTTTTGTGAGTGGAATTAAGTATTGATATATAAAATGTGTATGTAAATGTGCAAACTATTCTGGAAAGTGTTTCGTATATATAAATAGAAAAGGAAAGCGGAGAGTGACATGGAAAAAGTCTAAAAGGAGGGGCGTATGAAAAGAAAAAATATTAAAATAATAGCAGGAATTGTTTTATTTTTAGCATTTGCGGGAATTGGTGCATATGTAATAATCAGTACTTCAAAACAGGTGGTCAATATTGACCTTAGTGGATATGACAAGATGACAATAATGTGCGGAGGTAATGGTAAAGAGATAACACCAGATGAGGAACAGAGGACACAGATTATTGAACTGGTTAAAAACATGAATCTTACCGCAAAAAAGTTTCCACATACTAAGGGCTGGAGTTATAGAATAACTTATTATAAAGAAGGAATAGCCAATAATATTGTGCTTGCAGGCAGGGTAGAATGGAATGGAGCAGAATATAAGACAGACGAAGATTCGTATAAAAAGCTGATTGAATACATAGATATTTTGTATAAATAACTTGATAATCAAACTAATATATATTATAATTCGAGAATCAAATAATTGGAGGTTCAAATTGGATAACAAGATATTAGACAGGAAAAGATTGATTACAAGTATTATTTTTAAGGTGGTATCGCTTATTGCCTCAGTGTATGGGCTGATATTTACAATTGACAGCATTATGTCATTCACATTTTTTACAACACTTTCTAATGTGGCACTTGATATTGTGCTAGTAGTATTTATTGTGTTGGATGTGATGTTGCTTGTTACGGGAAAAGATTATAAGAATAATAGATTATATATGCTCAAGTTTCTTATGACGCTTTCAATTACACTGACATGTCTGGTGTATATGATTATTCTTGGACCTACGTCAGATGATGGTCTTATTGGTGCTTATCTTCATAATCACGCAGGAAGCCTTGGCGTACATCTGATTGGACCAGTATTTGCAATAGCAGATTTTCTTATATTTGATAAAGGATTTAAAGCAAGAAAGATATATGCAATATACGCGGTTATACCACCGCTTTGCTATGTGGGTTTTGTATACATACTTGCAGCACTTGGGGTTAGGTGGTATGACACAATGACGGCACCATACAACTTTCTTAATTATAATGTGCCAACAGGCTGGTTTGGATGGGATTTAAGCCAGATGGGTTCAGAGTCGCTAGGAATAGGTGTTGTATATATGATTGTGGTTCTGCTGCTTATATTTATTGGAATAGGACTTTTATATCTTGCAATTAACGGAGCAGGCAGAGGAGCTAAGGCACAGAAAGCAGAACTTGTGAGCGAGTAGCCGGATAGAGGTATTGAAAATGTGATTTAGAAGTTGCGATATAGAAGAACGTACAATTTATAATAGAATATAGAAGGTTAAAAATGTCCGACATGCGATTTAAAATGAATCGCATGCCGGACATTTTACATACTTTTTCATTGTCTTACTTTGTGTTATAATATCGGGCAGGAATTGAAGAAGATTAAATATAGAAAACAGGAGAAGATTATGAAAGAGAATCTTAAGAAGCTGGCTAAATACTACAAGCCGTATTTAGGCACATTTATACTTGATATGATACTGGCAATGATGTCAGCGGCGGTGGCACTTGTGATACCACTTGTTGTAAGGTTCATTACATCAAAGGTCGCATATATGAGTGCCAATGAAGCACTTTCAAGAATTATGATTATTGTTGGAGTGCTGTTTGTGCTTGTATTGATACAGTGGGGCTGCAACTACTATATATCTAATTATGGACATGTAATGGGCGCAAAGATTGAGTATGACATGAGGGCAGAGATATTCAATCATTATCAGAAGCTGTCATATTCATTCTATGATGACCAGAAGGTTGGACAGTTATTGTCAAGAATAACATCAGATTTATTCGATATTACAGAGCTTTTGCATCATGGACCTGAGAATATAACTATTTCACTGATTAAGATAATTGGTGCATTATGCATATTAAGTTCGATTGACTTAAGACTTACGATTGCTGCATTTGTACTGATTCCTTTTATGCTTGTGTTTGCGTATGTGCTTAACAAGCGCATGAAGAGGGCATTTAAGAGAAACAGGGTAAGAATAGGTGAGATAAATGCTCAGATAGAAGATAATCTGTCTGGAATAAGGGTTGTTAAGTCATTTGCAAATGAGGATATCGAATGTGAGAAGTTTAAGAAGGGAAATGACTTGTTCCTTGAATCTAAGAGAGACAGCTATCATTATATGGGAATGTACAATGCGGGACTTACTGCATTTACAACAATGATAAATGTAATCGTAATCGCAGCAGGCGGTATTGGAATTGCAAAGGGCTGGGTAAATATCACGGATTTCGTTACATTTTTACTGTATATAAATATTTTTACGGAGCCAGTTAAGGTGCTTATTGATTTCACAGAGCAGTTCCAGAATGGCTATTCGGGTTACGAAAGATTCTTAGAGATTCTTTCAGTAGAGCCGGAAATAGCTGATAAGCCTGACGCAAAGGAACTTACTGATGTGAAGGGTGCAATAACATTTGAAAATGTGTCCTTCAGATATAAGGACGGCGTGGACGAGGTGCTTTCCGGGGTTAATCTGTCAGTAAGACCGGGAGAATATGTTGCACTTGCAGGTCCTCGGGAGTAGGAAAGACAACACTCTGCTCGCTTATTCCAAGATTTTATGAGGTGACGGGCGGTTCGATTAAGATTGATGGAACAGATATCAAAGATGTTACACTTAAAAGCCTGCGTGACCATATCGGAGTTGTACAGCAGGATGTGTATCTGTTTATGGGTACAATTAAAGAGAATATAAGATATGGAAAGCCTGATGCTACGGATGAAGAAGTAATTCAGGCGGCAAAGCTTGCAAATGCGCATGATTTTATCATGAGCTTTGAGAACGGATATGACACAGATATCGGACAGCGCGGAGTCAAATTGTCAGGCGGTCAGAAGCAGAGACTGTCAATTGCAAGAGTATTCTTAAAGAATCCGCCAATTCTCATATTTGATGAGGCGACATCAGCACTTGATAATGAGAGTGAGCAGATTGTACAGGAATCACTTGAGAAGCTGGCTAAGAACAGAACCACATTTGTAATAGCGCACAGACTTACAACTATTGAAAATGCGGAGGAAATCCTGATGCTTACTGACGAGGGCATCAAGGAGAGAGGAACTCACGAGGAGCTTATGAAGCTTGATGGTGAGTATGCAAGAATGGTTAAGATACATAGTAGGACATAACATACCAGTTTACAATGTTTATATGCAATGCTATTATATAGGAAACGTTGGAAGGAAGATGATAATCATGGACAGAACAAGAAGATTAAGAATGAATGCGACATTAAGAGATATGGTAAGAGAGAATCATGTAAGGGTGGACGAACTTATATACCCTGTATTTGTTACGGAGGAGAACGATGTAATACAGGAAGTACCATCAATGCCGGGAATATGTCAGTATTCGCTTGACCATGTTCTTGAAGAAATCGGACGTGCTGTAGAGGTTGGAATTAAGGGGATTCTGCTTTTTGGAATACCTGTACATAAAGATGAGGTCGGAAGTGAGGCATATGACGAGAAAGGTGTTGTGTGCAGGGCAATACGCCTTATTAAGGATGCTTATCCACAGCTTGTAATTATGGCTGATGTGTGCCTGTGTGAGTACACCTCACATGGACACTGCGGACTTGTAAAAGACGGAGTTATATTAAATGATGAGACTTTGCCGCTTCTTGCAAAGGCGTCAGTTGCTTATGCTAAAGCGGGGGCAGATATAATCGCACCAAGTGACATGATGGATAAGAGAGTTGAGGCAATCAGAAATGCACTTGATGAGGCAGGATTTATAAATATTCCTATATGTTCATACAGTGCCAAATTTGCATCAGGATATTACGGACCGTTCAGGGATGCCGCACATTCAGCACCGGGATTTGGTGACAGAAAGACATATCAGATGGACCCGGCTAATGGAAAAGAAGCGTTAAGGGAAGTTGAAGAAGACATATTAGAAGGTGCAGACATGATTATTGCAAAGCCGGCACTCGGATATATGGACGTTATGAAAGAGATAGCGCTTAACTTCAATATTCCAATTGTCGCTTACAATGTAAGCGGTGAGTATGCGATGGTTAAGGCAGCAGCAATGAATGGCTGGATTGATGAGAAGAAGATTGTAATGGAGAATATGACAGGCTTTAAGAGAGCCGGGGCAAAGATGATAATTACATATCATGCTATAGATGTGGCAAAATGGTTAAAGGAAGAGTAACATTTTAAGCAACATTAAATCAAGCAGCAGGAGGAACTGGTTTTATGAATGAAGAGATGTCAAAGGATTTATATGAGAGAGCAGTAAAACATATGCCGGGTGGTGTAAACAGTCCTGTCAGGGCATACAAGGCAGTTGACAGAGTGCCAAGATTCATAGCTTCTGCCAAGGGAGACAGAATTACTGATGTAGATGGGAATGAAATGATTGACTACATATGTTCATGGGGACCGGGAATATTAGGCCATGCACATGACAGAGTAATTGCAAAGGTTAAGGAAGCTGCGGAAGCAGGCCTTACATATGGTGCGCCAACCAAGAGAGAAGTTGAGATGGCAGAGCTTATATATGAGCTTATTCCTACAATGGAGGTGAGCCGTCTTGTAAGCTCAGGAACAGAAGCTGTTATGAGTGCAATCCGTGTGGCAAGAGGCTACACCGGAAGAGACAAGATAATTAAGTTCAGAGGCTGTTATCATGGACATTCTGACGGACTTTTAGTAAAAGCCGGTTCAGCAGCACTTACAACATCAGTTCCGGACAGTGCAGGAGTTCCTGCAGATTACACTAAGAATACACTTGTAGCAGAGTACAATGATTGCGATTCTGTGAAGGAGCTTTTTGATAACAATAAAGATGAAATAGCTGCGGTAATAGTTGAACCTGTTGCAGCTAACATGGGAGTTGTGCTTCCAAGACATGGATTTCTTGAATTCTTAAGAGACATAACTAAGGAGAATGGAAGCCTTCTTATATTTGATGAGGTAATAACAGGCTTCAGACTTTCAATTGGCGGAGCGCAGGAGTACTTTAACATAAAGCCAGACCTTACAACTCTTGGAAAGATTGTAGGTGGGGGTATGCCAGTCGGCGCATATGGCGGACGTGCTGATATTATGCGAATGGTAAGTCCTGACGGTCCTGTATATCAGGCAGGAACATTGTCAGGCAATCCAATTGCAACAGCAGCAGGCTTAGAGACTTTGAGAATCTTAAGAGATAATAAGGATATATACGACAGACTTGAGACTAAGACAAAGCGTATTGCTGACAGTGTAAGAAAATGTGGAGCCGGAAGGGTATCGGTTAATCAGATTGGCTCACTTATGAGCATATTCTTTACATCAGATGCAGTTGAAGATTATGACAGTGCAGTAAAGTCAGACACTAAGAAGTATGCAGAATACTTTGGACATATGCTTGATAACGGAATATACATTGCACCATCACAGTTTGAAGCAATGTTCGTATCAGACGCACACACTAATGAGGATATCAACCGTACAATAGAGGTTATGGAAGAATTCTTCAGGAAATAATTCGGATAGTAAGTGGGAATACAGATGCAGTTAGGATATGTAGGAATTAATTATAAGAATACAGACCTTTCAGTAAGGGATAAGATTACATTCACAGACAGCGGGATAGCAGACTTTATGCAGCAGGCAGAGGAAGCAGGTGTGAACCAGTGCATGTGCCTTTCAACATGCAACAGATGCGAAGTGTTTTATCTGTATGAGGATGAAACATTTGTACAAGTAATGTCCGATTTATTCAATGATTATTTTGAACTTACAGATACTAAATTAGCCGGTGTCAAATGTGGTGAAGAAGCACTGGTATATCTGTTTTGCATAGCCGCCGGACTTGAAAGCATGGTGCTTGGAGAGGATCAGATACTAGGCCAGTTAAAGGATGCGGCAGACCTTTCAAGAACGCTTGGACACAGCGGGAAAGAGCTTAATTATATAGTAAGAGAAGCGGTAAGCTGTGCAAAGCGGATTAAGACAGAGTACAAGGTAAGTGAAAAACCGGTATCTGTATGCTATGTCGGTATTCAGGAGTTAGACAGAGTATGCGGCATATCAGGAAAGCACGCGCTTGTTATAGGAAGCGGCAAAACAGCGGCTCTTGCCATAAGATATCTGGCAGAATATGGCGCTGATGTAACAGTGTGTTCAAGAACTTATCAGCATGCGAAGGCGTTGCTTAAGGAATTTCCAGATATTCAGGTTATTGCATATGATAAGAAAACAGAAGCACTTAAAAGCAGTGATATAGTTGTCTCAGCGACTTCATCACCTCATCTGGTGATTAAATGTGCTGAATTATCAGGGGGTAAAAAGATGACACTTCTTGATCTTGCTGCACCAAGAGATATAGAAAAATCGGCAGGTGACATTTTTGGAGTTACTCTTATTGACCTTGACAGGATAGGTGGGATTGTGAAGTCTAATCAGAACGAGAGGGCACATTTGCTAAAGGAAAGCCAGTGCGTGATTGATGAGTATATAGAGGAAACAAAGAAATGGCTCACATCAAGCAGAATGGATACAACTATCCAGTCGCTTGGCAAAAAATGTGATGAGATAGTACAGGACAGCTATGATTATCTTAACCGCAAGATTGACCTTTCAGACCATGACAGGGTAATCTTAAAGAAGATTCTTAAGTCGTCATTACACAGATTGTTAAAAGAACCGATTGAAGAATTGAAAAATGTGGAAGAAAATGAACAGCAGCAGTATAAAGATATGGTTGAGAGACTGTTTGGCTTGTAGGGAGGATTATGCATTACAGAATAGGAACGAGAGGTTCGAAGCTGGCACTTGTCCAGTCGGAATATGTTAAGAGAAGAATGGAAGAGGCGTATCCTGAGGATACATTTGAACTTGTTATAATTAAGACAACAGGCGACAAGGTTACGGATAAGCCGCTTGCTGCGATTGGAACTAAGGGGCTTTTTGTAAAGGAGATTGAGGAAGCGCTTCTTTCAGGCAGCATTGATATGGCGGTTCACAGCATGAAGGATATGCCGGCTGAATGTGCGACTGGACTTACATTTGCAAAGGCGTGGAAACGGGAGGATTGCAGAGATGTACTTATATTAAAGACTGCAGGAAGTTTTTCAGAACTTCCTTCCGGTGCGGTTATAGGCACTGGGAGCCTCAGGCGTGCATGCCAGCTTGCAATGCTGCGTCCTGATATCCAGTTTACTGCTATCAGAGGAAATGTTGATACAAGAATTAACAAACTTATGGACGATTCATACGGACTTGATGGAATTGTGCTTGCGGCAGCAGGACTTAACAGACTTGGCAGGTCATCGGAGATAACAGAGTACCTTGACCCAGAGGTCGTTATTCCGGCACCGGCACAGGGAGTTCTTGCAATTGAGACTGCAGAGGTGAATACAGAACTTCTTGATAAGATAAATGCTTTGTCAGATGATAATTCTGATAGAGAAGCTGTTGCTGAAAGAACATTTTTAAGATTAACAGGCGGCGGCTGTCATGCCCCGGTTGGCGCACACTGTGTGACAAAGGATAACGGTGACCTCGAATGGTTGTGTTATTTGGTAATGATGATTGCAGCAGGATTCTTAGAATTGAGGTTACAGGAACTGACAGTGAGGCGGTTGGCCACGAAGCAGCCCGTATGCTTGGATTGGAGTAGATTGTGGGTAAATACATATATACATATATTGAAAACGGACAGATGTACGATAAAAGCCCTTCCCTTGCAGAATTACTTGCAAAGGAGGGGCTTTCCTGCGAAAAAATAGTGACTGGCAAGATTGATTATATTCGTGTGGAGAATCTTTTGGAAAAGATAAAAGATGCACAGTGGCTTGTGTTTACAAGTAAAAATGCTGTGGCTGGGTTTGCTTATAATATGGGGGAGATGGCTTGTGAAGGCGAGCCGGATTGTGATGGTGCGTTGAATGGAGACAGTGTTGAAGCTTTTGATGTGAGGAGCGGGCTTCCTGACGGTATTAAGATCGCGGTAGTCGGCAATAAAACTAAAGAAGCTCTAAGAACGACATGCGGTTTTGAGGCAGACTTTGTATCATATAAATCTACAGGCTTGGAACTTGGAAGGAGTCTGATGAATATTGCAGCCGGCAAGATTGTATATCTGTGTGCCGAAGTCACAAGCGGTTCACTTGAGGAAGCTATGAAGGAGTATGAAAACTTAATTAAGATTCCAGTATATAGGAATGAATATGTTGATACATATGCAGAGTACGGAATGAAAGATTACAGTGATGTCTCAGGAATAGCTGTTACAAGTGGCAGTAGCGGTGAGAGAATAAAATGGCTGATTGACAAGCTTGGCGAGTCATGTGAAGTCCCAGTGTATAGCATTGGCCCTGCCTGCAGCAGAAAGCTTGTTGAGGCGGGTGTGCCGGAGGGGCGGATAATTGAAGCTTGTGAGCATAGTTATAGCGGGCTGGTGGAAGCGATTAAGAAGTCAGCGGGGAAGCCGGAAGCGGGAATTGGACGTTAGAGCGGAATACACATGATTTAAAAAAGAAAAATAAAAAAGTACTGTACAAATCAAAATCATTGTTCTATAATAACATACAAACATAGTATGTTTATGTAATACATAAACATAACACCAGATTCATGAAATGTTTTCATGAATTGATATTAGAAAATGTGGAATAATACCACAAGAAAAGAGGATTGTATGGGAAAGATATATAAATCAGCAGCAGACTTAATAGGTAATACACCACTTGTAGAAGTCGGACATATTGAAGAGAAGTTTGGACTTAAAGCAAGAGTACTTGTTAAGCTTGAATATTTTAATGCAACAGGAAGCGTTAAGGACAGAGTTGCCAAGGCAATGATTGAAGATGCTGAGGAGAAAGGTATTCTTAAGCCAGGCGCAACAATTATTGAGCCTACATCTGGCAATACAGGAATCGGACTTGCTGCTATTGCAACAGCAAAGGGTTACAGAACAATAATAGTTCTTCCAGAGACTATGAGTGTTGAAAGAAGGAATATAATTAAGGCATATGGTGCAGAGATTGTACTTACTCCTGGCTATAAGGGAATGACAGGTGCTATTGCCAAGGCGGAAGAATTAAAGAATGAGATTAAAGGAAGCATGATTGCCGGACAGTTTGTTAATCCTGCTAACCCGGATGCACACAGAAGAACAACTGGTCCTGAGATATGGAATGATACAGATGGAGAAGTTGATGCATTTGTTGCAGGTGTTGGTACAGGTGGAACAATTACAGGTGTTGGTGAATATCTTAAGTCTAAGAATAACAAGATTGAGATAATTGCAGTTGAGCCTGCAACTTCACCGGTACTTTCACAGGGCAAGCCGGGACCACATAAGATTCAGGGAATTGGAGCAGGCTTTGTTCCAGAAATTCTTAACACTAAGATATATGACAGCGTAGTTCCAGTTGATAATGATGACGCATTCGAGTATGCCAGATTGATATCACACACAGAGGGAATTCTGGTTGGAATATCGGCAGGTGCAGCACTTTATGCAGCAATCGAGTGGGCTAAGAAACCAGAGAACGAAGGCAAGACAATCGTTGCACTGCTTCCGGACAGCGGCGACAGATATTACTCAACATCACTTTTTGAGAACTAATAGCAGAATAAATGTGTCAAATGTGGACATTCTATAAGGGCAGGGCGTAAGTCCTGCCCTTTTCGTGCTTTGAAGTGATTTAGCGGCAATATGGGATATCGAAAGGTGTTTTAAAGTGCGGTTGAAAATGTGCAGGTGAAAGGAGTAAGCATGACTGATTTTACAACTAACATAGACATGAATGTCCGCATGATGAATGAAAAGTTAAGAGTGGACAGAAATTTTGACATTCTGCAAAGAGATGTATTAATAGGTGGTAAGAGAACACATTTTTACTTTATAGATGGATTCGTACAGGAAGAAACAATTGAAAAACTGGTGCAGTTTTTTTATTCATTGAAAGAATCGGACATAAAGGATATAGATACATTCTTAGAAGTCGGAATGCCGTATACAGAGATTGAAAAAAACGGACATTACGACGAAGTGGAGAAGGCATTTCTTTCAGGACAGACAGTCATGATAATAGATGGCTTTGATGAATGTATACTTATTGACTGCCGCACTTATCCGATGCGTTCAGTTACAGAGCCTTACAAAGACAAGGTTCTGCGTGGCTCAAGAGACGGATTTGTTGAGACACTTGTGTGCAATGCGGCACTTTTAAGAAGAAGAATAAGGGATAGCCGCTTTTCAATGGAAATGTATACTGTAGGGGAACGCTCCAGGACAGATGTTGCTGTGTGCTATATTGATGATAAGGTTGATAAGAAGCTGCTTGAAAGAATTGAGAATCTGATAAGCAGCATAGAGGTTGAGGCGCTCACTATGAATATAGAGAGCCTTGCGGAATGTATGTTTAAGGGAAAATGGATTAATCCGTTTCCTAAGTATAAATATTCCGAAAGACCCGATACCGCTGCAGCAGCACTTTTTGATGGAAATATAGTTATTATGGTAGATACATCACCTGCAGTAATGATAATTCCAACAAATGTATTTGATATAATAGAAGAAGCAGATGATTTTAATTTTTCGCCAATGATAGGAACTTATATAAGACTGTCGAGGTTTTTCTTTACATTGCTGACTGTTTTTCTTACACCTGTGTGGCTTTTGCTTGAAAGCAATCCACAGTGGGTGCCTGAATGGTTGAAATTCATAACGATAAGTGAGGATATAACGGTTCCGGTTATATTGCAGCTTTTTATTCTTGAACTTGCAGTTGACGGGCTTAAGCTGGCGGCGGTCAATACGCCAGGAATGCTGTCGACACCTTTGAGTATTCTTGCCGGTATTGTTGTGGGAGAATACGCTGTGGAGTCCGGGTGGTTTAATTCAGAATCGCTTCTTTATATGGCAGTTGTAACGGTTGGAACTTACTCACAGGCAAGTTTTGAGATGGGATATGCATTAAAATTCATAAGAATAGTCAATCTGATTCTGGTGCAGTTCTTTGGAAGAATCGGACTTCTGGCAGGAGCCATATTTGCGATAGTGCTTGTATGTTTTAACAGGACAATATCAGGAAAAAGCTACATTTATCCGGTGATACCTTTTAACAGCCAGATGTTTAAAAGAAAAATTCTTCGGGTACGACTGCCGCACAAAATAAAAAATAACTAGCAATATATGGCGTATTAAGCATTTAAATATGGTTTAACACGCCATATATTGCTAATTAATTGCAAATGTGATACAATACAAAAAACATTTGAATAAGATATATAAGATTTATGGATTTGGAGATGTTTAATTATGATTAGTGATTATGAGGAAGTTGTTATCAGGTTTAAGGCATATAGGATAAGTTATCCATTAACACAGAAAGAACTTTCGGATAAATCAGGCGTTTCATTAAGAAGTATTACTCGGTTTGAAAGTGGAGAAGATATAAGTCTTGTTAATTTTATGAAATTAATGAATGCGATGGAGCTTATGAATAATTTCGTGAATGTGATACCAGATATGAACAACCGGCCATCATCTTATTTGAAAAATGTTAAAACAAGGCAGAGAGCATCTGCAAAAAGAAAAGCAGATACTGGATTTAAATGGGGGGAAGATGAATGATAAATACAGCGGAGGTAATGCTTTGGGGCACAAGAATTGGAATAATTCATATGAATGAAGCAAATGGGGTTGTTGCATTTGAATATGATAAAGATTTTTTAAAGAGTAATATTGAGGTATCACCTATACATATGCCATTATCAGAAAGAGTGTATGAATTTCCGGAACTTGCAAGGACAGCATTTCATGGAGCACCTGGATTGGTAGCGGATTCGCTTCCAGATAAATTTGGTAATAAAATTATAGACAGATGGCTGGCTGAGCAGGGGAAATCAATTAGTGAATTTAATGTTATAGACAGACTGTGCTATACAGGAAAAAGAGGTATGGGTGCATTAGAATATATACCAGCAACAAGTCCGTTTGACAGTACAATAGAGGATGTTAATATATCGAAAATGGTAGAGTTTGCATCTGATGTATTATCTGATAGAAAAGATAAGCTGATTAATCTGAAAGATAATGCTGGATATAGCCAGCTTGTGCTATTGGGAACATCTGCAGGTGGTGCAAGAGCAAAGGCGCTGATTGCATGGAATGAAGATACGGGAGAAATAAAAAGTGGACAGATTAATGCTGGTGATGGATTTGAATACTGGCTTATGAAGTTTGATGGAGTATCTAAAAATGGGGATCATAATCTGGAAGATTCAGTAGAATATACAAGAATCGAATACGGATATTATCTTATGGCAAAAGCAGCGGGGGTAATTATGAATGAATGCCGTCTGCTTGAAGATGCCGGATATGCACATTTTATAACTAAACGTTTCGATAGGAACAATAATAAAAAAATTCATATGCAGACATTAGGAGCAATTTCACATATAGATTACAATATTCCGGGATTATGCAGTTATGAACAGGCAGCATATTATATGAATAGACTAGGTATACCATATTCAGATGTGGAACAATTTTATAGAAGAATGGTTTTTAATGTTATTCTGATTAATCAGGATGATCATGTAAAAAATGTTTCTTTTCTGATGGATAAGAATGGTGTCTGGAGATTGTCACCAGCATATGATGTCACATTTGCATATGACAGCAGCAATATGTGGTTGAAAGCACATCAGATGCTTATAATGGAAAAAGTTCAGATATAAGTTATGATGATTTGATAAAATGTGGAATAAACATGGGAGTAAGCAAGAGAAAATGTGATGCAATAATATCGTATATAGAAGATGTTGCAAAAAGATTTTCGGATTATATGGATATGGCAGGTGTCAGGGAGAAAACCTGTCAGATTATGAATGACATTATAATTAGCAATAATATTAGAAAAACAGGAGATTAATCATGGAAAAAACAAACGAGAAAAAAGATTTTTTACAGAAAACATTGGTGGTGTGCGCTCTTGCACTTGTGTGTACATTCCTTTGGGGAAGCGCATCACCATGTATCAAATTAGGATATGCGCTGTTTAAGATACCGTCAAGTGAAACATGGACACAGGTATTATTTGCAGGAACAAGATTTGTGCTGGCAGGAGTACTCACAGTCTTAATTGGAAGTATTCTTAACAGAAAAATGCTGCTTCCAACGAAATCAAGTGTACCAAACATTGTAAAACTGGCAATGTTTCAGACAATTCTGCAGTACATATTCTTCTATATCGGACTTGCACACAACAGCGGAGTAAAGGCGTCAATAATTAACGGTTCTAACACATTTTTCGTAATACTTGTATCAACAATTATATTCAGACAGGAAAAGCTGAATCTGAAGAAAATTATCGGCTGTGTGATTGGTTTTGCAGGTGTTATCGTAGTCAGCATGAATGGACAGAAAATCGACATGAACTTAAGCATTATGGGTGACGGAAGTCTGTTCTTATGTGCGTTGTCATATGCATTTTCATCATGCCTTATGAAGAACTATTCAAAGAAAGACAATCCGGTAATGTTGAGCGGTTATCAGTTCATATTCGGTGGAATAGTAATGATTATATTAGGACTTGTGATGGGCGGTAGAATTACACACGTGTCAGTATCAGCAATACTAATGTTATTCTATCTCGCATGCATATCAGCCGTAGCTACTCAATATGGGGAATACTGTTAAAGCACAACCCGGTATCCAAAGTGGCAATCTTTGGCTTCACCAACCCTGTATTCGGTGTACTTCTTTCAGCCTGGTGGCTTGGAGAAGGAAGCAGAGAGCTTGGAATAAATGCATTAATAGCGTTAGTATTAGTGTGCATAGGAATCTGCATAGTTAATGTGAAGGGAAAAGCGAGAGGATGAAGTCCAAAAAGTGCGTCATAGCGCGACGGATTGGATTTTAAAGTAGTGGAGAGACATGTTGAAGTCCAAATAAACGAATTGGCACGCCTATTTTGGACTTCAACAGGGCTACATGAAGTGGTAATCTAAAAGTAGACACCAACCCAATTATTGTAGACATTATTTATATATAAGAGTACTATTTTTTATAAGGTAGTCACTTATACAATAATGGAATCATGG
>NZ_QSEK01000025.1 GCF_003464165.1 Eubacterium sp. AM49-13BH | reverse complement strand
GATAAAACATGATGGAAAGTGCAAAATAAAAAATATAAAATGTTCATGGAATATTTACAAAAAATTATAATAAAATTTACTTGAATTATTATACGGGCAAGCATATAATAAAAGCATAGGGTTTGTTTATAATTTAACAATCAAATATTTATGTACGGAGGTTTTATTATGGTTCGATTTACTTTACCAAGAGATTTGTATCATGGAAAGGGTTCTTTGGAAGCCCTCAAGACACTTGAAGGAAAGAAAGCTATCATCTGCGTTGGTGGCGGCTCTATGAAGCGTAACGGTTTCCTTCAGAAAGCAGAGGATTACCTCAAGGAAGCAGGAATGGAAGTTAAGCTTTTCGAGGGTATCGAGTCTGATCCATCAGTTGAGACTGTTATGAAGGGCGCTGCTGTTATGACAGAGTTTGAGCCAGACTGGATTGTTGCTATCGGCGGAGGTTCTCCTATTGATGCTGCTAAGGCAATGTGGATTAAGTATGAATATCCTGATACAACATTTGAAGATATGTGCAAGGTATTCGGTCTTCCTAAGCTTCGTAAGAAAGCTCATTTCTGTGCAGTTTCATCTACATCAGGAACAGCTACAGAGGTAACAGCATTCTCAATTATTACAGATTATGAGAAAGGTATTAAGTATCCTATAGCAGATTTCGAGATTACTCCTGATGTTGCTATTGTTGATCCTGAGCTTGCAGAGACTATGCCGGTTAAGCTTGTAGCACATACAGGTATGGACGCCATGACACATGCAATTGAGGCTTATGTATCAACTGCTAACTGTGATTACACAGATCCACTGGCACTTCATGCTATGGAGATGATTCAGGCTAATCTCGTTAAATCATACAACGGAGATATGGCAGCAAGAGATTCAATGCACAACGCACAATGTCTTGCAGGTATGGCATTCTCTAATGCATTACTTGGTATCGTTCATTCAATGGCACATAAGACAGGTGCAGCATTTGAAGGCGGACATATTATCCATGGTGCAGCTAATGCTATGTATCTTCCTAAGGTTATCAAGTTCAATGCCAAGGATGAGACAGCAGCTAAGAGATATGCATTTATAGCTGATTTCTTACATCTTGGTGGCAATACACAGGATGAGAAGATTGACAATCTTATCGCTATGTTAAGAAAGATGAATGATGACCTTAATATTCCTCACTGCATCAAGAATTATGGTGAGGGTGGTCTCCCAGCAGAGACAGGATTTGTATCAGAGGAAGAATTCAAGGCTAAGTTACACGACATCGCAGCCAATGCTATCCTTGATGCATGTACAGGTTCTAATCCACGTCAGCCAAGTCAGGAAGAGATGGAGAAGCTTCTTACATGCTGCTACTATGATACAGAAGTTGACTTCTAATAATTACATATAAGAATAAATGTTAAGCCTTCTGGTAATAATACGGTTGTATTAATTATCAGGAGGCTTTTTATTATGGCATTGAATGAAAAAGAAAAGACTACGATTAAGGATTTACAGACTCAGGAGCAGACCTGTATCAAGAAGTACAAGAAGTATGGACAGGATGCTAAAGATCCTGTGTTAAAGGAGCTGTTCTCTACATTAGAAAAGAATGAGCAGAAGCATTATGACACATTAGGACAGATTCTTGAGGGAAAAGTTCCTGAATGTGACTGCAACGACTGTGAGGGAAAAGAGTATGAGCCTGAGGCAACATATGATGTGATGAGCAAGTCAGAGGATAAGGAAAGTGATGCATTTTTAGCAACAGACAGTATTGGCTCTGAAAAACTTGTATCAGGAGAGTATAATACTAACGTGTTTAATTTTGCTGATACAGCCATCAGAAAGATTCTTGCTGATATCCAGATTGAGGAGCAGAATCATGCAGAAATGCTTTATAAATATAAGACTGTTAATGGAATGGCTTAAATTGTAAGCTGAATGTAATATTTGTATGTTATAATCCTTTATGTGTAAGAAATTTTTACACATAAAGGATTTTTTTAAATTTTTTAAACCTTTTTAAAAGTTGTTCCGTATATATCAATGAAAGAACAAAAGATAATTGTTTTTAGTATGTAATACATAGTAACCGGGGGTGAGTAGATGGGGTTGCTGTCTAAAGGTCAGGATGTCGAACTGATAAAAAGAATCCTTGATAATAATGACAGAAAAGCGGCAGATGAACTAGTAAGCCGTTATTACAAATGTGTATATAAGCACATTTATATTAAACTTAAAGATGAAGAGACAGGGATGGATATCACGCAGGAAACATTTATTGCGGCATTAAAAGGGTTGGGGACCTTTAATGATGCAAAAGCTTCATTTAAGACATGGCTTACAAGAATTGCTGACAACAAGGTCACAGATTATTTCAGGAGCAGGCAGTATCATGAGAGTATTGTTACCCAGATTATGGATGATACTGTACCTGAAACAGCAGATGAAAGAGCAGGCACGGAGACAAGTGTGCTTGACAAGCTTTCATATGAAGAGATGGAAAAGATGTATGGTCATCATAAGAATTGTGAATGGGAGACATTCAGACTGAAAGTGTACGAGGGATATACTTTTGGGGAAATCAGTGCCAGTCAGGGGGTTGAACTTAGTACAGTAAAGAGCAGATATTATTCAATGCTTAAACGAGTCAGAAAGGAGTGGGATTATCTTGAGTAAAGTAAAATATCCAGATAGGGAAAAGATTAGAAAACAGATAGACATTATTTTGGATAAGTCAGATTTGTTTAATGATTCACAGGATAAGACTATACATGAAAGTAATAAAATAGTAGAATTAAAGCCAGTAAGAGAAAAAATTCCGGTTATGCGTGTGATACAGTTTGTAGTTACGGCTGCGGCAATTATAATATTTGTTGTTGCAGTTAAGAATTACAGTGTTGTCAATAAAAAAACATCAGGCACAAAAAGCCAGATTCCGCTTGCTACAGGAAGTGCAGATGGACCAGATGCTGAATATACAAGGGAAGCAGGAAGTTCTGATGCAGGTAACGAGGTTGATACCACTTCGCAGATGATATATGGTGATATAGCAGGTATTAATATCTCGAAGATTACAAGTAATTACTATAGTCAAAATACTGATTCCTATTCTTATCAGCAGAGAGTTGATAATGTTTTGTGTGATAATGGAACAAAATTTCAGATTGATTTTCCATGTCAGATTAAAAAGGATGGAAAGCCGGTTGAAGGGGCAGATGAAATTGTAGTTACATTAGTAAATAAGAGTCTTATACAATATATTAATGCAACTGATGTGGAATGGAAAGATATAGTTTATGTGCGATGTGAATTATCAGGAGATACTGTCACTGTTTATATTGATGAAGGTAAATATGATTACACATGTATAATACAGGAATAAAATAAGCTTTTGGGGGATTACATGAACGACAATAATTATTACTTAAAGAAATCTAAAGCTGTTTTAAGGGAAGTAAGGAAATCAGTTATAGGAAAAGATGATGTCATATGCAAGGTGTATATGGCAATAATTGTGGGAGGACATGTTCTGTTAGATGATATTCCCGGAGTTGGAAAAACAACAATGGCACATGCATTTGCTAATGCATTAGGACTTAAATGCAACAGAGTACAGTTTACACCGGATGTAATGCCATCAGATATAACAGGATTTTCAATGTATAACAGACAGACAGGAAAATTTGAATTCAAGCAGGGGGCAGCTATGTGCAACCTGCTTCTTGCTGATGAAATAAACAGAACATCACCAAAGACACAATCTGCATTGTTACAGATAATGGAGGAGTACAGGGTGACTGTTGATGGCGAAACATATGATCTTCCGGAACCATTTATGGTTATTGCAACCCAGAATCCGATAGGTTCAATAGGTACACAGAAATTGCCAGAATCGCAGATGGACAGATTCATGGTAAAACTTTCTATGGGATATCCTTCAGTTGAGGATGAAATTACAATTATGAAAAGCAGGTCTGAGAATGATAAAAGAAAGATATTGTCAGAGTGTGTACTTGATAATGGCGATATTCAGGCAATTAAGGAAGCAGTATCTGACATATATGTAGATGATTCAATTTATGAATATGTTGCTAATATTGTAGACAAGACAAGGCATAGAGAAAATATAATACAGGGTGTATCGCCAAGAGGAAGCATTTCGATTATTTCTATGGCTAAAGCAGAGGCATTTCTAAGAGGTAATGAATATGTTCTGCCATCAGATATTAAGAATATAGCCGTTGAGACACTTGCGCACAGACTTATTACTAATGTTGCCGGGGCAGCAGGTAATGAAGCAGCCAAGAAGGAAATAACAGATATATTAAGAATGATACCTGTACCAAAGATGCAGGAGAAATAAAGGATAATAATTATATGAAAAGAAGAAGGATATTATACATTTTCTGTCTTCTGATAGTATTGGGCGTTAATATATTTTATGTGGAATATCAGATTTTTATAATGCTTGTGTTAATGCTGGTGATTCCTGCATGTTCATGGTTTGTATATTTTATATCTGCATTGGGAATGGGAATAAGCATGCATATTAAGAATAATGTTGTGCTAAAAGGTAGTAAAGTACATCTGAGGTTGATTAAAAAGAATAAGTATAATCTTGCATTTGTAAATGGACAGATTCATGTGAAATATATGTACTATCACACAGGTGATGAATTTAGTTATACAGTTGATATAAAATCAGGTCTGGGAAAGTCAGCCGGAGTAATAGATATTCCAGTGGACTATTGCGGTTATATATATTTGTGGGTTGAGTCTATTGATATGTGTGACTATCTTGGGTTGTTTCATAAGCGGAAAAAATATACAGGTTTAAGCAAGGTTTATATCGTTCCGGAATATGCACAGGCAGATATTATACAGACTGATGGTGGATATAGCGAAGATATGGATGATGCAGTGCTGTATTTGAAATCTGCGGGTGATGAAGTTTCTGAACTCAGGAAATACAGGGAAGGAGACAGTCCGCGTTATATCCATTGGAAAAAGAGCAGTATATTGGCTGAGGATGACTTTATTATAAAGGAATATGATAATAATATTTATAAAACTGTATTTTTGGTTGTTGATACATTAGAGACAGGTAAAGACAAAAGACTAAGTGTCATGAGCCGGATATATCAGGATGCGTATTCACAGGGGATTGCTTATCTTGAACAGGGAGTAATATGTGAGTATGTTGGCTGGGATAATTCTGCCGGGAATATTGTAAGGTATAATTTTTATGACAATGAAACTTGTATGAAAGCACTTATGGGCATTATGAATCTAAAATGCAGTGTCAGTGCGGCATATAAAGCATGTCAGAAATTATATGATCTTGATGGAATTGAACTTTCATCAGAACCAATAATTATTACATACAAGGGAAACGAATAACTGCAGAGGATATAGATGAAAAAAGCATGGAATATAGACCGGAATAATTTAATATTACGCATAATTGTGACATATCTTGGAACAAGAGGAACAGCTTCTGTCCTGATTAATGTTACAGATAAATATGCAGGGCTGGGACTTATTGTTGTAATGTCAGCCCTTTTTTCTGTGCTGTATACTATATTGTTTTCATATTATGGCAAGCATAACCGGATTATTAAAATATGCGGAAGTGTTGGTGTAATAGCGTTATATTCTGTTGTTAATTTAAGTAATATAACAGATGGATTTGAAAATATAGTTAATCTGTTTATGCAGAGCATGTCATCAGATCCAGAGTATGAGTATAGTGTAGTTGGAAACGGTGGGATAGCAGCGGCAGTAATATTGGTAACTATGATAATGGCTGTCTTAGCAGCGTGGGAAGTGAATATACGCCCTAATATGCTGATTGCACTTATTATAATACTGCCATTGCCAGGTATATTTATTGCAGCAGCTTTAGTACCGGATTTAATAAGTGTAATAGCATGTGTGTTGTTTATATTTGATTCAATGGCACTTGGGGAAAAAACAAAACGAAATAATAATGCCAGATTTATGATTATATTATCATTTATTGCTGCATTTGTTTTGATTTTTACTTATCCGCAGACGGATTATAAAAGAATTGCTTTTTTTGAAGAAACAAGAGTCATGGTAAATGATATGGCATATAACATACTGGGAATAGATCTTGATGGAAATTCAGGTACGGATGATGATGAGACGCAGAGGCAGGAGGCTTCTGTAGGAGTAGGAACAGGCAAAGTCGGTCAGGTTGATGAATTATATTATAATGATAAAGTTGTTGGAAAGTATACTACTATCGCCAATGGAAACATACAATATATAAGTCTGTTTAAGGCGAGGGATTATGAAGATAATAACTGGACAAGATGGCTTGATACAAGAGAAAGAGATTATTCTTATGAATCGGCAGCATTTGAATTTGCCAATGCACTTATAAAACAGAAAAGCATTTCTCTGAATGAAGATGAGCTGCAGTTAGCCAAAAGATTTAAAATGTATTCACCATCTTTTACAGATAATTATGGAGCACATCCGCAATTTGATGGTCCGTATAAGTTTTATATAAAAAATGGGAATCTGTCAGCATATCAGGAAATGGGAGAACTGATGAAAAAGTATAGGACAAATGCTGTATTTCAATCGTATGACAATTTTGTGAAACAGTCCTATCTTGATGTGCCGGCTGAGGACAGAATGGTTGTAGAGGATTTGTTTGGGAAGATAGAGCTTTCTGACATGACTGATAAGATTGATTATATTAATTATGTTGTCGGTTATCTCAGAAAAAATTACAAATATACCATGAAGCCGGGGAAAGTTCCGGAGGGAAGAAGTGTCGTTGATTATTTCCTTAAAGATAATAAAAAAGGATACTGTACGTATTTTGCAACGTCAGCTGCAATTATTTTAAGAAGTGCCGGGATTCCAACAAGGTATTGTGCAGGATATGTAGTTGATACCAGATTATTGGGTGGTGCTGATGAAGAAACATATCAGA
Source organism: Eubacterium sp. AM49-13BH (assembly GCF_003464165.1). Taxonomy (GTDB): domain Bacteria; phylum Bacillota; class Clostridia; order Lachnospirales; family Lachnospiraceae; genus Lachnospira. The sequence continues at coordinate 32,142 of NZ_QSEK01000025.1, read as the reverse complement.
CATTTGAAGTGTCAGATAATTCGGCGCATGCATGGGTAGAGGTATATATTGACGGATATGGCTGGAGTGTGGTTGATCCGACTCCGGGCTATGGAGAAGAGTATGATGCCGAAGAACCTTCAACAAATAGCGTGGCGGTGGAATCAGACAGGCAGATGGAAACAGATATTAGTGAAACAGAACGCGAAACAGTGGATTCATCAATATATGGAAATGTACAGGAAACTACAACAGATAAAAAGAGTTTTCCAATTAATTTTCCGCAAAATGGAGCGATGCATGCAGCATTTATAATAACAGCGGCTGTTATGTGTGCGGTTATTATATTGATTATAATATGTATCAGCAGGATAGTTTCAAGGCACAGACTTCTGGATGCTGCTGATAGTGAAAAACTGATTAAAATGTATGAGTATCTTGAGAAGCTGCTTGAGTTTTCTGGCTTTAAAAGAGATGCAGATATGGATTATCAGGATTATATATATGATATTGTTGCATCTGAAAAAGAATTACAGGGAATTGGACTTGAGAAAGCAGTGCAGACAATCCTTGCGGTCAGATTTGGCAATGTAAAATGTGTTGACAAAGCTGACATAACTGGGATAATAAATACTATAAGACAGGTGCGAAGCTACGCACTTAAGAAAGCCAGAGGATTGAAGAAGCTTGTAGTATGTTTAATTTAGAAGAAGAGCTTAAGAAACTCCCGGCAAAACCGGGAGTTTATATTATGCATGATAAGTGGGACAATATAATATATATAGGTAAGGCGAAGATTTTAAAGAATCGTGTAAGACAGTATTTCCAGAGCAGCAGGAATAAGTCTGCCAAGATTGTGCAGATGGTGTCACATATTCAGTACTTTGAGTATATTATCACAGATTCTGAACTTGAGGCGCTTGTTTTGGAGTGCAATCTTATCAAGGAGCACAGGCCTAAGTACAATACCATGCTAAAGGATGACAAGAGTTATCCTTTTATTAAGATTACCGTTGGTGAAGAGTATCCAAGGGTACTTTTTGCAAGAAAGATGAAGCATGGAGCAGGTAAGTATTTCGGTCCTTACACTTCTGCGGCAGCAGTCAAGGACACTATTGAACTTCTATGCAAGCTGTATAAGGTAAGAACCTGTAACAGAAATCTGCCTAAAGATGAGGGCAAGGACAGGCCGTGTCTTAATTATCATATCGGACAGTGTGATGCACCATGTCAGGGATATGTAAGCGGTGAGGAATACAGAAGAAGAATTGATGAGGTTGTAGCTTTCTTAAATGGTGATTACAAGAAGATTATGGACAGGCTTACAACGCAGATGCAGGAAGCGTCTGATAAGATGGAGTATGAGGAAGCTGCAAGATACAGAGACCTGTTAATGAGTGTTAAGCAGGTTGCACAGAAGCAGAAGATTACAGCAGATGATGTTAATGACAGAGATGTCATTGCGTGTGCAAGTGACGGTCAGGACGCAGTTGTGCAGGTGTTCTTTATCAGGCAGGGCAAGCTTCTTGGAAGAGATCATTTTCATATGAAGGTTGCCGAAGGTGACTCTAAGAGTGACATAATTTCGGAATTTATGAAACAGTATTACGGCGGAACTCCATTTATACCTAATATTATTATGGTGCAGTACGAGATAGAGGATGCGGATACTATAGCACAGTGGCTTAGTGCAAGAAAGAGTCGCAAGGTAAGTATTGTCACTCCTAAGAAGGGCGACAAGGAAAAGATGGTTGAGCTTGCATATAAGAACGCCCAGCTTGTTCTTACACAGGATGCGGAGAAGATTAAGCGTGAGGAGAGCAGGACAACAGGAGCTATGAAAGAGATTGCCGGCTGGCTTGGACTTGGGACACTTCACAGAGCAGAGGCTTACGATATATCTAATACAAATGGCGTTGAAAGTGTTGGCTCAATGGTCGTTTTTGAGGATGGAAAACCAAAGAAGAATGATTATCGCAAGTTCAGGATAAGAACAGTAAAGGGGCCGGATGATTATAAGAGCATGCGTGAGGTTCTGACAAGACGTTTTACAAGAGGTATGCGTGAGCGGGAAGGACTCGAGGATAGTCATGGATTTTCGAGATATCCAGACCTTATTATGATGGATGGCGGACGAGGCCAGGTGAATATTGCACTTGATGTACTCAAGGAACTGGGGCTTAATATTCCTGTGTGTGGTATGGTAAAAGATGATACCCACAGCACAAGAGGTCTGTATTATAACAATATTGAGATACCGATAGATAAGCACAGCGAGGGCTTTAAGCTGATTACAAGGGTGCAGGATGAGGCACACAGATTTGCAATAACTTATCACAGAAGCTTAAGAGATAAGGCACAGGTATCTTCTGTACTTGATTCGATTGAAGGAATCGGACCTGTAAGAAGGAAGGCACTTATGAAGCATTTTCTTGATATAGAAAAGATACGGCAGGCATCAGTGGATGAGCTTATGAAGGCTGATGGTATTACTGAAAATGTGGCAGAGAATATATACAAATTCTTTCATTGATAATACTTTTATAATAGCATTTAGAGCTTGTCTGTGATAAACTTAGGATATATGAAATCGTAAACATGAGTTTGGAGGCAGAGAATATATGAATAATGGTAAAGAGAGGGTAAAGTTATCTAAAGTTATCCAGAAAATGAATCTTGTTAATCTTACACCACAGATAGATGTGTCCGGAATCTGGCTTAATCTGCCTGATGTGAACAGACCGGCTTTGCAGCTTACAGGTTTTTATGACCAGTTTGATAATGACAGATTACAGATTATTGGTAATGTGGAGCATGCTTATCTTGCGAGTCTTTCTGAGCAGGAGAGATATGAAAGATATATGCAGCTTTTGTCAAGTAATATTCCATGTATTATATTCTGCAGGAGTATAAAGCCAGAGCCTAAGATTATTGAACTTGCGGTTAAGTATCAGATACCTCTTCTTATGACAGACCAGGCAACATCTTCATTTACAGCAGAAGTAATACGCTGGCTGAAGGTTCAGCTTGCACCATGTATCGTAATCCATGGTGTTTTAGTTGATGTATATGGTGTTGGTGTACTTATCACAGGTGAGTCTGGTATTGGTAAGAGCGAGGCTGCGCTTGAACTTATAAAGAGAGGACACCGTCTTGTAACTGACGATGCGGTTGAAATCAGAAAGGTCAGTGACGAGACTCTGGTTGGAAGCGCACCGGGAGTTACCAAGTATTTTATAGAGCTTAGAGGCATTGGTATTATTGATGTCAAGACACTTTTCGGTGTTGAAAGTGTTAAGGAAACTCAGGAAATTGATATGGTTATCAAGCTTGAGGATTGGAATAAGGACAGAGAGTATGACCGCCTTGGACTTGAGGAAGAATACATAGAATATCTTGGAAATAAGGTTGTGTGCCATACGCTTCCGGTAAGACCAGGACGTAATCTTGCTGTAATTGTTGAGTCAGCAGCGGTTAACCACAGACAGAAGATGATGGGATATAATGCAGCAAAGGAATTATACAGAAGAGTTCAGGAAAATCTTATGAGAGGCGGGGAGGATGACGATGAGTAAGATTATATTTGGAATTGATGTTGGAGGAACAACCTGCAAATGTGGTACATTTTCTGAAGAAGGTGAGCTGTTAAGAAAGGAAGAGATTCCTACAAGAAAGGATGAGGGTGGAAGCCTGATTCTGCCTGATATAAGTGAGTATATCAAGGGCGTTCTTGTAGATATGAATATGACAACAGAGGATGTGGCAGGAATCGGAATGGGACTTCCTGGTGCCTGTCTTGAAGATGGAACTGTCAACAAATGTATTAACTTAGGCTGGGGAGTATTTAATGCAGCCAATGTATTGTCTGAGCTTACAGGTATTCCTGTTAAGATTGGTAATGATGCCAATATGGCAGCACTCGGAGAATTCTGGGTAGGCGGTGGAAGCGAATATAACAGTATGGTCATGGTGACGATTGGAACCGGTGTAGGCGGTGGAGTCATTATTGATGGAAAGCCTCTTTATGGATTTAACGGTGCAGCAGGTGAGATAGGACATCTTCCACTTGTTGAAGATGAGACTGAGAGCTGTAACTGTGGAAAGAAGGGCTGTCTTGAGCAGGTTGCTTCTGCAACTGGAATTGTAAGAACGGCTAACCGTATGCTTGCAGAAAGTGACATGCCTCATCTTTAAGAAGTGTGCCATACATATCGGCAAAGGTTATATTTGACGAGGCTAAGGGAGGAGATGCCCTTGCTATACAGGTAACAGAGTATGTATGCAGGTATCTTGGAAAAGGACTTGCATGTGCAGCGGGAATGGTTGACCCGGAGGTATTTGTAATTGGTGGCGGAGTTTCTGCCGCAGGGGAATATTTTATCAATCTTATTGATAAGTATTATAAGGAATGTGTGTTCCATGCGAGCAGACAGACTAAGATAGTTAAGGCTGCTCTTGGTAATGATGCAGGAATGTATGGAGCAGCAAAGCTTATTCTTGGAAATTAGTATTAAGGATAGTGAGATTATATGGATAATAAAATGTTATCAGAAGCATTAATATCAATGCTTGGTGCCGGGAATGTAAGAACAGGTGAACTAATGAAGACACATACTACATTCAGAATCGGAGGTGCTGCAGATTATTATGTAACACCACAGGCAGAAAAGCAGATAGCAGATGTTATCGCATTTTTGAAAAAATCGGACATTAAATATATTGTTATTGGAAATGGCAGTAATATTCTTGTGAGTGATGAAGGCTTCAGGGGAGTTGTAGTTGAGCTTGGCGATGGTTTTTCAGATTATGAATTTCTGCAGGATTCACAGGATAATTCAGATGAAGTGCTTGTCAAAGCAAGTGCAGGTATGAAGCTTACAAGACTTGGCAATCAGCTTGCTGCTAATGGAATTGCTGGATTTGAATTTGCAACAGGTATTCCGGGTTGCATAGGTGGTGCTGTAAGAATGAATGCAGGTGCTTATGGTGGGGAGTTCAAGGATATTCTTGTCAGTGCAAAGGTTATTGATGATGAAGGTGTTATCAGGGAGCTTTCAGCAGATGAACTTGAGCTTGGATACAGAACAAGTATTGTAGCGAAAAGCAATATGATTGTTCTTGAAGCAACTTTGAAATTAAGAAAAGGTGAACCGGATATAATAAGAAATAATATATCAGAGCTGGCAGCTAAGAGAAGGCAGAAGCAGCCACTTGAGTATCCTAGTGCCGGAAGCACATTTAAAAGACCGGAAGGATATTTTGCAGCAAAGCTTATTGAGGATGCAGGTCTTAAGGGTTGTGCAAGAGGTGGCGCACAGGTGTCTGAGAAGCATGCCGGATTCGTTGTCAATAAGGGCGATGCAACTGCGAAGGATGTATGCGAGCTTACGGATTATATTAAGAGTGAAGTTATGGAAAAGTTCGGTGTCGGGCTGGAACTGGAAGTTGTAAAGGTTGGATTCTAAGGCTTGTTATAATTAAACAGACCAGTAATTAAGGACAGATAAGAAAGAGAAGATGATAAGATGAAGATGATTATTGTTACAGGTATGTCAGGTGCAGGAAAATCTACAGCACTTAATGTATTAGAAGATGAGGGATATTATTGTGTCGATAATATGCCAATCTCTCTGATTCCTAAGTTTGCAGAGCTTGCCAATGCTGGAGAAGACGGATATAGCAACATAGCAATTGGTGTAGATATAAGAAGTGGTCACGCACTTGCTGAGCTGGATTCAGTGCTTGATGATATGCTTAATAAGCATTTTAACTATACAATTCTGTTTCTTGAATCAAGTGATGAGGTACTTGTAAAACGATACAAGGAAACGCGAAGAACACATCCGCTTGCAATGGATGATCATGACAGAATAGATAATGTAATAAAGCTGGAAAGAGATGAGCTTAAGTTCTTAAAGAAAAGAGCAGATGTAATAATCGATACAAGCCAGATGCTTACAAGGGAACTTAAGGCAGAGCTTGAGGGCATATTCTTTGACGATAAGAATTTCAAGAATCTGTTTGTTACAGTTCTTTCTTTTGGTTTCAAATATGGAATACCTGCAGACGCAGATCTTGTGTTTGATGTGAGATTTCTGCCTAATCCATATTATATTGAAGAACTTAAACACCTTACCGGTAATGATAAGCCTGTACAGGATTATGTGAAGAAAGCTCCGGAGACAACAGAATTTCTGGAAAAGATAGATGATTTATTGAAATTCCTTCTGCCTAATTATGTTAAGGAAGGAAAGAACAGCCTTGTTATTGCAATTGGCTGTACAGGAGGAAAGCATCGTTCAGTTACTCTTGCTAATGAAATCTATAAGCTTATAAGCAGGACTGAGTATGGATGCAAGGTTGAGCATAGAGATATTGAGAAAGATTCTAAGAGAAAAGGTTAAGTATGTCATTTTCATCAGAAGTAAAAGAAGAGTTAGTTAAGAAAACAGATTCCGCGAGGCATTGCCAGATTGCGGAATTTGCTGCGTTTATGGGAATGTCTGGCAATGTAAGCGAGACAGATAATGGAGAATTATGTCTGGAATTCGTTACAGAGAACGAATTGTCAGTTGAGAAATTCAGTGACCTGTTATTGAGAATATTTAGCATTAAGATGGATGCTGATACGAATAAAATGGTTAAGAATGGCAAGGAAACTATTATAAGGATAACCAGACAGAGTGATGTTGCTAAGATATTGCAGACATTAAAATGGTGCGACGACCGGTTTACACAGATTGAACCGGTGTTTGTTGATGCAAGAATTGTAGCTATGGACTGCTGTAAGAAAGCATTTATAAGAGGAGCTTTTATGGAACGAGGTTCTATAAGTGACCCGAACAAGTTCTATCACTATGAGATTGTGTGCAAATATGAGGAGGACGCTGATATTCTTATGGATATGCTGCGTTTTTTCGGACTCGATGCCAAGGTTATTGTAAGAAAAAACAGTTTTGTTGTGTATATGAAAGAAGGCAATAATATTACTGATACGCTTAATCTTATGGGAGCGGTTGTATCACAGATGAACCTGTACAATGTCATGATTCTTAAGGGAATCAGTAATGATGTCAACAGAAAGGTAAACTGTGAGACTGCTAATCTTAACAAAACAATTGAAGCGGCGGTCAAGCAGATTAAGGATATTGAACTTATAAGAGATACTGTCGGGCTTGACAGTTTAAGTGACAGTCTGATGCAGGTTGCTCTTTTAAGACTCGAGAATCCTGACATGAGTCTTCAGGGACTAGGTGAGCTGTTGGACCCTCCGGTTGGTAAATCGGGTGTAAACCACAGGCTAAGAAAGATTGGCGAGAAGGCAGATGAATTGAGACAGAGCATGGGAATCTCTGTCTGATTAAATATTTTTAATAAAATTTTACATTTTCTTTTCAAATAGGGATTGACAAGAAGTGTATAATTGAAAATATGAGATAAAAGGGCAGTCATATACTGCAGAAAGGTTGATTAAGATGACTAAAGTAGATATAATTTCAGGCTTTTTGGGAGCAGGTAAAACAACTCTTATAAGTAAGCTTTTAAAGGAAGCCTTAAAGGGAGAGCAGGTAGTTCTTATTGAGAATGAGTTCGGTGAAATCGGTATTGATGGAGGATTCCTTAAAGATTCTGGTGTTGAGATAAGAGAGATGAATTCAGGATGCATCTGCTGTTCACTTGTTGGTGATTTCGGAACTTCTCTTAAGGAGGTTGTTGATAAGTATCATCCAGACAGAATTATTATTGAGCCTTCAGGAGTAGGCAAGCTTTCAGATGTTATCAAAGCGGTTAAAGACCTTCACATTGAGAATGAAATCGTTCTTAACAGTGCTTCAACAGTTGCAGATGCATCTAAGGTTAAGGTATATATGAAGAATTTTGGTGAATTCTTTAATAACCAGATTGAGCATGCAGGAACTGTTATTTTAAGCAGAACACAGAATGTTTCTGAAGAGAAGTTAAAGACAGCTATTGAGCTTATTAAGAGTGTTAATCCTAATGCACATATTATCACAACTCCTTGGGATGATATTGACGGAACTAAGATTCTTGGTGCAATGGAGAATGTTACTAACCTTGAGTTAGACATGCTTGCAGAGGCAGCGCAGAAGGCTTATGAGGAGCATGAGAAGGAGCACCACCACCACCATCATCATGAAGATGGAGAGTGCTGCTGTTGTGGCGGACATCATGACGATGATGACGAGCATCACCATGAGCACGAGCATGAGCATCATCATGACCATGATGAGGAACATGAGCATCATCACGACCACGAGCACGAGCACGAACATCATCATGAGCACGAGCATGATCATCACCATCATCATGCAGATGACGTATTTACAAGCTGGGGAACAGAGACTCCTAAGAAGTATGAGAAGGCAGAGCTTGACAGTATATTAAAGAAGCTTTCTGAGAGTGAAGATTATGGTAAGGTTCTCCGTTCTAAGGGTATGCTTCCTTGTACAGATGGAACATGGATGTATTTCGACCTTGTACCAGAAGAATATGAGATTCGTGAGGGAAGTGCTGATTTCACAGGAAGAATCTGTGTAATCGGTTCTGAACTTAAGGAAGATGCACTTAAGGAACTTTTTGAAGTTTAATCAGTGTTTAATAGAAGAACACATTTTTACAACGCATTTATAATGAAATGATAGCGCAAATGCGCAGAAATGAGGATAAATATGGCAAATGAGGAATATCAGATTCCGATTTTCTTGATTAATGGTCAGCTTGACAGTGGTAAAACAAGATTTATCTCCGATACTATAGCAATGGGACAGTTTGCAGACGCTAAGAATAAACTTCTTATTGTGTGTGAAGAAGGTGAAGAGGAGTATAGCGAGAAGCTTCTTAAGGACAACGGAGTTGATATGGTTGTTGTAGAGAAGGAAGATTTTAATATCGAGACTCTTAATGAACTGGACAAGAAGTATGATCCATGGATTGTTATTATTGAATATAACGGAATGTGGGATCCTGCACTTATTCTTGGAAGTGAGAAACCAAGAGGATGGCAGGTATACCAGTCTATAACTTTAGTTGATGCCAATGCATTTGGCTTACAGTGGGCTAACATGAAGTCTATTATTGCAGAGTCTGTTAAATATGCTGATATGGTTATCTTTAACAGATGTAAGTCAGGTATGGACCTTGGCAGCTACAGAAGAAGCATGAGAGCATTAAATCCTGCACTACAGATTATCTTCGAGGACGAGAAGGGTGACCAGGTTGCTATATCTGAGCAGCTTCCATACGATATCAATGCTGATGTTATTCAGGTTGATGACGAAGATTATGGTATCTGGTATATGGATGTGTCTGAAAGACCGGAAGTATACGCAGGCAAGAAGGTAAGATTTAAGGGACAGGTTCTTAAGAACAAGTACTTTAAGGATAAGAATTTCGTTCCGGGAAGAAAGGTTATGACATGCTGTGCAGAAGATACACAGTTTATCGGTTATATCAGCTTCTACAACAACATAGCTTCTCTTGAAAACAGAGAATGGATATGGGTTACAGCTACTATTAAGTATGAATTTCAGATGGCATATAAGAAGAAAGGTCCTGTTCTTTACGTTGAAAGCGTAGAAAAGACAGGTGCACCTAAGGAAGAGATGGTGTTCTTCTGATATGATACAGGATATATGGCCAAAACATCTGGACAACCAGTATAAGAATCTTAAGCCGGGCAATGGGGATACTGTGTTTTATTTTCAGGGTTCCTCGTTGCTTGCAAGACCATCAGGACATTTTAATTCACAGAATCCTGAAGAAAATGTATTAATATATCCACAGTATAGCGAGTTCGTTCAGGGGATAAAATCCTCTTACGGAGATAAAACTGTGGATAACTTTGAATTCATATATCTGTTGTCAATTGATGAGGAACATTTTTTCCTTGCAAGAAAGACTGGAAGCCTCGAAAGAGGCACATTCTTGGGCGAGATGGCTGATTCAGCTGTACACAAGGATATGTATTCTTTCGTCAGAGGATATGAATTCATAGGCGTTGATTCTTTCCGTAAGGCACAGCCAAGAGAGCATGCTTATGCGGCTATTACTGCATTTCATCTGTATGGCTGGTACAGGGATAATCATTTCTGCGGAAGATGCGGAAAACCACTCAGGCATGATGACATGCAGAGAATGTTACGCTGTGACTGCTGTAAGAATATGGTGTTTCCTAAGATATGTCCGGCTGTTATTGTTGCAGTTACAGACAAGGACAGAATTCTTCTTACTAAATATGCGGGAAGAACTTACAGGAATTATGCGCTTATTGCCGGATTCACCGAGATTGGTGAAACAACAGAGGAAACTGTAAGCAGAGAGGTTATGGAAGAAGTAGGTGTGAAGGTTAAGAATATTACCTATTACAAGAGCCAGCCTTGGGGACTCAGCGGTTCTCAGCTTCTTGGTTACTTCTGTGAGCTTGACGGTGACGACACAATAACCCTTGAAGAAGATGAGTTATCGGTCGGCACATGGGTCAAGGCAGATGATATAGATGTAATTGACGACCATATCAGTCTCACAAGGGAAATGATTGAGAAATTCCGCAGCGAGCATGTGAGTCACAATTAATTGTAATCTTTAAAACTAATATTAAGATCTATGGTATTACCACTGACACCGTCTAATTTAGCGGATTCAGTGTACTGCCATATAGAGAATTCATATGGGAAGTAAGGTGTGTCTGAATAATAGGCAAACCACTTCTCATATTTTTCTAAGCGGGTAAGGTCAAGTCTTCCAACGAAGCCCTTAAGGTTGGAATATATCATTGGCTTATAGCCTGCTTTTTCTATCTTGTCGCAGAATGCGATTATGATATCTGTAAGTTCTTCAGTAGTCAGATTCTCCTGTCTGTATGAATCGCCCGAAATCTCCTCAAAGTCAATCACTACAGGATATGTAATTTTGTAAGGTTTGATAATATCAAGAACATAATCAGCCTCTTCTATAGCTTCTTGCTTTGTAATTGCAGAGGAAAAGAAGTATGCGCCAATCTTAATATTATTCTTTATTGCGTCTTTTGCAAATGTATCAAATGAAGAATCAGTGTTCAGGATTCCATTGCCATAGCTTCTGAAACCACATCTTAACATAGCAAATTCAACGCCCTGTTCTTTTAATTTCTTAAAGTCAATATTCCCCTGAAACTTAGAGGCATCAACACCCATATGTGTTGTAACTTTACCGTCTTCATTGTATGTAATAATTCCTTTATCATCCTGCTTGAAATTCTCATCCTTATAATTATTCTTCGCAAGTTCAGGAAGTATCTGCGCAAATACATACTGATTCTTATTGTTCACATAGACTATATTATCAGGGAAATAGCTCTTAAGAATAGAAAGAGAACCTTCACCGTTAGTGAATCTTAACTTCATATCAGAAAGAAGATCCTCTTTCTCTTCTGACTTTAGTTTCTCAATCTCGTCATTGCTAAGCTTATCGGTATTAGTTGCAACGGTTGATTTTCGGTATTTAATAATGACACCGGTGGTCAGAAGACCGAACATTACAGTTGTCATAAAGAATATTAAAGTTGTTATCACAAAAGGATTGGATTTCTTCGATTTCATAGTGCATCACCTCTATAATAATTAATTATGAGTTATTCATAAAAAGTATTTCTTGTATAAATGGTATATTAGCTTTCGCAAAATGTCAATTAGAATTCATATGATTTTTTAAATAAAAATATACAAAAGGTATTGACAATTTATTGAATAGAATATATAGTATCTGTACAACACAACAATTCTTATAGAATCAGAATCCAGACGTGGATAACTGAGATTCTTTTGCCTTTGCAAGAAGGTAATTGTACCGTTTCTGTTCTGAATTAAGCTGGTAGATATAACAGTCTATCAGGTCAGGATCAGTAACATTATCAAGATTAGAATAGGCAGTATACATTGCTTTTTTAGTCATCATAAGTTCCTGTAGCAGGTATTTTTCATCATATGTAGCAGGACTCTTTTTTTTACCAAACATTTTCAATAGAATTACTCCTTAATGCTCAAGATTAGGGGCATCATATGCCTTTATTAGAAGTATAGGCAGTAAATGGTAATTCTATACATGTTTTTTAGGAGGTGGATATGTGCCATACGATATATCAGTAGTGATTGCACTGGTATTCATTATATGGTCAGTGAGGGAAGATGTAAAAGCTTTCAGAATACCGAATTATCTGATTATAGCAGGGTTAATTGTGGGAACAGGACTACTCGTTATAAGAGGATTGGCAGGTGATAATATAAGGGACTACATACTTGGCACCCTGGCGGGATTAGCAGGAATGATGCTTCTTTATATAATCAGGGCTGTTGGTGCGGGGGATGTGAAGCTTTTTGCAGTGCTTGGACTTCTGACGGGGTTAGAATTCGTGGTACAGCTTATGGTTGTGTCATTTATCACAGGGCTTTTTATAGGAGTTATTGAGTTGTGTTTTAAAAGGACAAGTCTGGTAAGGGTAGGAAGCACAGGGATAGAAGGGCATGGATTTCATTATGCGGTTGCGGTTCTGATTGGATATGTTGTTGTGTTGGGATACAGAGTTGTTGTGATTTTATGAACATATAAGGGGAGGTAAATAATGGGGAGGAATAGCATTTGTGTTATATACGATTCAGATGAGAATTATGCAAAGCGTCTGATGTCAGTAATTAACGATGATAATGATATTCCTTATAATGCACAAGTGTTTACACAGGAGCAGGAGCTTGATAAGTATCTGCAGGAAAAGAAAGCGGACATGCTTATGATATGTGAAGGGGCATATGAGTATGATGCGACGAGAACAGGGAATAAGACAGTTGTGTTGTGTGAGGAAGAACAGGATGCCGATGAAATCAATTCTAAAGAGGAGAGAGGGCTGGTAGGAATATGCAAATACCAGCCGTCATACCAGCTTCTCCAGTCGGTTATGAGATACGATAAGAGAGAGAATAGCCAGAGGAGAGAAAGTCTTAAGGTAGTAGGTGTGTATGGATTTAACAATACATCACGCATGGTATTATCACTGGCAGTTGCAAAGCAGCTGTCAGAGAAGTGTAATACATTATTCGTGAATTTTGAGACATTTGGCGGATTTAAAGGAATATTAAAAGGGGAGGAGGAACAGAACCTTTCGGATGCTTTATATGCATTCAGACAGAATCATAACCAGTTTCATAAGAATATTGTTAATGCGATAAGTCATTATGACAGGCTTGATTATATACCGGATACATCCTGTGCAGATGATATAGATGATATTAAAGCAGATGAACTTGGCACATTTGTTCAGGGAATTGGAAGGGAGCTTGGGTATTCATATATTGTGGTCGACATAGGGGATGGGTTGAGGATGCCGTGGAATATGATGGATTGCTTTGATGAAATATATATGTGTGATGGGGATAATTACCTGGAAAAGTCTAAAGTCAGAAATTTTGAAAATATGGTTATGGAACGTGGAATGAATAATATTGTCAGTGCGTTTAAGAAGATTGCAGTAAGAATTGAAGACAATATTCTTAATCCGGATATGTGGAACAGGCTTCCTTTCTGCAGTTTTTATGATGAACTGTGCTCTTTAATTGAGACTGGAGAGACATAATGGAAGAATTATATATGAATATAAGAAAACTGGTGTATGAACGCCTTGATACAGGCAGAGATATTGATGATGCTGAATTATACCAGGTTATAGATGCATGCATATATGAAGAGAGCCGTAATGTTGTAATCCCTATAAGGCAGAAAGAGGAGTTAAAGAAAAGGCTTTATAACTCTATTAAGAAACTTGATATTCTACAGGAGCTTTTAGAGGATGACAGTGTAACAGAGATTATGGTAAATGGGAGTGACAGTATCTTTATAGAGCGGAATGGTCACATGGAAAAATGGGATAAGAAGTTCGAGAGTGTTGAGAGGCTGTCAGATGTAGCACAGCGTATAGCAGCCATGTCTAACAGAATGGTTAATGAAGCATCACCTGTAGCAGACACAAGATTGTCAGATGGTTCGAGAGTCAGCATAGTATTACCGCCGGTTGCTATTAATGGACCTGTAATAACCATAAGAAAATTCTATGATACACCGCTTACGATTGAGAGACTTATTGAGCTTGAATCAATTACGGCTGAGGCTGCAGAATTTTTAAGCCGGCTTGTTAAGAGCAGATATAACATTTTCATATCAGGAGGTACTGGAAGTGGCAAGACAACATTTTTAAATGTGTTGTCAGATTATATTCCAGAAGATGAGAGACTAGTGACGATTGAGGACTCAGCGGAATTACAGCTTCATAATGTCAGTAATCTTGTCAGGTTAGAAGCGAGAATGGCTAATCTGGAAGGCTGTAATGCGGTGGGGATAAGAGATCTTATTAAAGCGAGTCTTAGAATGAGACCAGACCGTATTGTTGTCGGAGAAGTCAGGGGCGCAGAAGCAATAGACATGCTCCAGGCGATGAATACAGGGCATGACGGAAGTTTGTCTACAGGGCATGCAAACAGCCCCAAAGATATGATGACAAGACTTGAGACAATGGTACTTATGGGAATGGAGATGCCGGTAACAGCAATCCGTTCTCAGATATCATCGGCTATAGATATTGTTGTACATCTGGCACGATTAAGGGATAAAAGCAGGAAGGTGATGCAGATTGCAGAGGTTGGAGATTATATCGGAGGTGAAGTTGTACTTACACCATTATATAAGTTTGTTGAAACAGGTCAGGACAAGAATGGAAAAGTATTTGGAAAACTTGTCAGACAGGAGAACAGCCTTATCAGAACTGAAAAACTTAAAGCTGCCGGATATATGTGATAGTGGTGTGCGTTATATAGCAGAGGGAATAGTTATTGTCTGTGTTGCAGCTTATATCTTCTATGAAAATATATTGATGGCATTCATATTGTCACCATATGTATATCTTCATTATAAGCAGAGAAAAAAGGAACGTGCGAAGAAGGATAATAACGAATTCTGTAGGAAGTTCAGGGATGGAATTATGTCAGTATCATTTGCATTAAATGTAGGTTATTCGATAGAGAATGCATTTATACAGGCAGTTGAAGAGCTGGAACTGATATATGGCAGAGATTCGGATATTACTATTAAATTCAGATATATTGTTGTAAGGCTTGGACAGAATGAGAATATTGAGGATATATTTATGGATTTTGCTGAGGAAAGCAAAGTGGAAGATATTATATATTTTGCTGAGATATTCAGGTATGCCAAGAGAAGTGGTGGGGATTTAATATCAATTATCAGAAATACGACACAGATTATACAGCAGAAGGAAGAGGTTTTATCAGAGATAGACACAATTATAAGTGGTAAAAGAATGGAACAGAGAGTAATGAGCATAATACCGGCTGCTATAGTTGTATATCTTAAGTTTACTGCGGCTGAATTCATACAGCCGTTATATGGCAACGTGTATGGTGCAGTTATTATGACAGTGTGCCTTATAGTTTATGTTATCGCTGATATGTGGGCAAAGAGGATTGTTAATATTGAAGTTTAAGAAGATTGGGAAAATACATCTTATCATTATTGTTAGTATTGCGCTGACAATAATCAGTGCAGGTATGTCTAAGATACCCTCTACAATTGATGGTGTTATTAAAAGACCTGAACCGGGCGAGAACGCTAGTAGTAAATATATTGATGTAATAGGCGGGGATGGGCAGCAGATAGCGACTGTTAATCTGGCGGTTAGTCCTAGAATAATGTCAGCAGATGAGGTGTATGAATGTTTTGACAGAGCATACGAAGAAGTAATAGTCACCATGCTTGGAGATAATAAGAACTGTGATTATGTAACCGGAGATCTTGTGTTGCCGGAGAAAGACCAGAGCGGTGTGATAGAGCTGTCATGGTATTCATCAGATTACCAGCTTATTAACTATAACGGCAAAGTTAGTAACAGATGGTTTTTGGATGGTGAATACAGGAAGGTTTCTCTCAGGCTTGTTATGGAATATGAGGATTACAGGAGTGAGTATGAGATACCGGTAACTGTATATGCACCGGAATACAATGACAAAGTGGGGAAGCAGGTGCGTGTAGAAAAAGCAATAGAGGATGTTCTTAGCAACAATCCGACAGATGCAGATATTAATCTTCCTGAATACATAGACGGAGAAAAAGTTACATATGAGGAACAGGATGAACCGGCTTCGCCAGTAATATTTATTATTCTTGGAGGAATTGCGGCAGCAGTTGTTGGTATATCTGATAGAAAAAAAGAGAATGACCGGATTATAAGAAGAAAAAGAGATCTTGTGTATGACTATTCAGAGGTTGTATCTAAGCTGACACTGCTTCTGGAAGCAGGGATGACAACGAGAATGGCATGGCATAAAATTGCGTGTGACTATAGAAATAAGACTAATCATGGGGATTTGAAAAGACCTGTATATGAAGAAATATGTACGACTGACTATAATATTCAGGCAGGAATTTCGGAGATTAAGGCATATGAGCAGTTTGGCAAACGTTGTGATACAAGAGAGTATATGAAATTAGCGACATTATTGCAGACCAACATTAAAAAGGGAACTAAAGAACTCAGTAATCTGCTGGAAAAAGAAGCCTGTGACGCTTTTGAAAAAAGAAAGAACATGGCACGGGTAAAGGGAGAAGAGGCAACGACAAAACTGCTTATGCCGATGATGCTTATGCTCATAACGGTAATGATGATAATTATGATACCGGCAATATGGTCTTTTCGTATGTAGTGAGCGGACAGGGAATTGGTAATATGTGGTGAATTAGTTAAAAGAAAGGTTGTGGAATTATGAACAATATAATGAACAATATTAAGAGAGAAGCTAAGAAATTCTGGAATGATGAGGATGGAATGGGAGTTGTCGAGGTTGTATTAATAACAATTGTTCTCGTTGGACTGGTTGTGCTTTTTAAGAAACAGATAACAGACCTTGTTAATTCTGTTCTGTCAAAGATGACTAATCAGGCTAATAAAATATGATTTATGGAGGATACATGTGTCGGGGAAAAGAATTAATGCACATATAACAATAATGGCAGCATTATCCATGACTATTGTTCTTTCTTTAATAAGTGCGTGTATAAAGTCGGCCTCAGATAGCTACTATAATACACAGATTAAAGAAGCCTGTATGCTGTCAGTGGAAGCTGCATTTTCTTCATATCACAATGATATGTTGAATGAATATGACATATTTCTTCTTGAGGATACTGACAGAATAGAGGCAAAAATTGAGAAATATGTTGAGAAAAATTTATCTTCATGTGGAAAAGACATTTCTTTATTAGGAATCAATGTGGATAACATAGAACACATAACTGATAAAGGAGGAACATATCTTAAGAAGGAGATTGCCAGGTATATGCAATATGAAATATACGGGGATATGTTGGGAATATCACAGCAGTCACAGGCTGAGCTGGAAAAGTCACAGAAAGTGCAGGAAATAACACAAGATATAACAGAATGTGAAGAAATGATGTGGGAAGCAGATGTGAAAACATTGCGCCTTATTGAACTTGTTGATGGGATTGAGACAACTGAGACAGGTATTGTTATAAGAAGAGGAAAACCTGTTGCTGTATCTAATTATTTTGTCAAATCAGCAGTTAATGGAACGGTTTCTAAAGAGACTTTGTATGTTGATGAGGATAAAGTTTATAAGAGTGTGAGTGTCTCACAACCAGGTTATGTAGATGTATCAAAGATACTTGATGATATGTATGAGGATGCTGAAGGCATCACAGAAGATATGAAAGATTCCGGAGATATCAGTTCGTATGCGGATTTCTATAAAAAGAATTATGACATGTTAAAAGCTGTTATTGAAGGAGCAGACAGTAAGACAGAGGAAGCTTTAAAGCTGCTTGGCGAATATGAGAATGCAAAGACGGGTGCAAAGGACAAGCTGGGCAAATGTGTTGAGAAGGTTAAATTACACAGAAATATATTAGGAGATGAACTACAGAAAGGATTGCTGGAAGATATTGAAGTAATAAGACAAGACAATGAGTCAGATAAGAAAATGCTATGCAATATTAAGGAATTAACGGCTGCACTTAAAAGAAATAAAATTATACTGGATGGAGTGAAGGATATAATCAATGAACTTGATACGGACCTTTCTTACAATAACAGACAGAAAATTATGGGAATTGTTGTTAAGTGCAGGGAGTCATTATATGGTTTATCGGCCAAAGGAATGAAATTTGATTATTCACAGATAGATTTTGATTCGGATTCCTCTGGTTTATCAGCTATAAAGAAAGTCAGACAGATGATAACTGATGGGATACTGGCACTTGTAATGGATACCGACAATATATCTGAAAAAACAATTACATATGGAGATCTTGCAACCAGTATGTCAGAAAAATATAAGGAGAATATTTCTGCTGTAGATGCCATAAAAGAGGATGCTTTGATGAATGAGTATCTTATGACGAGATTTAAATGCTATACAGATTATCTTGAAGAATCTGCAAATGATGCTGAATGTCTTGATTATACACTCGAATATATTCTGTGTGGCGGAGATAGTGATAAAGAAAATCTGGAGCAGACAATGCTTGCATTGTCGGGAATAAGAACGGGTATGAATATGGCGTATCTTATCACAGATCAGAATAAGAAAGCACAGGCCTTAACACTTGCAACCAGTGCTTTGGGATTTACTGGCAATATGGCACTTATTAAGGGAGGACAGTATCTGATAATGTCAATATGGGCATATGGAGAGGCAGTTATGGATATGCGTGATATATATGCCGGTAAGAAGGTAAAGTTATTAAAAAACAGCCAGTCATGGAAATTATCGCTTGAAGGACTTTTGAATATGACATTTGACACAGATAAGGAATCTGATGATGAAGGACTTGATTACAAGGACTATATAAGAATGTTGCTTTTAATGGAGAGTGCGGAACACAGGAATTACAGGACAATGGGGGCAATGGAACTAAGAATGATAAGCATGGGGCATGAGAATTTCAGAATGAAGAATTATGTTGTCAGCGCAAAAGGTGAAGCAGTATTCAGGATATCAGGAAGAAAGCAGGTATATGTACAGGAAATGGGATGTTCATATATTTAATTGGGTTTAGCAGCATATGCTTCTAAATTACAGTTGGATGCAGGATTAATAATTATGAAAGGAGTTGCAGTCAGATGAAAAATTTCATCTTAAAAAAATTCTCTCTAAAAAATTTCACCCTAAAAAAATTCAAGAGATATGTTCCTGCATCAGCAACTGTTGAAGCGGCTTTAGTTATTCCATTGGTTATATATGCGGTTGCAACAGTTATGTTTCTTTTACAGGTAATAGCTATAAAAATGCATGTGAGTGATGCACTATATAATGCACTTAGAAAATTTAATACATATTCATATGTAAATGAAGCAACCATGGGAAATATAAATGGGTCTACATTTTTTGCGATTTTTGTAGATGAGGTTGGAACCGGTTATGCAGGAAAGCATTATATAGCAGGCGGTAATGCTGGATGGAATTTTTATAACTCCAGAATAGCAGATGATGATTCGACAGTCGGTATATCTCTGGTATATACAATAAAGAATCCTTTTAATATCTTTGGTGTCAGGGGGATTACTGTACGGGAAGAGAGAATAACAGATATATGGCTGGGTGAGGATAAAGACGGGTTCTCTTCACAATCAGATGAGGAATCAGAATATGTGTATATAACACAATATGGGGAAGTGTATCATACAGATCTGGCATGTACTTATCTTAGAAGAGATATCAAGACGGAAAATTTATCAGAAATAAATCAATTAAGAAACAATTCAGGGGCTAAATATTACAGATGTACCCAGTGTAATGGAGAATCGTTAGTTGTCTACTATACAGACTATGGGGATAAGTATCATATGTCTGCTGATTGTTATACATTGCAAAGGACGATATTAAGAGTAAAGAAAGATAAAGTCCGAAGCATGGAATGTTGTATCAAATGTAGCCAGTCGTGATTAAAGAGGGGGTATATGGAATATGGAAAGTGTGATTATTCTGGCAGGATTAATTGTCATGTCAGTCATAGATATAAAAAGAAAATCAATTCATATTGGCATGCTGACAGCCATGGGTGTTATTGTGGCAGGCATAAGAGCAGTGCAGAGTGTATGTGGAACAGCAAAGCTTAATAAATACGAATTGCTGGTTATAACAGGATTAACTCTGCTGATGTCATTAATGTGTGCCATAACGCATATGCTCGGGGTTGCAGATGCAGTTGTTATTGGAATTGTGGCATTAGCAATAGGAATACGCAAGGCTATATCCGTGTTTATTGGAGCAATGATGGTTGTGTGCGTTATTAGTGGGGTTCTGCTGATATTAAAGAAACTGAGGCGGAAAGATACTATTCCATTTATCCCGTTTATACTGCTTTCATATATGGGGGTTACATTATGCGGATAAAAGCGTCGTATACGGTGGAAAATGCAGTGATAGTGCCGATGTTTATGATAATAATTATGATAACGCTGAGGCTGTGCTGTGACATGCATGATGAACTTATAAAGGCAAGTGTTAACAGTCAGGTGGTTGTGCAGACAGAACTGAATGATTTTGGGAAAGATGCTGAAGAGATATATGTTGGGAAAGCAGAGCAGTATTTAAAAGAGAGAACTATTTTTCTTAATGATTGTAAGATAGATGGTGAGTCATCACCTGTGGCAAGCAATTCGCCGGAAAAGGCAATAAGAATATTTAATGCATTGAGAAAGCTTGAGATTAATTGAGGAGGGATTGGTATTGGAGAAAGAAGATATTAATATCAGATATGAGCATCAGAATAACAGTAATTATCTGGTTATAGAGGATTCTTCCGAGTATGAGGATTACCAGTATAAGATGTTAAAACGCAATAATCCGGAACATTTTTTGCATTTTTTCATGTACTCGGTTAATGGAAAATACGGGATTTATTATGATATTACTTCCAGACAGCAGCTTAGCAAATATTATGAATATGGAAAGATGACAATGGAAGATGTTAAATCAATATGTGTCAACATATCAGAGATGGTAAGGATAGCGGAAGATTATATGCTTGATATCGACCATGTAAAGATAGAACCAAGATACATATATATGGATGTAGGAACTAAGAAACTGCAGTTTGTATATCATACGCGATTGAACAATCATACATTTAACGAGAGTCTTAAGATATTATTTGAATTCATTCTGGAACATTTTGATCATAGTCTAGATAAAGAGAGTATTGTGAAATTGTATGAAGTCTATCAGAAAGTGATAGTTGGTGACTATGATCCATACAATCTGATGAGAATGTTTGGCGTTGTTACAAGGAAGAAGCCGGAGATTGATAATATATCTGATAACAAATCAGATAATATAGAAAATAATACAGGCAAAAATATAGAAAGTAATAATATGGAGAGCCATAATCGGTCTGGTGAAAAGAAACAGATTAAGGCAGTTATGCCGGAGCAGATTGTGTCTGATGTAGAGGAGAAATCTGATAAACATGATGCTAAAAATGTGCGGATAATAATTGCAGCCGTCCTTATCATATCAGGAATGATTAATTTACTTGTACCAGGAGCTATACCTTATAATATACCTTCTATATGGAGTTTCATAGGTATTGGTGCAGGGGTTGGAATGTTAACTTCATTTAAGAAAGGGAAAATTAAGCGTGGCAGGACTGTTGTTATGTCAGAGAAACAAGCAATTCCATATTCAGTGAAGGCTGATGTCAAAGAAGAACGCAGGCGGGCACAGCAGGAAGAGCATAAGAAAGAACAGAAAGAGAACGAGATTTCCTATGATGATATATGTAATGAGACAATGCTGTTATCAGACTATATGCCGGAGATTAACAAGAAAAAGACTTTAAATCTTATATTACAGGATGAAGAACTGGTAGGGGATGTTCGTATATATATAAGAGGGATACAGAACGCTGATAATGTAATACATATGGATAAATATCCATATGTATTGGGAAGTTTTGATAAAATGTCAGATGTAGTGATTAAGGCACAGGTTGTCAGCAGAATGCACTGCTGTATATATCATGAAGATTTCAAAGAAGATAAGTATTTTGTTGAAGATCTTAACGCAACCAATGGAACATATCTTAATGGAGAAAGGCTGGGCAATCATGAGAAGAAAGAACTTCATAATGGCGATATATTAAAGCTGGCAGCGATGTCATTTATAGTTGAAATAATATAGATAAGACAGTTTTTCCCTCCTGTTCATGTATATCAGCTTTTGCATTATTAGAAAGACATATCTGGTGGATGATAGAAAGCCCTACACCAACATGATTTTTTTTGGTAGAAAAGAATGGCTTGATAAGTTGGTTATAATCAAGCGGAGCATTGCCAGAATGATTATCATCAGAAATAATGCGGTTATTTACAATCTGAACTAATATTCTATCAGACTCTTTTCTGGTTATTAATTTTATCTCGCCAGAGCATCCGGAAGCCTCACATGCATTGAGAACAGCTTCGGCGAGAAGTGTTTTTAACTGTTCTGGATTGATAAGAATATCGGGTATATCATCCAGACAGAAAGAGAATTCACAGGAATTATCCAGTTTATCATCGATAATATCAGGGATTTCATACATAATGTTATTGATGCTGACAGATACTTTTTCAGTTTTCTTCATGCTGTATCTGTATAGAGTTGTTCTTTCCATATGATATATAAGCTGAGAAATAGCTTTTTCCATACGGTTGAAATACGGATTATCACATATTTCAGGAGACTTTTTCCTGACAAGCTGGAAGGTTGTCTTTAAGTAAGCTATGTAGTTCTTAATATCATGTGAATCAATTGACAGCTCTGAAAGAGAGAATGATGACATATTATTAATTATTGGCTCTAATTCAGGATTTGATTTAATTAATTCACTTAATTTCTGATATTCATTAAAGTTTAACATTATTATGATATGTCCTTTCAAACATAAATTTGATAAGTTTTTTGCTACAAGGTTGTAATCGATCCCTGTTTAAGTTATGATATTAAAGTATATACATATTCGAAATGCATGTAAACAAAAGTATTTCGACAAATTTCGCGCAAAGTGAGGAAATAGTATGAAAAAGGATGATTGTATTTTTTGCAAGCTGGCAAACGGCGAGATTCCAACGAATGCTCTTTATGAGGATGATATCGTAAAAGTTATTTTTGATGCCAATCCTGCCGCTAAAGGACATGTACTTATATTGCCGAAAGAACATTTTGACAATATATATGAACTTGATGATGACACTGCTGCACATGTATTTAAAGTGGCAGCTAAGATTTCTAAAGCATATAAGAAGGCATTGGATTTTGATGGACTTAATATTGTTCAGAACAATGGAGAAGTAGCAGGGCAGACAGTATTTCATTTCCATATGCATATTATTCCAAGAATTAAAGGTGATACAGTTAAAGTTGGCTGGGTTCCGGGAACTGCAGACACTGATACTATAGCATCAATAGTAGAAAAGGTTACACCTTATCTTTAATGTTTGTGTATGTTATTTAATGAGGACATGAATAATGGATATTAAGCGGGAAACCGTAATGATATATAGAAAGAGGAGAAAGCATGATTAAATTAAGTGATGGAGGAGCATATCTTATCAACGGCATTGATATTGTTGAGGATAGTGCTTCGGCTGTGAATGAAGTAGCTGCCAAGACAGGATGTTCAGTAACAAAGGAAGAGGCTGCTAAGAATACTATTGCATATGGAATTCTTGAAGGTCATAACACATCAGGAAACATGGAGAAGTTAAAGATTAAGTTTGATAAAATGACTTCACATGATATTACATTTGTCGGAATTATCCAGACAGCAAGAGCTTCAGGTCTTGAGAAATTCCCAATTCCTTATGTACTTACTAACTGCCATAACAGTCTTTGTGCAGTTGGCGGAACTATTAATGAAGATGACCATATGTTTGGTCTTACATGTGCAAAGAAATATGGCGGAATATATGTACCACCTCATCAGGCTGTAATCCACCAGTTTGCAAGAGAGATGCTGGCTGAAGGTGGAAAGATGATTCTTGGATCAGATAGTCATACACGTTATGGAGCTCTTGGAACAATGGCTATGGGCGAAGGTGGTCCTGAGCTTGTTAAGCAGCTTCTTAATAAGACTTATGATATTAACAGACCAGGAGTAGTTGCTATCTACATGACAGGAGAACCGGCAAAGGGAGTTGGTCCTCAGGATGTTGCACTTACTATTATCGGAGCAGTATTTGGTAATGGTTATGTTAAGAATAAAGTTATGGAGTTTGTTGGACCTGGTGTTTCATCACTTAGTGCTGATTTCAGAATTGGCGTAGATGTTATGACGACAGAGACAACATGTCTTTCATCTATATGGAGAACAGATGATAAGGTTAAGGAATTCTATGATATTCACGGAAGAAGTGAGAGCTACAAGGAACTTAATCCTGGAGATGTTGCTTATTACGATGGCGTTGTATATGTAGATTTAAGCACAATCAAGCCAATGATTGCAATGCCATTCCATCCAAGCAATACCTACACAATTGAAGAACTTAATGCTAACCTTGAGGATATTCTTCATGATGTAGAGAAGAAGGCTCTTGTAAGCCTTGATGGACAGGTTGAATATAAGCTTACAGATAAGATTAAGAATGGAAAGCTTTATGTTGATCAGGGAATTATCGCCGGATGTGCTGGTGGTGGTTTTGAAAATATATGTGCAGCAGCAGACATTCTTAAAGGAAAGTCAATTGGTGCAGATGAGTTTACGCTTAGCGTATATCCTGCAAGTACACCAATTTATGTTGAACTTGCAAGAAATGGAAGGCTTGCAGATCTTATGGAGACAGGTGCAATTGTTAAGACTGCATTCTGCGGACCATGCTTTGGTGCTGGAGATACACCTGCTAATAATGCATTCTCAATCAGACATTCAACAAGAAACTTCCCTAACAGAGAGGGCTCTAAGTTACAGAATGGACAGATATCATCTGTTGCACTTATGGATGCACGTTCTATTGCAGCAACAGCAGCTAATAAGGGATACCTTACAGCAGCAACAGACATGGATGTAGAGTTCACAGGACCAGCATATCATTTTGATAGTTCAATCTATGCTAACAGAGTATTTGACAGCAAGGGTGTTGCAGATCCGGAACAGGAAATCCAGTTTGGACCTAATATCAAGGATTGGCCAGAGATGGTTGCACTTCCAGAGAATCTTATTATTAAGGTTGTATCTGAGATACATGATCCTGTTACAACAACAGATGAGCTTATTCCATCAGGAGAGACATCATCATTCAGATCTAATCCTCTTGGTCTTGCTGAATTTGCACTTTCAAGAAAGGATCCTGCATATGTAGGACGTGCTAAGGAAGTACAGAAGGCAGAGAAGGCAAGAGAAGCAGGACAGTGCATGGGAGAAGCTTTACCAGAGCTGAGAGACATTATGCATAAGATTAAAGAAACATATGATGTGCATAAGTCTAATGTTGGTGTTGGAAGTACTATATTTGCAGTTAAACCGGGTGATGGTTCAGCAAGAGAGCAGGCAGCATCATGCCAGAAGGTACTTGGCGGATGGGCTAACATTGCTAATGAGTATGCAACTAAGAGATACCGTTCAAATCTTATCAACTGGGGTATGCTTCCATTCATAATTGATAAGGGAGAGCTTCCGTTTGAGAATGGAGATTATATCTTTATTCCAGAGATTCAGGATGCAATTAAGAATAGAGTATCTACAATCAAGGCTTTTGTTGTTAATAAAGATATGAAAGAGTTCGAACTTAAGCTGGATGAACTTACAGATGATGAGAGACAGATAATTCTTGATGGATGTCTTATTAATTATTATCGTGAGAACAAATAATAAGATGAAATATTAGTGTATACGGAAGTTGGTGAGCAGATGGCAGAACAGAATATACTAAATGGTAATCAGAAACAGCTTGAACAGATTATTGGCGATATCAAAGAGCATAACGTAAAGAAGGACAGATTAGAGAAGCTGGAAGAAAGCGTTAAAGACATTTCTAAAGAATTAGATAATGCAAGAAAAGAAAAGCAGAATGAAATGGACTCTAAGATAAAAGCGAGTACAGATGCAATATGTGATGGATATGATAAGTCAATTAATGCAGATAAGGATAAGATTAAGGCAGTTTCTGCAGCAAGAGATAAAGCAAAGATGGTCGGCGTTAAAGAGAGAATCAATGCTGAGACAGCATCTTTAAGGGCTCAGAATGAAGATCTTGCAGACCAGATTAATGAAGCTTTTATACATGAGAATATATCTAAAGTTTTTAATAGTCAGTTGTTTATATCAGTGTTTAATCCTAAGAAACTGCTGGATTATGTAATAGATATAGCAATTATACTGATTCTGTATGTAGCTGTTCCAGTTGCATTATTCTTATTGCCAATGATTCCGCAATGGATACTTTTGGTATATTATATGGTAATAACGGTAGTGAGTATTGTTGTTATCAAATGCATTTTTAGAAAAGTTGTATTAAAGCATGCCGAAACAATAATGGCAGCACAGAATACAAGAATACAGATAACAGATAATAAGAAACGTATTAAGAAGATAGAGAAGAATATCAGAAAAGATAAGAATGAAGATATGTATGGGCTTGAATCATTTGATTCTGATATTAATGCATTACATGATGATATAGCACGAATTGAGGAAGAGAAGACTTCAGCCCTGGAAGAATTTGAAAAGAATACCAAGGCTGATATAATCTCGGAAATCAATGAGCGTTATGCTGACAAGATAACCAATATGGAAAATGAGCTTAATAAGAAGAAAAAGGAATATGATGAGTTGGATGATTTGGTGAAGAAGCAGAGAATATACATATCATCTAACTACGAAGCATATCTTGGTAAAGAATTCATTAATGTTGATAAGCTTTCAGAGCTTAATTCAATTATGAAGTCTGACTCAGCAGATACGATAGCTCAGGCGCTTGCTGTATATAATAATCGTCATTAAATATTCTTAAAGCGAGGACGATAGCATCAGCTATCTGGAATATAATGGACAGACGGGTTGTCTGAAGTGAGGATGACTCCATGTTGTGGGAAGAATTAACAATTCCTGTGATGTGGATGTCGCCAACTTCAGGCAATCTTTTTTTTACGCCGAGGCCTGGTTTTAACGGACCTTTTCCTAATGTAATCATACCGATATGTTCTTCTTTTCCCAGAGAGGCATCAATTGCAATTATGAAAGGATTGTCGAATGTCTTTTGAATGGATTTTATGCAGTGATTAAGATTGGCAGCATGAATGGGCTGGTTAAGATCTCCCAGAAGATAAAGACCGGGGGAGATAAAGTCTTTGAATTTGTGGCCTATCACAGGACCAAGACTGTCTCCGGTTGAACGGTCGCTTCCTATGCACAGGATTATAATCTCCTGATTGGGAAGAATGATATCAGTAACCATATTAGTAAGTATATGCCCTATCTGAGCAGGGGCTTTTGGATTATTGGAATCAAAATAATAAAGCATAATCTCCTCCAGACCATTTTAAGAGCTAAGACAAGCTCTTTATAATGTGTACGCATCCGTCTTGATAATTATTCCAAAAAATGTTTTTGATATTTTTTGGATTGCTGACAAAATCTGATAATTTTTTCTTTTCGACAGTGTTATTATTCAAGCGAGTAATAGTATAAGGAGGCACCATGATAGAAATAATATGTAATGAAGAGAATTCAGACAAGTCTAAACAAGTTACAAGAGGTGCGGCCATTAGAAGACCGAAAAACATTAAACAGATAGGTGAAGTGAGCTCTGACAAGAAAATATATATAGAGGATTATGTTTTTACATATATAAATTCAATTGCGTACAATAATCCTTCAGACTCACAGGCAGGCGTACTTCTCGGAGAAAGTCAGACTGATGGTAATGAAAAATGTGTTTTTATTAAGGGAATAATAAAAGCAAAACTGGGGACAGAAGTTGAAGAAAAGGGAGTGTACTTCAATGAAAATGTATGGAACGGAATATATTCGGATGTGGAAAAATATTTTCCGAATTTGTCAGTGGTAGGATGGTTTGCAGCAATTCCAGAGGTTACACCGGAAAGAATGATGAAATTGAAGAAAATACATCTCGATAATTTCGCGGGTTCCATGAAAACACTTTATCTGATTGATACAGTTGAAAAGGAAGAGAATTTTTATCTGTATGAGAATGGAGAACTGAAGAAACAGAAGGGATATGTCTGCTTTTATGAAAGAAATTATGAAATGCAGGAATATATGCTGGAGCGCCGAGAAAGAAGTTCGTGTGAAGATGGTCAGGACAAGGTTATGAAGTCCATCCGAAATATAATAAAAGAGAAAGAAGAGATGCATGAGCAGAAAAAGAGCGCAAGATTTATGTACGGTGTCAGTGCATTTATGGTAGTTGTTATTCTTGTTATAAGCATTAATCTTATGAATAATTATCAGAAAATGAAGAAATTTGATAAGTCAATAAGCAGTCTGATGGTGCAGATGTCAGGAAATGACACTGCAACAGAAGAAAATGTTGTTCCTGTTAATAAACTGGAAGGGGGTGTGTATCCAACAGAGGCAGAGACAGACGGTGAACCTGCAAGTGTCAGCGCAACTTCAACAGAAGTTGTAACGGTAACAGTACCACAGCCGACAGAGGAGCAGACAGTTGCGGCAACAGTGAGTGAAGCAAGTATATACACAGTTAAAGCTGGCGATACAATAATGGGAATATGCAAGAGATATTATGGGGATACATCCAAATGTAATGAAATTATAGCTTATAATAACATCAAAGATGGAAATATACTTTACATAGGTCAGCAGATAAAACTTCCTTGATTAAATCCCCCAATATTGTATAATTATCTCAGCATAAGTATGCGATAGAAAAGGGGAAATTTATGGCAGATATAATATCTGGTAAGTCCAGATTTAATGGAGACAGGAATGCTCCGGTAAAGAAAATTGTTAATATTAATAAAGAAACAGCAGCATCTTACGAAGCAGACGATGATGTTCTTGACGAGGCTGTAGTAAGAAAGAGAATACGCAGACACAAAACAAGAGTTGTAATTATTGCAGTTGTAGTGGTTGCGGTGCTTCTTGTTGTAGCATATATCGTATCACGAGTAATAGATAACTATGATTATTCTTCATATATGATATCGGCTTCGGTTAACAGGGATGACATAGAATCATCAAAATATATCGCATTTGCAGATGGATATGTAAGATATAGCAATGACGGAATTTCATATTATAAGAGTAACGGGAAAGTAATATGGAACCAGACATATTCAATGCAGAATCCGAAAGTAAGTATATGTGGTAATTCAATAGCGGTTGCAGATATTAATGGAAGCAGTGCATATTCATTTAATACAAGTGGACAAGTAGGTAAGGCTGATACTTCCATGCCGATACTTCAGATAGAAGTGTCAGATAACGGTAAGATGGCGGCAGTGCTAGATGATAATAATGCCAACTACATTAATATGTATGACACTAATGGCGAGAAGATATATAGTGTCAAAACAACATTATCTGGAGATGGATATCCAATTGATGTGAGTATATCGCCAGATGCTAAGAAACTGATAGCTTCATTTATTAGGGTGGGTGGAGACGAGATTAAGACAGATGTGGTGTTCTATAACTTTTCGGATGTAGGAAAGAATGAGACGGAACGAGTAGTTGGCGGATTTAATTATGATGATGTTATAGTTGGCGATGTGAAGTTCATCAATGACACAATGGCAGTTGCTGTTGGTGAAAATGTTGTGAGCATTTATAAGATAAAAGAGTATCCGAGTCTTGAACACACCATCAAGATAGATAACGAGATAGAAAGAGTATTTTATAGTGACCAGTATATAGGACTCGTGCTTGATAATTCAGAGTCGGGAGATCCATATAAATTAGTAGTATATAATACTTCTGGCAAGCAGGTGCTTGATACAACATTTAGCATACAGTATACTAATGTGCAGTTTGATGGAAAGAGTGTAATAATGAGTAATGCATCATCATTTGTACTTATGAATATGCGTGGTAAGCAACTGGCTGATATTAGTTTTGATATGCCGGTTATAGATGTTCTGCCAACAGGAAGCAGAGGTGTATATACGGTGGTTAACTCTAAATACATACAATCAATTAAACTAAAATGATAAGGGGGATGGCGTATGCTGTTGACAGGAGTAATACTGATTCTCGCAATATTTGCGGTGATAGGCTGGCGAAAGGGAGTGATAAGACTTGTATTATCGCTTGTATCCATGATTGTAACAATATTGGCAGCAGTTATAATAGCACCACTTGCCACAACTGCAATCAGGAATGAAACTAATATCGACGAAAATATGGCACAGTCAATATATACAATACTTTCAGAAAACAAAGAAGTAGACCAGTATTTTTCAAACGAACAGATGATTCCGGATGGGATTAATATAAGTCAGGCGGGAGAACATTTACAGAATATAAGCAAAGCAATAATGGAAGTTGGAGACAGAATTAATCTTCCAGAAAGTCTTACAGATGCTATCAAGGCTATGCCGGAATCAGAACTTATGACAATTATTAATGAGCAGGGACAAGCTTCTATTAAAGAGATAAGTTTAAGAATAATTGCACTCAGATTATCCAATATTATATTGACAGCTATTATATATATAGTGATAATGGTAGTAGTATTTATAGTGTTAAGGATAATCATTGGAGCAACAGGCATAATAAGAAGACTTCCTATTGTAAAACAGGCAGACAAGCTGGGTGGAGTAATAGTCGGCCTTATAGAAGGTCTTGTAGTTGTGTGGATATTCTTCACAGTTGTTACAGCCATAAGCGGAACAGAAAATGCAGTTAATATATTAGCGCAGATACATAAAAATGCATTTTTAGAGGCACTATATAATAACAATCCGATTACAAGACTGCTGTTTAGTACAATAAGATAAAATAAGGGAGGATAGAAAGATGATATGTAAATCATGTGGAAGAGCAAACGAACAGGGGGCAAAGTTCTGTAAAAGCTGTGGTGCACCATTGGAGGGAGGGGTAGATGTACAGCAGAACAATAAAGTTGGATATCAGCAGAAAAATATGGGTTACCAGCAGTATGATATGTCTGGAAATATGAATTTTGGAACAACAAGAATGACTAAAGAAGAATTCAACCAGTGTGCCAACATAAAAACAATTATAAAGAACATAACAATTGCTGCTATAATAACATATGTAATTGGTGCTATATCATTAATTACTAATGTTATATTGGGTGGCAACATATTTGGATTATTAGATGTGATTATTGTAATTGGACTAGGCGTAGGAGTTCATGTGGCAAAGAGCAGAGCTTGTGCAGTTGTTCTTCTGGTTTATTCGGTATTTAATATGATTTACATGCTTTTACTTGCAGGCATGCCTGGTGGATGGCTTATATTAGTATGCGGTATATATGCTACTATATATACATTTAAATATCAGAGCGCATGGCAAAGATATCAGCAGACAGGTCGGTTATAATCTGCAGTATAATATAATGTATAGACACCTTGTCTTGAAAAAGTGTTAAAATAAGCTTTTTTAAGATAAGGTGTTTTTTGTATATAAAATACCTCATACATCTGGAATCAATATATAGTATAAATGTGACTGACGATACATATATATTGTAATGTTACAGGAATGCAAAATAAAAAAACAAAAAAACTCAAAAAAAATGAAAAAAGTTGTTGACAACAGGTAGACTGGGTGATATTATATACAAGTCGCCGCGGTAAGCGGTAACAAATAAGACTTAAAACACCAGATAAATACTGGGTTTGAGCGATATAGATCTTTGATAACTGAATAGAAAGACAACCTTGAAATTCTTTGAGAATTTTAAAATGATTCATTAATGAATCTTGCGAGTATCGAAAGATACACGAACCTAAACAGTAAGTTTTGGTAAAACTATTTAAGCTAGTTAGTTTATAACTGACGAGGCAAACTTTTTATGAGAGTTTGATCCTGGCTCAGGATGAACGCTGGCGGCGTGCTTAACACATGCAAGTCGAACGAAGCATTTAGAACAGATTATTTCGG
>NZ_QSEK01000024.1 GCF_003464165.1 Eubacterium sp. AM49-13BH | reverse complement strand
ATTATATCAGATGTTGATATAGAAGTTAGTGAGTATGAAAAAATAGCGTGTATAGTAATTTTAAAGCAATATGATGCGATAAGAAAAAAATTGATTGCTGAATTTGGAGATTATCCATTGATTAGAAGCCGAATTTCACAATTGCATAATATTTTTAATGAAAAAAATGGGTATTTTAATGAAATCGATAAATACGAAAGAAGAGTAAGATGGCATTTACGTCGTATGTATCGGACAAGAAATGCGATAATACATTCGGGAGAAGATATAGATAATTTAAAATCTTTAGGAGAGCATTTACATAGTTATGTTGATGAAATATTATATGAAATAACAATTCAATTAGCAAAAAAACATAGTTATTGTACAATTGACAATGTTCTTATAAATGAAAAATTTAAGATGGATGAAACTAAAAAGATTTTTAAAGGAAAAGATGAAATCACTTATGATGATATTTTAAGACTATATGAAAGATAATACACTTCGCGGTGGTAGTGTCTGTGAGTTAAGCGTTAGCGACAACGGCATGTAAGCTTACCGTGTGGGTGTTAATGCCGCTATATACAAAAGTTCGGTGCAGGAAATCTCGTTCAAGCGAAGCGCGTTTTGATTTCCTGCACCGTAATAAACTCTGTATATGGCGGCATTTACAGCCACTAGGTCAGCTTACCTAAAGTTGGCACTAATGCTTGACTCACAGACTGTACAACCCCGAAATACTATTTAATTATCTTCCATATATTTATCATAAATAGCAATAACCTTATTCATAACCTCCGGACCAGGAGCTCCAAGAGTAAGTCTCTTATCTACACAAGTCTGGAGGCTGATTGCCTCGTAGATATCTTCATCAAATACAGGGCTTACAGCCTTGTATTCTTCAAGTGAAAGGTCATCAAGTGCAATATTTTTCTCAATGCACATAAGAACAAGCTGGCCGACAATACCGTGGGCTTCTCTGAAAGGAACCCCCTTCTTAACAAGATAGTCAGCAGCATCAGTAGCGTTAGTGAAGCCGTTCTTTGCTGAAGCTTCCATTCTCTTATTATTGAATTTCATTGTATCAATCATGCCCTTGAAAAGGCTGATGCAGCCTTTGGCTGTGTCAAATGCGTCAAATGATAATTCCTTATCCTCCTGCATATCCTTATTGTAAGCAAGAGGAATACCCTTCATTGTTGTAAGAAGGCTCATAAGAGCACCATATACTCTGCCTGTCTTACCTCTTACAAGCTCTGCGATATCAGGGTTCTTCTTCTGAGGCATAATAGAGCTTCCTGTACTGAAAGCGTCATCAAGTTCAATGAATCTGTATTCGTTAGAATTCCAGATGCATATTTCCTCAGAGAAACGGCTTAAATGCATCATGATAGTTGATAATGCAGATAAGAATTCAATAAGGTAATCTCTGTCAGAAACAGAATCCATGCTGTTGAGTGTTGGCCCGTAGAAACCAAGGAGAGAAGCAGTAAGTTCTCTGTCTAATGGATAAGTTGTTCCTGCAAGTGCACCTGCACCAAGAGGACAGTAGTTCATTCTTTCATATATGTCATGAAGTCTGCTTCTGTCGCGCTTGAACATTTCGAAATATGCACCGAAATGATGAGCAACAGTAACAGGCTGTGCCTTCTGAAGATGAGTAAATCCAGGCATGAATGTATGTGTATTTTCTTTCATGATTCTTAAGATAACAGACATAAGCTCTTTAAGCTCAGCATCAGTATTAAGAACTTCCTGTCTTGTGAAAAGTCTCATATCAAGAGCAACCTGGTCATTTCTGCTTCGTCCTGTGTGAAGTCTCTTTCCGGCATCACCGATTCTCTCGATAAGAGTAGCCTCCATAAATGTATGGATATCCTCGTATTCATCAGTGATTTCAAGCTTTCCTGATTCAATATCAGCAAGAATTCCCTTAAGACCTTCTACAATCTGCTCACTTTCGCTTTCAGGAATAATTCCCTGCTTGCCGAGCATAGTAGCATGTGCAATACTTCCTTCAATATCCTGCTTATAGAACTTCTGGTCAAATGAAATTGATGCGTTGAAGTTGTTGACAAGCTCATTAGTTTCTTTGGTGAATCGTCCACCCCATAATTTCATTTATAAATCCTCCTTGGTTTCATTGTCTTTTAAATTATAATCTGATGTATCATCTTCGAAATCCGGAGATTCGAGATTATCAAAATCATTCATTTCATCAAGAATAGTTTCTTGTATATTCTTATTAAGGAAATTGTAGTCCTCATTATCAGAATGAGATTCTGCAACAGATTCTATAACAGGAAGTTCAAGATACTTTCTGATGAAAACAGGCCAGTTATAAGTATGTATTCTGCCGTTCCTTATAAGACGGGCAGACACATATATGCCAATCAATATAATAATGCTAAATGCAGTTAAAACGCAACCCAATATTAAATTGTGTGGAACATACCTTAATTCAAGTGAGTGTGTTCCGGCTGGAACATCAACACATAACAAAGCGTTCTTCCATACAAATGTATCTACACGTTTGCCATCAACATATACAGACCATCCGGCATCGTACGGAATAGAAAACAGAACAGTCTTGTCAGAAGATAAGCTGATTGATCCTTTAAAATGAGTATCTGTATATGAATCAACCTGATAACTTTCTGCATTGAGAATATTGTAAGCTTTGATTAACTTATCAGAATCAAGCATATAAGCAGTAAGATTCATACCTGTTTCGGCGGTAACTTCCACTGTGTCAGATTTTGTGACATAACCTACATCAATAATTCTGTTATTACTCTTTAAGTTACTGTAAGAATAAGATTTGTCTGAATTATTAAGCGTTACGGTTATGTAATCAACGGACTGGTTGGCAGCTATAAGATACAAATGTCCATCTTTTTGTGGCTTTATAGTACACTCTGATTCGTTAGGAAATTTATCAACTACAGTGAATACATCACTTATCCCTGTCATATTCTGAATCATAAGATTCTGGTTTTCAATACTGTTATTGGCAGTCATGAAATTCATTTTGGAAGCAGACTGTTCATTAATAGCAAATCCTATCGGAAGAGTATAATTATTTTTATATATGAACTCACCGTCACTTCCTGTATAGTAGCTTCTTAAATTACTTTCTGCAAGAAGCTTGTTGCTTATGGTATATTTAACAGAGAATATCATATCAGTTACTTCTGTGAGACCATTGCATCCATATGCATTGGTTGAATTCTCTAAACCAAGATAATTGAATAGTTTTGATATACCTGCATTACATGTAGAAGAAAATGTGGATACAGTTTTGTAATTATGCCATGCACCATCATTTTTGGTTCTTGCACCAAAAAGCTTGTCCATACGGTAAAATGAATCGTCGTTATCAGCAACTGTTTTAGTAACAGTCTTTACTGCATCATAATCAAGAAGATATGATGTACGGCTCGTTGTACCGATACCTGTCGAATCCATATTAAGAGTACATTCTATGATTGATACAGAAAATGTAAGCAGAAGTACAAGCGGTATTTTAAGCTTTGCATTATTGTTAATAAACATAAGAAGAGCATATAACAATATGAATATTCCACTTACATATGCAATCTTGAATGAATAAGTACTTCCCTCCGCCATAAATAACTGTTCAAAAAGAACAAGCAGACCGATTGAAATCCATAATGAAGTACCAATCTGTTTATTAGATAACTCTTTTATATTATATACAGCCTCAAAACACATAGTAAGAACAAAAAATATGTAGATAAAAGACTGTCTGCATGGAAGACTGTTTGGAAAATGCAGTCCGTGCCATATATAATTAGGTATATTGAGGTTAAATGCTGTTAAGAAAATCAGAAGAATTATACATTTTCCGATTTTTTCACGGGCATTGATTTTTTTGCACATAACATAGAGCGGAATAAGCAAAAATACAGCAACACCACAATATATGTTAGGAAAATGTTCAAGTCCGAGATGGACAGGAACATTAATAAGCTGCCTTGTAAGCATTGAAAGTATACTGAAATATGATTTTAACTGTGCAGGAAATGAAGTGTCACTTGATGCAGATAAAGAAAATGTATAAAATTCCGGAAGTAAAAGGCAGGCACCAAGTCCGCCTGCGAGGAGTGAATATATACAGAAATTAATGAATTTCTTTACATATTGTAATATGCTTACCGGACCATTATATGAAATCATAAGTACGATAAAGTAAATAACAACAGAAATACATACCATGATTGAAATATAATAGTTGGTAAATATACATAATCCCAGTGTTACACAGTAGAAGATACATTTATTTTCATTAACAAGTCTTTCAAGACCAAGCATTATAAGTGGTAATAACATTACGCAGTCAAGCCACATGATGTTCCAGCTGTATGCTGCAATGAATCCGGACATTCCATAGAACATGCCAAACAGGGCAGCTACACAGTTTTTAGTATCGAAATGTCTGGTTATGTAATATGTTATTGCAAGACTGCTGCCGGCAATTTTTAATATGATAAGGGAATTCATAATCTCAATCATATATTTCTGCGGAAATAACACAATAAACCAGTTCGCGGGACTGGCAAGATAATACGCATATAATGATGTAAAGTTGGTTCCCATACCAATATCCCATGAATAGGTAAGACTTTCACCATTCCTTATCTTGTGCCACAATTCCGAAAAGAAAGGGGCATACTGGTGATACATGTCTGATCTTAGATAGCAGTCGCTTCCCCATGGAAATATTTCCCGGGTATAATAGAGTGCTGCCATCATAATTAAAGGAAGCACAAATGCTATTACATAAGTCAGATTAGAATTAAGAATTGATTTCTTTGAAGATGTCATGGCTTTCCTCCCTTAGCCGATAATAGTAACATTTTACCAAAGAACGAAAAAAGTGTAAACAATTATAGTTAAATTAGACTTGTATTCGATAGGACAATTTTGTAAAATAGAAAGGTACGCAAAAGGGATTTCCTTAGGGTAATACTTAAGGAGAGTGTACATGGATTACAAGCAATTATATAAGAAACACAAAAAAGCTGTACAATACACAATATGTGCAGTTTTTATAATGATAGCAGGTGTTATATATCTGGCTGGAAGAAAGAATATGTCTGCGTCTGATGACACATTTGCAGATAAGGGTGTCTTAAAAGGTACAGAAGAAGTGAGTGGTACTGATTATGAAACATTAGTCAGTGACATATATGTGTATATATGCGGACATGTTAATTCACCAGGGGTTGTTAAGTGTCAAAGCGGCATGAGATTATATGAGGCAGTTGAACTGGCGGGAGGGGCTGATGATTCTGCTGATATGTCTTTAGTAAATCTGGCAGAACCGGTTAATGATGGGGAACGTATATATATACCATCATATGGTGAAGATATACCTGTTATGGAAGAAGAGACAAAGGGGCTTATTAATATTAATAAGGCAACGGCTGAGGAACTGATGACGCTTCCGGGGATAGGAAGTTCAAGGGCAGCAGATATAGTAAGTTACAGGACAGATAATGGCAGATTTCAGACCATAGAAGATATTATGAAAGTATCTGGAATTAAGGAAGCTGCATTTAACAAGATAAGGAATTACATATGCGTATGATGAAGGCATATTGGTGAAAAGTAAAAGGAGTGGATTATGGCAGGCAGAGTTTTGGTTGTTGATGATGAGAAAATGATTGTTAAGGGACTTAAGTTCAGTCTTATGCAGGATTACAGTGTTGTAGACTGTGCTTATGACGGAGAGGAAGCCCTTGAATATGCTAAGAACAATGAATATGACATAATCCTTCTTGATATAATGCTTCCTAAGCTTGATGGATTGTCAGTATGCCAGCAGATAAGAGAATTTTCAGACGTTCCTATTATTATGCTTACAGCCAAAGGTGATGATATGGATAAAATACTTGGACTTGAGTATGGTGCAGATGATTATATTACCAAGCCATTTAACATTCTTGAGGTTAAAGCGAGAATGAAAGCAATCTTAAGAAGAAATTCAGTTACAGAAAAGAAGGTTGCAAAGAGTAATATAATTAATGCAGGTGATATGAAGATAGACTGCGACAGCCGTAATCTTTATATTGCGGGAAGACCGATTAATCTTACAGCCAAGGAGTTTGACCTTCTTGAACTGTTGGCAGTTAATCCTGGCAAGGTATACAGCAGGGATAACCTTCTTAAAGCTGTTTGGGGACAGGATTATTCAGGCGATGGCAGAACAGTGGATGTCCATATGAGAAGACTTCGTGAGAAGATTGAAGATAATCCAAGTGAACCAAAGTATGTTCACACTAAGTGGGGAGTAGGTTACTATTTTAATGTTTAATAAAAATAAGAAAAGAAATGACCATAGAAGAATCTTTTTTGACAGGGGATTTGAGTCTTTTTTTAGGTTCATTAATAAATATTCAACAAGACAGTTTGCGGTTGCTGCAGTTATAATTGCGGCGGCCGTAATCAGTACATTTGAAGGATTTGAATATATATACAAGGAGTCTGTAATTACAAGACAGACAGCTATAATACAGAATGAAGCTGTTCTTATTGCAGCAGAGTATTCTAATTATGAGAGCCTTGATGCTGCTGAGAATAATAATATGAACAGCAGACTCAGCAGTTATTCAGCACTTAACCAGATAAGAATAAGAGTGGTTGATCTTAATTATGTTATCAGTGTTGATACTTATGCGATTGATACGAATAAGACAATTCTTAATTCAAGAGTATTCGATATATTCAGTAATCATAAGAACAGTTCAGGATATGACAAGAAAACCGGCAATATACAGGCTGCAGTTCCTGTATACAATGATTCAGGCACATTTATAGCTGTTCTTATTGCAGATCTTGATTATACAGAGATTGATGCAATGTTTCATGATGTTAACGGACAGAATAATAATATCAAAGTCGTTATCATAACAATATGCCTGGTAGTACTTATTATAGGGATATATTTACTTAACAGACCGGTAAAGCGTGTGCTTGATATTGTTTCTAATGTAAGTGCAGGACACACTGATGAGCGGATTCCTGTTAAAGGTTATACAGAGATACGTGAGATAGCTGATGATTTTAATAACATTATGGACAGGGCTAATGAGACAGATCAGTCCAGAGCAGAATTTGTATCTAATGTGTCACATGAATTAAAGACTCCTATTACGTCAATCAAAGTGCTTGCAGAGTCACTTAATACTCAGGAGAATGTTCCTTTAGAGGTGTATCAGGAATTTATGCAGGATATTGTAAGTGAGATTGACAGGGAAAGTAAGATTATTGAAGATCTTCTTACACTTGTAAGAATGGACAAGTCAGCAGCAATACTTAATATTTCATCTGTTAATATGAACGAGCTGCTTGAGATGACACTCAAGAGGCTTAAGCCATTGGCACAGAAAAAGAATATTGAACTGCTTTTTGAAAGTTTCAGACCTGTTGTTGCACAGATTGATGAAGTCAAGATGACACAGGTTATATCCAACCTTGTTGAGAATTCTATCAAATACAATGTGGAAGATGGATGGGTACATGTTTCACTTAATGCAGACTATCAATATTTCTATATAAGAGTTGAAGATTCAGGAATAGGAATACCAGAAGAAAGCATTAATAAGATTTTTGAGAGATTTTACAGGGTTGACAAGGCAAGATCCCGTGAAACAGGCGGAACAGGACTTGGACTTGCAATCGTGAAGAACATTATTCTCATGCATCATGGTACAATAAAGGTTCACAGTGAAGAGAATATCGGAACAACATTTACAATGAGAATACCGCTTAATTATGTTGACAGCCAGCAGTAATGCAGACAGAAGTATGCCGGTGGAATAATTATAAGCCGTTAAGAATTACAAGATAAAAAGGAGGCAGTTATGATGGGACATATAAGGAAAGCTATTATGAAATTAACATTCGTTATAATTGTTATTTTAGTCACATTTATAACTGTTTCATGTTCTTCGCAGAAGGAAGGAACTGCATATTCTGTATATTATCTTAATGAAGATGGAACATCACTAACTGAAGGCAGGGTGTACATTGAAAGTCAGGATGCTGTTTCTGTTGCAAATGAACTTATTGAAAAAATGAATGTGGCAAAAGGCAGGCATACAAGCATAATTAAGCCAGTGTATGTATCGCAGCCGGCGGTTGAAATTAATGGAATATATGCAGATGTCTATTATGACAGCTCTTATTATGGAATGAAACCAAGTACTGAAGTACTTTACAGGGCAGCAGTTGTAAAAGAATTGTCACAGATAAGTGATGTTCTGTATGTAAGATTTTATGTTGATGGTAAGGATGCTGTGTATGAAGATGGAACAATCATAGGAAATATGAGTGCAGATGATTTCGTTGATACACAGGAAGGGGATATTGCAGATGTGAAGTGGAAAACAATTAATCTGTATTTCGCTAATAAATCTGGTGATGCTCTTGTAAAGAACAGTCAGAGAATCTGTTATAACAAGAATGTATCTGTAGAGAAGGTTGTTGTAGAACAGCTTATCAAAGGAACAAGTGAAGCAGGATGTTATCAGAGTATACCATCAAGCACCAAGCTTCTCAGCATATCAGTTGTAGACAAAATATGTTACGTTAATTTCAGTCAGGAATTCGTGAATGATATGGTTAATGCCAGGAGTAATATTGCAATATATTCGGTTGTTAATTCACTTGCCGGACTTGATGGTATTGACGGTGTAAAGATTATGGTAAAAGGCAATTCTAATCTGATGTACAGAGATGTTATAAGTCTTGATACAGTATTTTATATGAATAATGAACTTATTAATAAAGATGTAACTGATAATTAGTTGATTATGGTGGTCGTTTCTGGAAAGGATTTTATTGAGAAGGCCATTTTTAGTGGCAGCAGTTCTAAGCGTTGCTGCTGTATATTTTTCTGCATATGCTTCTGCATATATCGTGATTATAGTGGGGATTCTGGTGGCTGCCGGATTTCTCATATATCTTAAGCACACAGGAATCCCCATATTTTATGTGCTTTTTATTATGATGTTTCCAGTTATGTGTCTAAGAACTAAAGATTATACAGATAAGCTGCAGTTTCAGGGAAACCTGTCTGAAAAGTTGTATACTGCAGATGTTAAAGGTTATGTAACGGGCATTATGCGTGGAGACAACTCATATACAATCCAGATAAGGAATGCACGAATAACTCTGGATTCATGTGGAACCCGGTTAAAATGTGGCATAAATATATACTCTAAAGAAGATTCTTTCGTTGCTGGCGATTATGCAAATCTTAAGGTCAGCCTGAAAGACTACAGTATGCCTACCAATGAGGGGCAGTTTAATTCGAGAAAATATTATACATCACAGGGATTCATATATTGTGCAGATGTGATTGAGGTAATAGAAGTAAAAAGGGACAACACGTATCTTTCTTATGTATACAGATTGTCTGAGTCTGTAAAAAATATATATAAAAAAGTGTATTCTTCGCATAATGCCGGAATTATGCAGTCAATTGTGCTTGGAGACAGATCAGGGCTTGATGATGATGTGAAAATGCTTTACCAGAAGAATGGAATATCACATATTCTGGCTATAAGTGCACTTCATGTTTCACTTGTAGGAATGTGTATATATGATTTTCTGAAAAGAAAGACAGGAAGAATAGTATCGGCATGTATCAGTACATTTCTTATCCTGTCATATCTGTGTATGACAGGATACAGTGCATCTGCAAGCCGGGCAGTGATAATGATTCTTGTATATATGCTTGCTGATGTGCTTGGAAGAACGAGTGATGGAGCAAATACACTAGGCATTGCAACTGTTATTCTTCTCTGGATTAATCCGTATAATATTGTTAATTCAGCTTTCTGGCTGTCATTTCTTGCTATGTCAGGAATTATATTTGTTAAACCGCTGCTTTCTGATGATAAATCAATATTAATATATGTAAAACGTCCAGATAAAAAGCATATTACATTCAAGCAAATGATTGTGTTCGGGTTAGCGGATTCAATTATAACAGGAATTAGCATTACAATAACAACACTGCCTGTTATGCTTGTTATATCTGGTCAGGTGCCTGTAATAAGTCTGTTTCTTAATATAATTGTGATTCCGCTTATGTCCGTTATAATGATGAGCGGAATATTTACAGGGATTACAGGAATGTTTTCAATTGGTGCTGCATGCTTTTTTGCAGGTGCTGGTGGGTATATACTTGATTTCTATAATGTGCTTTGTAAAATTTCATCACATTTTAAATATGCTGTAATAGTTACGGGAGCACCGGATAATTCAAGAATTGTGTTATATTTCATGGTTCTTATAGTCTGGGTGCTGGTGCATGTTTTATTAAAGAATAAAAGAGCAGATACTATATGTCTGGGTCTTCTTATG
The DNA here is from genome assembly GCF_003464165.1 of Eubacterium sp. AM49-13BH. Taxonomy (GTDB): domain Bacteria; phylum Bacillota; class Clostridia; order Lachnospirales; family Lachnospiraceae; genus Lachnospira. The sequence continues at coordinate 33,352 of NZ_QSEK01000024.1, read as the reverse complement.
CTGGTTATGACAGGACTTCATTATGATATCAATGCAGATATGAAGGCAGCCATGCTTGATGTGGGACAGGGGGATTCTATTGCTGTGCATACTAAGGATGGTCTGAATGTTTTATTTGATGGAGGAAGCACGACAAAGAAGAATGTTGGTAGATATACTATATACAGTTATCTAAAGCATTGTGGGGTAAGAAAGCTTGATTATGTATTTGTCAGTCATCCTGATAAAGATCATATCAATGGAATATATGAACTTATTGAAATGCGAGACAATACATTTGAGATTGGAACTGTTGTGCTGCCGGAAATCAGGCGGACTATGGCAGTAAAGAAGCAGGTTGATGATGATATGTCGAAGTTAGAGAAGACATTGAAAGCTGCTGGGATTAATGTTGTTTATGCTGTTGCAGGTGATTGTATTAAATCGGGAGAATTTTCGGTTAAGTGTATGCACCCATGCGATGGTTACGATTACGAGTCAGCTAATGATTATTCTGCTGTATATCTTGTAGAATATGGAGATTTTTCTATGCTTATGACAGGTGATGCGGAAAAGAAGGCAGAAAAGTGCATTGTTGAGGATGTCAATAGGATAGCAGGAGATGCTGACACATCAGCACGGCTTGTGTCAGTTAATATATTGAAAGTCGGACATCATGGAAGTAAGGGGGCGAGTTCGGAAGAATTTTTAAGTTATATAAAGCCTGAAACTGCATTGATATCTTGTGGGGCCGGTAATTCATATGGACATCCTCATACAGAAACTTTAAAGAGATTGTCGGGGATTAAAGCAAAGGTGTATAGGACGGACGAAAGTGGAGAGATTGCGGTGCGTGTCAGGGAGGGCTCGTATAAAATTGAGATGTTTAAAAAATTGAAAGGATAGAACCGAGAAGATGCGGAACAGATTGTGAGGAAATATTTTTCAACTTGAACCACTGGTACATATCTGATACTATTATTAAAGATTAGAAACGGAGGCAGCAGGTTTGAAGGTCATAAGTGATGATATTAAGAAGGGTGAATTTAAGAGCGTGTATCTTCTGTATGGAGAGGAAGAGTATCTTAAGAAGCAATACAGAGACAGATTGAAGAATGCCATAGTTGGTGATGATACTATGAATTATTCATATTATGATTCAGATAATGCCAGTGTTAAGGATATAATTGATGTATGTGAAACAATGCCTTTCTTTGCCCAGAAGAGACTTGTTGTAATGGAGAATACAGGATTTTTAAAGAGTTCTAATGAAGAACTGGCTGATTATATTAAGCATATCCCTGACTACCTTATTATTGTTATGGTTGAGAAAGAGGTTGACAAGCGTAATAAGGTGTATAAGGCAATAGACGCCGTAGGATATGTATGTGAGATGAAGCCACAGACAACTGCTACTCTTGAAAAATGGATTGCGGGACTTCTGGCTAAAGATAGTTTAAGAATAAGTCGTGATGCATGTGACCTGATTCTTGATAAGACAGGTGCAGGTATGGATTATATAAAGCAGGAGACTGAGAAGCTTGCAAGTTACTGTCAGGGAAGGGAAGTTGTTACAGTGGAAGACGTTGAGAAAGTGTGTGCCACACAGACGACAAGCCATATATTTGACATGATAAGTGCGATTGCCAACAAGAAACAGCAGCAGGCACTTGATTTATATTATGATTTATTGGAATTGAAAGAACCTCCGATGAGAATACTATATCTTATAGTCAGACAGTTTAACGGAATATTGCAGGTGAAAGACCTTATGTCAAGGGGAGTTTCAGGGAAAGAGATTGCCTCAAGGATAGGAGCTGCACCATTTGTTGCCGGTAAATATCAGGCACAGGCAAAATATTTCGAGATGAGTACACTTCTTGATGCATTGAATGAATGTGCGAGAACGGAAGAAGCAGTTAAGCAGGGAAGGCTTAATGACAGGCTGGGAGTAGAGCTTATTATAATTAAATACAGTAAATAAAAAAGAACCCGGTGCGAGTGGGTGTCAGCACCGGGTTCTTTAAATAATTAAAATTCTTATTAAGCCATTGCGTTAACAGCTTTAGTAATGTGAGATACTTTTCTTGCAGCAGCGTTCTTGTGGAAGATTCCCTTAGAAGCAGCTTTCTCGATCTCAGCTATAGCAACAGGGAGAGCTTCGTTAGCAGCAGCCTTGTCACCAGCAGCAACAGCAGCCTCTACCTTTTTGATATAAGTCTTAACTCTAGACTTAATCGCCTTATTTCTTTCAGCTCTTACCTGACTTGTAATTACTCTCTTCTTAGCAGATTTAATGTTAGCCAATCCGTACACCTCCAAATCATAATTCAATAATAATATCTGTTTCGCATTAAAGCCGGACACGGACGATCTAATGTAAACATACTCACACATTTTATAGTAGAAAAATCTATATGTCAAGAACCAAATGAAGATTTTAGTATAAAAATTTGATTTTTCTACACAATATGTTGTGAGGTGATATGAAAAATGGATAATATCGTGGTGAGAACTGACCTTGCAGTCGAAGCTAATGAAGAGGCTATGAATGGTAGTGGAAGACTAAAAGGCATCAGATTAAGGGAAAGTAAGAAATCAAGAATGGGTGTTAAAGTCACAGAACTACAGGTAACAAATCATTTGGGCGAAGCGCAATAGGAAGACCTAAGGGAACGTATCTTACAATAGAAGCAGATGAGATTACAGGCGGTGACGAGGACTATGCCAAAGAGGTTATATCTACACTTGCAGGATATATATTCAAGCTTTTAAAACGGATGAATAAGAATGTAAAACCAGAGAGAATCCTTGTTATAGGACTTGGCAACAGAAATATAACATCGGATTCATTAGGCCCTGAGGTTGTAGATAACATTTATATTAATATAAGAGAGGGCGGGGATACCGGAGTATGCACGCTTAGTCCGGGAGTTATGGCACAGACTGGAATTGAAACAGCTGGAATTATTAAAGGTGTTGTAAGCCAGATAAAGCCAGATGTATGCATTGCGATAGATGCGCTTGCAGCAAGAAGCGTGAACAGATTAAATAGTACAATACAGCTTTCTGACCAGGGAATTAATCCCGGCTCAGGTGTTGGTAATCACAGAATAGGAATAACTAAGGATAATATTGGTGTACCGGTGCTTGCAATTGGCGTTCCGACTGTTATAGATGCGGAAGGTATTATTCAGGGGGCAGGTAAAATGTATGTAACCCCGAGGACATTGATTCGGACATCAGGAATATAAGTATTATAATATCCAAAGCAATTAACCGTGTTGGCGTTCATATTCATGGATGACATGAATACAATATAATGGTAACGCAAAACAAGGAGGCTGTATGGGTGATAGGAAGTACAGGCCTGTGTATATGTTTATATTCACAGGCTTAATACTCATGGTGATTATGATGAATTATAGTTTTAATCTTATATATTATGTTCAGAACAGAATCTATGAAAATGCAGTAAAAACGTTGTTTCCTGTAGAAACATATTTTGAAGATAACTATGATGAAAATTCAGGTTCTGTATGGGTTGACTCGGAATATGTTTTCGGAATGACACAGGATGATAAAGTTCCGGCAACGCAGACGGATGAAGGAGTTGTCGAGGCAGGAGCAGGAGCACTTTCACAGGATACACAGCAGAGTGCACCGGGAAATGTCTATAATATATCAGATTTAAGAAATTATGATTTTCTTATGAAATTCTACACAGTCACATCAATTACTAATCTTACACCAGAAATAATGCGTCCTGATGAGTTTCTTGCAAAAGACCTGTCTTTGGAGAAAAATGTGGATTCTCCGCAGATACTGATATTTCACACACATTCACAGGAAGGATTTACGGATACTGCAGAAGGAGACACATCTACAACAATAATCGGAGTAGGCGATTATCTTACAGATTTACTTACTAATACATATGGTTATAACGTATATCATGATACAACTGTATATGATTATGTTGACGGAAAGCTTGACAGAAGTAAAGCGTATACATATGCAGAAGAAAATGTTGCAAGAATACTTGAAGAGAATCCATCAATTGAGGTTGTAATTGACCTTCACAGGGATGGAGTTCCTGATACAACGAGACTTGTAACGGAAGTAAATGGTGTATCAATGTCTAAAGTTATGCTGTTTAACGGAATAAGCTATAGTAAGACAAAAGGAGATATAGGATACCTTTACAATGCCAACAGGGATGATAATCTTGCAATGAGTCTGCAGATGTATCTGTTAGGAGAAGAATATTATCCGGGTTTGTTAAGAAAAATATATATTAATGCATACCGCTACTGCCTTCATATGAAAGGCAGATCAATGCTTATTGAGGCAGGAGCACAGACTAATACCAGTACAGAAGTAAAAAATGCTATGGTACCATTAGCTGATATGCTTGACAGACTGCTAAGAGGGGAGAAAGCTTACACGGAGTGATTGACGTATGTCTTGTTTTTACTTCGCATATTACCTATAATAATTATCACATACTAATAATAGGAGGCAGATATGAGTAGTAACAACATTTTAGCAGACTTACAGCCACAGGCTGTGTTTAAATATTTTGAACAGATATGTGCAATTCCACATGGTTCTGGTAATGTGAAGAAGATAAGTGATTATCTGTGTGAATTTGCAAAAGAAAGGAATCTGTGGTTTAAACAGGATGAAAGTTATAATGTAATAATCAAGAAACCTGCCAGTGACAGTGAAAGCAAGGCGGCACCGGTTATTCTGCAGGGACATATTGATATGGTAGCAGTAAAGACAGATGATAAGGTTAAAGATATGGAAAAAGAAGGCCTTGACCTGTATATAGAAGACGGATATGTCAAAGCCGATCGCACAACTCTTGGCGCAGATGACGGAATAGCAGTAGCTTACGCACTTGCAATATTGGATAGCAAGGAAATGAGCCATCCACCAATAGAGGCTGTCTTTACAGTTGATGAAGAGGTTGGGATGACAGGTGCAGAGGCAATTAATCTTGACTGCCTTGATGGTAAGATTATGCTTAATATAGACTCTGAAGAAGAGGGAATATTCCTTTCAGGATGTGCAGGCGGAGCAACTTTAAAGGCTTCTTATCCATTGAATAAATCGGACATTACAGGAACAAAGATTACAATAAAGATTAACGGACTTACAAGCGGACATTCTGGAACAGATATAATATGCCAGCGTGCTAATGCTAATATTCTGATGGGACGACTTCTTTTTGCAGTTAAAGAATGTGTTAATATTGTAAGCATATCGGGTGGTGAAAAAGACAATTCTATAGCTCCATTTGCTAATGCGGCAATAATGACTCAGGAAGCAGATAAGGTTACCGAGCTTCTTAATAATACTGCAAATGTATTAAAAGAGGAATATTCAGTAACAGACTCACAACTTATTATTACAATAAAAAATGAAGCTGAAAGCAGATGCCAGGCATGTGATGATAAAACAAGCCAGATGATAATAAATGTGCTTAATTATATACCTGATGGTGTTATTAAGATGAGTAATGATATTAAAGGTTTGGTGCAGACATCACTTAATCTTGGTGTTGTTAGTTCTGATGAATCAGCATTTTATACAACATATCTTGTAAGGAGCAGTTCCCAGAGCGAGAAAGAATACCTTACAGATAAAATTGGAGCGATGACTGATTATCTTGGTGGAACATATGAACTTGCAGGAGTATATCCGGCATGGGAATTTAAGAAAGATTCTGCGATAAGAGACATGCTGTGTGATTCTTATAAGAAGCTTTTTGGAAAGGATGCGCTTGTAGAAACAATGCATGCAGGTGTCGAATGTGGAATTATGGCAGCTAAGATTGACGGACTTGACTGTGTATCTTTCGGCCCTGATATAATTGATATTCATACTGTCAAAGAGAAACTTGATATTGAATCAACAAGAAGAACATGGGAACTTATAACTGAAGTTCTTAAACAGCTTGCATAACTTAATAACTATATCTTGTATATGTCGTATCCGGGGAAATGCATTTTTGCAAGCAGAAACCTACCAGATACGACATTTTTTATACCGATTATAACATAAAAATGACGGATTATAACAAAAGGGTCGCAATACTATATATATTATTGACAAATATTATATATTAGTATAATCTTATACTCGTACAAAACATTTATATTTATCCATGCGCAGGGATATGAGAATTTGAAAGGGAAAGGTATATGGAGTATAAGAAGTTTGTCGAATATATTAAGAAGAATACAGAGTATATTGCAGGAGAGGGAGGCAATGTTACTATCAACCATGTGATTAAGAATAATGGTTGCGAGATGGATGGACTTGTAATTATGGAAAAGGGGAAGGATATTGCACCGACTATATATCTTGAGGGGTTTTATGAGGAGTATACCCGGGGAGAGAATATCAGAAATATTATAAAACAGATTGAGACTGTATATGAGGAGAATAAGAATAATGTCACATTTGATGTTAATATTCTTAAACAGTTCGAGACAATAAAAGACAAGATTGTCTATAAGGTTGTCAATTACAGAAGCAATGAAAAGCTGCTTGAGCAGGTTCCGCATAAAAAAATACTTGATCTTGCTGTGGTGTTTTATTGTCTGCTGGACAAGGAATACGAAAAAAGTGCGACAGCGCTTATATACAATAATAATCTTAAGAACTGGAAAGTAACAATTGATGATGTTTATAAAGCTGCTCTGAAGAATACCCCTGACCTTTTGCATTGCAGGATAAGTTCAATGGCTTCGCTTTTTGAAAAATGTGGGGTTAATGTTGATGGAAAAGAGATTGATTTAAGAGATTATGTTCCATCTGATATGTACATTCTCACTAATGAAACGAAGCTCAACGGTGCAGCATGCATTCTTTATGAGAATGTATTATATGATTTTGCACAGAAGCTTGGTGAGGATCTGTATATACTGCCTTCATCAGTGCATGAGGTTATACTGCTTCCTAAATTGTCTGTGTTCGAGAAGGATGAACTTGTTAATATGGTAAGGGAAGTTAATACTGAAGGGGTAGCAGCAGAGGAAGTTCTGTCGGATCATGTGTATGAGTATAACAGAACCCAGAGACTTATAACTATGTAGAATAATCTAGTTAATAATCAAGTAATGTACATGATGGGATTCGAACCCACGATCTTCCGCTCCGGAGGCGAACGCTTTATCCAGCTAAGCTACATGTACATAATATATATTAATTTATATTCTTATCTAATCATACATTATTAAATTAAAACCCGCAACAATTGAATTAATTTTTTTCTTTTGTTAAAATTAATACATCTGTATTATAAAAATTGGAGGGAGAATGTCAGAGCGTATTAATAAATATCTCAGTGCCCATGGAGTCTGTTCAAGACGAGAAGCTGACAGGATGATACAAGAAGGACGTATCACAGTTGATGGCAGGATTGCAGCTATGGGTGAGATGGTAGAGAACAATACAATTATATGTGTTGATGGCAGAAAGATAGACAGCAGCACACCACCACAGGTAGTCATAGCTTTTAATAAGCCTGTTGGAATTGTATGTACCACAACTGATAAACAGGGGAAGAATAACATAGTAGATATATAGGATATAAAGAACGAATATATCCTGTAGGCAGACTGGACAAGGATTCTGATGGACTTATACTGCTTACTAATGATGGTGACATGATGGACAAGCTGCTTCGTTCTGTTAATGGACATGAGAAAGAATATATTGTCTCAGTTAATAAACCAATTAATAGAGACTTTATAAAGAGAATGTCGGGGGGGATATATCTTAAGGAACTCGACAGAACTACAAGAAAATGTGTTGTAGAAAAGATATCAGACAGGACATTCAGAATAATTCTTACACAGGGACTTAACAGACAGATAAGAAGAATGTGTTCAGAATGTGGATATAGTGTAACTAAACTGACAAGAATAAGAATTATGAATGTGCAGCTTGGCGATTTAAAGTCAGGCGAGTACAGAGAGCTTGACGGAAAAGAACTTAATACACTTTATGAGCAGATATATAAGTAGTTATGTAAGGAGTGGATTATGGATTTATTACAGGAATATTCAGAACTTAAGAAGACTATAGATTATCATATGGACAGATATTACAATCAGGACGAACCAGAGATAAGTGATTATGAGTATGATAAGCTTATGATAAGGCTTAAGGAGATTGAGAAAGAGCATCCTGAATGGGTGACAACTGATTCACCTTCACAGAAGATTGGTGGAACTGTCAAAAGAGAAGCCGGAGTCAAGGTGACTCATAATGTACCTATGTTATCTATAGAAGATGTGTTTTCAGAAGATGCAGTGTGTGCATGGATTGATAAGGTTCATGCCATGCATCCTGACTGCACATTTTCAGTAGAGACTAAGATTGACGGCTTAAGCATGAGTTTAAGATATGCAAAAGAAGCTGATGGAAAGCTGCATTTGCAGTTGGCAGAGACAAGAGGAGACGGTCTTATTGGTGAGGATGTTACAGCTAATGCAAGGGTAATTGGTGATGTATTACAGGTTATTGCTCTTCCTTATGATTCACTGGAACTTCGTGGTGAAGTGTATATGAGCCATGAGGATTTTGAAAAATATAATGAAGAACAGGAAAGACTTGAGAAAAAGACAGCTGCTAATCCTAGAAATCTTGCAGCCGGAACATTAAGACAGCTTGATACTTCAATTACTAAGAAGAGAGGGCTTGAGATGTTTATTTTTAATGTACAGGACGGACCAGCTGAGATTATGGAAAGCCACAGTAAGGGAATGGATATATTAAAAGCAGCAGGTGTGCCGGTTGTATATCATAAGATATGCAAGACAAAAGATGAGGTTGTCAGTGCCATTGATGAGATAGGAAGAATGAGAGAAGAACTTCCATATGATATTGATGGGGCTGTTGTTAAGATTGACCATATTGCTTTCAGACAGGAGTTTCCGGCAGGAAGTAAGTATTCAAGCGGACATATTGCATACAAATATCCGCCAGAAGAAAGAGTTGTTGTTATGGATGATATTCTTGTAGATGTGGGAAGAACAGGAAAACTTACATTTACAGGAATATTCCATGATTCGGAAACCGGAAAGCCTGCAAGGCTGTGTGGTACAAGTGTATCAAGAGCTACTCTTCATAATCAGGATTATATTACACAGATGAATGTAGGAATAGGTGGAGAATATAAACTGTTTAAGAGTGGTGAGATTATTCCTAAGCTTAATGGCTGCGTAAAGGTACCTGAGCATGTATTTGAAGCACCAAAGGTATGTCCTGTATGTGGAGAGCCTCTTATAAGAGAAGAAGATACAGCAGATATAAGATGCGTCAATCCTTCATGTGCAGCACAGTTGTCAAGAACAGTGGCGTATTTTACATCACTCGACTGCATGAATATTATGGGTCTTGGTGAAACTCTTGTTGATGCTCTTATAAAATATGGATATATACACAATTATGCTGATATATATACATTGAAAGAACACCGTGATGAACTGATTGAAAAGGGAATTATAGGAAAAGAGAAGAATACTGATAAGCTGATTGCTGCTATTGAGAAGTCTAAAGAGAACACACCGGACAGACTGCTTACTGCACTTGGAATAAGAAATGTTGGCAAGAATACAGCCAAGCAGATTATGAATTATTATGATAATCTTATGGCGCTTGCTGATGCGGGCGAAGAAGAACTGCAGAATATTCCTGATATAGGTGCAACTACAGCTAAATGTATACATGACTTTTCCATGATGAAGCTAATATTGAATTGCTGGAAAGGTTAAAACAGTCAGGTCTTAATATGCAGATGCCAGAGAAAAAAGAAATGTCAGATAAGCTTGAAGGAAAGACGATTGTTGTAACAGGAAGCTTTGATAATTACAGCCGTAAGGATATGGAAGAACTGATTGTTTCTAATGGAGGCAAAGCAACAGGAAGTGTCAGCAAAAAGACTGATTATCTTGTTGCAGGAGAGGCAGCAGGCTCTAAGCTTGATAAGGCTAATTCACTGGGGGTTAAGGTGCTTACGATTGATGAATTTATGGAAATGATAAAGTAAAATAATTTTTTATTCAGTTATTAAAGGTGATATGATATAATCAGACAACAATGATAACAGAAAGAAGGAACAGTAATGCCAATTAAGATTCAGAGTGATTTACCAGCTAAAGCAGAATTGGAAGAAGAGAATATATTCGTCATGGACGAAAACAGAGCTATTTCACAGAATATAAGACCTTTGGAGATAATAGTTCTTAATCTTATGCCTATAAAGCAGGATACAGAATTACAGCTTTTAAGAGGTTTATCTAATACACCTTTACAGATAGATGTTACATTTTTGCAGATGTCATCACATGTTTCAAAGAATACATCAGCTTCACATATTAAGAAGTTTTATCAGACTTTTGAAGAAATTAAGAATAATAATTATGATGGAATGATTATTACGGGGGCACCTGTCGAGAAGCTTGACTTTGAAGAGGTTAATTATTGGGATGAACTTACAACAGTAATGGAGTGGTCTAAGAAGCATGTTACATCAACAATTCATATATGCTGGGGTGCGCAGGCCGGATTATATTATCATTATGGTGTCAGGAAAGAATTACTTTCTAAGAAACTTTCAGGTGTATACAGGCACAGAGTTATGAATCGAAAAGAGCCTTTAGTGAGAGGCTTTGATGATGTGTTCATGGCACCACATTCAAGATATACTCAGGCAAGCAGACAGCAGATTCTGGATAATCCAAGACTTAAAGTTCTTGCGGATTCAGATGAAGCAGGAATATATATTGTTTTAGGTGATGGTGGAAAAGAAATATTTGTTATGGGACACCCTGAATATGACAGATTAACTCTTGATCAGGAATATAAGCGTGATATTGATAAAGGAATCGAACCTGAACTTCCAGTTAATTATTATCCAGATGATGACTGTAACAGAAAGCCAATGCTTCATGGAGAAGCCACGCCAACAACCTCTATACGAACTGGTTGAATTATTATGTATACCAGATAACTCCTTATGACCTTAATGAAAGTTATGATAATTACTGTATTTAAGGGATTTACAGTGGATTTTGATGTATCTATCCAGAAAAAAATATATAATGTTAATATTATAACTCAAACTTCGCACATTAAAATATGCCTATACACCTTGAAAATTCAATAATAACTGGCATAAAAATAGCATGAAACCAAAGGTTTTGGTATAATTGAGTTGTCGAAAAACAATTACAAACCGGAGGCTCATGCTATGAATAAAAGTATAACACAAGCGACTCAAAATGATAAGCAGATTTCTAAATCTATCAAATGTTTTTTCACAAGGTTTCATATTTCCTCAGCCTTGAAAGCGGTCAATGCCTACAAAAGGAAAGGCACTCCTGTAACTGAGATTTTTCAATACATGTTTCTGCTGATTTTCTCCAACAGAGGTATGTATATGAGTCTGCTCACAGGAAAAAATACTCCTAATTTGCAAAAGATACCGTGTATCGTTTTATGAAAATGGTTCAAATTAACTGGATGCGTTTTACTACAATACTTGTATCCAGAATCATAAGCAACGCTATTCTTCCACTGGATTCTGAAGACCGTGCCAATGTTCTTAATTATAGACGATTCCATGTTTGAACGTAACCGTTCTAAAAAGGTAGAGCTTCTTGCAAAGGTCTATGACCACGCAAAACATAAATATCGTTTTGGATTTAGAATGCTTACTCTTGGATGGTCAGATGGAAGTACATTTTTGCCGGTAAACAGCATTCTTCTTTCTACAGAAAACAAGAAGAATCGCATCAATGAAGCGGCTGAGGTAGACAAAAGAACCGTTGGTTACAAGCGCAGAAAACTGTTTATGGAAAAGGGAACCCATGCCATGCTTACACTTCTGGAAACTGCTAAAAAGGCAGCAATTCCGGCGAAATATGTTCTTTTTGACAGCTGGTTTTCATCTCCAAGCACCCTTCATGCTATCAAACGAATGGATTTTGATGTAATCGGCATGGTGAAAAAATCTCCGAAATTGTTTTTTCGCTACGATGGTGAAGACATGTCTTTAATCTCCATTTACAACAAAAATAAAAAGAGACGAGGCAAATCAAAATATCTGCTTTCTGTTATGGTTGATGTAGTGAAGGATGGGGAAATCATTCCTGCAAAAGTAGTCTACGTCCGCAATCGTAACAACCGCAAGGAATATCTCTGCCTCATTTCCACAGATGTAAATCTGGATGAGAATGAAATTGTCCGGATTTATGGAAAACGCTGGGATATAGAGGTATTTTTTAAGGTATGCAAAAGCCACCTTAACTTGAGCAGAGAATGCAATTCTCTGTCCTATGATGCAATGACTGCGCATACAGCAGTTGTTTTCACCCGATATATGATGTTGTCACTGGAAAGCCGGGAATCCAATGATAACCGGTCGCTTGGGGAGCTCTTTTTATACTTTTCTGACGAAATGTCTGATATCACATGGATACAGGCTTTTCAAATGTTGCTCCAAATGTTCAGAACCGTGCTTACGGAAAACACCGAGCTATCAGATGAAAAAATCTCAGAATTGGTGGATGCATTTATGAATGCACTTCCTGAATTGTTGAAAACGAAACTGCAAGTTGCTTAAGGTCTGAACATTGACAACTGAATAACTGCCAGGTATTGAATTTTCAAGGTGCATAGTTAAAATTTATGTGCGAAGTTTGAGTAAATTAAGAAAAAATTGAGAAATATTTCCTTGGTTAGAGTAAACTCTAATTGCTACACTATTATTATAGGATTACATGAATGGAAAAGAAGTGGAGTAATCCACAGGCATCGGTCAGGGGGAGAATACATTTTGACCCTGATATCCTATTGTGATATGTGATAATATAACCGGGGAAAGGAGATATGAAAAGGACAAGCAGCGAACCTGCATATTCAGCGAATAATAGAAAAAGTGCCGCCAGGCGGAAGGCGAAAAAGAGAAGAGCAAGAAACAGACTCATATTAAAAGTGTCAGCAGTAATGCTTTTATTGTGTACTTTATTTATAGTGATAATGAAGTATGTAGATTATAATAACTCACAGATAAATGCTGCATCAGATAATAAGAAAAATGGCAGGAGCAGTACGAGTGAAACATTAACACAGTCAGCGAATTATCCCGAAGCATATAAAGACGAGATAATGAAGACAATTAGAACTGTGGTAAATGATGAAACAAACGATAGTATTTCATATATATTTATAACAGATATGCATATAGATACTTCTGAGGAAACAAGGGAGGTCGCCTACAACCAGCTTTATGCCATAGTCGATATAGCCAATAACAGTGATATTGACTTTGTGTGCGTGGGCGGTGATATGTACAATGGAAGATATGTAGACCCGAACGGAAAAGTTATTGCGATGGATACGATAGAGTCGATATCCAAGATACTTGAGCTTTGTAATAAGCCCGTGTTCATACTTAAGGGCAATCACGATGACAACAGCATTTCAGCCAGTATGCAACAGATTATCAGAACGGATACTATTACTATGATATTCCGGGCAAGAATACAAGAGTAGTCTGTCTTAATATGAGTGATAGTGATGACACTGTGACAGATGGTAAGCAGAACTAGATGGGAATGTACTTTTATGGTTATCAGAATGAGCAGATAGACTGGCTTCTTAATGATGCGATGAGCAGGGAGAATTGTAACTATATATTCCTATGCCACGATGCATTTGATTATCCGGAAGGCTATTCTACAGAGTCTAACAGGGATACACTCCATGCAATAATGGCGGCAGCTTACACGCATACTCCGTTTGCAGCTAATTCATTTGCAAAGGATTTCACTAACTGGAGTGGAAATGTGCTTCTGTATCACAGTGGACATCTTCATATGGAAAGAGCTGTGTTTGACAGCGAAACAGGAGGACTTCCACTGCTTAATACACAGACTTCGATGTTTTCAGTGCAGAGCCGTGGCTGGATGCAGGACAAGGGATACTATATGGACTCGGGAAGACAGAAGGACACCGCGACTGAGGCACTGTTTGATGTTGTTGTTGCAAGAAAAGATGATATTAATATTGTGAGATTTGGCGTGGGGGATGATTATTCGTTGAAGAAGAAATAATAATATATAGTTAAAAAGTGACGGCTATGGGACTTTTATAAAATATTTTTAGTAAACTTATTGCAATATGGTTGACATTATGCCTCTAAAGAGTTAACATCTAACAAATGAATGTATTGAAATAAGTACAATACAGATAAGAATGTGTGCACAGTTTTTATAAATAACCAGTTAACATTTATAACTTTAATATTAGTTTAATTAATGAACTACAGGAGAAATATTATGAAAAAGAAGTCAATAGTAGCTGCAATAAGCGCGTTATCACTTATTGTTTCGATGAATACAGGCATTGGTTCTGTATTTGCAGGTGAGCAGAGTACAGTCCCAGGTACTGCTGAACAGCCATTTGTTGTTACAGATGGTTTATTTGACCAGACTAAGACAGAGTCAGATTTAGGACTTTCTAAGATTGAAGGAGCAGAAACTGTTACAGTATTTACAGCAACAGATGATACAGACCATTACTGCAATGGTGTTGTTATGACTGAATTCAAGGGAAAGCTGTATACACAGTGGCAGAGTTCAGCAAAGGATGAAGATGCAGAAGATACATGGGTTGCATATAGCGTAAGTGATGATAATGGAGCTACATGGAGCGAACCTAAAGTGCTTGTTCCTACAATAGATAATGGATATTGTTCATCAGGAGGATGGTTTGTAAGTGGTGATACACTTGTATCATATATTAATGTGTGGTATTCAGATACTACGCCAAGAGGTGGTTTTGCATATTATGTAGAGTCAACAGATGGTGAACACTGGTCAGAGATGAAGCCGGTATTAATGAAAGATGGAACACCTATGGAAGGTATTATAGAACAGGACCCACATGTACTTGCAAGTGGGAGAATAGTTAATGCAACTCATTTCCAGCCAGGACTTTTTGCATATCCAATATATACAGATGACCCATCAGGTACTAAAGGCTGGGTTAAGGCACAGTATACCTGCATGGAACAGGGCGAAGGTGCAACAACTTCAAGAGAGATGGAACCA
Source organism: Eubacterium sp. AM49-13BH (assembly GCF_003464165.1). Lineage (GTDB taxonomy): Bacteria > Bacillota > Clostridia > Lachnospirales > Lachnospiraceae > Lachnospira. Next base: position 18,236 of record NZ_QSEK01000024.1, on the reverse strand, counting down.
AGCTTATTTGTCAATGAAGATGGAACTATTGTTATGACTTTCAGAGACCAGAACAGCTCTTTTGTAAGACTTGCAGCAATAAGTACGGACCAGGGTGAAACATGGAGCGAAACAGTAAGTACTAATATGCCGGACTGCCGTGCAAAGCAGAGTGCAGGTAATCTTCCAGATGGAACAGCTTACCTTGTTGGATGTTCAGTTAATAATAAAGGCAGATGGCCTTTGACAATCACATTAAGCTCAGATGGCAAGACATTTGATACAGCATATGTACTCCGTACTCATGATGAGTTCCCAGAGTTAAAGTATACAGGTAAAGCCAAGAGATTAGGTTTCCATTACCCTAAGTCAGTTGTTATAGGCGATTATCTTTATATTTCATATGCAACAAGTAAGGAATATGTAGAATATACAAGAATTCCATTAGACGCTATTTCACTTAATGCAGACAAGGAAGCGCCAGTTATCAGTGGTATTGAAGATGGTGCTGAGTACACAGACTCAGTAACATTTACAGTTGAAGATGCTAATCTTAAGAGCGTAACTGTGAACGGAGAGGCATTAACAGCAGAAGATGGAAAGTATACTCTTACAGTAAGTGATGGACAGCAGGTTGTTGTTGCAGAGGATGAAGCAGGTAACAAGACAGTAGTTAAGGTTATGGTAAAGGCTTCGGCTAACAACAGCACTGAGACAGCAGAAAATACTAATACTAACAGCGATAGCAATGGTAATAGTAATGTAAGCACACCTCAGACAGGTGATACTATGATGCGAGTTGCAGCTATAATGGCAGGATTATTATTGGCCAGCGGATTAGTTATATTTGCAGCAGGAAAGAAGCGCAGAGCTTAGTTTGAAAATGTGAGTATATCAGAATAAAAAAATCGCCGCCTTAAACATACTCTATATAATAAGCAGCAGATGGTAGCAACATTTGACTACATATTATATAGACATTGTTTAGGGCGGCGTTTTTTTTATTAATCATTATGGCAGTCTGCTATGACATTATCCTTCAATAGTAATTCTCTTAGTAGTTTCACCTGTTTATCTTCTTTCTTAGGAATAGAAAGTCTTAAGATACCACTTTCATACTTAGCCTTGATATCATCCTCAGTGATAGCATCGCCAACATAGAAATTTGTATTTTAGTTCATGTTCTGTAGAACGAGCATGTAAAGTGGAAAATGGAGATTGTAAAGCTGATTTACAACGTAATATTACAAAAACTGATGAACATGAATATGATATAGAATTGAAACTATTAGTAAATAAATCAGATTTATTGGTTGTGGTTATTACAAAAGCACATTTTGTGTATGAGGCGGAAACATATGAGAAGGAGGAGAGCATTATAAAAACTAATACAGTTGCTATAATGTTTCCATTTATTCGTAGTCAAGTTACTTTATTGACTACACAACCAGGAATGACTCCAATAGTATTACCACCTATAAATACAACAAAATTTGAGTGATATTTTTATTAGTACTCAAATATAAGTTAATCTTTATGAACAGCAGTATTCAAAAGTAGAATATTATTCAATTGTATGTTTCAGACTATCTGATTAAGTTCAGGTAGTCTTTTTTCAAAGGCGGTTCTTGAAAAACAGAAAAAAGATAACAGCTATATCACTCACTCTTTAAAAATCCCCAATCCCATGTTATAATCATTAATCATCAGAAAACGGAGATAAGAACATGAGCGTAGTAACAGAAAAGTCAAAGTGCAGAATTCTTAAATTAGCATCAATGCTTGCGGTAACTATGGGAATTATAATGGCATTTTATGCGTTTTATATTATGTCGGAGCTATATTCATTTTCAGCAACAGAGCAGGGAAAGGCATTATATATGATTGTCAAGCTGCTGAATATAGCATTTATAGCAGTTATTGTTGAGGGAGTTTACTTTGCAATTGCTGGATTTTATGGAATGACAAACATAGGTGCTGTTGATGCTGTAAAGAAAATCAAAGTTTATGGAATTGTTATGACTATAGCAGGAGTTGTTGATTTAATAATAGTATTTGTGGTATCTAAGTATTCAATAACTGGTAATACGCTGATTCTTATATGCCTTCCGGTTGTAATAGGAATTATGTATTTAGGTGGCGCATTTTATAATGAGAAGCTTATAAAGAATAATAATGGTGTGGAAGGTGATGGCAATGATTGATCCGAATGGAATAATGCCACTTAATTTCTTTAAATACAAGGGTGTGTATACAGGACAGCACAATGGAATGAGATATATGCTTAAGCAGACAGGAGAAAAGCCTGATTTAAAGCTTTCTGCGTGCGTGTGGAGAGGACCATATGCTTCATGTGCTGTTAAGGAAGAAGATAAGACAACAGAGATATTTGAACTGACAGAAGATGGTCGTCTTGCTGCCGTGGAATGGATAAGGCAGCAGTACGAATCCAGACTTGACTATTGGGAAGCGGCACCGTCTATAAAGGACGCTGTTCCGATTGTTCATGAATAAAGAGAATAATATATACAATGCAGCATATGGCGGCACCGGTAAGCAGGAGAGTGTATTCTTCTGCTTCTTTTATTATAAGACCAAATACAATGCGGCATATAATTCTTGATGAAAATATAGATATGACCGCAATACATAATGGCACAATTATACTGCCAAACGGGTCTGGTTGGATGTTCAGCTTCTTGTATATATTAAAAATGTAAAGCAGACTCATGCATATGTTGCTAATAAGAACACCATACAGATAACCGGTTATGCCAAACTTTGGAATAAGCAGAAATACACAGGTAAGCCGGATGATAATTCCGGTTATATTAATTATGAATGTAAGGGCGGTATGTCCCATGCCATTAGTCACGCTTGTAAGGCTGATTTTTAAGTAGAGGAAAGGACACAGCCATGAAAGAATGCAGGTGTATATGTATACAGAGTCTTCGTGGAACATCATTGCACCTAGCGCGCACCATAGTTAATGAATAAAAATATGCTTATAATGCCGAGACTCAAACACATGGAAACTGTTCTTTTTACTGTCACAGCAAGATGGTCAGACAGGACATTCGAACTTTCATCAGATACCTTTGGAAGAAGCATAAGTGCAAATGAATTAGCTGCCGTACATGGAAAAAGCACAAGTGGAAGAGCCATTCCTGTAAGTATACCAAACTGGCTTATTGCATCATCTTTTGACAGTCCATGCATGCACAGGATTGCGGGAATAAGAATTGCTTCTGCCCCTTCAAGCAGATGCAGAATAGTCTGATTGGCGTTAATTGGAAATGCATATTTAACAATATATTTGTATTCACGGAGTGAACAGGACAGCTTCTGCGTCATGCTTTTATTATGAAGGGAACGGAAAAACAGCGGAATAGCACAGTATGTTGCAGCTGCAAGTTCACCGAATATATTACCGGTAACTGCATCAGCAATTGATATTGTTGATACATTTTTTATGCGCACATAAAGTATAATAGTGCCAATACGCACAAGCTGTTCGACAAGCTGCGAGGAGGCAGGTAGAAAAGATTCCTTCTGACTGTAATAGTAATTAGACAAGCAGTTATGTATGCACATGAATGGCAGAGAGATTGCGGTTATACGTATAATTCCCTCACAGCGGCTTTCCATAAATATATGATTTGCAATGAAATTGCTGAATATAAGAAATAAAAGCATAACGGCAATTGAAAGAAAAATAGTAATCTTTAACGCGCAGAAAAGCCATTTCAGAGATGGTGATGATGCTGAATATTTTGAAACAGCTACAGAAAATCCACTACAGCATACTGCAAATGCAAGCGCAATAAGAGGTATGCACATCTGGAAAAGTCCGACTCCTGCAGCGCCTGTATAATTAGTGAGAAGTATCCGAAAATAAAAACCGAGCAGTTTTGATAGAACGCCGGCAATTGTAAGTATTATGGCGGATTTGAATATGCCACCTTTTAAGGATAATTTATTATTCATAGCAGACACCACAGATTAACTTATTAACAATATATGCCCTGTCTGAATACAATATTATAAGGAATTGCAGGGCGGAAATATAATGATATATATGGACAATGCGGCGACAACTGCCGTCAGAAAAGAAGTGGCTGAAGCAATGCTTCCATATCTTTTGGGAGATTATGGAAACCCGTCAGGTGTGTACAGGTTGTCTGAAAAAGCTAAAAATGCTGTTGAGGAATCAAGAAGTACTATTGCGGATATAATAAATGCTGACAGAAATGAAATATTTTTTACTTCCGGTGGAACAGAAGGGGATAACTGGGCAGTTAAAGCAGAGAGTCTTAAAAGAAAACAGGGACATATAATAGTAAGTTCAATAGAACATCATGCTGTGACAGAATCGGCACTGTGGCTTAAGGATTACGGGATAGATGTCACATTTGCACCAGTTGATGAGCAGGGAATTGTTAAGCTGGAACAGTTAGAAAAAATGATTAGAAATGATACATTTTTAGTGTCAGTTATGCTTGCTAATAATGAAATTGGAACTATCCAGCCGATAGAAAATGTATGTGAAATTGCGCATGAGTATGGTGCAAAGGTTCATTCTGATGCAGTGGCGGCATTTGGACATATTGATGTTGATGTGAAAAAACTGGGCGTGGATTTCTTAAATGTAAGCGGGCATAAGATATGCGGACCAAAGGGCGTAGGATTTCTGTATGTCAGGGGCGGAAAGCCAGAACGGTTCATGCATGGAGGCGGACAGGAGAACGGACTTAGGGCAGGCACCGAAAATGTAGCTGGGATTGCAGGACTGCTACAGCAGCAAGAATTGCTTATGAAACTCTTTCTGACAGGCAAGGCAGGAAAAGAGAATCAGTGACTATATGATTAAGAGAATACTAAGAGAAATTCCTTATTCAAGACTTAATGGAAGCAGGGAATGCCGCGTTACAAGTAATATGAATTTCAGCTTTCAGTATGTTAATGGCGGAATGCTTGTTGTAATGCTTAATAAGCAGGGAATATGCGCGTCTGCAGGTTCAGCATGTACATCTAATTCAGGAAAGCCATCACATGTCCTTCTTGCACTTGGGCTTGATGAAAAAATAGCGGAGGGTTCACTTAGGCTGACAATTAACCATACAATTACACATAGGGAAGCTGATTATGTGGTTGAGTGTATTAAGAAAGATGTTGCCAGACTGCGGGAATTGGCTTAAAATTATTATATCAGACAGTTACGGAGGTTAAAATAATATGTGGTACGAAGAAGCAGTGTTTTATCAGGTGTTTCCACTTGGGTTTTGTGATGGATTAAGAGACAATGACGGGGTGATGAACAGATGCATATCAGAATTTGCAGACTGGATTCCGCATTTGCAGAAGTTAGGTACTAATGCGGTGTATTTTTCTCCGATTTTTGAGAGCGATTATCATGGCTATGATACAAGGGATTACCGTGTGATAGATAAAAGAATAGGCAGTAATAAGGATTTTTCAGAGCTTGTGGTAAAGCTGCATGAGGCAGGCATAAAGGTAGTTATTGATGGTGTGTTTAATCATGTAGGAAGGGGTTTCTTCGCATTTAAGGATGTATGTGAGAAGAAATGGGATTCTGTCTATAAGGATTGGTTTAATATCAGCTTTGATGGCAATTCACCATATAATGATGGATTCTGGTATGAAGGCTGGGAAGGTTATTATAATCTTGTGAAACTGAACCTTAATAATCAGGATGTAGTTAATTACCTTATTGAGTCGGTGCGCGGATGGGTTGATGAATTCGATATTGATGGAATCAGACTTGATGTTGCGTACTGCCTTAACAGGGATTTCATGAAGCGTTTAAGATACGAAACAGACCAGATGAAGCAGGAGTTTTTTCTTGTAGGAGAAATGCTTCATGGTGATTACAACACAATTGTGGGTAATGAATGCCTGCACAGTGCAACTAATTATGAGTGTTATAAGGGGCTGTATTCGAGCTTTAATTCAATGAATATGTTCGAGATTGCACACAGCATAGAAAGGCAGTTTGGAAAAGAACCATGGTGTCTGTATACAGGAAAACATCTGCTTACATTTGTTGATAACCATGATGTTTCAAGGATTGCCAGCACACTTACCAATAAAGCACATCTGCCGCTTATATATGCACTTATGTTCGGTATGCCGGGAATTCCATGTATATATTATGGAAGTGAATGGGGATGCGAGGCAGTTAAGGGCAGCGGCAATGACAATATCCTGCGTCCGGCGTTTGATAAGCCAGAATACAACGAGCTGACTGATACAATAAGTTCATTAGGACAAATGTATCATAACAGCAGGGCATTAAGCTATGGTGATTACACAAAGAAAGTGCTTACAAACAGACAATATGTATTCAAAAGGGAAGCAGATGGAGAAAAAGTGCTTGTTGCAATTAATGCTGATGAGAATGAGTACACAGCGTACTTTGATACAGAATGTGCAGATGCACTTAATCTTATAACAGGTAAGAAGGAAGATTTATCTGGGAAAATAGTTCTTCCACCTTACAGCTTCAGATTTTACAGATGCATGTAGAATGTGCAGATAAGATATATGAATATAAAATAAGCCGGAGCTCATCATAATCTGATGAACTCCGGTTTTCTTTCATTAAATATTGTGTAGTAATTAAATCCTGCGTTCTTAAGCATATCTGCCACGACATCAAATCTGTAAGCAAAAAACTTAACTTCGTGTGCATCAGAACCTACAGTTATTATCTCTCCTCCGAGGTCGTGATACATTTTAACAATATCAAGGCAAGGATTGGGTTCAGTCATACCATATTTAAGACCGGCAGTGTTGATTTCAATTCCTTTTCCTTGCTCAATGATTGTTTTAAGAATTATGCAGATTAAATCGTTAAAATCGTGCCAGTTATATGTGTAAGAATTGGCGGGTATATATCTTGCAATATAATCAAGATGACCATACACATCAAAGTTGTGACAACAGCCAAGATTATCAAGAATACTTTCGTAATAAGTTAAAACAGTATCCTTTGCAGAACGTTTCTCCCAAAACTCAGGGTAGTAGGGATCTTCTCCATATACAAGATGTGACGAGCCTATTATGAAATCAAGCTGCTTTTCAGAATCATAAGCATTAACTCTGTCAGCGACGCTTCTCATAAGTCCCTGTTCAACACCTATGTGAATATTGATTTTATCTTTGTATGATTCTTTCAGATTCTGGAAATACTTAATGTATTCCGGAAAATCAAGGTCAAACATGACTTTTCCATCTTCTAAAGGAGCATCAAAGTCATTATGGTCGGTAAAACAGATGTGTTTAAATCCCAGTGAAATAGCATTGTTAACAACATTTACAGGGTTCTCCTCTGAATCAGAAGAGAACATAGTATGTATATGTGAATCTGATAACAGCATAGTAATGTCCTCCATAAAATATTAGTCATATGCTTAAATGTCAATATACATTATACATAAACATAATTAATCCGCAATTGATATTTTTGATGTTTATGTAGAACATGTAAACTAATGTAAAATATAGGTAATTTTTCCTTGAAAATGATTATTAGTATTGATATTATTAAAAAGACAGCGTATAAATTCTGATTATGTGAATGCGCATAGATGTAGAAGTACCAACTACGCTGTCCGACCTTGACTTTTATGCGCAGATAGGAGCTTTCGTGAGTTTTGAATTGATACACATTGTGATTATTCTTCTCGGAGGAATAGCGCTTTTCCTTTTTGGAATGCAGCTTATGGGAGATGGATTAAAGAAAGTGGCTGGAGGAAAACTGGAAGTTATTCTGTACAGATTAAGTAATACACCTCTTAAGGGGGTACTGCTTGGTACAGGTGTTACGGCAATTATCCAGTCATCGTCGGCAACTTCTGTTATGGTTGTTGGTTTTGTTAATGCTGGTATGATTAAGATGAAACAGGCTATCGGTATTATTATGGGAGCAATTATTGGTACATCTGTTACAGGATGGGTGTTATGTCTTTCAGATATCAGTGGTGGTGCCGGATGGGTTGATTTACTGTCAACAGAGGTTCTTGCTGCTGTTATTGGCGTTATTGGCATCATGTTCAGGATGGTCTGTAAGAACCCTACCAAGAAGCATATAGGTGATATTATGATAGGTTTCTGTATTCTTATGGTAGGAATGCAGAACATGAGTGCAGCAGTTGCACCATTAAGATCTGAGCCTGCATTTATTGATATGCTTACCAAGTTCTCTAACCCATTTATTGGAATTCTTATTGGACTTTTAGTTACAGCAGTTTTACAGAGTGCATCTGCTACAGTTGGTATCCTTCAGGCTTTATCAGTTACAGGAGCTATTTCATTTTCGGTAGCACTGCCTATTATAATGGGTATTGCTGTCGGAGCTGCCATGCCTGTTATCATTTCTTCATTTGGTGCGACTACAGATGGTAAGAGAACAGCATTTGTATATCTTCTTGTTGATGCACTGGGTGCTTTAATATGGGCAGTAGTATTTTATAGTGTTAATCATTTTGTACATTTTTCATTTATGGACAGAACGATGACAACTGTTTCGATAGCATTTGTGAACTCATTATTCAGAGTTGCAACAGTTGCTGTACTGTTTCCATTCATCAGATTCCTTGAAAAGATGGTATGTGCAATCTTCAAGGAGGTTGTTGATGAGGAAGATAAAGATATTGTTGAAATCAGTGTACTTGATGACAGATTTATTGCTCATCCTACAGTTGCTATTGAACAGGCTAAGACAGTTCTTTGTTCAATGGCACATATGGCACAGAAAAATCTTATTCGTTCCATGGAACTGCTGGATACATTTTCACAGGTAAAATACGACAAGATTCAGAGAAGAGAAGATAAGGTTGACAGATATGAGGATAAGCTTGGAACTTATCTTGTAAAGATTACACAGCAGGAGCTTACTCCTGGACAGAATAAGGAGGTTTCAAAGCTCCTCCATACAATTTCTGATTTTGAGAGAATAAGTGACCATGCTGTTAACATATCACAGGCAGCAGCAGAACTGTTTAATGAAAAACTTAAGTTTTCTGATTGTGCTGTTGAAGATGTTGAACTGATGTCATTAATTATGAAAGAAATAGTTGGAAATGTAATAGATGCATTTGAACAGAACAAGGTTGAATATGCCTATAAGACAGAGCCGTTAGAAGAACTCGTTGACATATATTGTGATGAAATGAAGATGAATCATGTCAAACGTGTCCAGAAAGGTGAATGTACACTTCATCAGGGCTTTATATTTAATGACCTTCTTACAGATTTCGAGAGAATTGCTGACCATTGTTCTAACGTGGCAGTTGCGATTATTGAGCTTGAGTTAAATGTGTTTGATACACATGAGTATCTTATTAATCTCAAGAAAGATAATGGAACTAATTTTGATAAATATTTTGAGGAATACAAAGAAATGTTTCCTTTAAGCCAGTATTAAGCAGAGATTAGTGTTAAGTAAACAATATTGGATACAGAATTTGTTAAGATTTCGTCAAAATGACTAATTGATAATGATTTCGTCAAAATGACTAATTGATAATGAGTTATTATTGAAAAAAGTGCAAAAATGTAAAAATTGGGAAGAAAGCCTTGATATTTTGCTTCTTCTTATGTAAAATACACGGTAGTTGAAATTTTAACAAACTATGTTATAAAAATTCATTTTAGGAGGAATTGTTTTTATGTCAGTAAAAGTTGCAATCAATGGTTTTGGTCGTATCGGTAGACTTGCATTCAGACAGATGTTTGGTGCAGAAGGATATGAGGTAGTTGCTATTAACGATTTAACAAGCCCTAAGATGCTTGCTCATCTTTTAAAGTATGACTCATCACAGGGAAGATATGTTAACTTCGGTGAGGAAGATCAGGTAACAGCTGATGATGAGGCTGGTACAATCACAGTTAAAGGCAAGACTATCAAGATTTACAAAGAGCCAGATGCTAATAACTGCCCATGGGGAGAGATTGGCGTTGATGTAGTTCTTGAGTGTTCAGGATTCTATACATCTAAGGCTAAGGCACAGGCTCATATTAATGCAGGTGCTAAGAAGGTAGTTATCTCAGCTCCAGCTGGAAACGACCTTAAGACTATCGTTTACAATGTAAACCATGAGACACTTACAGCAGATGATCAGATTATCTCAGCTGCTTCTTGTACAACAAACTGCTTAGCTCCTATGGCTAAGGCACTTAACGATTGTGCAACAATCGAGTCAGGTATTATGTGTACAATTCATGCTTACACAGGTGATCAGATGATTCTTGATGGACCACAGAGAAAGGGTGATTTAAGAAGATCTAGAGCAGGTGCTTGCAACATCGTTCCTAACTCAACAGGTGCTGCTAAGGCTATTGGTCTTGTTATCCCAGAACTTAACGGAAAGCTTATTGGAGCTGCTCAGAGAGTTCCAACACCTACAGGTTCTACAACAATTCTTAATGCTGTAGTTGCTAAGAAGGTTACAGTTGATGAAGTTAATGCTGCTATGAAGGCTGCTGCAACAGAGTCATTCGGTTACAATACAGAGCAGATTGTATCTAGCGATATCGTTGGTATGAGATTTGGTTCATTATTTGATGCTACTCAGACAATGGTTAATGAACTTCCAAACGGTGGCTGCCAGGTTCAGGTTGTTTCTTGGTATGATAATGAGAACTCATACACAAGCCAGATGGTTAGAACAATTAAGTACTTCGCTGAATTAAACTAATCATTTAGATTGTTTTTGCCGGAGAATGGTATGACTATTCTCCGGTTTTTTATAAAGCTGTATATGTAGCTATTTTATGTATTATATGGAGGATATTAATATGCTTAATAAAAAGTCTATTGATGATATCAATGTAAAGGGCAAAAGAGTATTATGCAGATGCGATTTTAATGTACCTTTAGATGGAAGCAGAATTACAGATGAAACAAGACTTGTAGCTGCTCTTCCAACAATCAAGAAGCTTATTGCTGATGGAGGAAAGGTTATTCTTTGTTCACATCTTGGAAAGCCAAAGGGACCAGATGCTGCATTTTCTCTTGCTCCAGTTGCAAAGAGACTTTCAGAACTTCTTGGTCAGGAAGTTAAGTTTGCAGCAGATGATACTGTTGTAGGCGATAATGCAAGAGCAGCTGTTGCTGCAATGAATGATGGAGATGTTATTCTTCTTGAAAATACAAGATTCAGACCAGAAGAGACTAAGAATGGTGAAGCATTTTCTAAGGATTTAGCTTCTATTGCAGATGTATTTGTTAATGATGCATTTGGTACAGCTCACAGAGCGCATTGTTCTAATGTAGGTGTTACACAGTATGTTGATACAGCTGTTGTTGGATACCTTATGCAGAAGGAAATTGATTTCCTTGGAAATGCAGTTAATAATCCTGTAAGACCTTTCGTTGCAATTCTTGGTGGTTCAAAGGTTTCTTCTAAGATTTCAGTTATCAATAATCTTCTTGATAAGGTTGACACACTTATTATCGGTGGTGGTATGTCTTATACATTCCAGAAAGCACATGGTGGTAATGTAGGTCAGTCATTAGTAGAGGATGATTATCTTGATTATGCTAAGGATATGATGAAGAAGGCTGAAGAAAAGGGTGTTAAAATGCTTATTCCTATCGATACAGTTGTTTCTAAGGAATTCAGCAATGATGCTCCTTCACATGTTGTAGAAGCAGGACATCAGGCAGATGACGACATGGGTATGGATATTGGACCTAAGACATGTGAACTTTACAAGGAAGCTTTAAAGGATGCTAAGACTGTAGTATGGAATGGACCAATGGGAGTATTTGAATTCCCTAATTTCGCAGCAGGAACAATTGCTGTTGCAGAAGAACTTGCACAGCTTAAAGATGCTACAACAATCATTGGTGGTGGTGATTCAGCAGCTGCTGTTAACAACTTAGGATTTGGAGATAAGATGACACACATCTCTACAGGTGGTGGAGCATCTCTTGAATTCCTTGAAGGTAAGGAACTTCCAGGTGTAGTTGCAGCTAACGATAAGTAATTAATTTTACTGACATAGTTATATAATAATATTTTCATCCAGACCTTATTTTATTAAGTAAGGCCTGGATTTTGTTATTTATTTCACAATCTATACTTGAAATATGTACCAAAGTATGCTATTATTTATTTTACTAGGATAGTTATATCGGAATAATTTAATAGGATTGTCCATATATATGTTATTATGGATTATTTCCTGTGGGGAGGCGTAGAATGAGAAGAAAAGTAATAGCAGGCAATTGGAAGATGAATATGACACCAAGCCAGGCAGTTAAGCTTGTTACTGAATTGAAACCGAATGTTAATAATCCGGATGTTGATGTTGTGTTCTGTGTGCCATCAATTGACATAGTACCTGTAGTGGAGGCAGTGAAAGGATCTAATATACATATTGGAGCAGAGAATGTATATTATCAGGAGAAAGGAGCATTTACCGGTGAATTATCGCCAGAGATGCTTGTTGATGCGGGTGTAAGCCATGTTATTATAGGACATTCAGAAAGAAGAATGTACTTTAACGAAAGCAATACAGTTCTTAATCTTAAGCTTCATAAAGCTCTTGAACATGACATTATTCCAATTCTTTGTTGTGGAGAGACACTTGAACAGAGAGAAAAAGGGATTACGCTTGATTTCATTAAAGAACAGATAGTAGAAGCATATGTTGGTGTTACTAAAGAGCAGGTTCTTCATACAATAGTTGCTTATGAGCCAATCTGGGCTATTGGAACAGGAAAGGTTGCAACTACAGCGCAGGCGCAGGAAGTATGCGGATTCATAAGAACTGTATTTGAAGAGTTATATGATAAAGAAACAGCAGATCAGATAAGGATTCTTTATGGCGGGAGTGTTAACGCTTCTAACGCAGCAGAGCTTTTTGCCCAGCCTGACATTGACGGAGGACTGGTAGGAGGTGCAAGTCTCAAGCCGGATTTTGCGGATATAGTTAATTATAATAAGTAAATAAGCATGAAAAGACCTTGTTTTGATGATAATATTCAAGACAAGGTCTTTGATTTTTTTTACAAATGTGCTATCATGCTATAGGCAATTAATTAGAATACATTTAAAGGAGAATCACATTATGAGTAAAAAACCAGTAGTTTTAATGGTGCTTGATGGTTATGGTTTAAATGATAGAACAGAGGGTAATGCTATTGCTATGGCTAACACTCCTGTTATGGATAAGCTTATGAAGGAATGCCCATTCCAGAAGGGATATGCTTCAGGACTTGCTGTAGGTCTTCCAGACGGACAGATGGGTAATTCAGAAGTTGGTCATATGAATATTGGTGCTGGTAGAATTATTTATCAGGATCTTACAAGAATTACTAAGGACATTGAAGATGGTACATTCTTTAAGAACGAAGAATTACTTGAGGCAATGGAGAACTGCAAGAAGAATGATTCGGATCTTCACCTTTTCGGACTTTTATCAGATGGTGGTGTTCACAGTCATTTAAGCCATGTATATGGACTTTTAGAGATGGCAAAGCAGCAGGGAGTGTCTAAAGTATATGTTCATGCGTTCCTCGACGGAAGAGATACACCTCCAGCTTCAGCTAAGGGATTTGTTGAGACACTTGAGAATAAGATGGCAGAAATAGGAGTTGGTAAGGTCGCATCTTTATCAGGCCGTTACTATGCAATGGACAGAGATAATAACTGGGACAGAGTAGAAAAGGCTTATGATTCACTTGTAACAGGTGATGGCATTAAGGCCGAGTCAGCTACACAGGCACTTCAGGAGTCATATGATAATGGTAAGACAGATGAATTCGTTGAGCCAACAGTTATCTGTAAAGATGGTCAGCCACTTTCATTAGTTAAGGCTAATGATTCTGTTATATTCTTTAACTTCCGTCCAGACCGTGCAAGAGAGATGACAAGAGCGTTCTGCGATGATAAGTTTACAGGATTTGAAAGAAAGACAGGATTTATTCCATTAACATTTGTATGTTTCAAGGATTATGATGAATCAATCCCTAACAAGAAGGTTGCATTCAAGAAAGAGATTATTAAGAACACATTTGGTGAATTCCTCGCTAATCATGGAAAGAAGCAGTTAAGACTTGCTGAGACAGAGAAATATGCACATGTTACATTCTTCTTTAATGGTGGTGTTGAAGACCCTAATGTTGATGAGTTCAGATTACTCGTTAACTCACCTAAGGATGTTGCAACATATGACTTAAAGCCAGAGATGAGTGCTCCGGAAGTAGGTATGGACTTAGTTGAGGCTATAAAGTCTGACAAATATGATGTTATTATTATCAACTTCGCTAATCCTGATATGGTTGGACATACAGGCGTTATTCCAGCTGCAATCAAGGCTGTAGAGAAGGTTGATGAGCTTGTTGGAAAGGCTGTAGATGCAGTAAAGGATGTTGACGGAGTTCTCTTCATCTGCGCAGACCACGGAAATGCTGAGAAGATGATTGATTACGAAACAGGAGCTCCACATACAGCACATACAACTAACCCTGTTCCATTCATTCTTGTTAATTATGATGAGAATTATACACTTCGTGAGGGTGGAAGATTATGCGATATTGCTCCTACACTTATTGAAATTATGGGACTTGAGAAACCGGTTGAGATGACAGGCGAGTCTCTTCTTGTGAAGAAGAATTAATCAAAGGGTTGAAATTAATTTGTTGATTTTTCTTGCACAAAATGTTTATTTGTGATAGAATGACCTATGTTGCCGTATTGGCATAATTATGTAATAAAAAGCGCATGATGCGCAGGAATGAGGATGGTATGAATAAGATAATTCCATTGTTTCATATGTCTGTCGGAGATGTATTAAGAATTGGTTTAATGGGAGTATTTGTAGTAATTTGTATAGCTTTAGCAATAATAATTCTTATGCAGGAAAGTAAGCAGAACGGATTGTCAGGAACAATTAGTGGTGCTGCTGATTCATACTGGGGTAAGAACAAGGGCCGTTCAATGGAAGGCAAGCTTGTTAAGATAACCAAGATTCTTGTAATTCTTTTTGTTGTTATAGCAGTTATACTTAATTTTAATTTCTAAATTACGGACACTCTTAAGAAACGGATAATTTCTTAAGAGTGTTTTTGCTTTTACGAGCAATCTGGTAGAATCTGTATATTTAATGGTTAGAAAGGGATATAAGGGATATGGAGAAGGATATATTTAAACAGCGAAGACAGATGCTTGCTGATATGATTCTTAATAATGAACTGTATGTTCCAATGAAAGCTAAAGAAATCGCTATGCTTCTCGATATTCCTAAAGCTAAGCGTTCAGAGCTTATGGAAGTGCTTGACAGTCTTGTTGCAGATGGAACAATAGGTGTATCAAAGAAGGGTAAGTATATGAAGCCTGAAAATGTAGCACTTGTTGGAACATTTGAAAGCACAAGCAGGGGATTTGGCTTTGTAGTAATACCTGATAGGGAAGATGATATATTTGTCAAGGCTAATGACACGATGAATGCTTTCTATCATGATAAAGTCAAGGTTGTGATAACTACTGAGAAGAATGGCGGTAAGAGGGCTGAAGGTAAGATTGTTGCCATTCTTGAGCATGAGGTTAAGGAAGTTGTTGGAACATTCCAGAAGAACAGAACGTATGGTTTTGTTATTCCTGATAATGCCAAGATTAACTGTGATATATTTATACCGCAGGAATTCATGAATGGAGCGGTTGAAGGTTCTAAGGTAGTTGCTTCTATAAGTGATTACGGCAGCCAGAGTAAGAATCCACAGGGAAAGGTTACAGAAGTACTTGGACATATAGATGATCCGGGCGTGGACATAATGTCTATCATCAAGGCATATGATTTACCAGTGGAGTTCCCTGAATCAGTTAAGAAGGCACTTAATGATATTCCTGATATTGTCAGTGAGAAGGATAAGGCTGGAAGAGTTGATTTAAGAAATGTGCAGATGGTTACTATAGATGGTGAGGATGCGAAGGATTTAGATGATGCTGTATCTATCTCGAAAGAAGGTCCTGTATATCATCTGGGTGTCCACATTGCAGATGTAAGCCATTATGTTACAGAGGGAAGCGCACTTGATAAAGAAGCACTTAAGAGAGGTACAAGCGTTTATCTTGTAGACCGTGTTATTCCTATGATTCCGCACAAGCTGTCTAACGGTATATGCTCACTTAATCAGGGTGAGGACAGGCTTGCACTAAGCTGCCTTATGGATATTGATGAAAAAGGCAATATTGTAGGACACAGAATATGTGAAACTGTTATTAATGTAGACAGAAGGATGAGCTATACAAGTGTAAAAAAGATTCTTGTAGATAATGATACTAATGAAATTATGAAGTATAAAGAGCTTGTTCCAATGTTTCATATGATGGAGGAGGCTGCGGAGCTTCTTAGAAAGAAGAGATTTGCAAGAGGTTCGGTTGATTTTGATTTCCCTGAAAGTAAGATTATACTTGACGAGAATGGCCACCCGACTGATATTAAGCCGTATGACAGAAATGTAGCAACTAAGATTATTGAGGATTTCATGCTTGCTGCTAATGAGACTGTTGCAGAGGATTATTTCTGGCAGGATATGCCATTTCTATATAGAACTCATGAGAATCCTGATCCAGAGAAAATGCGTAAGTTAGCCACGTTTATTAATAACTTCGGTTATACATTAAGACTTACTGATGATTTAAGACCTAAGGAGATTCAGAAGCTTCTTTCAGAGATAGAAGGTTCTGACGCTGAGAATCTTATAAGCAGACTGACACTCCGCTCTATGAAGAAGGCAAAGTATACTACTGAATGTGTAGGACATTTTGGACTTGCTGCCAAGTATTACTGTCATTTCACATCGCCTATCAGAAGATATCCTGATCTCCAGATTCACAGAATTATCAAGGAGAATCTTCACGGAGGTTTAAGTCCTAAGAGAGCTGACCATTATGATGCAATATTACCGGATGTTGCTGTCCAGACAAGTGCGATGGAGCGACGCGCGGCAGACGCTGAAAGAGATACAGACAAGCTTAAGATGGCTGAGTATATGGAACAGTTTGTCGGAGAAACATTTGACGGAGTTGTTTCGGGTGTTACCGCGTGGGGCGTATATGTTGAACTTCCAAACACTATCGAGGGCATGGTTTCTGTCAATAATATGAAAGGCTTCTATACATTTGACGAGGAACACTATGAGATGATAGGAGAACTTGGAAACAGAAGTTATAAGCTTGGACAGAAGGTTAAGGTTGTGGTTATAGGCACCGATAAGATACTAAGAACAATTGATTTTGCATTTGCATAGAATAGAATGGAGACTGACATGGCATCAAAAACAAGCGCATCAGGAAACAGACTTATAGCGAACAATAAGAAAGCTTATTTTGATTATTTTATAGAAGAAAAATACGAGGCAGGTATGGTACTTCACGGCACTGAGGTTAAATCAATCAGAGCAGGTAAGTGCTCAATTAAGGAATCTTACATTAAGATTGAGAATGGTGAAGTGTATGTATTAGGTATGAATATTACACCATATGAGAAGGGAAACATATTCAATAAAGATCCTTTAAGACCTAAAAAGCTGCTTCTTCACAAGAATCAGATTAATAAGCTTACAGGTGAACTTACAATTAAAGGATACACACTTGTTCCGCTTCAGGTATATCTGAAAGAGGGAAAGGTGAAGATGGAAATAGGTCTTGGAAAAGGTAAGAAGAACTTTGACAAGAGAGATTCTATTGCAAAGAAAGACCAGATAAGAGATGCACAGAAGGAATTCAAGAACAAGAATCTCAGATTTTAGAAATATTTTATCAGTTTTGAATAACAAGTTCATTGACTTGGCATTATGCCAATGTTAATATAAATAGGCAGATAAAGCTGCTTACACACGGGCTAGTAAAGGTTTCGACGGGGATCTTGAAGCTGGTGAAGCTATCCGCAGGAAAGCGTCAAAATCCAAACTTAAATATAAACGCTAACGATAATTTAGCATACGCTGCCTAATTGCAGCAGTCTGACTTAAAGCACCTACACTTTAAGACCCAGGCTTCGAACATGTAGGAAACGACAGTATCAAAGCTTTGAGATGCTGGTCGTATCATGAAGCTACTAAAGGTGCAAGGGTGTTGATTCCCGTGTACCGGAGGGAATGTTAAACAATCAACTATGATAGTAGAAGAACAGGGAATGGGTTTTCGGACAGGGGTTCGACTCCCCTCTGGTCCATAGGAAAAAGGGAGTGAGGAAGCGTGAGCTTCTTCGCTCCCTTTTTC
>NZ_QSEK01000023.1 GCF_003464165.1 Eubacterium sp. AM49-13BH | reverse complement strand
TCTTTCTATCTCCCCTCATATTTTTAAAAAGGAGATGTTGACCGCATCTCCTTTTTTATTGCTTTTTTAGATTATGTTGTAAATTTCTTTTAAAACAATAGAAAAGATTAGGCAAAAATGATGGAATTAATCAGATTAATATGGTAAAATGTTATAGCAATAAAATATTTTGGAGGTATCTAAACAATGAAATTAAATTTAAGACCAGCTGAAGAATGTACTTTTGACGCTGTATCATTAGGTGAAGTTATGCTTCGTCTTGATCCAGGTGAAGGCAGAATCCGTACAGCAAGAAGCTTTAGAGCATGGGAAGGTGGCGGAGAATACAACGTTATCCGTGGACTTCACAAGTGTTTCGGTATGAACACTGCTGTTATCACAGCTTTTGCTGATAACGAAGTAGGTCTTCTTATGAAGGATTTCATCGAGCAGGGTGGTGTTTCAACTGACCTTATCTGCTGGAAGAAGACAGATGGTATCGGACGTCTTTGCAGAAACGGTCTCAACTTCACAGAAAGAGGATTTGGTATCCGTGGTGCTAAGGGTTGCTCTGATAGAGCTAACACAGCTATTTCACAGGCTACTCCAGAAGATTTCGATTTCGATTACATCTTCAAGAACAAGAGCGATGGTGGTTTAGGTGTTCGTTGGTTACATACAGGTGGTATCTACGCTGCTCTTTCTGAGCAGGCTTGCGAGACTGTTATTGCAGCTTGTAAGGCAGCTAAGAAGTACGGTACAATCGTATCTTACGATCTTAACTACAGACCATCTATGTGGGAAGCTATCGGCGGTTTAGCTAAGGCTCAGGAAGTTAATAAGGAAGTTGCTAAGTATGTTGACGTTATGATTGGTAACGAAGAAGACTTCACAGCTTGCCTTGGTTTCGAAATCGAAGGTAACGATGAGAACCTTAAGACTCTTAACCTTGATGGTTACAAGAAGATGATCAACGAAGCTGCTGCTACATATCCTAACTTCAAGGCTGTTGCTACAACACTTCGTCAGGTTAAGACAGCTACAGTTAATGACTGGTCAGCAATCTGCTGGGCTGATGGAGAAATCTACAAGGCTGCTCAGTATGATGGACTTGAGATCATGGATAGAGTTGGTGGCGGTGATTCATTCGCTTCAGGTCTTGTATATGGTCTTATGACATTCGAAGATGCTGAGAAGGCTGTTAACTACGGTGCAGCTCACGGTGCATTAGCTATGACAACACCTGGTGATACAACAATGGCTTCTCTTAAGGAAGTTGAAGGTATCGTTGGTGGTGCTGGCGCAAGAGTTCAGAGATAATCTATTTAATTCATAATTTGGATTCTAACGAAATAAAGAGTTGTCCGGTTTACCGGGCAACTCTTTTTATATTGCTTATAATAATTAATTGTATGTTACATATATTCACTATCTGTACGAAATAGTAAATACAAGTGTATCTGTGTATGTACCGGCATATGCTTTATCCCAGTCTGATTTATCAATAAATAATGTAAGCATTGTATTATCAGAATTCTCTGTATAAGATGCTGATTTGAACTCTTTATCTCCATTCATAATCTTATAAGGAATTGTCTTTGATGTATCCTTAGTATTCTTAAGTTTGCCACTTGCATCGACAGCCACATTTACACTCTTATCCGGCTCAAGTCTTACATTCTCGATTGTAATTTTTCCAAGGCTGGATGACTGCTCTCCACTTTTTATTGTTGTATTGGCAGGAATAGTAACCATGTATGTCGGGTCAACAGACACACTTATTGTTGTCTGTTTTGTATCAGAATCCTGTGCCATAACAGATGTAAAGCTTCCTAATACGAACATTGTACTAAGTAAAACTGCTGTGAATTTTCTCATAATATCCTCCATTCTTCATTAATTAATGATATATTTATTTTGCAACAAGAACAGTCTCAACATTAGCACCATTCATTGCCTTACCATCTGTAAGTGATGCAGTGCTGATTTTAATAACTGCATTATGCTCTCCTGCTGCAAGCCCATATTTAAGCTTCACATTTGTTATAGCCTTACCCGGCTCAACCATATCTGACTTATATATTGTTTCATTGGTATCTGATAAAACTATCTCAAATGTAAAGTAACATGGATTTCCCTCTGGATTGTAAAGATTCATAGTCACATTTTCTTTATCTGCAGCAATAGTAATTGAAGGATATCCAGGAATTCTTATAGCCTGTCCCTGCTGCCCTCCTGAATTGTTATTATCCTGTATATCTCCCGCATCAGAATCAAGAGTAGGAGTAAATTTATCATCATTATTCCTGTTCTTATTAATAAACAATACTGAAACCAATATTGCAGCAATCGCACACAGCACTATTATTACCGCTATCATCATTTTATTCTTTGATATCTTCATCTGAATCCCTCCTAGGAGTTCATACAGACCGGTAACATGACCAGTCTGTATGAACTATTAATTAATCAAATCTTACACTAACTCTGATATTGCTTAAATCATACTTGTCAGAACCAGTGCCATGCGCATCAAATCTGTAGCATACAGCATCAACATCATTAAGACTTATAGTGTATGTATGAGTCTTAGTTTTATTGTTATTCTTCTTAAGATCCACATCTTCTTCATGCCATCCGGTCCATGCCTTATTAGAATTCTTTCTGTATGTGGTATCTAAATCCGCATATCCATCATCTACCATCCTGATGTTATAGCTGATTGTAATAGTCATTGTACTGCAATTCTTCTTTATCTCATTTAAAGATATACCATTCATATAGATAGAATTGTTTCGTACATTACCACTCGTTGAAGTACCTGAAGCTCCATCTATGAAGAAATGTAACTTTACAGGTTCCTCCTTTGAGTTATCTGTTACGCGGTAAGAATATGGATGACTGTATGTAAATGTCTTATTAAGACTCCAGCCTGCATACAGTGTAACTGTTCCTTCACCTGTAAGATTATCAGCAGAAGCACCCGGTGCGTATGTGACGGTTCCTCCATCTTCAACACACCATCCAAGGAATGTGTATCCATATCTTGTTGCTGTAGGAAGCTGATATTTCTTATCATATGTGAATGTACGGTCTGCAATTGCATCGCCATTCTTGGTATCAAAATGTACTGTATAATTATTAGCTGTCCATACAGGATATAGGGTAAGTCTTTCATTATCGCCTTCTGCAAGTCCGCTTATAACTTCACTATCATTGTATACCTTATCTGCACCAGCCTTTAATGACCAGCCTGCAAATGTATATCCTGTTCTCTTGAACTTATTAGCACTGATAGATACTCTGTCAGTATATTTCAGGTTCATGTCTTCCATAGAGCCTGTTGTTCCATCTCCATATGGAATGAACTGGATAGTATAGCTGTTTTCTTTCCAATTAGCTGTAAATTCTTTATCTCCTGTAGAACCTGTTGTTATTACCGGATCCATCTGTGTTCCATCAATACCTGTTCCACTCCAGCCAAGGAATGTATAACCTGAACGCTTAGGTCTTTCAAGCGTAATAACAGGACTGTCAACCTCATAAGTATCCGGATTACCCGCTGTACCACCATCAAGATTATAAGTGATATTATATACATCTTTGCTCCACTTTGCAGTTAATACCATATTGCCGGCAGGCATATACTCAGGAATATCATTGTCCCATCCTATAAATGTATATCCCTTCTTAACCGGAATCTCATTTACAGTAACCTCAGTATTGTAATCCTGTGTTACAGGTGCAATATCACTACCACCATCAGTATTAAAGCTGATTGTGTACTGGTTAATACTCCATGTAGCAACGTAAGTAATATCCCTGTCAGGCATCTCACTTACAATATCACCATTCCAGCCTGTAAATGTATATCCTGTTCTTTCCGGATTAATAACATCAATCTTAGTTCCATACATGTAATCGTATACAACATCATCCTGTCCGTTATCAAGTACAAGAGTCAGTCTGTGTACATTACGCTTGTAGAAATATCTTACAACAGTTGTACCTTCTCCATTAACAATGGCTGTCTGTACTTCTGGCAGAGTAAACCCTTCCATATACTTAACTTCTGGTGTAACTTCACTGTCAGTATCTGCTGTATATACATTTCTGTCATATAATTCATATCCATTGCCATCAAGCTTTTCAATGAGATGTTCTACAGTGTAATTAACTTTGCCAACCTCCCATTTTGCATATAATATAATATTATCTGCCGGCATTATTCCGTCAAACGCTTCTGTACACTCTTTGTCAGTATACCATCCTGCAAATGCATATCCTGCTCTTTCCGGAACTGGTGTAATAACACCTGCACCCCATCTTGCAGTAATTTTCTCTCTGTTCACAGTTCCACCCATAGGATTAAATTCTATGTTAAATGTGTTTCTGTCATAATGTACTTTAAACGTAAGACTTCCGTCTGCCGCAACCACACCTGATGGAAGTTCCCCTGAAAGATGATATCGGCTGTTGTCATACCACTCTTTGTCAGCAGTTACAGTCTGTCCGGTTGTTCCTTTGCTTATCTTGGCTTTATCAAGTTTATAATTACCATTCTCATCTTCGAGGTAATATTTCGTTGTGTATACAACATCATCAGATTCTTTCCATACTGCTGTATAAGTTGTATCCTTTGCAGGAACTGTCTGTGTAACAGAAGGCTCCCATCCGACAAATTCATAACCTGGTCTGTATACATTAGGTGTTGGCATTAGCGTTCCGTATGTATACTGTCCTTCAGTAACAGTCTCTCCTTCTGAGATGAATTTGATGTTATATTTATTTCTTGCATAATAATAATTAACAGTTGTACTTCCATCAGCATTAACAATCTGTGATAATACTGCCGGAGTCGCAAATCCATTTCTTACATTAGGCTTTGGTGAAACCTTTTCGTCTGTCTTGGCAGTTTCCTGTCTTGTTGACAATACACTATATACGCCATCTGTTCCTTCAACATAATCAACAACATTATAAGTTGTATCTGCTGCTTCCCACTTGGCATATACAATTCTGTCTTCATTAGGCATTACATCAGGAACATTATATTTCTTAGTGAATGCTTCATCTGTGTACCAGCCTGCAAATGTATAGCCCTGTTTAACAGGATCTGCCGGCTTTGTAATCTGTCTGCCATATTTAACTACAATTGCATCTACCACAGAACCTCCGTTAGTCTGGAATGCAATATAATAACCATCTCGTAAATTATCCCAATGAAGAGATATCTTTCTTGTAATTGGCTTGGTGTTAAATGATCCCTTCTGGTTCTTCCATGTGATTATCATCTCACCATCCTGCTGAGGTTCACTACCCGGATCAACTGCAATTATGTTAGTAGCCGGGTCATATGAGAATGCCGGATTGGTCATTGCTATTACATAGTATCTGTCACTGTCATCATATACTTTTCTGAAATACTCGTCATTCTTATCAAGGCCTTCCTTCATATCCAGATACTGCATTTCAAAATATGTATCTGGAAGTCTTACAGTCTTAACATCTCTTTTCATCCTGACATCTTTTACAGAATCCTGATTGTATGCAAAATCACATACATTTTCAACTACACCAACGCTGTACAGCGGCCACTGCTTTTCAAATAGTGTAGGATTATAGCTAAAAGTTCCTGCCAGTGCCTGTGCCAGGAATTTGACTTCCATATACATGCCAATCTCCATGTATATTGCACCCATTGAACTTGATGTTCTGCCCTGTGATGCAGCATATTTGAGCTGATAGTACAGATATCCCCATACCTGTGCATAACCTCCAACCTCTGCCATGAAGCCTACGCTGGCAAGCTTGGTTGATATCAAACCGATAGAAACACTTAGCCTTATACCAGCACGGATTCCTATTGTTCCAATAGCATACACCGAAAATTCATACTGTTCTTCGCATAAGTCTATAGTGTCACTTGTTACCTTTCTGTCAAATACCATAATGCTGTAGACATATCTTTTAGCATTCTTATACCAGTACGTCATACCCATGGATATGTTGACATTAGCTGAAACAACAAATTCAACCTTAAACTCAATATCAATAATTCCGATTACACGGACATGAGACTCAGTTAAAGACTTAGTATAGAGGTCAACCCAGTCAGCCTCATCATCAAGCATGTCTGAATATCTCTCTGCAAGGCTCTTTGCTACTGATATCTCTTTATTCTCACCGCCATCTCCAAGTTCCTCAAGTCGCGTAGACATATCAGAATTATCAGATATATATGTAGTTCCCAGCTCCATCATGCTCTTTAATTCTTCAGCAATCCCATTGATTACTTCGTCAAGCTTTGATGAGCTTTCTTCATTATCATCCTCAGCAGTTTTTACATTAACATTAAAGTTAATTCCTGTGTAATCATACAGGTCAAGTGAAACAGCAACACGGTAATCATCAATATATGGGAATATTCCCCATACCTTCCAAATTGCTTTACCACTTACATTAATATTAATCTTAACTTCCTGTTCAAATGTAGCAGAAACAACTACCTTCATGTTAGAGAAAGAAATCTCAACTCCAATATCAAGCGCAAGTCTTAATCCGCTTACATTATCAAAATGCTTTAAACCAGTTGAAAGTTCTGCTCTTACATGATCAAGCTTTATTGTTGGTTTCTTACTTCCATATATAGTTATCTCACTATTTCCACTATCAGCTTTATAAAATCCTTCAACAGGTACAATACTGATATCTGCATTCATAGTCTGTGACAGATAGTCCTGAAGTTCCTGATAAGAATCTGTTCTTTCAACAGCCTGTGCAACTTCATCAACAACGGTCTGTGCAAATCCACTGTCAACAGCCTGCTGCTCAACACTCTGTTCAATACTATTTACATCCTGATTCTCTAATATACTTTCGCCCTTGACATTATCAGTCTGATATACATCCATTGCAGCCTGTACTTCATCCCATGTTACCTTCGTATAGGCAATTACATAGTCTGCATTATCTGATGAAACACTGGTTATAAGAGCATACTGAATCTGATTATCACCAGCTTCATAAATTGCAAGATAATCTCCTGCATCCACAGTTGTATCTTCATCTAGACCAAGACTTGCATATGGCTGTCAGCTCCATAAGTCATCTTGCTCTGTAATACTGTAATGCTGTCATTATCATAATCATTATCTTTATCATCGGCAATATTCACAGGAAGTACATCTGGAACAAAAAGAATCTCTTCTGCTGCCATTCCTCTATATGAATATTCATTGTCATTAACTGATGTAATCTCAAAGAAAGAAACATCATCTTCTGAAATTACATTGCCATCTAATTGTGGAACTACATCTCCATCATAGACTGCAATCTTATCACCCACAAAAAGTTCACTGTCTGAATATGTAAAGCTGCCTGTTGTCTTAGTTGCCTCCTGACTTACTGTACCATCAGAACCAACGGTCATCACTGTTACAGAAATCTTATCAGTTCTCTCTCCATTAACAAAAAGATTACTTAAACTTTCTGAACTGATATATTTAATATCATTACCAAGATTAACATTCTTTACATCTGGCTTGTATACTGTGAAATCGTACTCTCTTATTGTCGAATCATAACCTGTGAAGAAAAGTCTGTCATCTGAAAGCTCAAGACGGTATCCAGAACCTTCCTGCCATGAGCCATTGCATTTTATTATAAATGTATATGCCCCATCATCTAATACATTCCCCACAGCAACATCAATTGAAGTTTCTTCAGAAGAATCACTTACATTCTTAATTGTTAAATAATTCTTCACTTCTTCCTTAGTCAGCTTACCTGTCTTATCTGTTAATGTAATTGTAAATTCATTAGCATCAACATCATAACTTCTTGCATATGTATCAATGCTTACAGTCTTAAGTTCCTGTTCATCTGCCCATGATGCATACAGAACTATATCACTTAAAAGTCTGTCACTACGCTTAACATAATTCGTACACGCTGAATCATAACACCAGCCTAAGAATGTTGAACCTGCTTTTCCCGGAACTGGAAGATCTGAAAGCTTTGTACCGGCCTCAAAAACAGATTTTTCTAGTTCAATCTCTCTGTCCTGCTCGTCCTTCTCTCCAGAATAAAGTGTTCCTCCGTTAGTTTCGTATTTAATATTGTATTTTGTTGTTTCAAATGTAACATCAAATGTAAGGTTATCCGTATAAGTTCCTGCATATTTAGGAACTTCTAACAGCCTTGTCATATATTTTCTTGTATTATCACTGCCAGTAGCTGTAAGCTCTGCTATTACTGAATTGTTAACAAGAGACATCTTAATATCGTCATTGTATAACTCATATCCTAATCTGATATCTCCATTCTTAAGATTCCATTCATTATTAGAATAAACAGAAACACTTACTTTATCTTTCTCATATAAACCACCTGCATGTCCTGATATTACAAGATTATCCTTATCTGCATCAACGCTTGCTGGTATGTCAATATAATAATATCTCTCAATCCATCTGGCATAAAGGACAACTACGCCTTGGTACTGGTCATCCGTAATTGACTTCACAGGCTCACCTGTAAGCTCCTCATTATCATACCAGCCGCCAAACTCATAGCCCTGATTGACAATATCATCTTTACCCGGTAGTTCTGCAACCGGATATTCAGAAGGTGCTTCATACCCACTGACGTAATATCCTCCATTAAGCTGATAATCAATCTCCTTTAGCTGATTGCTCTCATCATAAGCAGACTGACTTTCAAATCCCTGTGCATAGTACATTCCCGGTACTGACACAACAAGCATTGCAGAACATAAAAGTATACTCAGAAATCTTTTCATCTTAACGCCTCCTTTATGTTATAACCACATATTCTAATATTCAGTTTTCCGTCTTCTATATGTTGTATTTATAATACCTGAATTATGTGGTTTTGTGAGGTTTCCTGCGTGAATTACAAATATTTTGACATGAACGATTAGATTTATATATGGTAATTTGGCCGAATGCCATATATAATTAATTAACAGTTATTTAATATATTATTTATTAATATGAGGGAGATTGCCATGAAGATTGCTGTATGTGATGACAACGAAAATGAATTAACAAGAATCAAAGAATTATTAGATGCCTATGCTTCCTGCAACAATCAGAATTTCATTATAAAATGTTTTTCTAGTAGTGTTGAACTTGCTTCAACTGCCGAATTTGAGAAATATGACATATATATTCTTGATATTATTATGCCTGTGATGGATGGTATAAGTCTTGCGAGGGAAATCCGCACATTTGACAAGTCGTCACCTGTAATATTTCTTACATCTACACCGGAATTTGCAGTAGAAAGTTACACCGTTAAGGCATTTAACTATCTGTTAAAACCCGTTGATAAGATACCTTTGTACAATACAATTGATGATATTATAGAGACATTTCATAATGAACAGCATGACACATTTATCATCAAGAACAATTTCGGTATACATAAGATATATCTGGCAGACATCGTCTATGCGGAAGCTCTTAACAGAAAAGTTATACTGTATCTTAAGAACAATGAACAAGTGGTATCTACAGATGTATTCTCGTCTGTATGTGATACCCTGACGGCACATAAGGAATTCACTCTGCCACACCGTTCTTTTATCGTTAACATGAATTACATCAGAACTATTGATACTGAAAAGATTCTTCTTAATAATAACAAGACTATACCGGTTGCGCAGAGACGTGTGTCAGACATCAAAAAACAGTACCTTGAATTCCAGATGGAAGAATAGTATATATACATCAGAAAAGGAGAATAGCCATGAGTGCTGCCGCAATATTAAGCCTTATAAACTATGGTTTTGTTCTGATATTCGGAATCATAGTATCATTTTATTTTGCAGGAATATGCTGGGAAGATAATAAACGCCTATATATCCTTACAATTATAGCATTTGCCATATTTCAGACTGTATCTTACATCACGTTTGGCAAAGAGATTCTTTATAAATGCTACCCTATATTCATACATATTCCTCTGATTCTGATAATCAGATATATATGTCATCAGAATATATACATATCCTCTATTGCTGTTATGTCTGCATATCTCATGTGTACTCCAAGAAAATGGTTTGGCACACTTGCTATGTATGTATTCCCTCAGGTTCATATGATTTCAGATATCACAACTATAGCAGTCACTATTCCACTTCTGCTTATTGTTGTTAAATACATTTCGCCATACATAATCAGGCTGAAAGATGAATCCAGAACAATTATATCTCTGTTTTTCCTTCTTCCTTTAACCTATTATATTCTTGAATATGCTTTCACTGTGTATACAGACCTTCTCTATACCGGTAAAGCTGTAATAATTGAATTCATGGACAGCTTCATTGTAATATTGTATTTCACTTTATCAATAGTTACGCTCCATCTGTCCAACAAAAAAAACACTGCTGAACGTAAGAATATTATTCTCTCTGCAGCCGCAACACAGGCAGAAAAAGAGATTTCACAGCTTACTGATTATCAGAAACAGGCAGCTATCTACAGACATGATTTAAGACATCATATGACTTTCATACAGAACTGCCTTATCAATAACCATACAGAACAGGCTCTGGACTATATCAATGAAATCAACACCAGTCTTGATAATACACGGATTACACGCTACTGCAATAACGAAGCTATTAACCTTATATTATCATCATATATAAGCAAAGCTAACAAAACAGGCATTACCACACATATATCAGTAACTGCATCTGACTTCAGTAGGTATAAGATTACCGACCTGTGCAGCCTTCTTGCCAATGCTATAGAAAACGCAATCAACGCCTGCACCAGCCAGATTAGCACTACTAATAATCCTCTCGCTGATTCTGAAAAAAATAACAGTCATCTTATTACCATCAGAATGTTTGAAAAAAACAATAAAATATGCATTAACATATCCAATACCTATTCTGACGAACCACAATTTGTCAACATGATTCCTGTAACATCACAATTAGGTCATGGTATCGGAATACGAAGCATTATATCTGTAGTTGAGAAGTACAATGGCATATACGCATTTTTTACTAAAGACGGGATATTCTACTTTCAGGCATGTATATGATAAATTATGAGATATCTTAAATACAAATAACGGGGACTGCAGTATTCGCAGTCCCCGTATTTTAATATCAATTATAACAATTATAATGTTACACCCTGCTTAAAGATTGCAAGATCATGGAATCCTGCTATCTCAGCCTTAACCTTCTTACCAGAAGCAACATCTAATACGAGCTGGAAGAG
Organism: Eubacterium sp. AM49-13BH; assembly: GCF_003464165.1. Lineage (GTDB taxonomy): Bacteria > Bacillota > Clostridia > Lachnospirales > Lachnospiraceae > Lachnospira. Next base: position 37,251 of record NZ_QSEK01000023.1, on the reverse strand, counting down.
CTCCTTAGCTGCATCTTCAAGTGGAAGATCATCTGTAACAATTCTTCCTGCATTAAAGTCAATCCAGTTACCCTTATTTCCTGCAAGTCTTGAGTTAGTTGCAATCTTAACTGTAGGAACAGGAGAAGCAAATGGTGTTCCACGTCCAGTTGTGAAAAGAACCATCTGTGCGCCTGAAGCTGCACAGGCTGTTGCAGCAACAAGGTCATTACCAGGTGCGCTGAGAAGATTAAGTCCCTTAGTATTAACTGGCTCTGCATATGCAAGAACGCCCTTTACTAATGAACTTCCTGACTTCTGTGTACATCCCAAAGACTTGTCCTCAAGAGTTGTAATACCGCCATCCTTGTTTCCTGGAGATGGATTCTCGTAAATCTCCTGACCATTCTTAATGAAGTATTCCTTAAAGTCATTGATAAGGTGAACTGTCTTCTCAAAAAGTTCCTTATTAGCACATCTGTTCATAAGAATTGTCTCTGCACCAAACATCTCTGGAACTTCTGTAAGGATAGTTGTACCACCCTTAGAAACAAGCATATCTGAGAAAAGACCAACTGTTGGGTTAGCTGTGATACCTGATAATCCATCAGAACCGCCACACTTCATACCAACGATAAGTTCCTTTGCATTAACCTTTTCACGCTTAAATGTAGCAGCATAAGCCATAAGCTCATTCATAAGCTTTTCTGCTTCTTCCTGCTCATTCTCAACATCCTGAACCTGAAGGAACTTAACTCTGTCTGGATTAACCTCTCCGATATAATCCTTAAGAACTTCAATACGGCTGTTTTCACATCCAAGACCAAGTACAAGAACTGCACCTGCATTAGGGTGATTAATTAAATCAGCAAGAATCTTTCTTGTATTCTCCTGATCTTCTGTTGTCTGTGAACATCCATATGGATGAGTAAATGCAACTACTTCATCTACTCCTTCTGGCTTGTTAGCTCTTGCTGTTGTTTCAATTGCTCTTGCAATTGAGTTAACACATCCAACTGTAGGAACAATCCATACTTCGTTACGGACACCAACCTTGCCGTTCTCTCTCATATATCCATCGAAATAAGCTGGTTCAGTAGGCTCAACATCCTTATGGCCCTCTGGTTCATATGTATATTCAAGTAATTCACCGAGACCAGTCTTTAAGTTATGAGTATGAACCCATGCTCCAACTGGAATATCTGCCTGTGCAAATCCGATTCTGAAACCATATTTGATAACCGGATCACCATTCTTGATAGCCTTAATTACGAACTTGTGTCCCTGTGGAATATCTTCTACAGTAGTCACATCAATTCCTGCAACATTAAGAGTTGTGCCTTTAGCAATAGGCTTTAACGCTACAGCAACATTATCATCTTTATTAATCTTAATAAAATCCTGCATATATCCTCCAATTCAATTTGATTATTATATTAAATAAGAGCGGATGAATATAAAAACATCCGCTCTATAATCATTCAAAGAGCTATTAATTAGTCAGCTAAATCATTAACTACTGCTCTCATACCTCTTTCTCTGATATCTGTGATGTACTCAGTAATAACTTCTTCAAGGTTAAGAACCTTAGAAAGATCCTCGCCACCGAAGAACTTAGTATTGCTTAAGTAAGCATGTGTGAATTCCTTAGCAGACTTTCCTGAATTATCTCTGAAGAAATCAAGAACAGCCTTGTCATCTGTGATGTTGTACTCTTCACCGTTTCTGTCACCCTTTAATACAATACCGCCGTTGAACTCAGCTTCTGTCTGTGATGTATAGAAGCTCATAAGTGCTGCGATAGAGAATGTAAGGTACTTAGGGAGCTTGTTAAACTTGTTAACATATCCTAAGAATGAAGGTAAACATCTAGCTTCCCACTTAGATACTGAGTTAAGTGAAATGCTTAATAATCTATGGTCTACGAATGGGTTAAGGAATCTGTCAATAACAGCCTTAGCGAACTCTTCGCAATCTTCCTTAGAAAGTGAAAGTGTAGGAATAACTTCATTGTAAAGTGTCTCTTCCATGTACTTTCTGATTACAGGATCCTTCATAGAATTCTCTACATTGTCATTACCAGCAAGGAATGAAGCTAATACAAATGATGTATGAGATCCGTTAAGAATTCTTACCTTTCTTTCCTTATATGGATGATGATCCTTAGTAAATACTACATTAAGTCCAGCTTCCTTGAATGGAAGTTCCTTCTCAAGCTGCTCAAGTGGAAGGTTAGAATCACTCTCTACAACCCAAAGACCGAATACTTCTGCTCTGTCGATAAGCTGATCCTCATATCCCCACTCCTCGCAAAGCTTAGCTGCGTCTTCTCTTGGATATCCTGGAACAATTCTATCTACAAGTGTTGGGCAGAATGAACAGTAATTGTTAACCCAATCCTTGAATCCATCTTCAAGACCCCAAAGCTCAATAAACTTCATGATGCACTTCTTTAATTCAATACCATTATCAGCGATAAGCTCACATGGAAGTAAGATAAGTCCCTTATCTGCTGCCCCGTTGAACTTCTGATATCTCTTGTAAAGGAGCTGTGTAAGCTTTCCTGGGTATGTCTTAGGAGGACGTGCATTAGGATCGTTATCTGTCTCGTCAAATACGATACCAGCCTCTGTTGTATTAGAAACGATGAATCTAAGAGTCTCGCTTGTACCATACTCAATGTACTTGTCATAATCCTCAATAGCTGCAACTGCATCTACTACTGATGTAATCTGACGTGTGATTTCCTTAGGCTCTCCATCAACAAAACCTCTTAACTGAAGTGTATACTGGCATTCCTGATCATGGAATCTCTCAAGTGTACCGAACTCGATAGGCTTAACGATAACAACACCACCGTTGAAATCTGTCTTCTCATTAGTTACATCGAAGATATAATCAACGAATGCTCTAAGGAAGTTACCCTCACCGAACTGCATAACCTTAACAGGTCTGTCAACTGCATGTGTAATACTCTTGTTTAATCTCTGCATCTTAAATCTCCTTTTTTCATTGGGAATAATCCGTCTTACGATAACGGTCCCTAATTATTAACCAGTAAATGGTATGTAAATAAGTGCATGTAAGCGCTTTCATAAATAAAATATACTTAAAAATGCTCTAAGTCAATACATTTTTCTGCTTTTTAAAAATTTCTTACATTACACTTGTTTTTATAATAATACCATTGTATAATTCATTTATCAATATGTAAGCGCTTACATTTATTTATTTTTTATCAATTTCTGTTAAGCGATACATTTACATTCGTCAAGAGATGAGGTCGCACATGAATATTAATATATATGATGTTTCTAAAAAAGCTGGTGTGTCCATAGCAACTGTCTCAAGAGTACTTAACGGCAACGCCAGAGTTTCTGAAAAGACAAGAGACAAAGTTATTAATGCAATGAAAGAATTAGACTACACTCCTAATGTATTTGCAAGAGGATTAGGTCTTAATACTATGAAGACAATTGGCATTATGTGCATAGATTCATCTGATATATACCTTGCCAACGCTGTTTACTATCTTGAACAGGAGCTTCGCAAATACAACTACGACTCTATTCTTTGCTGCACAGGTAAAGATTACAATAATAAGAAGAATTATCTCGAGCTTCTTTTAAGTAAAAGAGTTGACGGAATTATTCTTGCCGGTTCACAGTTTGTAGAAAATACCAGTAAGCATAACAATGACTACATTATTAATGCAGCTAAAGATGTTCCTATAGTGCTGGTCAACGGCTATCTGGATGCTGACAACATTTATTCTGTTATGTGCAATGATGAAGAAGCTGTATACAATGCAACAAAACTCTTGATAAATAATTCACATCGTAATATAGTTTATTTATATACGAGTACTTCATACAGTGGCATGAATAAGTACCGCGGCTATCTTAAAGCAATTAATGAAGCCGGTATTACTCTCCCGGATGAATTCCATCATCTGTGTGGCAAGAACATATCTCATGCCAGGGATTATCTTACATATCTGTATGATAAGGGGATGAAGTTTGATGCCGTAATGACATCTGATGACTCTATTGCTGCCGGTGCTGTCAAGTTTGCACATACCCACGGAATCAGAATTCCTGAGGATTTAGAGGTTATTGGATACAATAACTCTATTCTTTCATTGTGTACAGAACCTGAGCTTACCTCTGTTGACAGCAAAGTTGAGGAACTATCCTCATGCGCGGTAAGCGTGCTAATGAAGGTTTTATCCGGTGAAGATGCTGACAATCACAGTATCATCGCCGCTGATATAATAAAACGCAACACAACAATATTTTAATTCACAGGAGGATTATGAATCATGAAACAGTTCATGGACAAAGACTTTTTACTTTCAACTCCAACAGCTCAGCATTTATTCCACGATTATGCAGCTAAGATGCCAATACTTGACTATCACTGCCATATCAACCCTAAGGAAATCGCTGAAGACAGAAAGTTCGAGAACATCACACAGGTATGGCTTGGTGGCGATCATTACAAATGGCGTCAGATGAGAACTAACGGTGTTGATGAGAAGTACATCACAGGTGATGCTTCTGACCGCGAGAAGTTCCAGAAATGGGCTGAGACTCTTGAGATGGCTATCGGTAACCCACTTTATCACTGGAGCCACCTTGAACTTCAGAGATACTTCGGATACAACGGTATTCTCAACGGCGATACAGCTGAGGAAGTATGGAATCTCTGTAATGCAAAGCTACAGGAAGATTCTATGTCAGTTCGTAACCTTATCAAGCAGTCAAATGTTACATTAGTTTGTACAACAGATGATCCTGTTGACTCACTTGAGTGGCATCAGGTTCTTAAGGATGATAAGACATTTGACGTACAGGTACTTCCTGCATGGAGACCTGACAAGGCTATGAACATCGAAAAGCCAGAATATCTTGATTACCTTGAGACATTATCTAATGTAAGCGGAATTAAAGTTAATTCATTCGCTTCATTAATAGATGCTCTTAGAAACCGTATGGATTTCTTTGCTTCTATGGGATGCTCAGTATCTGATCACGCTCTTGAGTATGTAATGTACAAGCCATACACAGAAGAAGAAATCGAAGCAATCTTTGCTAAGAGATTCTCAGGTTCTGCTATCACAACAGAAGAGATGAACAAGTTCAAGACAGCATTCATGGTATCTGTAGGTAAAGAATACAATAAGCGTAACTGGGTAATGCAGTTACATTACGGTACAATCCGTGATAACAACAGACTTCGTTATGACCAGTTAGGACCAGATACAGGTTATGACTGCATCAATACATATGACTGCTCTGCTGAGATGGCTCAGTTCCTTAACGCACTTAACGCTACAGATGAGCTTCCTAAGACAATCATTTACTCACTTAACCCTTCAGTTAACGCTGCTATCGGAACAGTTATCGGATGCTTCCAGGATTCTAAGGCTGTTGGCAAGATTCAGCAGGGTTCAGCTTGGTGGTTCAATGATCATAAGGTTGGTATGACTAATCAGATGACAAGCCTTGCTAACTTAAGTCTTCTTGGTAACTTCATCGGAATGCTTACAGATTCAAGAAGCTTCCTCTCATACACAAGACATGAGTACTTCAGAAGAATCATGTGCGAGCTTATCGGTGGATGGGTAGAGAATGGTGAATACCCAGCAGATGAGAAGGCATTAAAGAAGATTGTTGAAGGTATCTCATACAATAATGCTGTAAGATACTTTGGATTTGATCTTTAATTAATTTCTAAAAGAAAAAAGGCTCTCATGCAATCCGCATGAGAGCCTTTTTCTTTTAGGAATCAATTACTCTTCTTCCTCTTCTGGTTCATTCCAGTTATGATATACATTCTGAACATCATCATCTTCATCTAAAAGTCCTAAGATTCTGTTCATCTTCTTAATATCATCCTCAGATGTAAGGTCTACAGTTGTCTGTGGAATCATAGTAACCTCTGCTGAAGCAAATGTTACTCCGGCATCAGCTAATGCCTGATTAACAGCATCAAACTCCTCTGGTGAAGTAAGGATTTCATAACAATCCTCTTCTTCATTAAAGTCATCTGCACCAGCATCAAGAGCTAACATCATAAGCTCATCAGCATCTCCGGTATATTCTTCCTTATCTACAATCATCTGTCCCTTGTTATCAAACATGAATGATACACAGCCCGGAGTACCAACATTACCGCCACCCTTAGTGAATGCACTACGTATATTAGAAGCTGCTCTGTTTCTGTTATCAGTAAGAGCCTCTACGATAATAGCTGTTCCGTTAGGACCATATCCTTCATATGTAACTGATTCGTAGTTAGACATATCATTACTTGCAGCCTTCTTAATAGCTCTGTCAATTGTATCATTAGGCATATTAGCTGCTTTACACTTAGCAACAACCTGTCTTAACTTACTATTATTATTAACATCCGGACCGCCTTCTTTAACAGCAATCATAAGCTCCTTACCAAGTCTTGTAAAAATCTTACCCTTAGCTGCATCATTGGCTGCCTTCTTATGCGCGATATTCGCAAATTTTGAATGTCCTGACATAAAAATACCTCATTTCAAATTATTACAAATTAACTTTAATCTTCTCAATCATCTCTGCATATTCAGCATCTGTAAGATACTTCTTATCTGGGTTCATAAGGAATACGCCACCCCATTCGAACTCGTCCTTATACTTAGGGCAGAGATGGAAATGAAGATGATGACCTGTATCACCATATGCACCATAGTTAACCTTATCTGGGTGGAAAGCAGCCATGATAGCTCTTGCTACTCTTGCAACATCCTCAAAGTAAGCAGCTCTCTCTTCTGCAGTTAACTCGTTCATATCACCAACATGCTTCTTATGTGCTACGATACATCTTCCAGGATGACTCTGCTCCTTGAACAGATATACCTTTGATGTCTCAAGCTCACATATCTTAATACCAAACTTAGCTACGAGGTCACCCTCTACACAATATGCACAATTCTGATCTACCATAATCGTATCCTCTTTTCTATAACCAAATATAACTCATGCTTCTATATTGCCGGGTTTGAACAGATACAATCTGTTCAAACCGTATGTAATCGGCATATTCTCATGCCAATTACATTATTACATTGCATCCTTAATTGAGAAACTGATTCTTCCCATCTTATCCTTACCCATACACTTGCACTTTACATGATCGCCAAGTGTTAGAACATCTTCAACATGGTTGATTCTCTCATTAGAAATCTTAGAAATGTGAACCATTCCTTCCTTGCCAGGAGCAAACTCTACGAATGCACCGAATTCCTTAATGCTTACAACCTTACCTTCATATATCTTGCCTTCTTCGAAGTCTTCTACAATAGTCTTGATATACTTCATAGCCTTATCCATTCCTGCCTGCTCAACACCACATACAGAAACGAATCCATCATCAGTAATATCAATCTTGACACCGCACTCATCAATGATTGCGTTGATTGTCTTACCACGCTGTCCAACTACTTCGCCAATCTTAGCAGGGTCAATAGATGTCTGGATAATCTTAGGTGCATACTCACCAACAGTCTTTCTAGGCTCAGCAATAGCAGGCTTCATACATGTATCCATGATGAAAAGTCTTGCTTCTCTTGTTCTTCTTATAGCCTCTTCAACGATTGGTCTTGTAAGACCGTGAATCTTAATATCCATCTGGATAGCTGTAATACCTTCTGTTGTACCTGTTACCTTGAAATCCATATCTCCAAAGAAATCTTCAAGTCCCTGGATATCAGTAAGTACAATATAATCATCATCTGTCTCGCCTGTAACAAGACCACATGAAATACCGGCTACCATTCTCTTAATAGGAACACCTGCTGCCATAAGTGACATACAAGATGCACATGTTGAAGCCATTGATGTAGAACCATTAGATTCAAATGTCTCAGAAACGGCACGGATTGCATATGGGAACTCTTCCTCTGATGGAAGAACAGGAACAAGTGCCTTCTCAGCTAATGCTCCATGTCCGATTTCACGACGTCCTGGTCCTCTTGATGGCTTAGTCTCACCTACAGAGTATGAAGGGAAATTATAGTGATGTATGTATCTCTTAGTAGTTACATTCTCATCAAGACCATCAACCTTCTGTGCCTCTGATAAAGGTGCAAGAGTAACAACATCACAGATCTGTGTCTGTCCTCTTGTAAACATTGCAGAACCATGAACTCTAGGAATAATATCAACCTCAGCTGCAAGTGGTCTGATCTGGTTAATAGCTCTTCCATCCGGTCTCTTGTGATCCTTTAAGATCATCTTACGAACAGTCTTCTTCTGGTACTGGTAAACAGCTTCACCAAGAACTGCAAGCCATTCCTCATTATCTGCAAATGCTTCCTTCATCTTCTCAGTTACAGCATCAATATTCTTCTCTCTTGTCTGCTTGTCATCTGTGAATACAGCAACTTCCATCTCTTCTGGAGATACAACCTGCTTCATAGCCTCAAACATCTCTGCAGGAACAGCACAACTTACATAAGAATGCTTTTCCTTGCCAACCTCAGCAACAATCTTATCAATAAATGCAATGATTGTCTGGTTGATATCATGAGCCTTATATATAGCCTCAATCATCTTGTCTTCTGGAATCTCATTAGCTCCTGCTTCAATCATGATAACCTTCTGCTTAGTTGAAGCAACTGTAAGCTGAAGATCTCCATCCTGCCACTGTGCCTGAGATGGGTTAACGATGAATTCTCCATCAATCATACCAATCTGTGTTGTAGCACATGGACCGTCAAATGGAATATCAGAAATAGATGTTGCAATAGCAGAACCAATCATAGCAAGTAATTCTGGTCTGCAATTCTCATCAACTGACATAACCATGTTATTAAGAGTAACATCATTACGATAGTCCTTAGGGAATAATGGTCTCATAGGTCTGTCGATAACTCTTGATGTAAGGATAGCATTCTCAGATGCCTTACCTTCTCTCTTGTTAAATCCACCAGGAATCTTTCCTGCTGCATACATCTTCTCTTCATATTCAACGCTTAATGGGAAGAAATCAATTCCTTCTCTTGGTTCTTTAGATGCTGTTGCTGTTGAAAGAACAACAGTATCACCATAATGCATTAATGCAGCACCGTTAGCCTGTGCACACACTCTGCCGATATCAACTCTTAAAGTTCTTCCGGCGAGTTCCATTTCATACTGTTTAAACATATGAACTCCTTCCATGAATAATATATTTAACAGAAGGTCCGAAACAACTGAAAAACACACCATGAATCCACTTTCATGATATACATTTCAGTGGTCTCGGGGTATCCCTTCTGCCATTAACAACGCAATAGGGCGGAGTTATACACTCCGCCCTGATTAATTACTTTCTTAAGCCTAAACGCTCAATAAGATTTCTGTAAGATTCAATATCTGTATCCTTAAGATAAGCAAGTAAAGCTCTTCTCTTACCAACCATCTTAAGAAGACCTCTTCTTGAGTGGTGATCCTTCTGGTTAACCTTAAGATGTTCTGTTAACTCAGCAATTCTTTCTGTTAAGATAGCTACCTGAACTTCTGGAGAACCTGTGTCTCCTGGCTTTCTTCCATAAGTAGCAATGATTTCTGCTTTCTTTTCCTTAGATATCATGTCTGATTCCTCCTAATTATTAATCTCCTGTTACTAAGCTTCAGGTCGGAGTGTCCTATAGCTGGGTAACGGCTCATACTTGATTATTGTAACACAGCAGTTTGTCCTTTGCAAGCACTAATTATCCAATAAGAAACATATTTCTTGCAAAATCTGAATCTGCTGCTATCTGCTTTTTCAATCCTTCTACATCTTCAAACTTCATCTCTGGTCTGATAAAATGCATAAATTCAACATCAACCTTCTTGCCATACACATCCTTCTCAAAATCAAAAAGAAATGTTTCAACACTAATCTCTGGTGCATCACTTACGGTAGGTTTGGTTCCTAAGTTAGTAACGCCATAGTATTTTTCTCCATCAACAGTTGTCTGCGTTGCATATACTCCGTTAGGAGGCAGAAGCTTGTACTCTGTCGGATAAATATTAATTGTAGGAAAATCTATCTTTCGTCCCAGCTGGTTTCCCAGAGAAACAATACCTGTCACATTGAAAGGCCTGTTAAGAAGGACATTAACAGTTTCCATATGACCAAGCTTAAGCTCTTCCCTTATATATGTACTGCTGATTTCCTTATCTTGATACTTTTCTTTTTCAACAATAATAGTTGTGAAGCCCTGTTTCTCACCTGCCTCCACAAGCATTGCCGCATCTCCAGCCCTGTCCTTGCCAAATCTGTAATCAGTTCCCACAACAACATATTTTGCATGCAGCTTGTCAATAAGAATCCTGCGTATAAAATCTTCAGGCTCCATATGCATGAAATCATCTGTAAAAGGATATTCAATCTCGACGTCAATGCCAAATTTCTCACACAGTATACGTCTTTCATTGCTTGTAGATATGAAATGCTGGTATCTCTGTGGACATATAGAAAGTGGAATACTGTCAAATGTAAACAAAACTGCTAAAAGATTCTCTTTATCTGCTTTCTGTCTTACAATTTCAATCAACTTCTGATGTCCGGTATGTATCCCATCAAACTTTCCAAGAGTAACAGCACTGCATTTATTCAATTGAAAATCATCTGTACCATGAATATATTCCAAAGATGATCACGCCCCTTTACTTGTTGTCTTCGTAAAATATCTTAACCGGATAAAGTACTTCTTCTCTTAATTCATATATACCAATAAAGTCCTTAGCTGAATCATACACTCTGTACCGCTCATTATCAACAGCTCGGATATCATCAGGTATATTATCACCTGAAATCTTATTGCCATTATGCAGATATCTGTCTATTTCTTCTGCAAATATTATCTCAGGATAATCTTTAAATATATTGTCAATGTCAACCATTCTCTGCTCAATCTCGCCCTTTAATACAAGAGCTGATATCTGATTGAGTGTAAGGGTATCATCTAGTCTGAAATCCCCGACACGGGTTCTTGTCAGCTTCATCATACACGCTCCGCATCCAAGTTTTCTGCCAATGTCGTCACACAAAGACCTGATATAAGTTCCTTTAGAACAGTCAACTGTTATTGTAACTGTTTTCTGCTTATCCGCCAAGTTAATATCATTAACTCTTAGTGAATTAATATGAACAGTTCTTGGCTTTCTCTCTATTTCAATACCCTTTCTTGCAAGCTCATAAAGCTTCTGTCCATTATGCTTTAATGCTGAATACATAGGTGGAATCTGTTCATATTCACCAATAAATTCATTGCACGCCTTAAGTATATCAACTTCACTGACATCAACCTCTGACTGTGCGATAATCTTGCCTGATATATCCAGAGTATCCGTTGTAGTACCAAGAAGCATTACCGCTTCATAAGTCTTACCCCAGTCAGTTATAAGATCACACAGCTTGGTAGCTTTCCCAATGCATACAGGAAGAACTCCCACAGCATCAGGATCAAGCGTACCTGTGTGACCTATTTTTTTAGTTTTAAGAATTCCTCGCAGTTTTGCAACCACGTCATGAGAAGTAAATCCCTGTTCTTTATAAACATTTAAAACGCCATTCATGCATTATCCTCATTATACTGCTGCTCAATCATTTCTCCAATCTTATTAACGATAGAATGAACATTGCCCTTAGCAGAGAATCCTGCTGCCCTCACATGTCCTCCACCGCCAAAACTAGCAGCGATTCTTGCAACATCTATCTTCTTCTTAGAACGAAGACTTACCTTATATTCGTTCTTATCAGTTTCATAAAGGAATATTGCCACCTCAACACCATCAGTAAGTCTGAGCTGCTCTATTACCCCTCCCAGTTCCTTTCCAGTAACACCATAGAAATTCATTTCCTCAATAGATACACTAGAGAATATGCATTTGCCATCATAAAACAGCACACTTTCCAGTAATGCTCTTCCAAGAATCTGGTTCTGAATATAACTTTTCTTATAAAAGCTGTTATCGATAATGTCAGAATAATCAATACCCATTTCCATCATCTTTCCGGCTATATCCATTGTTCTTCTTGATGTACAGCTGTATTTGAATACACCTGTATCATGGATTATTCCTGTATATATGCACTCTGCAACATTCTTATCAACTTTATTCTCGTCAAATGTTGTATAGAGGACCTCACATGCTGAACTTGACTGTGGTTCAACAAGATTAACATCAGCAAATGAATTATTGCTATATGATGATCTATGCAGATAGTCCTGTCAGCATTTTCAAAGCAGCTCATAAATGGCTCAATTCTGTCCATTGAACTGCAGTCAAGCACTACGAATAAATCAAAATGTTTATCCTCAGCTTCATACTTAATTTCATTAATACCAGATAAATAATTAAATTCATCTGATGGTTTTTCAAGATAAACAGTAACCTGACACTCAGGAAGATTCTTCCTGATATAATTATATAAACCTAATGTTGAACCAACACAGTCACCATCAGGACGTATATGTCCTGTGATTCCTATAACTTTCGCATGTCCGATTTCTTCAATAATATTCATAATTAACCTCTTTAATTATTCTGTCTCAGAAGACTCCTCAACGTGCATCTTGTTATCATGTTCTGTAACTTCATCAATAAGCTTAGACATATTAATACCATACTCAATTGACTGATCGAGAATGAATCTGATTTCAGGAGTATTTCTTAAATTGACAGTTCTTGCAAGCTGTCTTCTTATATATCCCTCTGCACTCTTAAGACCTGTAATCGTATCCTTCTGTGACTTTTCATCACCAAGAACACTTATATACGCCTTACATGTCTTAAGATCAGGAGCGACCTCAACCGCTACAACCGAAGTCATAGGGTTGATTCTAGGGTCTTTAATCTCACTTCTGATTATATTACTTAATTCTTTCAATACCTCGCCGTTAATACGGGTATTCTTCACACTATTTTTACGCATATATTCTCCAAATAAAAACTAAATCCTATCTTGGCACTTCAACCATAATATGTGCTTCAATCATATCCTCTGGCTGGATATCATTGAACTTTTCAAATACCATACCACACTCAGTACCTGCCTTGATTTCCTTAACCTCATCCTTGAAGTGCTTAAGAGATGCGATAGGTCCTTCATAAACCTTCTCACTTCCTCTTGTTATACGGACAACAGAATCTCTTGTAATTCTTCCCTCTTCAACGATACAGCCGGCAATATTACCAACTCCTGAAGCCTTGAATATCTGCATGATTCTTGCATGACCGATAATCTTTTCTTCATAGATAGGCTCAAGCATACCCTTAAGGGCTGCCTCAACATCTTCAATAGCATTGTAGATAACGCTGTAAAGTCTTAAATCTACCTTTTCTCTCTCTGCAACAATTCTTGCCTGATTATCAGGCTTAACGTTAAATGCAATGATGATAGCATTAGAAGCTGATGCAAGTACTACATCGGATTCATTAACATTACCAACACCACCATGAATTACCTTAACAACAACCTCATCATTAGAAAGTCTTACAAGACTTGACTTAACAGCCTCAACAGAACCCTGTACATCAGCCTTGATGATAATATTAAGTTCCTTCATATTACCAGCCTGAATCTGTTCAAAGAGTGCATCAAGAGATACCTTATGCTTAGTATCATCGAGAAGCTTCTTTCTTCCCTCGCTGATAAATGTCTCTGCTGTACTTCTTGCTTCCTTCTCTGAATCAGCAGCCATAATGATTTCACCTGCATTAGGAACATCATTAAGACCAAGAATCTCAACTGGAGTAGATGGTCCGGCAACCTTTACTCTGTTACCCTTATCATCAATCATGGCTCTTATCTTACCATAGCAAGAACCTGCTGATACAGCATCTCCCACATGAAGAGTACCCTTCTGTACAAGGATAGATGCTACAGGACCACGTCCCTTATCAAGCTCAGCCTCAATAACAATACCTCTTGCCTTTCTGTCAGGGTTAGCCTTAAGTTCATTAACCTCTGCTGTAAGAAGAATCATATCAAGAAGCTCATCAATACCCTGCTTAGTATGTGCTGATACTGGAACAAATGTAGTAGAACCACCCCAGTCTTCTGCAATAAGACCATACTCAGTAAGTTCCTGCTTAACCTTCTCGATATTAGCATTAGGCTTATCAATCTTATTGACAGCAACAATAATCTCAACACCTGCTGCCTTAGCATGGTTAATAGCCTCAATAGTCTGTGGCATTACACCATCATCTGCAGCAACAACAAGAATAGCGATATCAGTAGCCTGTGCACCACGCATTCTCATAGCTGTAAACGCTTCATGACCAGGAGTATCAAGGAATGTAATAAGACTTCCATGTACATTTACCTGATAAGCACCTATCTTCTGTGTAATTCCGCCTGACTCCTTAGCTGTTACATGAGTCTCTCTGATTGCATCAAGTAATGATGTCTTACCATGGTCAACGTGTCCCATAACACAGACAACTGGTGGTCTTGGAACAAGCTTATCCTCTGGATCTTCATCTTCCTTAAGAAGCTCTGCAATAACATCAATCTTCTCTTCATGCTCACAGATACAATTGTACTCAAGAGCAATCTCCTCTGCTGCATCATAATCTATCTCTTCGTTGATAGTAACAACCTTGCCCTGTAAGAATAACTTCTTAACAAGAGCTGCAGGAGCAACCTTCATCTTATCAGCAAGTTCCTTGATAGTAAGAGTATCCGGAAGAATGAGCTGCTTAATTGTTTCTTCTTCCTTTTCCTTCTTCTCTGGCTTTGTCATAGGCTTCTTGTCAAATCTGCTGTTAGCGAACTTAAGATTTTCTTTAGCCTCATTATCTCTCTTTCTGTCATTCTTCTTGCTGTCTATTCTTGAATCATGTCTTCTTGAATCTGGCTTAGCTGAGAAATCAAACTCTTCCTTAGGTGCAGAATCTCTTCTATCATTATTGCGTCTCTGACCACCATTAAAGCCATTGCGGTTCTGGTCATTATCCTTTCTGAAGCCACCGTTTCCAGACTGTCCATTTCTGTCATTTCTGAAACCGCCGTTGTTGTTACGGTCATTGTTTCTGAAATTGCCATTATTATCACGGTTACCATAACCACCATTGTTGTTACGGTCATTATTTCTGTATCCGCCATTATTATCACGGTTGCCATAGCCGCCATTGTTGCGGTCATTGTTTCTATAACCGCCATTGTTGTTACGGTCATTATTTCTGTATCCGCCATTATTATCACGGTTGCCGTATCCA
Source organism: Eubacterium sp. AM49-13BH (assembly GCF_003464165.1). Taxonomy (GTDB): domain Bacteria; phylum Bacillota; class Clostridia; order Lachnospirales; family Lachnospiraceae; genus Lachnospira. The sequence goes on along the minus strand of NZ_QSEK01000023.1, from coordinate 22,036 downwards.
CCATTATTATTACGGTCATTATTTCTGTATCCACTGTTGTTATCACGGTTACCATATCCACCGTTGTTACGGTCGTTATTTCTGTATCCGTTATTTCCTCGGTCATTGTTTCTGTAACCGCCGTTATTATCACGGTCATTATTTCTATAACCGCCATTGTTACGGTCATTTCTGTAACCGCCATTATTATCACGGTTCTGGTTATCTCTGTTGTTATCTCTTCTAGGATTCTTATCCCTTGAGCTGTTCTGTGGGAAATATACCTGTGAGATATGCTTCTTGTCATCAGAGTTGCCAGACTTATTCTGTCCACCCTGCTTTGGAGCCTGATTCTGCTGCCTGTTATCCCTGTTGTCATTCTTTACAGGCTGTGACTGCTTTGCTGGCTGTGCTGCCGGCTTATTCTCAGCCTTAGGTGCAGGAGCAAACTTCTTTCTCACACTTGAAATTTCTGCATCTGTAAGCCCGCTTACAGACTTATAAGTCTTCTCGCTGTTGCTAAGCATATCAGTAATATCCTTAGATGTTATATTTAATTCTTTTGCCAATTCATGTACTCTCATATTTGCCATTTAACCTCTTTTCCAAATAACAGCACTGCTGTTATTCTAAACCCTGTTCAAAATATTTTTCTATGGTCTTTGCAAATCCTTCATCAAGGACTGCCAGTGATGCGCGGAATTCCTTTCCTATTGCGTGGCCTACGCTTTCTTTGTCACTGAAAAAATGTATTGGAACCTTGTAATAAGTACACATATTCGAAAACATTTTCTTAGTATTATCTGAAGAGTCGTCTGCAACAATAACTGTGTATGCCTTTCCGGTTTTAACAGCCTTCTCTGTTGAGAATTCCCCGCTTGCAACCTTTCCGGCTTTCTGCGCCAGTCCGATCATATTAAGAATTTTCTGTCTATTTTCCAATATTATTCAGCTCCTTTGCTAACTCATCATAGATACCCGCATCTATTGCCATCTTGAACGACCTCTCAAGACCTTTTGTCTTAAAAGCTTTGGCAAGACATTCTTCATTGGCACATATATAAGCCCCTCTTCCATTCTTCCTGCCTGTAGTATCAATAATGATTGATTCATCCTGCGTCTTAAGAATACGGATTAAATCTTTCTTATCCTTCATCTGTCCGCACCCAATACACTGTCTCTGTGGAATCTTCTTCACTGTAGCCACTATGCATCACTCCTAATAATTATTCTTCATCAAGGCTTATTTCAGATGGTTCAACATACTCTTCGTCTAAATTCTCTTCTTCTGTATGTTCTTCAGGTTCAGCCTCACTCTTAATATCAATTCCATATCCTGTAAGCTTTGCAGCAAGTCTTACATTCTGTCCCTGCTTACCGATTGCTAAAGAAAGCTGCTGCTCAGAAACAACAATCTTTGCCTTCTTCTCTTCATCATCAGCTACTGCTGAAACAACCTTTGCAGGGCTTAATGCATTAACAATAAGCTGTGCTGAATTGCTGTCCCACTCAATGATATCAATCTGCTCGTTACCAAGCTCATTAACAATAGCCTTAACTCTCGCACCGTTAATACCAACACATGCACCTACAGGATCAACATTAGGAACATTTGCTCTTACTGCCATCTTAGTTCTTGATCCTGCTTCTCTTGCAATACCCATGATTTCAACAACGCCATCTTTAATCTCTGTAACTTCTTCTTCGAAAAGCTTCTTAACAAGCTCCTGTGACTTTCTTGAAACTCTTACAACAGGACCACCCTTTTCTCTGTTAATTACATCAACAACATATAACTTAATTCTATCGCCTGGTACAAACTTCTTATCCTTGAATTTATCATCAGCCTTAAGAACTGTCTGGATTCTTCCAAGGTCAATAGTAAGATCACCATTATCAGCAACTCTCTGTATAATACCTGTAATAAGCTCCTTCTCCTTAGAATGATATTCATTATAAAGAGCGTTCTTTTCCTGTTCTCTGATAGTCTGCACAATAGTATTCTTAGCATTCTTAGCGGCCTTTCTTGAGAACTCCTCAGACTTAACTTCAACAGTGATAACATCACCAAGCTGGCAGTCAGGCTTAATCTTTCTGGCATCTTCTAATGCAATATCAGTACCTGAAACATATTTTTCTTTCTTATTCTCTCTGTTCTCTGGAACAATAACTTTCTCAACAACAGTTCTGTCAGAATAAATGTGAAAATCACCTGTTCTTCTGTCTAACTCAACACGACCGTTGTCAGCCTTATCAAATTCAGCCTTGTACTCATCCATAAGAGACTTCTCGATAGCCGCAAACATAATCTCTTTATCGATTCCATTCTCCTTCTCAAGAGCATCAAGTGCCATAATTAATTCCTTATTCATTGCTTTTAATTTCCTCCAAAAATATATTTATACTTCATCTACAAATGCCCATCTGATCATAGCCAGATTACTTCTGTCAAATGTTTTAGTTACATCATCAATGCTAATTGTTACCGTATCTTTATCATATTCCTTAAGAACCCCGGAATATTCCTTAGATTTATCAACAGGATTAAATAATTTAATCTCAATCATTCTGCCAATACTCTTTTCATAATCCTTCTCTTTCTTAAGAGGTCTTGTAAGACCCGGAGAACTTACCTCAAATATATACTGGTCATCAATGTAATTCTCCCTGTCCAGTATCTCATTGAAAGCTCTGCTCACATTCTGGCAGTCATCAATAGTAACTCCGCCTTCTTTGTCAATGTAGACACGCAGATACCAGTCGCTGCCTTCTTTCACGTAGTCAACATCAAAAAGTTCCACGCCGTTAGCTTCAACAACCGGCTGTATAAGTTCTGTTGTCTTAGCTTCATAGCTTTCTCTTTTTCCCATGCAGTACTCACCCTTTCTAAAAATATTCAGTTTTCTTATATATGAATGAAAGAGTGGACATCTCTGCCCACTCTTTCCGTATCACATATAGTAGCTTGTAGGGGAATCGAACCCCTGATTCCGCCGTGAGAGGGCGGCGTCTTAGCCTCTTGACCAACAAGCCATAACCTTCATTGTCTTGCAGTTGTGTACCGCAGCAACAACGATATCTTAACTCAATTATCGGAATCCGTCAAGCACTTTTTTGAATTTTTTTAAAAAATTTTCAAAAAATATTTCATAGCCTTCAAAAAAGCGCTTAAATACTGGATTTTAAGTCAATTAATAATCTTATGCAAAACTAAAGATTGCTGTAAATACTCCCGCACTTGCGATTCCCATAATCACTCCTGCAAGTAAAACTCCTAACAAAACTGCTATTACACTCTTCTTAAATCCCATATCAAGAAAACTTGCTGCAAGTGTTCCCGTCCATGCACCTGTTCCCGGAAGCGGAATTCCAACAAAAAGTAATAATGCTACAAAAAGACCTCTTCCAGCCTTCTCCTTAAGCTTCTCTCCACCCTTGTGTCCTTTTTCAATACAGAAAGTAAAGAACTTGCCAATATATTTCTTATCCTTTCCCCACTCAAGAACCTTTCTTGCAAAAAGGTAAATAACCGGAACAGGAAGCATATTACCTATTACGCACACAATATATGACTGTAACAATGGTAACTGGAATCCCTGTGATACAGGAATTGCACCTCTAAGCTCAATAAGTGGAACCATAGAAATAAGAAAAATATACAAATACTTTTTTAACATACTATCTCCTATTTAATTAAATAATAAACATTAATTGATAATACATAACATTTGTTAAAAAATCAAGCATATTATATATTCTCAATCTGCCAGTCAATCGGTTCTACCCCATTAGCCTTCAGAAATTCATTGCACTGGCTGAAATGTCTGCAGCCAAAAAAGCCTCTGTACGCAGATAACGGACTCGGATGCGGTGCTTTAAGAATAAGATGTTTCGGATTATTAAGCATTGACGCTTTCCTCTGTGCAGGCGAACCCCACAGCATATACACAATAGGTCTGTCCTGCATATTGACAGCATTAATAACTGCATCCGTAAACTGCTCCCAGCCGTGTCCCTGATGTGAATTAGCCTGGTGCGCTCTTACTGTAAGCACTGTGTTAAGCAGAAGCACTCCCTGGTCGGCCCATTTCTTAAGATACCCGTTATTAGGAATATAACATCCACAGTCATCATGCAGTTCTTTATATATATTCTTAAGTGAAGGCGGTGCTTCCTCTCCGGGAAGTACCGAAAAAGACAGTCCATGTGCCTGATGTACATTATGATAAGGATCCTGACCAAGTATCAGTACCTTAACCTTACTAAGCGGTGTAAAATGAAACGCATTAAATATATCATCTGCCGGAGGATATACAACATATTTGCTGTATTCATCCTTAACAAATGTAAATAATTCCTTGTAATATGGCTTGGAATATTCCGCCTTAATAGCAGGAAGCCAGTCATTATCTATCATTGACATATCCATATCCTCCTACATACGCATAGGAATACCATTATCTGCAAGGTATTTCTTAAGCTCCATAATATCAAGTTCCTTATAATGGAATAGTGAAGCTGCAAGTGCTGCATCTGCTTTTCCCTTAGTAAATGCATCAAGAAAATGTTCTTTACTGCCTGCACCACCTGAAGCAATTACAGGTATTGATACATTTGACGCAATTGTATTAGTAAGCTCAATATCATATCCGGCTTTCGTTCCGTCACAATCCATACTTGTAAGAAGAATCTCTCCTGCTCCAAGCTTTTCTGCCTTCATTGCCCATTCTACAGCATCCATATGCATATCAACTCTTCCGCCATTCTTATATATGCTCCAATGACCATCGCTATTCCTCTTTGTGTCAATTGCAACAACAACACACTGACTTCCAAACTTATCAGCTGCATCTGATATAAGCTGTGGATTCATAATAGCTGCCGAATTAATTGATATCTTATCAGCACCTTCTCTTAAAAGCACCTTAAAATCATCTGTGCTTCGTATTCCACCGCCTACCGTAAATGGAATAAATACTCTTTCTGCCACTCTTCTTACAAGATCAACAGTTGTGTTTCTTCCGTCGCTTGATGCAGTAATATCGAGAAATACAAGCTCATCTGCACCTGATTTGTCATACATCGATGCAACCTCAACTGGATCACCTGCATCTCTTAAATCAACAAAATTAGTTCCTTTAACAACTCGTCCATCCTTACAGTCAAGGCATGGTATAATTCTTTTAGTAAACATGAGCAACTCCTTTAAGCAATTATAATGATGCGAAATTCTTTAATATCTTAAGTCCTACATCGCTGCTCTTCTCTGGATGGAACTGGCATGCAAACACATTGCCACTCTCAACCGAAGCATGAATATGTGTAGTGTATTCGGTAGTTGCAGCAACAATTCCCTCATCTGCTGCCTTAAGATAATAGGAATGTACAAAATATACATATGGGTTACCTTCGAGTCCCTTAAAGAGTCTCGCTCCCGGCTTAACATCAAGAGAATTCCAGCCCATATGTGGAATCTTGAAGCCATCCTTAGCAGGAATCTTTAATATCTTTCCTGGGAGAATATCAAGTCCCTCTGCTCCCGGAGTCTCATCACTTTCCTTAAACAAAAGCTGCAGTCCAAGGCATATTCCAAGAAATGGTGTTCCACTCGCAGCGACCTTCTTAATAGTATCAACAAGTCCGAACTTATCAAGATTATTCATGGCATCTCCAAATGAACCAACCCCCGGAAGAATAACCTTATCCGCCTGCAGGATTTCACTTGAATCTCTTGATACAATAACTTCCTCGCCTAATGATACTAAAGCCTTTTCAACGCTGCGCAAGTTGCCAGCATCATAATCGATAATTCCAATCATCCTTCTATCCTTCCATACACATGTATTCTGTAATAATCAGTAAAATATTATCACAAAAAATTCGTCTTAACAATATTTGACAAGTTCTTTTATAAACTGTGCCCCATTCATCTCACAGGCGAAAGCTCTGTCACTGATTTCCTTAGGAATCTGGTAAAATGTACTATGAACACGGTACAGCTTAGCCTTCTGGTTAATCATGACAATTCTCTCGAATGGCCATCTGATAATGTTAGGATTAGAAAAATCCTCGCCCAGCTCTATAATAACAAGCTTCTTTGCAAGTGAAGAAGAAAGCCATTTGTTATAGAAATCCCACTGTTTCTCCTCTTCTTCGGCAGCAGACTCATTAGCCGGACATACTATACGTCTTTCGTTAAATCCCACATTTCTTATTCTTCTTTCTTTATCAGTAGATACGATAAAATAATTCACATGCTCCATCGACTCAAAAAGCTTCTTAAGATTATCATTAACCTCTGCATCATCCGAATTATATATCTCTTTTCCAAGTCCGAAAAGCACATAGTCTGCGCTTTTTATATCTTCCATTAAATCGTTATAAATCATACATACCTCCATTTCATAACCAGATGATTATAACATCTTTTTTGAGGATTGTCATCGCACAAAAAGGACGCCATCCATGTCAGATGGCGTCCTATAAGAGGAAGTGTAAAATGAAGAAAATTATCTAAATTAATACCAACGTTATTCACGTTCAAATTTCTTTATCAGCATTATAGCAGATTGTTATTAAAAATACAATCATATTATTAAACAATTATCTTACAGGTCTTATAATGCTTCTGCTGCACAGATAAGTTATAAGGAAATATCCTCCATAAATAACAGCAACGAATGCGAGCGTAAGCCCTATAGACGCTGCCATTGAACTCATTCCCATAGTTGCAAGAATTATGTTAATAAACTTAATTCCAAACACAGAATGTATAAGTGCGAGAATCAGCGGAAACGCAAAGAATATTCCAATCTGCTTAAAAAGTGCCATATCAATCATTCTCTCATCAACTCCAAGCTTCCTTAACATTCCATATCGTTCCTTATTGTCTGCACTGTCTGACAATTCTCTCAACGCAAGAATTGCTGCACTGCTTATAAGGAATATAATTCCTAAATATAAGGCAATAAATGTAACTAATGCTCCAAGCCCGACACTGCTTTCAGCCAGGTCAATTCTGGAATTCCAGCTAATGAAGCTCTTTTTAAATGATAAATTTTCATTAAATTGTCTAACTGTGTTTCAATAGAATATCTTTCTTCCTTAGTGTCTGCCCTATAGTCAGCACTAAGCCCCATATTGCGTACCTGCTGTGGTTTTACCGCATTATCAGGCACAACAAGAATCCCATCATTCATATTCTGAACGCCAATCTTTACAAAACCATCCTTGCATTCATTATATCTTGGTTTATACTCTTTTCCATTGACAGATAATATAATTCCTTTCTTTAATGCCTGATTCCTAATCATAACCATGTTCTTATAATCTGCCACTATAATATATTCATCGTCATTAAGTTCATACGTACTATTACCATACAGTCTTGCAACAGAATTATAATCGCCAATAGTCATTACCGGCATAATAGCATCTGCCATAAACTGATAATCATCTGTATTAATATCCCCTAATGTATCTTTAACTGTCAATCCGGTGTTGTATATATTATATTCAACAACATCCTTAAAATACTTCTGTGCATCAAATCCACTGTTATTAAGCGTTTCTATTATACTCAATTTGGAATCTTCCAGCATTTCCCTGTCTTTTTCATTCATATTCTGTGATGTGGCATATGCCTCGCTCATCGCATCATATGAATATTTTGCAAGCTGTACATCAACAGGACACATACTGTCCAGATCCTTTGAAAGCGAATCCTTCATTGAAAGTGCTGCAGAAAGCACGCTTATTGTAATAAAAAGCATGATACATATAACAGTTGTCGAGAATACAGTAGTGTTAATCTTGCTGCAGAACTGCCTTAACACAAAGCTGTTCACACCCTTATAATACACACTCTTAATACTTGTGAATATTCTTATCATAAAGCCTGAGACTGACCAGAATATTTAAAAATGTAGCGACACAGCCAAGTGCAATAGGAACGCCTATTTTATTAATGATATTTATTGACTCAACACCCCTTGTAACCATCCAGTATGCATAAGAAAGAATACCAACACCTATGACGAATACTATTGTGCAGACAATTGGGTTCTTCATGGTAACCTTCTCAGTTTTCTTACCTGCATTGAGAAGATCAATAAGCTTACATCTGCTGATACTGAATGTGTTAAATATCATAACTAACACATACATAATTGCAAAATATATTAAAGTCTTGATGCATGCCTTCATTGAGAATATGAATTTAAACTTAGTCATATCAGCATCAAACATATTAGCAACAATCACGCTCATAAACTGTGAAAGGATTGTACCAATAACAAGCCCTGCCACAAGTGAAACAATGCCGATAAGCAGTGTCTCAAAGAAAAGAATCACTGAAATCTTTCTCTTGCTCATTCCAAGTGTAAGATATATGCCAAACTCCTTATTACGTCTTTTAATAAGAAAACGGCTTGCATATATAATCAGAAATCCAAGTATGCACGATACGAATACGCTCACTCCTGAAAGCATGTCATTCATCAGCTTGATAATATCCATCATATTTGCTCTTACATCAAGCATAACGCTCTGACTGTCAATTGCATTAAACACATAGAATATTGCGACACCAAGAATAAGAGTGAAGAAATAGACGGTATAATCCTTTAAACTCTTCCTGATGTTCTTTAATGATATCTTAAAGAGCATTATTAAGGTCGCCTCCTAACAATGTCACAACATCAATGATTTTATCAAAAAATTCTTTTCTTGTAGATTCACCTTTGCGTATCTCATTGAAGATTTTACCGTCTTTGATAAATATCACTCTGCCTGCGTAGCTTGCTGTAAATGCATCATGCGTTACCATAAGAATAGTTGCCGAAAGCTCAGTATTAAGAAAATTAAAGCTCTCAAGCAACATCCTTGATGACTTTGAATCAAGCGCCCCTGTCGGCTCATCAGCAAGAATAAGCTTTGGATTAGTAATAATGGCTCTTGCACTTGCTACTCTCTGCTTCTGTCCTCCTGACATCTGATAAGGATATTTGTTTAATACATCTTCAATGCCAAGCTCTCTTGCAGTCTGTCTTACTCTTAATTCAATCTCCCTTGCCGGAACATTCTGTATAGAAAGTGCCAGTGCAATATTTTCAAATGCTGTTAAAGTATCAAGAAGATTAAAGTCCTGAAAGATAAAGCCTAACTCCTCTCTTCTGAACTTGTTAAGCTTATTGCCCTTTAACTGGGTAATTTCATTGCCTCCGACATATATCTTACCTGTAGTCACCTTATCAAGTGTTGATATACAGTTAAGAAGCGTTGTCTTTCCTGAACCGCTCGCTCCCATTATAGAAACGAATTCTCCCTTTCCAACCTCAAACGAAATATTGTCAATCGCTTTGGTAAGACTTGATTTGTTTCCATAATACTTTTCAATGTTATCAATCTTAAGTATTGTTTCCATAATAATTAATTCCTTTCATATAGATTAATTATGTTTTACCACTTAACTAATCCGGTGTCGTTTGTTCAATATTACGGAACATTACATTTTTGTAACATTACGCCAGTACTATGTAATGATACTACTAACAGGTTTTATTGATAATTCTGCCATCTGATATCTCTATAATCTCATCAGATAGCTGGTCAAGTTCTTCTTTATCATGGCATGCAATAATTATTACCGCTCCTCTTTTCTTCTGTTCTTCTAATATATCATGAACCTTCTCAACACTTACCTCATCAAGTGCATTAATCGGTTCATCAAGAATAATAATATCAGGATTTTCCATAACTGCTGCCGCAATTCCTAACTTCTGCTTCATTCCCAGAGAATACTTTCTGTAAGTCCTCTTGTCATCCGGATCAAGTCCGATATCTTCAAGTGCCTTTCTTATCTGTTCATCACCAATTCTGTTCTGAATAGATGCCAGCACCTTAAGATTCTTAAATCCTGTATAATTACCTATAAATGCAGGATTCTCAATTAACACGCCTATACTTTCCGGAAAAGATATATCTTTTCCAAGTATCTTTCCATCAATATCAATTATTCCTGAATCCGGAGTAATAAGCCCGCATATAGCACGCATAAGCATAGTCTTTCCTGAACCGTTCTTTCCTCTTAATCCATATACCTTTCCACCTGTAAATTCCAGATTGATATCCCTTAATATTGGTGCTTTCTTAATCGTTTTATTAACATCTGTTATTTTAATATACATTTTTTAATCCTCCCTCACAAGAATATCTTTTTTCTTAAATCCAATCATTCCGACCACATACACGACAATATATACAACAATGCATACCGCAGCTGACTGCCATACCTGTATTCTCTGTGTATTATACACACTGCTTCTTACCACCATCGAATTATTTCCTATCATAATCGGATTGTTTATAAATACTGACATAACATTCCATGCCATAACTGCGAGCATGCCAATCATCGGATTCGTAAACATGGAGATTGTCATCTGAACCAGCGCTGTTACCAAAGAAACAACAACCGGCATTACAAGCATATACACTATAATCCACACATTTGCCGGATTATCCGGAACAGACTTATTACTAATCTTTTCAAAAAGCTCATAATTAACCTTCATGCTCAGATTTCCATTACATAATCCATATACAAATGCTGTTGCATACTGAATTGCATATACAGAAAGCACAGTCAGGCAGTTCCACAGACATTTACTGTTCCACCACAGCCTTCTGCTTCTGCATTTCATAAGAAAATCAATTCCTACGCCTTCACAGTCATCATTGCAATAACTGTATATCATGAATGGGACAAGAAACTGAATCAGCATCCACACAAAAGGAAATACAATCTTTCCCTCCTTAATAATAAGAACAGGATCATAACCGCCCTGAATAAAGAATATCGTATCCATCATTCCGAATTCATGATTTCCTAATATTATCAGCACTCCGGCAAGCATAAGAACGGCGATTAAATATCTGAATCTGTCAGCATAGAAACCTCTTGCAATATCATGCCATATAACGCCTCTTATACTTTTGTTACTCATCTTCTTTTTTATATTCATAATACTCACGCTTTCTTTGAAGAATAAGACCTGCAATAATCAGAACAGCCATAATTAAAGCAGCTATGCCAAGCTTTCTGGCGCACTCTCCGGAACTATACCATGCAGCCCCGAATATAATCAGCTTATGGTAGGTAAGCGGTATAAATATATCTACTCCTGCAAATATAATAACAGCCACACCTGATATAACATCTGACGAAAATATTATTTCAAATATAATTCCTATAAAACATGTTATCGCAATCATCAAAGCCATTAATATCCAGTAAACAAACATTACCTGTATGCTTGTCACCTCACCTGCCGGCAATACATCCAGATTCATTAATTTGTAACTTGAATAACTGTTCCAGTTAAAAAATACATCAAATTTAGTTGCTGCATATGCAATTGCAGCCAGTTCATATATTAACGACAGCACTGCCGAATACACTATCGTACAGATACTCTGCCACAGATATATTCCTGCTCTCGAACTGTATTTCAGAATTATCATTGGATCTCTGTCACATTTCATCATTCTCTGATTGCAGACAGATGCTATAATCATCATAAGAGGAAATACATAATTCTGTGACATACAGGTCAATACATCTAATACACATGGTGTTCCCGACACATTTCTCTGTAAAGTTCTTAAGAAAACCGTAAGCAGAACTTCCTGTGAAATAACTGCTCCTGCAATCCAGAACAGCATTTCCCTGTTAACATATCTTCTTCTTAATTCATTCCACATATTATTTACCCAATCTCACATACTTACCCGGAGTTACTGAGAAATACAACTGCCATTCTTCTTTGTTCAGCTTATCAGCATTTATGCTGTGAGGAAATGATATGCTGTGGATAAGGAAAGGTATATCTACAGTAATGCTTGTCCCCTGCTCAAACTTAGAAAAATTGACATCTTTGTTAATTTCTCTTATATAATCATTAGATACTCCCTGTGAAAAAGCTCCCGATGCAAGTCTGATATCTGCATAAGGAAATCCTTTCATCTCACCCGTTATATCTAAAGTACATTCAGCAACCATCACATATAAATCATCCTGCTCATCACTTATGTCTTTTCTTTTGTCAATTCCATACTCATTCAAAAAATCTTCAATTGACATAACCTTATAACTGCTGACAGATGCCGAATATCCGCTAAGTTCAACCTGTTCATTAATCTCATATTCAGTTACACTTCCCTGGGGATACATCTTATTGACTTTAACTATATAGAACGCTGCCACTCCCGCCAATATACATACTAACGCTATTATTAATATTTTCTTCTTCATATCAGATTGCATCCTTTCTTCTGCTTCGTACAAAATACGATACTGTTATCAGCACTATTAACATCACCATATCAATTATCATAAATTTCAGTTCAGAATAACGCAGTTTGGATGCTGTCAGATATTCCATAGGGCCATCTCTTCCAATAGATGAACAAACAATATAATAAAAGAAATACATCATGAATGGTGTAAGTGCGACCATAAACCTGTTATTTACAAGGTCTGCAAATATGTATGCAATACAGTTAATAAGTCCAAATCCCACAAATGCAAATAAAAATACTATAACAGCCATTGCAAACGGTGCTTTAAAAAATAAATCTCCAAAAACTGACAGTTTTGAGAAATTAAACTGTGAGCTGACCGATTCTGGCTTAAAAGCTGGCAAAATCATAGCTGTCACAACAAATGATATAACAAGCGGAAAGCTTGCCACAAAACCACCTACTATAAACTGGGCAAAAAGCTTCGCTTTGTAATACTTCTTTTTATCAATTCTTGTAAATATATTATTAACATAATGCTTCTTCACATCCATCAATATACTTATAGAATATGGCAATGCTGTCAGCAGCGGCATAATAAAGTAATAAAGAAATACATAAGACCCCGGTCTTACTCCCATCCACTTCATATATAGTCCCGGAAGCTGTATACCGCTGTATTTTCCCATCTCAAGCAGTTTATCTAATGTTTTTCTTGCAGGAATAATCTCGTTCCATATATTAAATCCAACAATAACTAATCCTATTACTACAGATATTATAAGCATCTTATTCTTAAATGCTCTTTCCATTTCTATTTTAATTAATTTATTCATTTTCTCCTCCCGGTTCATGTATGATTGCTAATGGTCCTATATATGGTGATGTCCTATCATGAAAACTCAAAGCAATTGTGTCATTTTCAACCTCTTCGTCTGTAAATATACAATATAATATTAATTTTTTTGTTTCACCTTTTTCAAAACTGAAATATGTTTTTCCCATTTGATTGGCTTCTGCATCAGAGCCAACCGTTCCTGCATTTTTAATAGGCGGATGTGTTCCATCATCTTTTAAACTTTCTATATACCAAACAGTCTGAAAAATATTATCATATACACCAGATGTTTCGTTATCATCAACATCCTTAGTTATTTCTAATTCTACTGCTGCATAGTAATAATCTGATATAAAGTTATTATTACTATCCATGCTAGCCTTCTTATTTTCTAATCCATAATCAATCCTATTTATATCAAAGTCACACTGTCTCGATATTTTACAATCATTAACTCTTACATGAAATATGTTATAAGTACTTCTATCATTTTCATCATATTTACCAGATGTCAAAATATGCAATTTTACATCGAACTCTTCTCCATATCCAGCAATTTCTATTCCTTCATATGGTTTACTTTCTGTAGAATCATTTTTAACATTTACTGTAGTCTTCTCTGTCTCTTCCTGACTTGTTGCAAGTGTCGGCATTTCTTTTGTCAGCTTATCAAGCGTACCATTCTTAACCCCTATTAGAATTGACAATAATAATACTGCTATAACTGCTATACTTATTACTGCACTTTTTATTTTCTTCTTCATATTTCTCCCTTTCAAGTAAGAGATTGTATACCGTTATCTGATATACAATCTCTTTTCTAGCAGATAATTATATCAGATTCTATACACTGTCTGGACTCCATAAAAAACCAACTGAATATTCAGCCCCTGTATTACTTTCACACTTTATTGCTGCTCCATCATATCCATTTTCTTTGACATAGTTATACATCCATATCTCATCTCCTGGAAATACATCATAATCAATCAGATCAAAATCTTCATAGTAATTATGAGAATCATTACCATCTGAGCCAACAAGTGTTGCATTAAATGAATAATCATTTGATGAATAAACACCTTTTATGTATCCACAAGATGTATCTTGTTTGTCTCTTCCTCTGGTATAATCCAGATACTCCCCCGCAGATTCATCAAATGACATATGGGCATACTCATCTTTGCAATTATTAGCCCACACTACACCTCCACCAATTGACATTACCATTGCTCCTGCTGCGACCACTGTCATCAGCTTTCCTGTTAGTTTCTTTAAATCCATAAAGAAATCCTCCTTAGATTTTAATCAGATACATAAGTACCTGTCTGCTTCAATGTATCTTTTATATTTATCAATTTCAATAGCCCATGCACAAGCGGTCGTTTTTTTGCACAAGTGGTAATTATCTTGTTTTAAAAAACTTATTTAATTTGCTTATGGTTCATGTACGATTGCTAATGGACCTATAAATGGTGAATTTTTAAGGCTAAAACTTATAACAAGTTTATCATTTTCGACTTCTTCATCCGACAATATATAATATAATGTTAATGTTCTTGTTTCTCCTTTTTCAAAGCTAAAATTTGTTTTTCCAATTTGATTAGTTTCCGCATCAGAGCCAACACATGCACTAGTTTTAAATGACTGTGTTGTTCCATCGCTATTCAATTTTAATATAGACCAAGTCGTCTGAAAAACATTCATATAATCCATCACATCATTATCATCAATATCCTTTGTTATCTCCAATTCTACTGTTGCATAATAAAAATCTGATATAAAATTATTGTTTTCATCCAAACTTTTTTTCTTATTATCCAATCCAAAATCCAACCTGTTAATATCAAAATCACACTGTCTCGATATCTTGCAATCATTAACTTTTACATGATATATATTATATGTAGTTCTATCATTTTCGTCGTACTTACGGCCATCTATTTTTCTACGTATTACAAACTCTTCTCCATATTCAGCAACCTCGATTCCATCATAAGGTTTACTTTCTGTAGAATTATTTCTCGCATTTACCGTTGCCTTTTCTGTCTCTGCCTGATTTGTTGCAAGTGTCGGCATTTCTTTTGTCAGCTTATCTAGTGTACCATTCTTAACACCAATTAGAATTGCCAATAATAATACTGCTATAACAACTATACTTATTACTGCACTCTTTATTTTCTTCTTCATATCTTCTCCTTATACTAAAAAGACTGTACATCCATCAATGTACAGTCTTAATGTAATTCCCTATTCACTTGTTTTCAATAGCATATGCACAAGCGGTCGTTTTTTGACACAAGTGGTAATTATTCTTTATCTTTCTTAACATATTTGGTTGAAAGGAATATATGACATGTTACTTTTCCATCCTTTTCCTCATACCTGATTTCCCCATTATATTTGGCAACAATATCCCTTATGCTCTTCGTACCAATTCCATGATTATTCTTATCAAGCTTAGTAGTCAGGAACGGATTCTTTCTGTTAAGAAATGTTTCTTTAACAGGATTCTCCACATCCATGAATATTCCACCTCTGCTTGTTATCTCAACATTGACATACGGATCACTGCATTTTGCTGCTGCCTCAATGGCATTATCAATTATATTTCCGACAAGAATACACATATCTATATCATCAATCAGTCCAACCTGACCAAGTACCATACATGTAAATGCTATATTCTGCTTTTCACATTTATCATTCTTATCATTAAGAATATAGTTGAGCGTTCTATTATCACAGTATTTTCTATAAGCATATGAATTGATTTTCTCACTCATAATATTCTTTAAGAAATCTTCTGCCTTATCATAATTGTTGTCATCCATATAACCAATTGCAGAAGTCAGGCACTGCTTAAGGTCGTGTCTTAACTTTCTGCTTTCTTCATACATTTTCTGGACACGTTCAACCTCAAACTGTTCGTTAGCATATTCTATCCTTTTATTAATCTCCTCTGTCCTGTTAAAAAAGTCCTGCATCCAATGTCCGATTATTTCAAATGTTAAAACTGTCACAATTAATATTCCAGCGGTCTCTACCCCATAATTATATGTGTCATATATGCCTGTTCCAAAGAATAATCCCGCCAGCACTGAACTTACACATATCTGTATGAACATCATTTCCAGATTATCCAATTCCCAGTATTTTATAATTACTGCAGACAGATAGACTACAAACATATATAATTCCACAATCAGATATATGATACATATTGCTATTATATCAGCCTGATTAGCAGATAATATGGCTATTCCGATACAATTTATCAGTGATATTTCCAGTATTACCTTAATTGTTATCTGTTCTATATACTGTACAATCAGAATGGCAATGATAATCATTAGTTCCATTATCACCCATGGATTAATTCCATAATATGTCATTATATAGACTGCTGCCCCTGCACCCACTAACAGAACCATCTTAATCACATGTATTATATTATCTCCCGTCAGCTTCCTTATCTTGTCCATAATAAATATTACACCTGTATTCATTACACACAGGAATACACATGTAAGCACTATATTGATTATATCCATCATACCTGTTTCCTACCTGTTATTATCAAACATGAATTTTCTGTATTCTTCTATGACATCTTTCTTCCTGCGCCTGCTTATAGGAACACGCTCGTTATTATACATCACAAATACATCGTTATCTTCATCAATGCACTTAATATATTTCATATTAATAAGCACGCCCTTGCTTGACTGCACAAATCCATATTTTTCAAGCTCTGCAACATGCTTACTATACGAATCTGCCAATAATATTTCTCCTTTAAGACTTTTGACACATATCTTTCTTTTCTGCGTTGCAATTGAAACAACCCTGTCAACATAGAATTTCTCTCCACCCAGTTCTATTACCTGCCTCATCTTTATCAGTTTATCAACTATCTTTACCATCATTCTTGTAAATTCACGGTCAAATCTGTCTTTAACTATATACCCAAGCGGTCTGAATCTGAATGCTTCATAAACCAGATTCTCATGAGATGTAACAAATATTATAATTGCGTCATTATTCATTAATACTATCTGTTCCGCAATATCAAATCCATTCTCATCGCCCAGTTCAAGATCAAGAAATACCATATCATAAGCATTGTCTGAATAATTACTAATAATTGTCTGACCGTCATTGTAGATATCCACCTGACAATCTTCTCCCTGAAAATACTGCTTAAATACATCTTTTATAGTCGTCCGTTCCTTCTCACAGAACTCTCTGTTGTCATCACATACTGCCACTTTCATTGCTGTCTGTTATCTCCTTATAGAAATCATTCTTATAAAATGTAATCTTCACCCGTGTATATTCGCCCTTTACCGACTCAATGGTTATGGCATGTCCTAACTTGTCACACAGCTTCTTTACGATATAAAGCCCCATTCCTGTCGCTTTGGAGTACTCATGCCCATTCTCCCCCGTAAATGACTTGTCAAACACTCTCGGCAAATCAGACGCATTTATACCAATTCCATTATCCAGTATTTCTAGAACAACACATTTTTTATCCTCTGCTGCCGACATCTTAATATAAGGCTCTACCTTTGTTTTATCCTTGTACTTTATGCTGTTATTCACTATCTGGTTAAGCATGAATTCCATCCACTTTGCATCTGTAAGAATAATCCTGTCTGCATTGCTCACTTCAAATGTGATATCATTTTCAAGCAGATCATCCTTATTCTTTAATGCTACATTACTTATAATCTTAGACAGTCTGGCATCGTTAATTATATAGTCTTTTTCTGCATTTTCGCTTCTCACATAATAAAGAATCTGCTCAATATAGTTATTAATCCTGCGAACCTGCGTATTCATCCTGTCCGCAAATTCTTTATCACATTTATCCATATGATTATGAAGTATAAGAGTAAGTGAAGCTATTGGAAGCTTTATCTCATGAATCCACATTTCAACATACTCTTTGAACTGCTCCATTCCAAGCCTGTATCGTTTAACATTCTCCGTCATTGACCTGTCTATGTCACTCACAGAATCATAGAAAATCTGACCTTCATAGAAAGCCGGTCTGACAAGTGTCTCTGTAATAAGATATTTTTCTTCAAGTGCAGCTATGTTAGTCTCCAGTTCGTCATAGAACTTCTTTCTGTGGTAATAATCTGCCAGCACAACTGCAATATAGCATATTATCATTATACATATTTCTGCGATTATCAACTGTACAGACACCTTGAATGCCGCCATCATAAGTACGCTTATGATAAGCATTGCCACAAATATGCACACTGAATACAGTCTGTCTTTAATATATTTTCCTAACCTCATACAAGAATATATCCCTGTCCCTTTCTTGTCTCAATAACATCTTCCAGACCAATATCTTTAAATCTGCCTCTTAATCTGCTTATATTCACAGTCAGCGCATTGTCATTAAGATACTCCTCATTGTTCCACAGCTCAGTCATAAGCTCATCTCTTGAAACTATATGCTCCCTGTGTGATAACAGATACATGAATATTGTCATTTCATTTTTAGTAAGAGTTATCTCGTCATCCTTATACTTAATAACACCCTTGTGCGGAAATATTTCCATTCCACGGTAAGCTGTTGTATTATCTGACTTCGCACCAAGCCTCTTAAATACTGCATTAATTCTTAAGAGCAGTATTGTCGGATTATATGGCTTGGTATATAATCGTCTGCCCCATAACTCATGGAAAGCACCTCGTCAGCCTCGGAATCCCTGCTTGTAACCATAATTACCGGCACATCTGATTTACTCCTTAACTGCTGTAAAAGCATTTCCCCATTCATATACGGAATATTGATATCAAGCAGAACAAGATCCGGCTCTGCAGCAATAATACTGTCACATGCATTTTTAAAATTAGACAGAACCTCTGCCTCATACCCTGAATTTTCCAGCAGCTCCTTAAGCTCCCTGCTTATATCTTTATCGTCTTCAACAATCAGAATTCTGTTCATTATAAGTTCCTCACTACATTTTGATATAAATGTATTGTAAACTGTTTCACTAAAAAAAGACAGAGAAAACGCAAAAAGGTTTCTCTGTCTTGATTTACACTGTTTCTAAACGACCACCGTGTTAGAAGCTGTGGCCGCCGCCACTTCCTCCACCGCCGCCGGATGAGCCTCCTCCGCCACCTCCGCCTGACGAACCGCCAGAACTTGATTCTCGTGGAGAATATGTTTTTGTCTGATGTGTAAATACAACATTACAATTATTAAATGCCCTGTACTCAAACAATCCATTCATAAGGCTCTTTGTTGATGCCTTCCTCTTTGAGGAGTACACACGCACAATTATATAATTAATGACAACTGCAATAACAACCGCAAGCAATGCATTACTTATATATTTCATTGGCTGTGCAATCTTTCTTCCCTGAAGCAGCGTATATTCCTGCTCATACACCTTCATCGCACATATATAATAGTCTGCATCAGATGCATAAGTATACACATTGTCAGTAATTGTTTCTGCATATGCCTTATTAATTGTCCTGTTAATAGCACCATTACTATGTATCCATATATTTCTGTTATCCATATCAATAACAAATATCGTTCCGCTCTCAGAGCCATATTTTTCTCTGTACAAAGACTTAATATAACTCTCTGTCGAAGTGCTGTTATAGCTTATAGAGTTAAACATAACATTACCATAAGTGGTAATTAATTTCATCTTCTCCAGAAGCATGCTCTTCTCAGAAACTGATAAAAGAAATGCATCATCAACAATCACTGCTTCATAGCCTGTATCCTGATTAACATAGCAGAAATCCTGATTAGCATAATCTTCAACCTCATAGCCTGTATCAGCATATACTTTGCCTCCTACCAATGCGATACTTAGAACTGCTACAAGAAAGGTCAGTAAAAATGTTATTTTTCTACGCATTATCATTACCTCCCTTGTAATTATCAAACTGTGGCAGTCTTCTTGTTGCAAGCACATTGTAATACTTAATAAGCTCAACAAGTGTAAACATCAGCGAAGCAAGCACAAATATAACTGCACCATAATAAAAAAGGTCAGATACCGGATTAATAAGCAGAATCAGTGTTGAAACAGCCAATGCTACAAGTGCACCTACACTTCCCGGCACATTTTTTCCTCCTGATACTTCTTTATATGTCCTGCAATTACTAAGCGTAATAATAACGCCTATAGCAAAGCATGCCGCACTGACGAAAAAAGAAGAACCCACTGAAAATACTGCACTGAATAAAGAAAAAGCAAACATAAAATTAGGAATTCCAACCATGCATATTGCAAATATAACAACAACCTTCAACAATGGTGCCATTTTATTTTTTTCTTTCTTACTTACTCTGTTAATCCTTGCATTATTTCTGCCATCAGCCATCTGTTTTGCCAGATTATCATTATCTGTTCCGGCTTTATATCTGCGGCTGGAAAGCTTTGATTCTTCCCATGAGCCTCTGTCATCAAGCTTCTGGTCCCGTCTCTTTATTTTTCCCAGTTCAAACACATACAATATAATTGTAATTAGTGCTATTACAGCTGTAACATTAAGTGTTACCTTCGGTCTTAATGTGAAGAACATATTGAGTAATATAAATATCGGAACAGCCAGAAGTGCTGACCCAGCAAAATATCTGCCAATAGAAACCGGTAAATCTGCCGATACTTTTCCAGTCTGACCATTGACCGTTGCATATGCAACTCTGTCCCTGTTCCTATACGACAGAAACCACACTGGATACAATGTCCTGTCAACAGACTCAATCACCGCATTACATTTTGATTTAATAGTACTTTCTGTTTCATGAAGTGATACCCCTCCGAGCGGGATATTATTGGATACATAATCATATGTCTCTTCACCAGCCATATCAATTGCATCATTCATATAAACATCACACCCTACATCTGCCGTATCAGCATAAAATCCGCTAAGAAATGCCGGCGTAAATCCCGCCATATTCTTAACATCATACGGTGCAATCGCTTCACTTATATTATCATCAAATGAAGATGACGCATCAAACGATATTCCCTTATACTGACAGTCATATCACCGTTAATACTAAAGTGGTCCGTATAAATGTAATCTCCCCGTCTTTTGCTTTTCTCTCCTCTTAATACAACAGGACCTTTCTGTGATACATGATAAGCCCAGTATGGCATATAGATTCCCCTGAAACCATCAATATATTTTTCATCTTTTAATTCCTTAGGTGCAAACCATGCACGCTTCATCATCTTCTTATATTGATTCTTACAATCCTGCTTGGTTTTGCTGAACGGAATAATATATCCCGGACGGAGTTCTTTGGAAATTCTGCTTTCCAGAACTGTAGATGCTCCACAGAAGCTGCAGAAATCAGCAATCGTATTATCTGTACTCATAATTTCACCGCCACACTGCGGACACTTGAATACCGTAACATCATACTCCTTATTTTCTTCAGCCGAATTTCCTTCTCCAAGCTTATATGGATTATAATGTGTATTACAATGCTCACATAACATCGACTGTGACGATATATCAAAAATTAACCGTCCGCCACAATTAGGACACTGATACATTCATTCTCTCCCCTCATATGTAATAACTTAATTCAAAGTTATGCTAATTGTAGCACCCATTATTACTCTTTTCAAACCCACATTTAGTATGAAAACGCACAAAAAAAGCAGGTCATGCGACCTGCCTGTATACATTATATTTCATATTGCTCTTTCAAAACTGCACATTAAAATTCTTTCATCCGATTACTCTTAAGAATAACTCTCTTTGTTCTATCCAAACCGTCTTAACCTTTTCTCTTGGTTAAGCCCTCGACCTATTAGTACAGATCAGCTCCATATGTCACCACACTTCCACCTTCTGCCTATCTACCTCGTCGTCTTCAAGGGGTCTTACTAACTTATGTTA
>NZ_QSEK01000022.1 GCF_003464165.1 Eubacterium sp. AM49-13BH | reverse complement strand
TCTCGTGTAAATACATACGTCGTCCTATATCCATTCTTTCCTCTAAACTGTGCTTCATGTGACACCTCCATGATTCCATTATTGTATAAGTGACTACCTTATAAAAAATGGTACTCTTATATATAAAAAATGTCTACAATAATTGAGTTGGTGTCTACTTTTAGATTAGCACTTCAAAAAAGCTTATACTATGGTGTGAATTACCAATATATAAAAACTGCCGCCGGATATCGCGAGGATTCCGGCGGCAGAGCTGTGTGTCGGCAGTTATTAGCGGGCACTTTTTTTATTGTAAACAGTTACACATGCGAATGTAGCAGCACAAGCAGCTAAGAGCAGGTACATGTAAACATTAACATCACCAGTTGCAGGTGATACTTCATTGCCGGTAGAAGGTTCTGTGGCTGGCTCAGTAGAAGGCTCAGTAGAAGGCTCTTCTACAGGAGCGTTCTTTGCGTCTGCAATAGCTTTAACATCAGCGGTTATATCAAATGGGTTAGTTTTACCCTCAAGAGCATAGAGGTAAGTGATGATACCCTGTAATGCATCAGGTGTTGCTGATTTGAAGTCTTCCTGACCAGTGTATGTATTAATATAAGCACCATTACCTGAAGCTGATTTGAACTTATTAACAATTGAATTATATAAAACAGCAGTATTAACATCCGGATTGTTGTACTGAGCAAAGAATGCAAGGTTCATACCAGACGAATTAGTGTTGCCAGGTGTTGGATATTGAACACTATATCCTGATGTGCCATCTGTTAATATAGTCTGCTTAGAATAGTCTGCAGCACTGTCAACAGCTTTCTTTACATCAGAATCAGTATCATATAATGATGCAAAGAATGGAAATACAAATCCATTACTATCAGTTGAGTTTCCCCAGTTGTCAATACCATTGCCATCAGCAGTACAAGCTGCAAGGAGAGCTGACTTGATATCAGCTAATACTTTGTCTGAGTTACTGATGGTGTCTTTGTAAGCATTAACTACTGAATATACTGAACCAATGTGATAGATATTCATGCTGTTATTGCTTAAGTCATCAACTGAAAATGTGTTAATAATTTTATCAAATTTACTGACAACATTGATTCCGTTGAAATCCGTAGCATCAATTCCTGATGCAGAAAGAATCATTATAAGATATGTATAGCTTGAAATATAATAATTCTTAGCATTGTATCCGTTATTGATGTTTAAAGTTCCATCTTCGCTAATGTTGTTCTTAACGAATTCAAGATATGCAGCAAGCTGGTTAGAGCAGTCATATCCTGAACGGATTGCAAGGAACAGGTCTCTTGAAACTCCATAGAATACGCCGGTATCAGCATATGTAGAGAAATCAATACTGTTCATAAGGTAAGAAGCAGTAAGCTGGGCTTCCTGTCTTACATCGGCTGCAGCAGGAGCTGTAGCGTCTGTTGTTGTATCTGCGAAAGCTGGTACGATATTCATGCAGATTAAGCATGCAGCAACCAGAAATGCAAATATCTTTCTTTTTAATTGTTTCATGTTTCCTCCTTGACCACCTCTCACCAGGTGATGTGAAAATTTATAGTGCAGTAAATATCCTGACTTGCCGCTTAAGCCATTTCTTAAGCCTTCCCGTGCACAGTGCCATGCTTAAGTTAAGGATGAATGTATAGCGTATTCAAAACTAAAGCTGTTGCTGATTACAGTGGCATAATATAAAAAACGTGTCGGCATACAGTAGAGTGAGCTGTTATGGATTCTGACCATATTCCTTACTGCCTGCTTGATTGTACCTTTATGTAGAAAATGTGTCAATTACATTTACCTTAGCTTTACATATATTTTACATAACTCCGATAGTGGATTTTACACACCAGTGTGACAAAAAAACAGGTTGGCTTACACTTCGTTCAGGAATTGCAGGAGGGCAGATATCATACTTATACCTGAAATTCCATATAATGTTGATGAGGTGTTGAATACAATCAGAAAGCGTGAAAAGCAGGGTAAGAAATTTACTATAATCGCAATGGCTGAGGGTGCAATATCAGATGAGGCTGCAGGTAAAACGAAGATGGTTAACGTAGATAATGAACTTATAAGACAGGCTGAAAGCTTAGGTATTAGTCTTGGCAGAAAGGCATAAGTGGTATATAATACAAAGCAAATGCTTCAGGAAAGAAGGGAAATGCTTTGAAGAAATCAGACAGACTAAAGATAGTTATTCTTGGAATAACTGGATTACTTATTCTTATTGGAACCGGAATATTTATATTTATAGGACAGAGTATATGTACCATGGCTGGTGTAGGGCTTTTTGTTATTGTGTGTCTTGGAATGGTTGTTGTTGCAGGAAAGAAAGATGACCAGACAGAAACAATAGAACAGCTTAACCAGACAATATCTGAACAGAGCAGAAGGATAATGAATACTGAGGGGCAGCTTGCAAGATATAAGAGAGAACTTGCAGAGGCGACTGGTAAGAATGAAGCATAATAATTAAATATTAAGGAGATAGTCATGTTACTAGAGATTTTAAAGGCAATTCTTTTCGGTATAGTCGAAGGAATTACAGAATGGCTGCCTATAAGCAGCACAGGGCATATGATTCTGCTTGACCAGGTAGTCAAACTTAATGTATCCGCAGATTTTTATAAGATGTTTCAGGTAGTTATCCAGCTTGGAGCAATAATGGCCGTAGTTATATTATTCTGGAATAAATTGTGGCCTTTTTATATGAAGAAGACTAAGAGTGGTAAGAAAGCAGCTTGGAAAGATGGCGCACTTGCAATGTGGATTAAGATTATTATTGCATGTATTCCGGCAGCGATTGTCGGATTGATTTTCGATGATAAGATAGATGAATTATTCTATCATCCAATCCCTGTTGCTATTGCACTTATCGTTGTAGGTATAGTTTTTATAGTTGTGGAGAATGCAAAGAAAGGCAGCAGGTCAGCAATCAGAAGTATAGGTGAGATAACTTATAAGGCAGCAATAATAATAGGTCTGTTCCAGCTTATAGCAGCAGTATTTCCAGGTACATCAAGATCAGGTGCAACAATTATCGGAGCACTCATAATCGGAGTATCAAGAAGCGTTGCGGCTGAATTTACATTTTTCCTTGCAGTACCTGTAATGTTCGGAGCAAGTCTTTTAAAGATTGCTAAATATGCTGCTGTGGGAATGGCTATGACAGGAACAGAGTGGATAGTTCTTATTGTAGGCTGCCTTGTTGCGTTCTTTGTATCAGTATTCGTAATCAAGTTCCTTATGGGATACATCAAGAAGCATGATTTCAAGGTGTTCGGTGTGTACAGAATAATTCTTGGTATAGCAGTTATTGCGCTTAGCTTTGTATTATTTTAATTCTAATACACTTCAAGGTATGAATTGTATACATACCCGCTTGTACCATTATAATCTATAAGGGTGTAATAAGCGCCAACAGATAATATAGAACCGGTAGTCCCTCCTGGCACAACTGCAAAGGAGTGGCTGCCGTTTTTGTCTTTATGCATATTTACATAAGAAGCACCTGACACACGGTAGTTTTTAAGAGCAGATGTATTGGTTATGTGTCCATTTGCAAATGTATACGATGGCTGGGCGGCTGTTTCAGGCTGTGTGCTTTGGACTTCAGTCTGAACGGTTTCTGGCTCGGAGGATTCACAGGATGTTTCAGATGCTACAGTTGCTGCCTCAGTTTCAGTCACGACGGTGGATTCCTGTTTTGTTACATCCTGAGAAGAAGCAGTTTCTTTAACTGTTACAGCAGGCGTTGTCTTAGATACAGTTTCTGAACTTACATCTTTAACAGTAACTGGCTGGGTTTCAGAATTGCTGGCAGTGTGAATGTTTTTTTCAAGACCTCCACCGGCAAAACCGATGTTTTCAAAGATGACAACTCCGGCTATAATTATTACAAGATATATACCTAAAAATATTTTAACAATAAGATTATTGATTTTCATTGTGACTAAAGACCTCATATTTTTCTATAATAAATTAATATTAGTTCTTTTTATGGGGCAGGTCAATAAAAAAAGTGATAATCCGGAGGTGTAAAATGAACATAATAGGTCACATTTCAACAGATTTTCCAACAAAATTTGGGATTCCAAGACAGAGTGGATTGATAGAGGAATTAAAAGGTGTCATAACATTTGAACCAGAATACAGACAGCCAGAGGCTTTCAGGGGATTGGAGGATTTTTCACATATATGGGTTTTATGGCAGTTTTCCAAGTCGCAGAAGAAAACTATAGCGGCAACGGTAACTCCTCCAAGACTTGGAGGGAAAGTACGAATGGGAGTGTTTGCAACAAGGTCGCCGTTCAGACCGAATGATATTGGGTTGTCATGTGTGAAATTAGAACACATAGAATATACGGCAGATAAAGGACCGGTACTATTCGTTTCAGGGGTGGATATGGTTGATGGCACGCCAATATACGATATCAAGCCGTATGTAAAATTCACAGACTCACACCCAGAGGCAAAAGAAGGATTTACGGCAGCCACTTATAACAGAAATCTTAAAGTGATATTTCCATCGGACCTGCTTGCAATAATGCCGGAAAACAAACAGACAGCAGCGGTTAAAATATTAGAGCAGGACCCAAGACCGGCTTATGATACAGACGAGTCAAGGCTTATGGGGTAACATTTTCAGGCTTTGATATCAGATTCAAGGTGCATGGGGATGTGCTGACTGTGTTTGAAGTGGTGGATATTGAGGCGGCTGGTGGATATAAGAAGGTAAAGTGAGCTGGTGTCAATTTCACTTGATAATCCAGCTAAAATGTGCTTTACTTATATGGACTAGATAAACAATTAATGTTGCAATCAAGATTAAGGAGGAGCTATATGAGAGTTGGAATGGGATATGATGTTCATAAACTGGTTAAAGACCGTAAGCTTATCATGGGCGGAGTTGAGATTCCATATGAATTAGGTCTGCTTGGACACTCTGATGCAGATGTGCTTCTTCATGCCATTATGGATGCATTACTGGGTGCGGCTGCACTTGGAGATATAGGAAAGCATTTCCCGGATACAGATGACAGATACAAGGGAATATCAAGTATCAAGCTTCTGGAAGAGGTTGGAAAGAAGATAGATGAGGCTAATTATATTATAGAAAATATTGATGCTACTATTATTGCACAAAAGCCTAAGATGCGCCCATATATTGATGATATGAGAAAGAATATCGCAGATGCTTTAAAGATTGATGTTGACAGAGTCAATGTTAAGGCTACTACAGAAGAGGGACTTGGATTTACCGGAAGTGGAGAGGGTATTTCTTCACAGGCAATATGCTCACTTAATTCTGTTTCTAATTATATATACGGCGCGGCTGATATGACAAACTGTAGACCTGACTGTGGTGGCTGCATGGGCTGTCAGAACAAATAGAACTGACAATACATTCGCAGCTTTAATTCATATAATATAATTAAGAATAGAAAAGTCAGGATTAACAGATTATGAAATATAGAGATTATGTAAAGCAGGAAATAGCAGTAATAAAGGACAGAGACCCTGCTATTAAGTCGGATAAAGAGGTATATCTTTATCCTAGTTTTAAGGCAATACTTAAATATAGAAAAGCCCATAAGTTATATCTTAAGGGCGAATATTACAAGGCAAGAAAGATTTCACAGAAAACTGCAAGACAGACTGGAATTGAGATACATCCGGGAGCGCAGATTGGCGAAGGACTTTTTATTGACCACGGACATGGAGTTGTTATCGGAGAGACAGCTATTATCGGTAACAATGTAACACTTTATCAGGGCGTTACACTTGGAGGAACAGGCAAGGAACAGGGAAAGAGACATCCTACTCTGGGAAATAATATTATGGTAGGAGCAGGAGCAAAGATTCTTGGCTCAGTTACCATAGGTGATAACTGCAAGATTGGTGCGGGTTCTGTTGTATTAAAGGATGTGCCGGCGAATTCTACAGTGGTTGGTGTTCCAGGAAGAGTTGTTATTCAGGATAGCGTAAGACTGTTTGATGATTTAGACCAGATACATCTTCCAGATCCTGTTATGCAGGATATCGAGAACTTAAAGCAGGAGAACGCAAGACTTATGAAGAGACTTGCACACCTTGAGAACAGCGTCAATGAAAGCCGCAGCTCGTATGATGATAACTAAAGTGTGATTATGAAAGGAAATCTGACATGAGGATTTATAATACTTTATCCAGAAGAAAAGAAGAGTTTAAGCCATTAGAAGAAGGTAAGGTTAAAATGTATGTCTGCGGACCTACTGTATACAACCTTATTCATATTGGTAACGCAAGACCTATGATTGTATTTGATACAGTAAGAAGATATCTTGAGTACAAGGGATATGATGTTAATTATGTATCTAACTTTACAGATGTAGACGACAAGATTATTAAGAAAGCTAATGAAGAAGGTGTATCTGCTGAGGAGATTTCAACAAGATACATTGCTGAATGTAAGAAGGATATGGAGGGCATGAATATTAAGCCTGCAACAACACATCCTCTTGCAACTCAGGAAATCGGCGGAATGATTGATATGATACAGACTCTTATTGACAAGGGTTATGCTTATGAAGTCAATGGAACTGTATACTACAGAACAAGAAAGTTTGCAGAATACGGAAAGTTATCTAAGAAGAATATTGACGACTTGGAGGCAGGACACAGAGATGAGGCACATAGTCTTAAGGTTACAGGTGAGGATGAGAAGGAAGACCCACTTGATTTCGTTCTCTGGAAGCCTAAGAAAGAAGGAGAGCCATCTTGGCCATCACCTTGGAGTGACGGAAGACCGGGCTGGCATATTGAATGCTCTGTTATGTCTAAGAAGTATCTTGCTGACGAAATCGATATTCATGCAGGTGGAGAGGATTTAATATTCCCTCACCATGAGAATGAGATTGCACAGTCAGAGGCAGCTAATGGAGTACCATTCTCTAAGTACTGGATGCACAATGCATTTCTTAATATTGATAACAAGAAGATGTCTAAGTCTTTAGGCAATTTCTTTACAGTAAGAGATATAAGCAGGGAATATGACCTTGAAGTGTTAAGATTCTTCATGTTAAGCGCACATTACCGCAATCCTGTTAATTTCAGCCATGACCTTATGGAATCAGCAAAGAACGGATTAGACAGAATCTTAACTGCAGTTGATAATTTAAGACATCTGTCAGAGAATGCCAAAGATGTTACAATGACAGAGGATGAGAAGAAGATAATAGCTTCTATAGATGACATTTATAAGAAATTCGAAGATTCAATGGACGATGATTCAATACAGCAGACGCAATATCAGCTATATTTGAACTTGTAAAGCTTGCTAACTCTAATTCAAGCTCAGATAATTCCAAGGAATATATCGATACTCTTATGAAGAAGATTACAACTCTCACAGATATTCTTGGACTTAAGACAGACAAGAAGGAAGAAATGCTTGATGAGGATATCGAGGCACTTATTGCCGAGAGACAGCAGGCAAGAAAAGATAAGAATTTTGCAAGAGCTGATGAAATTCGAGATGAGTTATTAGCAAAGGGAATTATTCTTAAGGATACAAGAGAGGGCGTAAGATGGAGCAGAGCCTAGATAACGACCTTGTAAAATGCATATATGAAGGCCTGAATATGAAGCATACAGAGCCTTCGCAGTTATCACCTCTTGTCCTTGCATATATCGGGGACAGCATATATGACCTTGTCATTAAGACATGGGTTATAGAACAGGGGAATATGCAGGTTAATAAGCTTAACAAGAAAACGAGCAGTATTGTTAAGGCTGAATCCCAATCTGCCATGATAGGTGTAATAGAGCCAATGCTCAGTGAACATGAGGAAGCTGTGTATAAGAGAGGACGTAATGCAAAGTCATACACATCTGCCAAGAATGCAAGCATTGGAGATTACAGAAGAGCAACTGGTTTTGAGGCTCTTATGGGATATCTGTATCTTAGCGGGCAGTATGAGCGGATGATGGAACTGGTTAAAGCAGGACTGGAAAGCCTTGAGTTAAAGTAGAGCCGGCAAAGCAGAATCCATATCTGTAATGGATAACTGGATTCTGCTTTGTTAATATTAAGGAGAAATATATGAGATACAATGAATTAACATTTCAGGGAAGAAATGCTGTATTAGAGGCATTCCGCTCTGGTAAAACTATTGATAAGCTTTTTATTCTTGACGGCTGTCAGGATGGACCAATAAAGAGTATTGTCAGAGAAGCAAAGAAAACAGATGCAATTATCAATTATGTTGATAAGGAAAGACTCGACAGACTTGCAGGGACAGGACATCATCAGGGAGTTGTTGCCATTGGTGCAGCTTATGAATATGCAGAGGTTGAGGATATACTTGCAGCAGCTAAGGAAAAGGGAGAAGATCCATTTATATTCATTCTTGATGAGATAGAGGATCCTCACAATCTTGGTGCTATTATAAGAACTGCTAACCTTGCAGGTGCACATGGAGTTATTATTCCTAAGAGAAGAGCTGTCGGACTTACAGCAACTGTAGCCAAGACATCAGCAGGCGCGATTAATTACACACCTGTAGCCAAGGTTACTAATATTTCACAGACAATCGAGGAACTTAAGAAGCAGGGACTCTGGTTTGTATGCGCTGATATGGGCGGGGAGACAATGTATAATCTTAATCTCAAAGGACCTATCGGCCTTGTTATAGGTAATGAGGGCAATGGAGTAAGCCGTCTTGTTAAGGACAAATGTGATTTCATCGCATCAATTCCTATGAAGGGTGATATTGATTCCTTAAATGCCTCAGTTGCAGCAGGTGTTCTTGCATACGAAATAGTCCGTCAGAGACTTAATTAGGGAGTTTTTTATGAAATATTTGGAAGAGTATCCTGATGAAGAGCTTATTGATATGTACAGGGCAGGTGATGAGCAGGCAATTGAGTACATATTTGAAAGATATAAGTATATAGTGCGAAAGAAAGCAAAGGCCATGTTTCTTGCCGGAGGAGACAGTGATGATTTAATTCAGGAGGGAATGATAGGTCTTTATAAGGCTGTCCGTGACTATGATAAGCAAAAGGATGCTTCTTTCATGACATTTGCAGGGATGTGCATAAACAGGCAGATTCTTAATGCAGTTACAGCTTCTAACAGAAAGAAGAATACACCACTTAATACATATGTTTCTTTTGATGAGCCGGTCAATCCAGAGGATGATTCTCAGGTAAAGCTGGTGGATGTACTAAAGTCTGATAAGGAACAGAATCCGGAAAGACTTTTTATTGATCAGGAAAATGCTGAAAGCTTAGAAGATAAATTATACAGTGTGCTAAGTGATTTTGAGAAAAATGTACTGGAATTATATATGTCTGGAAAAGATTATATAGCTATTGCGCAGATGCTTGATAAGCCGCCAAAATCTATAGATAATGCTATACAAAGGATAAGGAATAAAGTTGACAAAATAACCAACCTATAATATTATGAATAGGTGTGTTAGGGCACATGCTATTGTAGCTCAGGGGTAGAGCACTTCATTGGTAATGAAGAGGTCACGGGTTCAATTCCCGTCAATAGCTTAATTTAATGTTTGTGTTTTTTAAAACAGATTGGAGGACGCTATGGTAAAAGCTATTGTAGGTGCTAACTGGGGTGATGAAGGAAAAGGTAAGATTACTGATATGCTTGCCGAAGAATCAGACATCATCGTAAGATTCCAGGGAGGAGCTAATGCGGGACATACTATTATTAATGATTATGGAAAGTTCGCGCTTCATCTTTTACCTTCGGGAGTTTTCTATAACCATACAACAAGTGTCATTGGCAACGGCGTAGCTCTTAATATTCCATATCTTGTTAAGGAATTAAAGAGCCTTACAGACCGTAATGTACCAATGCCTAAGATTCTTGTGTCAGACAGGGCACAGATTCTTATGCCTTATCATGTTGCATTTGATACATATGAAGAAGCAAGACTTGCTGGTAAATCATTTGGTTCTACTAAGTCAGGTATTGCTCCATTCTATTCAGATAAGTATGCTAAGATTGGTTTCCAGGTTAATGAATTATTTGGAGATGAGCAGGAACTTAAGGAAAAGATTGCCAATGTATGCACATTAAAGAATGTTATGCTTGAGCATCTCTATCATCAGCCACTTCTTAACGAAGAAGAGATATTTAATACTCTTATGGAATATAAAGAGATGGTTGAACCATATGTATGTGATACATCAGCATTTTTACATCAGGCACTTAAAGACGGAAAGAAGATCTTACTTGAAGGTCAGTTAGGTTCTCTTAAGGATACAGATCATGGTATATATCCAATGGTTACTTCATCATCAACATTAGCTCCTTATGGCGCTATTGGTGCTGGTATTCCGGCTGCATCAATTACTGATGTTGTTACAGTTGTTAAGGCATATTCTTCAGCAGTTGGTGCCGGAGCATTTGTAAGCGAAATCTTTGGTGATGAGGCAGATGAACTCAGACGCAGAGGTGGAGACGGTGGTGAATTCGGAGCTACTACAGGACGTCCTAGAAGAATGGGATGGTTCGATGCAGTTGCTACACGTTATGGTGTAAGAATGCAGGGAACAACAGAGGTTGCTCTTACAGTTCTTGATGTACTTGGATATCTTGATGAGATTCCAATGTGTGTTGGATATGAGATAGATGGAAAGATTACTAAGGATTTCCCAACTACTCCACAGCTTGAGAAGCTAAGCCGGTATTAAAGACTATGCCAGGCTGGAAGTCAGATATCAGAGGAATTACTAACTATGAAGAACTTCCTGTTGAGTGCCGTAACTATATTGAGGCTATTGAGCAGGAAATTGAAGCCCCTATCACAATGGTATCTAATGGTCCTGGAAGACATGAGATTATCCACAGAAAGAGTAAATTTTCTAAATAATAACATTTAACATTACCGTATCTGCAGTACAACAGTTTTGCAGATACGGTCTTTTTATAGGTAATTGGAGGTAAATCCCTCTCCTCACCTGAGGGGAATGTGCTTACAATAAGCACATGGATTTTGCTTCGCAAAACAAGGAGGAATATATGAAGTTTAATAAATATTTTGACCACACTAACTTAAAGCCGGAAGCGACTAAGGATGATATCCGTACATTATGTGAAGAAGCAAAAAAGTATAATTTTGCATCAGTATGTGTTAATGGAATGTATACAGCATTTGCAAAAGAATGTCTTTCTGGAAGTGATGTTAAGACATGTGTTGTTGTTGGATTTCCGCTGGGAGCTATGAGTACAGACGTAAAGGCTTACGAGACTAAGAAAGCCGTAGAAGATGGTGCGGATGAGATTGACATGGTTATTCCTGTAGGACTTCTTAAAGCAGGTCAATACGATGCTGTGTATGAGGATATTAAGGCAGTAAGGGATGCATGTGCAGGAAAGATTTTAAAGATTATATTCGAGAACTGTCTTCTGACTGATGAGGAGAAGATTAAGGCATGCGAACTGTCTGTTAAGGCAGGAGCTGATTATGTCAAGACTTCAACAGGATTCTCTACAGGAGGTGCAACAATAAGTGATGTTGCACTTATGAAAGCCCATGTGGAAGGAAAGTGTAAGGTTAAAGCGGCAGGCGGAATAAGAGATTACAACACAGCAGCTGCCATGATAGATGCCGGAGCTGACAGGCTCGGAACAAGCGCTACAATTAAGATTATGGAAGGAAGGCAGTAAAATTACTGCTTATTCCTTCCTGAAAGAATCTTGTATACAAGTGTCATTGCATATATTACAACAGGAAATACAATGTCTGTGAAGAGCAGACCTGTAAATACTTTATGACATGCCTCATTGTCTATGAATGCAAGTATTAAAGTGGCGATTATCATTATGCCCCAGAGTATGACTGCAGTTAATGCAGCAAATCGTTTTAATCGTTTCATGAATAAGACCTCCAATGTCAGATACTTAATAATATACATTACATTGGCATGCCGCTCAAGTTATTTATAAAAATGTTGCGTAACAGATAAAAAATGTTATAATTGAATGACGATACACATTATTAATAATATTTATTTGAAAGGTAACAATCAGACATGGCATTATTAGAAACATGGAGAAAACTCGCATACGAGACAGAGATGGATCAGAAGAATGCTTCAGAATTCTGGGGCTCATATTTTAATCAGGAGAAGGCTATCTATGAGCAGATTCTTTCAGATCCTGATACAGTAGTTAAAGGAACAGTTAAGGAATTAGCAGAGAAGTTTGGCGTAGAAGTACTTCTTATGACTGGATTCCTTGATGGTATCAACGACAGCTTAAAGACTCCTAATCCAATTGAGACTATGGATGAGGATACAGAAGTTAGTCTTGATTATGATAAAGAAAAACTTTATTACAACATGGTAGGATGTAAGGCAGACTGGCTTTATGAATTACCACAGTGGGATAACCTCCTTGATGAGCAGACAAGAAAGGATCTTTACAAGAAACAGAAGCTTTCTGGAACTGTTGTTAAGGGAAAGAAGATTGGAAGAAATGATCCATGCCCATGTGGTAGTGGCAAGAAATATAAGCAGTGCTGTGGAAAGAATGCATAGCTTTTAAACACTAAGACCTGCCATTATATGGCAGGTCATTTTAATGATAAGAGGTAATTATAATGGACGCATATACAGGTTTTGCATATGTTTATGATGAGTATATGGATAATATTCCATATGAAGAATGGGGACAGTACATGATTGCTCTCCTTAAGGAGAATGGCGTGCATGCTGATGCATCGGTGCTTGAATTGGGCTGTGGAACAGGAACTGTAACAAGAATGCTTGCTAAGGAAGGTTATGAATGTGTTGGACTTGATATGTCTGAGGACATGTTGTCCATTGCTTCTGAGAAAACATTTGAAGAGGGAACACAGGTTATATATACATGTCAGGATATGAGAGATTTTGAAGTACCTTATGAATCTGATGCAATGATAAGTATAGGTGATTCTATGAATTATATTACATCTGTTCCTGACCTTGAATGTGTATTCAGATGTGTAAGTGAGAACCTTAAAAAAGGTGGAGTATTTATATTTGATTTAAAGACGATACATTTTTTTAAGGATATACTTGCTGAGAATACATATGCTGAGAACAGGGAAGATTCTGCATTTATATGGGATAACTATTATGATGAGGAAGAGCGTAACAATGAATATGAGCTTGCTGTGTTTGTTAAGAATGAAACTGGTGCATTTGACAGATTCGAAGAACAGCACTATCAGCATGGCTTTACTATAGATGAGGTAACAGGGGCGGCAGGAAGGCTGGACTTACCGTGAAAAATGTGTATAATGCATTTACTAAGGATGAACCTGACGATGAGTCAGAGAGATTATATTTTGTGATTGAAAAATGATAAGGAGATAATTATGGGTGATTATATTGTTAGAGCCACGGCAGCAGGCGGACAGGTAAGAGCATTTGCTGCTACGACTAAAGGTCTTGTTGAAGAAGCAAAAGAAAGACATAACATGAGCCCTATTGCAACTGTTGCACTTGGAAGACTTCTTACAGGTGGTGCGATGATGGGCGCAATGATGAAGAATGACGCAGATATTCTTACTGTGCAGATTAAGGGTAATGGTCCAATCGGAAGCATGACTGTTACAGCTAATCCTAAGGGAGAAGTTAAGGGGTTCGTTGGCAATCCACAGGTTATGCTTCCACTTAAAGATGGAAGCTTGATATTGCAGACGCAGTAGGAATTGGTGTATTAAGTGTAATTAAGGATATTGGACTTAAAGAGCCATATGTTGGTGATACTATTCTTATTACAAGTGAGATTGCAGATGATCTTACTTATTATTTTGCAAATAGTGAACAGGTTCCATCTTCGGTAGGACTGGGTGTTCTTATGAATAAAGACAATACTGTTGAGCAGGCTGGGGGATTTATTATTCAGCTTATGCCAGGGGCAACGGATGAATTTATAGATAAGCTTGAGGCAAGAATTAAGGAGATTAAGTCTGTTACAGCCATGCTGGAGGAAGGGATGACTCCTGAACAGATTCTGGAACATATTCTTGGTGATATGGAGCTTGAGATTCTTGATACTATTCCAACAAAGTTTTACTGTAACTGTTCGAAGGACAGAGTGAGCAAAGCTGTTATCAGTGTAGGAAAAGAAGAAATCCAGAAGATGATTGATGATGGCGAGCCAATTGAGGTCAACTGTCACTTCTGTAATTCACATTATACATTTACAGTTGATGAGCTTAAGGAAATGTACGACTGCTGTACAAGATGAATCTCAGGCTTATGGAGGTACACATGAATAATATTATACTTATAGGCATGCCGGGAAGCGGAAAAAGCTCGCTTGGAGTAGTGCTTGCCAAGAAGATAGGATTTGGATTCATTGATTCTGATCTTGTTATTCAGGGTAGAGAGGGAATGACTCTTGAAAGAATAATTGAAAAGCATGGAGATGCAGGATTTATACAGATTGAAAATGAAGTGAATTGTTCAATCAATCCACACCACACAGTTATTGCAACAGGTGGGAGTGCTGTATACGGAAAAGAAGCAATGGAACATTTTAAAGATATTGGTACTGTGGTTTATCTTGAACTTCCACCAGAATCACTTGAGGAAAGACTTGGAAGCCTTAAAGAGCGTGGGGTTGTGTCTAATGGAAAGACAACTGTAGAAGAAATATATGCTGACAGGGTTGCACTTTATAAGAAATATGCAGATATTACACTTAATGAGCAGGGAAAGCAGATAAGAGAAACTGTGGAGATGCTGTATGATATTATAATTAATAAAGATCAGTATAATTAAACAACTGGTTGAACTATGTAAGAATTTAGGGTAAAATAACTTTTACCCTTTTAAATACGAAAACAAGGAGGAATACCATGGAAAACGAAGCTCTTTCTAAGAACTTTATTGAGCAGATTATAGATAAGGATATTGAGAGTGGCCATTGTAAGAAGGTCATTACAAGATTTCCACCAGAACCTAATGGATATCTTCATATTGGACATGCCAAGTCTATATTATTAAATTATGGACTTGCAAAGGAATATGGCGGACAGTTTAATATGAGATTTGATGATACTAATCCTACTAAGGAAAAAGTTGAATTCGTAGACTCTATTAAGGCAGATGTTGAATGGCTTGGAGCAGAGTGGAACGGAGACGTTCTTTTTGCATCTGATTATTTTCCACAGATGTATGAAGCAGCAATCAGACTTATTAAGAATGGCAAGGCTTATGTTGATGATTTGTCTGCTGATGAGATAAGACAGTACAGAGGAACACTTACTGAACCAGGTAAGGAAAGTCCATACAGAAATCGTTCTGTTGAAGAGAATCTTCAGCTTTTTGAGGAGATGAAGGAAGGCAAATATGCAGATGGAACTAAGGTTTTAAGAGCTAAGATTGATATGGCATCTCCTAATATTAACATGAGAGATCCTATTATTTACAGAGTAGCTCATATGACACATCACAGAACAGGAGATCAGTGGTGCATATATCCTATGTATGATTTTGCACATCCTATTGAAGATGCAGTAGAGGGAATTACACATTCTATCTGTACACTTGAGTTCGAAGATCACAGACCTCTTTATGACTGGGTTGTAATTGAGACAGGATATAAGACATCTCCAGAGGAGAATCCTAAGCAGATTGAATTTGCAAAGTTATATCTTACTAATGTTGTAACAGGTAAGAGATATATCAAGAAGCTTGTAGAAGATGGAATTGTTGACGGATGGGATGATCCAAGACTTGTATCTATTGCAGCTTTAAGAAGAAGAGGATTTACTCCAGAGGCTATTAAGATGTTCGTAGAGCTTGTTGGTGTTACTAAGGCACAGGGTTCAGTTGAATATCCAATGCTTGAATATTGTATAAGAGAAGATTTAAAGCTTAAGGTTAAGAGAATGATGGCTGTTCTTGATCCTGTTAAGCTTGTTATTGATAATTATCCTGAAGGTCAGGTTGAATATATGGAAGTGGCTAATAATCAGGAGAATCCAGAGATGGGAACAAGAAAGGTTCCATTTACCAAGGAACTTTATATTGAGAGAGAGGACTTCATGGAAGAACCTCCTAAGAAATATTTCAGACTTTTCCCTGGCAACGAAGTACGTCTTATGAATGCATATTTTGTTACATGTACTGATTTTGTTAAGGATGAGGACGGAAAGGTTACTGAAGTTCATTGTACTTATGACCCTGAGACTAAGGGTGGTAACTTCACAGGACGTAAGGTTAAGGGAACTATTCACTGGGTTTCTGCTACAGAAGGTTGCAAAGCAGAAGTCAGATTATACGAGAATATTGTAGATGAAGAAAAGGGTGTTTACAACGAAGAAGATGGTTCTATGAATATCAATCCGAATTCTAAGACTGTTCTTACAGAGTGTTATCTTGAACCAGAGCTTATGAAATCTGTAAGTGGAGATAAGTTCCAGTTTGTAAGAAATGGCTATTTCTGTGTTGATAATAAAGATTCAGAACCGGGTAAGCCAATATTTAACAGGATAGTTTCACTTAAGAGTTCATTTAAGTTGCAGCAATAAAGATGTATTGGAGACTATTAAAAAGAATTAGCACTAAAGGGGCGTATAATCATTATGAACAGGGTTAAAGCTTTTGTACAGAAGATATGGACCTATGATCTGGTTCACACAGCAGTCTATTCTATTGTTCTTGAACTAATAGTTGAATGTTTTAACAGAAGAGGAATAATGGGACTTGCATTTCCATTTATGCATCCGGTTATTTTTATATACAATACACTTATAATAATGACAAGCATGACACTTGCATTATTCTTTAAGAGAAGAATGTTTGTGTATAGTGTGGTTTCTATTGTATGGATTGGATTGGCACTTACTAATTTTATAATACTTTCTTCAAGAAAAACGCCATTTACGGCGATGGATTTTTACCTTATAAAAGATGCTATAAAGGTTGCGGGATTATATGTGAGTGTTATACAGATTATTCTTATTGCATTGCTG
The DNA here is from genome assembly GCF_003464165.1 of Eubacterium sp. AM49-13BH. GTDB lineage: Bacteria > Bacillota > Clostridia > Lachnospirales > Lachnospiraceae > Lachnospira. Next base: position 32,660 of record NZ_QSEK01000022.1, on the reverse strand, counting down.
GTTATAGCGGTTATTGCAGGACTTGTTTTTCTGTGGCGGAAAGCTCCAAAGCTTGAAGTGACAATTAAGAAAACAAAGTTTGTTGCATATGCAGCAGTACAGATGATACTTGTATTTCTTGCAGCATATGGAATGGGAATTACTCTTCTGTTTACAGGAACTGTTGAAGGTCACTTTGGTAATCTCGCCCAGGCATATAAGAAATATGGATTCAGTCACTGCTTTGTCAGCAGTGTGCTTGACCGGGGAATTAAAAAATCAGGAGATTATTCTGAGGAATATATGGATTCACTTAAGAATGATCTTGATAATGTTGATGTCGAAGCGAGCGAAAAGACTCCTAATATTATATTTGTCCAACTGGAGTCTTTTTTTGATCCTACACATGTAAAAGGAATAACTTTATCAGAGAATCCGCTGCCTAATTATCAAAAACTTGTATCTGAATGTTCTTCAGGATATCTTTCGGTTCCATGTTTTGGAGCAGGAACATGTAATACAGAGTTTGAAGTACAGACAGGAATTAATATTGATGATTTTGGACCAGGTGAATACCCATATAGAACAATTATGAAATCCAAGGTATGTGAGTCTATGGCCTATGACCTTAAGAAGCTTGGTTATTCAACTCATGCAATACACAATAATGATGGAACATTCTATGATAGAAATCTGGTGTTTTCACATCTGGGATATGAAACATTTACTTCAATTGAATATATGGATGGGTTTGAAGAAACGCCTATGGGATGGGCTAAGGATTATATTCTTACAGGAGAGATTACTAAGGCACTTGATTCAACAGCTGGAACTGACTATGTGTTTACAATATCTGTACAGGGACATGGTGATTACCCGTCTACACCAATGGAAGGATACACACCAGAGATTAAAGTGACTAACTTTCCAGTTGCAGAACAGCAGGCATCATTTGAATATTATGTAAATCAGATTCATGAGATGGATAATTTCATAGGTGAGCTTATACAGTCTTTATCAGAGAGAGATGAAGAAACTGTACTTGTACTTTATGGAGATCATTTACCTACATTTGATTTTACAGATGAAATGCTTACTAATGGAGATAAATTCCAGACACAGTATGTAATCTGGAGTAACTTTGATATGGACAGACAGGAAAAGAATATTCAGGCATATCAGTTGTCTGCGTATGTAATGAAAAGGCTTGGTATATCTGAAGGATATATCATGAAATATCATCAGTCAAAGCAGGAACTTCCAGAGGATGAGTATTTGAAGAAACTCAAAATTCTGGAATATGACATTCTGTATGGTAAAAAGGAAATTTATGGTGGAGAAACACCATATGAGGCTACTGATCTTAAGATGGGTATTGATAATATTGAGATAACAGATGTCTATAATTATAATAATACAGTGTTTATAGAGGGCAGTAGTTTTAACGATTACAGTTGTGTTCTGATTAACGGAAAAGAATATACCACGGAAAAGGTGAGTGACCGTCTTTTAAGAGTTAATGGTATTAATGTAAAGAAGGACGATGTAGTTGTTGTCGCACAGAAGGGTGATGACAAAGTTGAACTCAGCCGTACAACTTTTACAGTAAAACAACAGAGTAAGAAAAACGCACAACAACAGTAAATGTGCTATCTTTAATTGACAGCAGGTACCTGAAATGGTAATATTAGTAAGGTGTTTCAAACATCAAGATTTTTTTTGGAGGTACTTGAAATGAAGGGTACAGTTAAGTGGTTCAACAACCAGAAGGGTTACGGCTTTATCAGTGATGAGTCAGGAAAGGATGTATTTGTACATTACTCTGGACTTAACATGGAAGGCTTCAAGTCTTTAGAGGAAGGCGCTCAGGTTGAGTTTGATGTAACAGATGGCGCAAAGGGTCCTCAGGCTACTAACGTAACAAAATTATAATCGGTTGTTTTCAGTGTGCCTTTTTTATATTATATATAGAAAGATATATTGTAACACAATAGGATTATGGGGGCGGTCACAATTAATATTGGACCGCCTTTTTTAATAATATAATCTGGAGGTTTTATGGAGAATTTAAATATTAATTATGACAAGACAGTGAGTAATGCAACTGTCAGTATGATATCGGCAGGTGCAATACTTGTTATATCTGTTCTGATAGTTCTTCTTGTGCTGGTAATTAAGAGATGGAAGGGAAGATTTATACCTTTGGCATTAGGTGTTCTTTCGTATGCTGTGTTTGGGTTTATGTTTTCACAGCTTTTAATGAGTGTTCTTTCGCTTATACCTAATGTTGACCAGTCATTTACGTATAATACCAATGCATATGTGGTTATATATAATATTCTGTTTGCTACAGGTTTTGGTATTGCAAGATGGTTCACGGCAAAGATGATGACTGACAGATATAACAGATCCGGGGATGTGCTTATGGCAGGAACGGGGCTTGCAATTGGGGATACCGTTATTACTTATGCATTGTCAATGTTTACATTTTTTGTATATGCACAGGCAATATCAGCTAATGGATTAGAAAAATTTATCTCGGATATGTTTAACAGCGGAATGGCTGAGAGTGATGTAATTACATTGTATACTTCAAATGTGTCACAGCTGGTTGATTCGCCTGCGATTCTGTGGTTTTTAATTGCTGTATCTGCAGTTCTTGATATTGCACTTAATATAATGCTGTTTATGGTTGTATATGGCGTGGTAAGGAAACAGGTTAATTATATGTATGCATATTATGCGATAATTGCACAGTTTGTTTCTAATATAATGTTCCAGTTATATAATGCATTTTCACTTACTAATATTATTGTTTTGTTTATTGTAAAGCTTGTGATTGTAGGAGGAATAGTTTTATTTATCAAGCAATTCATTATGAAGGAGATAAAATACTCAAATGACTGATGTGAAAAAAGGACTAACAGCAGATGAAGTAGAGCAGTTAACAAATGATGGCATGGTCAATGTGTCAGTTGGAAAACAATCCAAGACCATTGGCCAGATTGTTGCGGGCAATGTATTTACATATTTTAACCTGATATTTGCTGTATTTGCTGTTCTTCTGGCTCTTGTAAGGTCATATAATAATATGACATTTCTTCCGGTAATTATTTCTAATATGTTTATTGGAATAATACAGGAGATAAGAGCTAAGAAGGTTCTTGATAAACTTACGGTGGTTAATGCACCTAAGACATCGGTTATAAGAGAGGGACAATTACATACTATAGCTTCGGAGACTCTGGTTAAGGGAGATTTGTGCGTATTTTCAGCTGGAAACCAGCTGAGTGCAGATGCAATTCTTGTTGATGGGTTTGTTCGTGTCAATGAATCATTAGTTACTGGTGAGTCTGACGAGGTTGTCAAGAATGCCGGGGATATATTACTCTCCGGCAGTTTTATTGTATCCGGAGAATGTAGGGCTGTGCTTACAAATGTCGGTCTTGATGCATATGCAGCAAAGCTTGCAATAGAAGCAAAGGCAGGGCGAAAGAAACACAAAACAGATATGATGCAATCTCTTGATAAGCTTGTTAAGACAATCGGTGTCCTTATAATACCTATAGGAGCCGGACTGTTTTTACAGAGCAGATTCGCAGTCGGTGGCTCAATAAAGAGCAGTATAGATTCAATGGTAGCCTCTCTTGTTGGAATGATTCCAGAAGGACTGTATCTGCTTGCAAGTGTTGCACTGGTTGTCAGCGTTATGAGACTTGGAAAGAAAAATGTTATTGTACATGAGATGAACTGTGTAGAAACACTGGCGAGAGTTAATGTGTTGTGTGTTGATAAAACTGGAACAATAACCAGACCAGATATGTCAGTTACTCATGTTGAGATATTAGATTACACAGATGATTATGGAAAGCATACTGATTACCATGAAACAGAGAGAATTATAAAAAATGTAGTGGCGGCAATCAGCTCTGACAATGCAACAATGGAAGCAATACATTCGTATTATGGAATTGAGGAGGAATGTGAATGTGACCAGGTATTTCCATTTTCTTCTCAGAATAAATACAGTGGTGCAAGATATGGGAAAGATGTATATCTGTTAGGAGCACCTGAATATCTGCTTCTTGATTCATATCCGGATTATAGGAATATTATTGATAAGTATTCATGCAATGGAGAGAGAATTGTCGTGTTTGGGCTGGCAAATGAGCAGATAACAGGAGAGGCTGTCACAAAGGCGATAACTCCTATGGCTTTTATAATCCTTGAGAATGAGATAAGAGAAACGGCAAAAGAAACATTTGAATATTTTAAAAAGCAGGGGGTCGCAATCAAAGTTATATCTGGAGATAATCCGCTGACTGCATCAAAGGTTGCAATACGGGCAGGGATAGATGATGCCACACATTACATAGATGCCACGACGCTTAAGACAGATAGGGATATAGCGGATGCGGTTAAGAAATATACTGTTTTTGGAAGAGTTATCCCAGAGCAGAAGAAAAAGATTATAGAAGCTTTTAAGATGGCAGGCAATGTTGTGGCAATGACGGGTGACGGGGTCAATGATGTACTTGCATTAAAATGTGCTGACTGCAGTGTTGCAATGGCATCAGGAAGTGAGGCTGCCAGCAATGCGGCACAGATAGTTCTTCTGGACTCAGATTTTTCAAAGATGCCTGATGTTGTTGGAGAAGGAAGAAGAGTTGTCAATAATATTAAGCGTTCAGCATCACTGTTTCTTGCAAAAAATATATTTTCAATGCTTCTTACGATATTCACACTTATATCGGTTAATCTGTATCCTTTATATCCGACCCAGTTATCATTCTTAGGAATATTTACGATAGGTGTACCGGCTTTCTTTCTGGCATTGCAGCCTAATAAGAGTCTTATAAAGGGAGATTTTCTGCTTAATGTAGTACTAAAGGCGTTGCCTACAGGTCTGACGGACTTTATTGTAGTTATGATTATAGCAATATATGGCAATTGCACAGGTGCACCGCATGAGCAGACGGCGACTGCAGCAACTCTTGTGCTTCTTACGGTGGGTATGGCAGCACTGATAAGAGTATGCAAGCCATTCGATATAATAAGAGTATGTGTATGCGTTGCAATGGCATGTGGAATTTTATTTTCAATGATATTTTTACGCTCATTATTTGCAATGGTTGTATTAAAGGGGCTGGCACTTAATCTTACTGTTATTATGATGGTTCTGTCGCTGCCTCTGTACAGATATGTATGCAGGATGACGGCATGGCTGATAGATTTCCTTGAGAACCATAACCGTCATTTCAGACACCTGCTTAAAGGTTAATATATTAAAATGTATTACTGCTTATTTAGAGCTTTTTCAGAGAATTCAGTTGTTACAAGGCTGTTGTAAGGAACTGGAGATTTAAGCTCGCCAGCCTGTGTAAGAATGTCCTGTAAAAGATTAAAACTGTCTTCGGTGAATACAGTGGAGGTTTTCCATGTATCCTGTGATTTATATCTTTCAACAATTGCGGTTATTGTTGCAATATCGGTTTCTTTAAACTGAGGTGCAATGATGGCCGCAATTTCTGCTGATGAATGTGTATTGACATAATCAAGCCCCTTCTGTGTAGCGTTAGTGAATTTCTGGATTACATCAGGATGCTTCTGGATATAGCTTTTCTTTGCACAATATGCTGTGTAAGGAACATAGCCGCTTTCTACACCGAGTGAGGCGATAACACGGCCTTCGCCCTGCTGTTCAAGTAAAGTTGCAGAAGGCTCAAATTCAACTGTGTAATCACCTATTCCAGATGTAAATGCGGCAGATGTTGAACCAAAATCAACATTTTGAAGGATTTCAAGGTCTGTTTCAGGCTCAATATTATTCTTCTTCAGAATATATTCAAACAGCATCTGAGGCATACCGCCGGCTCTGCCGCCGATAACAGTTTTTCCTTTAAGTTCAGCCCAGTCAAAATTATCATTGGCTTCCCTTCCGACAAGGAAATTGCCGGCACGCTGTGTAAGTCCGGCAAAGTTGACAGCATAGTCATCAGAGCCTTCAGCATATACATAGATTGATGATTCAGAACCCATGAATCCAATATCTGCATCACCGGATATTAAGGCTGTCATTACCTTGTCAGCACCAAAACCATTAGTTACGGTAAGCTCAAGCCCTTCGTCGGCAAAATATCCATTTTCAATGGCAACATATTGTGGTGCATAGAATATAGAGTGTGTAACTTCGCAGAGAGTGATTTTTTTAACAGAATTGTCTGCTTTTTCTTTGTTGCAGGCAGTCATAGGGAGACAAAGTGTTACAATAATAGTAAGGGTGAGGAGCAAAGATATATATTTTTTAAGATGTCTCAATGTAAATCTCCGTTGTAGATGCTTTTATTGTTATAGTATTATGGCGGCGGCGTTTGGTTACAAAAAAGAAACAAAGATATTGTCATTAATTATTGGATTTGCTAAAATAGTTGTAATATGGAGAGTGAATAGCTTATGGAAAAATATAAAGAAAAAGTAAAGGACGTTATGGTTATAGGCCATAAGAATCCGGATACGGATTCAATATGTTCAGCGATATGCTATGCAAACTTAAAAAATAAGATAACAGGAACAGATAATTATGTTCCAAAGCGTGCTGGACATATTAATGAGGAGACACATTTTGTACTTAACAGATTCGGAGTGAAGGCACCGGAATACATTAAAGATGTACGTCCTCAGGTAATGAATATTGAGATAAGACAGACTCCTGGCATCGATAAGAATCTTTCAGTCCGCAATGCATGGAAGCTGATGGATACACTTAATATTGTGACATTGCCAATCACAGAAGGCCGGGAACTGACAGGACTTGTGTCTATTGATGATATTGCCAAGTCATATTTTGAATCATTTGATAACAGGGTTTTATCCAATGCTAAGACAAGCTTCGCTAATATCGTTGAGACACTTGAAGGAAGAGTGATAACAGGCGATACCAGTGAGATATTTGACAAAGGCAAGATGCTTATTGCAGCAGCTAATCCTGATATGATGGAAAGTATGATAGATGAAGGAGATATTGTAATTCTTGGTAACAGATATGAATCGCAGCTCTGTGCAATAGAGATGGAGGCAAAATGCCTTATAATATGTGAAGGTGCCAGGGTATCCAATACAATCGCCAAGGTTGCTAAGAGTCACGACTGTATTATTATTGAGACGGATTATGATACATATACTGTTGCAAGACTTATGAATCAGGCTATTCCTGTAGGCTTCTTTATGACACCAAGAGACAGGATAGTGTGCTTTAAGACAACAGATTATGTTGAAGATATACAGGAAATCATGACTAAGAAAAGGTTCAGGGATTTCCCTATTGAGGATGAAAATGGTAATTATGTAGGAACTATTTCAAGAAGAAATCTCCTTCGTTCAGGAAGAAAGAAGGTTATTCTTGTTGATCACAATGAAAGAAATCAGGCGGTTAACGGAATAGAAGATACAGAGATTCTTGAGATAATTGACCATCACAGATTAGGCCCTATCCAGACTATCACGCCGGTATTTTTTAGAAATCAGCCACTTGGCTGTACAGGTACAATCATTTATAAGATGTATCAGGAAGCAGGGATTGAGATAGAACCAGTTATAGCAGGACTTATGTGTTCTGCAATTATATCTGATACATTAATATTCAAATCACCAACATGTACAACAGATGATATAGAGGCGGCAACAGAACTTGCAAGGATTGCAGGTATCGATCCTGAAGTATATGGAAGGGAAATGTTTGGTGCAGGAAGTAATCTTGACGAGAAGACTGACAGAGAGATATTCTATCAGGATTTTAAGAAGTTCACGATTAATGATGTTACTATAGGCATTGGTCAGGCTAATGCAATGGGACCTGAGGATATAGAGAAAATAAAGTTAAAAGAGCTGCCGTTTATTGATACAGTTGTAGGAGATGGCGGACTTGATGTTGTATATTTCCTTATGACAGACATATCTGCAGAGTGCTCTTATGTACTGTGTTCAGGAAAGAATGCTGATACGATAATGACTCTTTCATTCGGAGTTGACAAACAGAAAGATACATATATACTAAAGAACGTTGTTTCAAGAAAGAAACAGTTTCTTCCAGCTATAATGGAAGCTATGGAACAGTAGAGGAAATGGAGAATAGTGATGAAGGCATTACGAAAGAATGATCCTTGCTGGTGTAATAGTGGAAAGCAGTATTGTGACTGCCATATGGAATTTGACAGAAAGTTAGATAATTTCAAGAGAAAGTTCCACAAAATACCACCAAGAAGTATTATTAAGAATGAAGAACAGCTTGCAGGAATGAGAGAAAGCAGCAAGATTAATATTGCGGTACTTGATTATGTCGCAGAGAATATTCATGCAGGAATGACAACACAGGATATAGATGACCTGGTATATCAGAAGACAACCGAGATGGGCGGAATTCCGGCGCCACTTAACTATGAGGGATTTCCTAAGAGTGTCTGTACTTCAATTAATGAGCAGGTATGTCACGGAATACCATCTAGAAATATCCAGTTACTTGATGGAGATATAATTAATGTTGACTGTTCAACAATACTCAACGGATATTTCTCAGATTCATCAAGAATGTTCTGCATAGGCAATGTTTCACCTGAGCACAAGAAGCTGGTAGATGTTGCCAAAGAATGTGTAGAGTTAGGTCTTGCACAGGTAAAGCCATGGGGACATCTTGGAGATGTTGCCGCAGCAATCAATGATCATGCCAGGGCTAACGGATATTCAGTAGTAAGAGAAGTTGGCGGACATGGAATAGGTCTTGAATTCCATGAAACCCCATTTGTAAGTTATGTAATCAAGAAGGGAACTGGCATGGTTATGGCACCGGGGATGGTCTTCACAATCGAGCCTATGATTAATGCGGGACTTCCTGACATATACATAGATGAGGGCAATAACTGGACAATATATACAGATGATGATTCGTACTCAGCACAGTGGGAAATAATGGTGCATGTGACTGAGGACGGATATGAGGTGATGTCGTATTAAGATAGATGTAGCCACGATTATGTATTGTAGGTGACTTCGGCATTAGTGAATAGTCAGAACAATCCGTTGGAATTGTGTTAATTTATCAGGTGGAGATTTCGGCTTAAGGTTTGTGTACATTCGCAGATGAACACTTTCAGCCCAATGTCCGTCTAAGGCATACGCTCTCATGAGTACTGCGCTTAGTGGCATTAACTCCCGCACAGCTCGTAATAAATCGAGCGTATGCCGTAGGCGAACCTTGGGTTGCAAGTGTACAGCTGTCGAATGAACACAGACAATAAAAGAAGCCGAAATCCCTACCTGCTAAATTAGCAATTCCTAACGGGTTCTGACTATACACTAATGCCGGAGTCACCGGATATATAAAAACATGGCTACATCTATCCTGACAGGACATACAACAATAAGTGAAAAGCTCCATATACTGTAGTGATACATGTATATGGAGCTTATTTTATGATGATGACACAACAGGTTCCGGCGATGTGCTATGTACCGTGGCAGCGTTGGGATGAATTATATGAGCCTTCGCGGGCAATTATGCGGGGGACTATGTTTCCTGTACTTGATAAACCATTTACAGGAGGCAGGGCATGAATTGTTGTAATAATATAAGAAATGAAAAAGCTATGATTATGAAGAATATTTATGAACTTGGCTTTGCACTTGTTGAGACTATGCTTTATCTTGATACTCATCCGGATGATGCTGCAGCTATTGAATATTATGCAGAAATTAAGGATAAATATGTGCAGTTTATGAAAAAATATTCAGATTATTATGGACCTCTCAGCATGGAATATATGGTAAATGACAATTACTGGATGTGGGTGGCAACACCTATGCCATGGGAATACAAGGGAGGTATGTGATATGTGGAATTATGAGAAGAGACTTCAGTATCCGATTAATATAAAGAATTGCAATCCTACACTGGCAGCAATGATTATTTCACAGTATGGTGGACCTGACGGCGAGCTGGGAGCATCAATGAGATATCTTTCACAAAGATATTCTATGCCATACAGGGAGGTTGCCGGACTGCTGACTGATATCGGCACGGAAGAACTTGGTCATCTCGAGATGGTCAGTACAATGGTTCATCAGCTTACAAGAAATCTTACAATGGAACAGATAAAAGGAACTCCGTTTGAGGCTTATTATGTTGACCATACGGTTGGTGTATGGCCGCAGGCTGCAGGAGGTGTACCTTTCTGCGCAATTGAATTCCAGTCAAAGGGTGATGCAATAACTGATATTGCAGAGGATATGGCAGCAGAGCAGAAAGCGAGAAGTACTTATGATAATCTGTTAAGACTCTGCCGCGACGATCCGGATGTGTATGAACCGTTGAAGTTCTTAAGAGAAAGAGAAGTTGTACATTTCCAGAGATTTGGTGAAGCAATGTCAATTATACAGAGCAAGCTGGATTCTAAGAACTTCTATGCATATAACCCGGAATTTAAAAAATAAGAAATAGAATGATATTAATAAAATATTATGATAGAATACATTTATAAAAGACTGATTAAAGGAGTACTTATGAAAGAAAAGATATATACAATACCTGTTAATGATGCATTTTCATCAGATTGCGAATGTCCGATTTGTTCAATGTATAAGGCATTAGAGGATGATGCAGTAAGTTATACAATGGGACCCAGCTACATGGAGGATGATATAAGAGCCATGACAGACAAGAAGGGTTTCTGTCAGAAGCATCTTAAGAAAGTGTATGACTGTGAGAACAGACTAGGCTTTGCACTTGTCATGAAGACACATCTTGACAGGGTGATTAATGATATTGAAAGTCTGCAAGATGGTAAGGTTGCAGGAAAGTCAATGTTTAAGAAGGCTGATAAGCCAGCGGTGACTGTATATACCGAGCAGCTTGAAAGCACCTGCTTTGTATGCGAGAGGATTGAGGATACATTTGAAAGATATCTCGATACTATATTTCACATGTATAAGCATGATGCTGAGTTCAGACAGAAATATAGCGAAAGTAAAGGCTTCTGTACCAAACATTATGGAATTCTTATTGAGCGTGCAGCTAATTCTTTAAAGGGTGATATGTTAGATGAGTTCATAAAGACGACTAACAGTCTCTATATAGAAAATATGAAGCGGGTAAGGGATGATGTAGAGTGGTTTATTAATAAGTTCGACCACAAGTATATTGATGAGCCATGGAAGAATGCAAAGGATTCTCTTGTCAGAGCCATGATAAAGGACGGTTCGTATATAGCGGATGAACCTGGAAAGAAGAATATAAGATAATAAAGGCCCCACAGCTCAAGTAAGACTGTGGGGCTTCTTTCTTGCATTATAAATGTGCCTTAATACGTAAAAGTAACAGAATACAGTGTATAACCTGTTCGCTCGGTAGCTTTGTATGAATAAGATAGCTGGACACCCGCATTAGATACGGCTGATTTTAAATCAAGGTCTGATATAGTTGTGAACTCAATGTGGTCTGAGCGGCTTTTGATGCAGCGTAGTATATATCTGTCAAGGTCATACTGTGTTCCGACAGAATGAAGCTTTGCCTGAACAGGATATGTATATATATATCCATTGGCAGGATTGGCATCGTTGATATCAGACGTCCAGGTATGGTCGATTGCCATATCTGAATCAGATATATTGAAATAGCTGTGGTCAATATATTCCGGTGAACCGCCAACAGGATCATCCCATGTTACATCTACCTGATACCAGTCGCCGTTAATTTTTACGACATTCCATATATGCTGGTCGTTACCGGCTTTTCCTGAAATAGTGTAATTCTCGATTCCTAACATATCCATAAATGTTTTGAAACTTTCTGTATAACCGCTGCAGACAGCCTTTCCGTTAATCATGGCATCGTATGCGTTGAATGTCGAACCACCATTATCAATGTATGTTATATGTGATACAAGATAGTCGTGGATTGCCAGTTCATTTTCATAATCGCTCCTGGCAGGGGAGGTTACTTTGGCAAGAACTTCTATGTATTTGTTATAGAGTTCAACCTGACGGCTGTTTAACTGAGAAGTGTTTCCTGAATTAAAAGCTTTAATAATTGCATAATTATCCCAGCATTCAAATGTTACAACAAGGTTATAACCATCTTTAATTCTGCGGTATTCACATTTTATCTGCTCAATTCCGCTTATTCTTGTCAGCCATTCATTGGCATCTATAAGGTCAGAGTCAGGAACAAATATATTACATGAAGTCTGGTTATCCGACATAGCTTCTATAATGAAATTAATAATATCTTCTGTGTCAGTTGCTTTATTGTCAAATGCTGTATATGAAATCTCTGTAGAACTGTCAGAGCTGTTATCATTCGTAAACGGTAATGTGCAGCCATACAGGGATGCAAGAATTACGACTCCGGTTAAAAGAGACGCCCAATATTTTATGTGTTTCATGTGTGGTCTCCTGAAAATTCTGTTATAATCATATACGATTGTATAACGAGATAATTGCAAATGTAAAGTATATTTATGGAGGAATTTTATGTCGGATTATAAATTAAAAAATATATGTGATTTCGACCTGGCTCAGACATTGGAATGTGGTCAGTGTTTTCATTTTGTAAAGCTTGATGAGAATGATTATGTACTGACAGCAAAGGGACGTTTGCTGCATGTTTCGCAGCAGGCGGATACAGTTACATTCTATGACACGGAAGAGGATGAATATGTAAATGTATGGAAAGATTATTTTGACATGGACAGGGATTATTCGGCAATTAAGAATAAACTGCTGGAAAAAGATGATAAGTTAAAGGATGCAATTGAAAGCATGTGGGGTGTGAGAATTCTTAATCAGGATTTTTTTGAAACTCTTATATCGTTTATTATATCGCAGAATAAGCAGATACCTCATATTAAGAAGATTGTAGCTGATATATCTGCTAAGTTTGGTTCATATAAGGGGACATATGGCGGAGTAGATATGTATACATTTCCAACGCTTGAACAGCTTACCAATGCGAGTGAAGAAGATTTTAAAGAGTTAAAGACAGGATTCCGCGCACCTTATATTATGGATGCAATAAGAAGAAACATGGCAGGACAGTTTGATGAGAATGAACTTAAGAACATGGAGTATGACTCATGTATTAAGGAGCTTATGACAATAAAAGGCGTTGGCGAGAAGGTTGCCAACTGCGTAAGTCTTTTCGGACTTGGAAAGAAAGAAGCATTTCCTGTTGATGTGTGGATTAAGAGAATAATGGAGACAATGTATTTTGACGGTGAGGATACCCCTAAGGATAAGATTTCTGCATTTGCAAAGGAGCGGTTTGGCGGCCTTGGCGGTTTCGCACAGCAGTATCTGTTCTATTACGGAAAAACTATAAAAATGGGTATAAAGAAATAATTATTAATAAAATCTAAAAAGTATAATATATTTGAATTAGTTGTTGACAAATAAAAGTATGAAGTGTTACATTATGTGCAGTGGTTAGCACTCGGAAAGAATGAGTGCTAACAGAGATATGAATGCTGCCATGAAGGGTTCACTCTCATGTGAAGACAGCGGAATGGAGGAATATATAATGAAATTAGTACCATTAGGAGACAGAGTTGTTATTAAAGCATTAGTTGCAGAGGAGACTACTAAATCAGGAATCGTCCTTCCTGGACAGGCTAAGGAGAAGCCACAGCAGGCAGAGGTTATTGCTGTAGGACCTGGCGGTGTTGTTGATGGTAAGGAAGTTGTTATGCAGGTTAAGCCTGGTGATAAAGTTATCTATTCTAAGTATTCTGGAACAGAAGTTAAGCTTGATGAAGATGAGAATCTTATCATTGTAAAGCAGTCTGATATTCTTGCTATCATTGAATAATTGACAAAGTCAGTTACAGATGAGGGCGGTTTGAACATATAAGAAGTATATTTATTTAGGAGGCTATTATTATGGCAAAGGAAATTAAATATGGAATTGAAGCTAGAAAGGCTTTAGAGGAAGGCGTTAATAAGTTAGCTAATACAGTAAGAGTAACAATCGGACCTAAGGGACGTAACGTTGTTCTTGATAAGTCATATGGTGCGCCACTTATCACTAACGATGGTGTTACTATTGCTAAGGATATCGAACTTGAAGATGCATTTGAGAATATGGGTGCACAGCTTGTTAAGGAAGTAGCAGCTAAGACTAATGATGTTGCAGGTGATGGTACAACAACAGCTACTGTTCTTGCACAGGCTATGATTAATGAAGGTATGAAGAATCTTGCAGCAGGCGCTAACCCAATCGTATTAAGAAAGGGAATGAAGAAGGCTACTGATTGTGCTGTTGATGCTATTGCACATATGAGCGAAAAGGTAACAGGCAAGGATCAGATTGCTAAGGTTGCGGCTATTTCAGCAGGAGATGAAGAAGTTGGACAGATGGTAGCTGATGCTATGGAGAAGGTTTCTAACGATGGTGTTATCACAATCGAGGAATCTAAGACAATGAAGACAGAGCTTGATCTTGTAGAAGGTATGCAGTTCGACAGAGGATATATTTCAGCATATATGGCTACAGATATGGATAAGATGGAAGCAGTTCTTGATAATCCATATATCCTTATTACAGACAAGAAGATTTCTAATATTCAGGAAATTTTACCAGTTCTTGAGCAGATCGTTCAGAGCGGTTCTAAGCTCCTTATCATCGCAGAGGATGTTGAAGGTGAGGCTCTTACAACACTTATCGTTAATAAGTTAAGAGGAACATTCAATGTTGTAGCTGTCAAGGCTCCTGGATATGGTGACAGAAGAAAAGAGATGCTTAAGGATATCGCAATCCTTACAGGTGGTCAGGTTATTTCTGAGGAACTTGGACTTGAGCTTAAGGATACAACAATGGATATGCTTGGTAGAGCTAAGTCTGTTAAGGTTCAGAAAGAGAACACAGTTATCGTTGATGGCGAAGGCGCTAAGGAAGATATTGATGCAAGAGTTGCACAGATTAAGGCACAGCTTGAGGAGACAACTTCTGAATTTGATAAAGAGAAGTTACAGGAAAGACTTGCAAAGCTTGCTGGTGGCGTAGCTGTTATCAGAGTTGGTGCTGCAACAGAGACAGAGATGAAGGAAGCTAAGCTTCGTATGGAAGATGCTCTTAATGCAACAAGAGCTGCTGTTGAAGAAGGTGTAGTATCAGGTGGTGGTTCTGCTTATATCCATGCTTCTAAGAAGGTTGCAGAGCTTGTTAAGACACTCAGTGGGGATGAGAAGATTGGTGCCCAGATTATCTTAAAAGCACTTGAAGCTCCATTATTCCACATTGCATACAATGCTGGTCTTGAAGGTGCTGTTATCATCAATAAGGTAAGAGAGTCTGAAGTTGGTACAGGATTTGATGCATACAAGGAAGAGTATGTCAACATGATAGATGCTGGTATCCTTGACCCGGCTAAGGTTACAAGAAGTGCATTACAGAATGCTACAAGCGTTGCTTCAACACTTCTTACAACAGAATCAGTTGTTGCTAATATTAAGGAAGATGCTCCAGCTATGCCAGCAGGTGGTGCAGGCATGGGCGGAATGATGTAATTCCACAGAATAATTAAAACTTACAGCCCGGTGGGTAATTTCCCGCCGGGCAAATTGCTTTAAAGAAAGGTTATTGAATTATGATAGAAGGAACAGTAGAGCAGATTGTTAAAGTTACCGCTCCTAAGATTTCAATTTTTTACAGAATAATACTTGTGATTGCATGTCTGCTTGCAGCGACAACAATTGTGCAGACAGGATGGCTGGGTGTAATAGTTCTTGTTGTATTTATATTCTTTACGGTATTTGTATTTGAATATTATAACGCTGAATATGAATATTCATATGTTGATGGAAATCTCACTATAGATAAGATTATGGCTAAGTCTATGAGAAAGAATGTGGGAAGTTTTGACCTTACAAGAGCAACTTTGGTTGCGAAAGTAAACAGTCAGGAAGCTTTGGGGAAGGCGAGACAGCAGTTAAGGACATACAATTGTTCATCAGGAGTAGATGACCCAGGAGATATTGTAATATACACATATGACAATGACAGCAATGAGATGATAAGACTGTTTATGCTTCCGGATGATTCAATGAAAGAAGCAATTATAAGTGCTGTTGGTAATGGGGTTGCACATTTATAAAAAATGTTTGACTTTTAGCGGCAGTTTTGTTATATTCTCTTGTAACATATTTATAAACTGACTAAGATGTCAGAGACTCGTAGAAACATCCGGATTAATTTATTTATTCGGATTTTTTCTATATATTAAAACACAACAGAAAGCGAGGATTTTAGCAAAATGGGTAAAATTATTGGTGAAGGCATTACATTTGACGACGTACTTTTAGTTCCACAGTATTCAGAAGTAACACCTAATATGATTGACCTCTCAACACAGCTCACTAAGAATATTAAACTTAACATTCCTTTAATGAGTGCAGGTATGGACACAGTTACAGAACACAGAATGGCAATCGCAATGGCTAGACAGGGCGGTATTGGTATTATTCATAAGAATATGTCAGTAGAAGCTCAGGCAGAAGAAGTAGACAAGGTTAAGCGCTCAGAGAATGGTGTTATCACAGACCCATTTTTCTTACATCCAGATAATACATTACAGGAAGCTAATGACCTTATGGGTAAGTTCAGAATCTCCGGAGTACCTATCACAGATGATAATGGCAAGCTTGTTGGTATCATTACTAACAGAGACCTTAAGTTTGAGGAGCATTTTGAAAGACCAATCAAGGAGTGCATGACAAGCGAGAATCTTATCACCGCTCCTGTTGGAACTACTCTTGAAGAGGCTAAGAAGATATTAGGTAAGGCAAGAAAAGAGAAGCTTCCTATCGTTGATGATGATTATAAATTAAGAGGACTTATTACAATTAAGGATATCGAGAAGAGCGTTAAGTATCCGTCTTCAGCACATGATTCACAGGGCAGACTTTTAGCAGGTGCTGCTGTTGGTATCACAGCTAATGTTATGGACAGAGTCCAGGCACTTGTTAATTCAAGTGTTGACTGTATTGTAATTGATTCAGCTCATGGTCATTCTAAGAATATTATTACAACTCTTAAAGAGATTAAGTCAGCATTCCCTGATCTTCAGGTTATTGCCGGTAATATTGCAACAGGTGCAGCTGCAAAGGCTCTTTGTGAGGCTGGTGTAGATGCTGTTAAGGTTGGTATCGGACCTGGTTCTATCTGTACAACAAGAGTTGTTGCAGGTATTGGTGTACCACAGGTTACAGCCGTTATGGACGCTTACGCAGAGGCTAAGAAGTATGGTATTCCTGTAATTGCTGATGGTGGTATCAAGTATTCAGGAGATATCGTTAAGGCTATCGCAGCAGGTGGTAATGTCTGCATGTTAGGAAGCCTTCTTGCAGGTTGTGATGAGGCTCCTGGTACATTCGAGTTATTCCAGGGAAGAAAGTACAAGGTATACAGAGGAATGGGTTCTATCGCTGCCATGGAGAACGGAAGCAAGGACAGATATTTCCAGACTGGTGCCAAGAAGCTTGTTCCTGAGGGTGTTGAAGGACGTGTTGCTTATAAGGGCCTTGTTGAGGATACTATATTCCAGCTTATGGGCGGTCTTCGTTCAGGTATGGGATACTGTGGAGCACCTACTATTCCAGTACTTCAGGAAACAGCTCAGTTTATTAAGATGTCTTCAGCAGCTTTAAGAGAGAGTCATCCACATGATATTCATATCACTAAGGAAGCTCCTAACTATTCAGTTGAGGATAAGTAATTATCAGTAAGAATTGTCATCCGGGCAGATTATTCTGCCCGGTGTTTTTTTCAGAAGCAAAATGTATTTTCTTCTGAAATTATTGCTATTAAATAACTATATGATGTATAATAAATTGAATATAATATATTTTAATGTGAATGATATAGAAAAGGTTATGGACAACGAATAATGTATAATTACCGTATTGAAGCAGAGTATGATGGTGGAAGATATGATGGATGGCAGAGACTTGGAAAAGATGCCAGCACCAATACAATAGAGAGTAAGCTTACAGAGATAATAAGCAGAATGACTGGAGAAACAGTTGATATGTATGCCGGTTCAAGAACTGAGAAGGGTGTGCATGCACTTTGCCAGACTGCTAATTTCAAGCTTGAGAAAGAAGTTAAAGCATTTGAACTTAAGAATTATCTTAACAGATATCTGCCAAGAGATATTGCAGTTATGTCAGTGACAGAGGTTGATGAAAGATTTCATAGCCAGTTGAATGCCAGACTCAGGATATATGAATACAGGCTGGATACAGGCAATGTAGCCAATGTGTTCCGAAGGAATATGCTTATCATACATTTGATATGCCTGATTTTGATGCGATGAGAAAAGCTGCAGGATATTTTGAAGGCAGGCATGATTTTAAAGCATTTACAACAGCTAAGAAGAGCAAGAGTACAGAAAGAACAATTAAGAGAATAAGTATAGAGTATGAAGGAACAAGAGCATACATAAGAATTGAAGCGGATGATTTTCTTCATAACATGGCAAGATATATGGTAGGAATGCTGCTTGATGTAGGTAACGGATTAAAGAAACCGGAAGATGTCAGGAGATGTCTTGACGGAGAGAATGTCCAGATGTCACTTCCAGCAGAGAGCTATGGTCTGTTCCTTGTTAAGGTGATTTACTAGATAATATTAAAGGTGGAGAATAATGAAGACAATTATTGAATTAATTACAGATGAACTTAAGAGTGTGTTCACAGAGTGTGGCTATGATGAATCATATGCAAGGGTAACTGTATCTAACAGACCTGACTTGTGTGAATTCCAGTGTAATGGTGCAATGGCGGCAGCCAAGGCTTACAAGAAAGCACCATTTATGATAGCAGATGAGATTGTTGCAAAGCTTGCAGACAACAAGATGTTTTCTAAGATTGAAAGCGTAAAGCCGGGATTTATCAATATTAATATATGTGAAGATTACCTGGCTGGATATCTTAATGAGATGTCTGAAACAGAGAAGTTTGGATATGTTAATTCAGAGGGCAATAAGACTGTTATCGTAGATTACGGTGGAGCTAATGCGGCAAAGCCTCTCCATGTGGGACATCTTCGTTCAGCAGTTATCGGAGAGAGTGTTAAGAGAATTAACACATTTGTTGGTAATAAGACTATTGGTGATGTTCATCTTGGAGACTGGGGTCTTCAGATGGGACTTATCATTGAAGAGTTAAGAGACAGAAAACCGGAGCTGCCATATTTTGATGACAGTTTTACCGGTGAGTATCCAGAGGAAGCACCATTTACAATTTCAGAGCTTGAAGAGATTTATCCGGCTGCTTCAGCTAAGTCTAAGGTGGATGAAGCATTTGCAGGGAGAGCTCATGAGGCAACACTTAAGTTACAGAGCGGAGACAAGGCTTGCCGTGCTATATGGCATCATATTATGAATGTTTCTAAGGCTGATCTTAAGAAGAATTATGACAATCTTAATGTACATTTTGACTTATGGAAGGGAGAGTCTGATGCACAGCCATACATTGATGATATGGTTAATAAGATGATTGATGATGGAATCGCTCATGAGAGTCAGGGAGCAACTGTTGTTGACATACAGCAGCAAGGAGATACCAAAGAACTTCCTCCATGTATCGTAAGAAAGTCTGACGGAGCAGCCCTTTATGCTACATCTGATCTTGCTACTATTGTTGAAAGAGAAAAGTTATATAAGCCGGATACATACATTTATCTTGCAGATAAGAGACAGGAACTGCATTTTACACAGGTATTCAGAACTGCCAAGAAGGCTGGAATTGTAGCACCTGATGCGGATATGAGATTCGTAGGTTTTGGTACTATGAATGGTCAGGATGGCAAGCCATTCAAGACACGTTCGGGTGGTGTCATGAGACTTGAACATCTTATAGCTGATATTGATGAAGCAGTATATGAGAAGATTATGTCTAACAGAACTGTTGAGGAATCAGAAGCAAGAGATACAGCTAAGATAGTTGGTCTTGCAGCTTTAAAGTATGGTGACCTTTCTAATCAGGCATCTAAAGATTATGTATTCGATATTGACAGATTTTCTTCATTTGAAGGTAATACGGGTCCATATATTCTGTATACAATTGTAAGAATTAAGTCTATCCTTAACAAATATAAGGAGAATGGCGGAAGTCTTGAGAATCTTAAGATTATGGGTGCAAAAGAAGAAAGTGAGAAGAATCTGTCGTTATCACTTATTAAGTTTGCAGATATGATTGATGGAGCATATAAGGATAACGCACCACATAAGATATGTCAGTTCATATATGAAGTATCTAATGCATTTAATGGTTTTTATCATAATAATAAGATACTTTCAGAACCGGATGAGGTTAAGAAGGCAAGTTATATTGCACTTATCAGCCTTACTAAGAGCATTCTTGAGCAGTGTATTGATTTACTTGCAATTGAATGCCCTGACAGAATGTAAAGGAGAAATTTGATGGGTAAATTATTATCATTTGCAATACCATGTTATAACTCAGCAGAGTATATGGAGCATTGTATTAATACAGTGATTGCTGGAGGGGATGAGGTTGAAGTTATTATAGTTGATGATGGTTCAACAAAGGATAATACATATGAGATAGCAAAGCGTTATGAGCAGGAATATCCAGAAATAGTTAAAGCTGTACATCAGGAGAATGGTGGACATGGTGATGCTGTTAATACGGGGCTTAAGCATGCTACAGGTAAGTTTTTTAAGGTTGTTGACAGTGATGACTGGGTAGATTCCAAGAGCTATAAGAGGATGCTTGCGACTCTCAGAAGTTTTGAAGAGGGTGAAGAGCCAGATATGGTTATCGCTAACTATGTGTATGAGAAAGTTGGAGCAAAGAGAAAGAAAGTTATTCATTATGAGAATGTATTTCCAGTTGGACAGATGTTTACATGGGATGACATTAATATTGGCGATTTTAAGGTTGACCAGTACATTCTTATGCATACTGTAGTATACAGAACGCAGCTTTTAAAGGATTGCGGATTACAGCTCCCTAAGCATACATTTTATGTTGATAACATATTTGTATTTGAGCCGCTTCCATATGTTAAGAAAATGTATTATGTTAATACGAATTTCTACAGATATTTTATTGGAAGAGAAGATCAGTCGGTTAATGAAAGTGTCATGATTTCGCGTATTGACCAGCAGCTATCTGTTAATAAGAGAATGATTGATTCGTTCATTTCAGAGAACCCTCAGAATATCAATTGCAGAAAGTATATGATTAATTACTTAAGAATTATGATGGAAGTATCATCTATTTTTCTTATTGTATCTGGAACAAAAGAACATCTTGAAAAGAAAAAGGCTTTGTGGCAGTATGCCAAGGATAAGGATGAGGCACTTTATAAGAAGTTAAGACACAGCCTTTTAGGATGGTCTGTTAATATTCCGACAGCTGCAGGAAGATGGGTGTCTAAGCAGGGATATAAGATAGCTAATAATATAATAGGTTTTAATTAATATATTTAGAGGAGAGTAAAATATGTCTATAATTGATGCATTCAGACTTGATGGAAAAGTTGCAGTTGTTACAGGTGCTAATACAGGACTTGGACAGGGAATGTCTGTTGCACTTGCACAGGCAGGAGCTAAAGTTGTAGGAGTTGCGAGAAGATCATGTGAAGATACGAAGAAGCTTATAGAAGCTGATGGAGGAGAATTCACAGAGGTTATAGCAGATCTTTCGGATATGGTAGCGATTGAGACTATTGTTAATGGAGCACTTGCTGCATATGGACAAGTTGATATTCTTGTTAATAATGCAGGACTTATTAAGAGAAATGATGCTATTGATTTTACGGAAGATGAATGGGATAGTGTTATTCAGGTTAATCAGAAGATGGTATTCTTTTTAAGTCAGGCATTTGCAAAGCAGTATATTAAGCAGGGACATGGTGGTAAGATTATTAATATTAATTCTATGCTTTCATATCAGGGTGGAATAAGGGTTCCTTCTTATACAGCAAGTAAGAGCGCAGGAATGGGTCTTACAAAGGCTATGTGTAATGAATGGGCAAGCCATAATATTAATGTTAATGCGATTGCACCAGGATATATGTCTACTAATAATACAGCACAGTTAAGGAGTGATTCTGACAGAAGCGAAGCTATTATAGACAGAATTCCGGCAGGACGCTGGGGTACTCCGGACGATATGAAAGGAGCGGTTGTGTTCCTTGCATCGGCTGCATCTGATTACGTTAATGGATTTACACTTGCTGTTGATGGCGGATGGCTTGCAAGATAATTAAGAATAAAAAAGCGTTTCACTTTAACTGGTTGAAACGCTTTTTTTATAGTTCCTAGAAATTGATTTTGCAAATGTTTCTATCAACATGTGACTTGATGTAGGCAGGAACAGCAGCTTTAATGTCATCTGGCATGTCCTTCTGGCTTAACATGACAATCATGCGTCCTTTGTTAAATAACATGTAATAGCCAAATTTGTTGTAAACATTAGTGAACTGATTCCATTCGTATGTATATACAAGGTTATGGTCAGGAATATCAGCCATGATAGCATTATCCATAAGAGTTATAGTACAAGGCGCTTCCTCAGATGGATCTCTGTGTTTCAGGTGATAGTTCACGCTTGACTTGAACTGGTATCCGAATATATATAACGGATAAAACCAACATACAGCATAAAGAATCAACAGAAAGCTTGAGTAAAAATGCAGACACAGAAGCACGATAGATATAACTGCAGGTGTCCATGACAATATAAGTTCGATAGGGTTTCGTACGAATCTGTTCCAGAAAACTATTCTGGAATAATCTTTTCCAGAAGCTTTTAGTGTTGTGTTGAATTTAATAATATCCATAATAATCCTCATAAATAAATTGATATAAAGATATAATAACACCCCATCTGATATAAAACAATTAATTATCTGTTAAATTAAAAATATGAGTTTTCAAAAGGCTCGTAATAAGCTATAATATTATTAATATTTATATGGCGTAAAAGTAATGTTTTGAGAAGGGGTAAGGGCATAGGTATGGGGCTTCAAGGCATAACGGATAGTGGAACAATTATTTATAAAGGGAAGTCTTCCTATGAGGTTGTACAGAAGATTCTTGATAATATAGATTCTGGAATTGTTGTGTGTGCTACGGACTCAGGAGAGGTGCTTTTTGAGAACAGAATTGCGGCAAGAGTGCCGGAAATCCATAGAACAATTATGGATTGTATACACAATGCTCTGGAAAGTGGTGATGTACAGGGTAGAATTGGTACACCGATGGAAAGATATAATACGGAATCAGGTCTGTGGTTTGAGGTGAAGTTCACACAGCTGGTGTGGATTAGTGGGATTAATGCAATTGCTGCATCAGCAGCTGATATTACACAGAAGAAAAAGAACCAGCAGAAGATAGAATATCAGGCACACAATGATTTTCTTACAGGCTTATACAACAGGATGAAATGCGAGGTTGATTTAAGGAAAGCAATAAAAGATTCAGTGCAGAACGGTAATAAGGGAGCTGTATTATTTATAGATCTGGATGATTTCAAGCATATCAATGATGGGCTTGGACATCAGTATGGCGATATTCTGTTACAGCAGATAGCAGCGGGGATTGCAGGTATTCCAGGACTTCGGGGACATTGTTACAGAATGGGTGGAGATGAATTTGTAATAATTGTTGAACCGGAGCTTTTTGGGGATCTGGATAAGGTTATTAACAATATAACATTATTATTCAATAAACAATGGTATCTTATGGAAACAGAGTATTTCTGCACAATGAGTATGGGAATAGCATTCTTTCCTGACAACAGCGTGGATGTACATGAGATAACAAGAATGGCAGATGTTGCGATGTATGCAGCCAAGCGTTCAGGAAAGAACAGATATGTATATTATAGCAGCGAAGTAGAGAGTGCAACTGCCCAGCGTCTTGATATTGAGAACAGTATGAGACAGGCGGTTTCTACAGGAATAGACGAATTCGTAGTATTCTATCAGCCGGTTGTGAATGCTGATACGCAGCAGTGTACATCATGTGAAGCACTTGTCAGATGGGATAGCAAGGCGCTGGGTTTTATGGGACCTGGAGAGTTTATCCCACTTGCAGAATATCTTGGGCTAATTACATCAATTGGTGATTACGTTCTAGAGGAAGCATGCAGACGCTGTAAACTGTGGAATGATAATGGACATCCGGATTTCTATGTTAATGTTAATCTATCGGTTGTACAGCTGTTACAGAAGGATGTTGTAGAGAATATCAAGAAAATTCTTGAAAAAACAGGAGTTAATCCTAAGAATGTTGTACTTGAGATAACAGAATCATTTGCAATTAATGATATGCATAGAGTTATGGAAATTATCACAGGTCTCAAGAAACTGGGACCTAGAATAGCACTGGACGATTTCGGCACAGGATATTCTTCACTTAATTATATAAAGCAACTTCCTCTTGATATTATTAAGGTTGATAAAACATTTATAGACGATATTGTGGAAGATGATTATGCACAGGCATTTGTAAAGCTTATAGTTGATCTCTCGAAGACTATTGGAACTAAGATAGTTGTTGAGGGTGTTGAACATAAGGAGCAGTATGATTTGCTCAAAAGACTTGGAGTAGATTACATACAGGGATATTACTTTGGTAAACCTGTACCAGCTAAAGTCTTTGAAGAAAATAACTTAGAGGGGAGATTGGGCGAATGAACATATTGATTAAACAAGGCAGAGTACTTGATCCTGCAAGTAAAACAGACAAAGTTATGGATGTACTTATCAAAGATGGATTTGTTGCATCTATGGAGGAGAACATTGACGAATCACAGGCGGATGATGTAATTGACGCATCAGGATGCATGGTTATGCCAGGACTGGTTGACCTTAATGCACATTTCAGAGAACCGGGACTTGAACATAAGGAGACTATAAGAACAGGTTCAAGAGCTGCAGCAAGAGGTGGCTACACAACTGTGTGCATGATGCCTAATACGAAACCTGTAATTGATAATGTTGATATGTTACAGTATGTAACCGATAAGGCGGAAGAGGTTACTGACCTTAATCTGTATACAATAGCAGCCATGACTGCGGGTCAGGAGGGAGAATATCTTACTGATTTCGAGGCACTTAAAGATGCAGGGGCCATTGCAGTCAGTGATAATGGTGGAACTATCATGAATGCGAGAACTGCAAGACAGGCTATGAGACAGGCCGCAGAGGTTGATATCCCTGTATTTGCACATTGCGAGGATACTAACCTTGCAGCGAGAGGTGTAATGAATGCGGGCGAGAGAGCCAAGGAACTCGGTCTTTTCGGAATAATGGATGCGGTAGAAGATGTTATTGTTGCAAGAGATATTCTTCTTGCCAAGAATACAGGGGCAAAGCTACATATCAGCCATGTGTCTAATAAGGAGTCTGTATTCATTATTAAGACAGCCAGGGAGCAGGGGATTAATGTGACAGCAGAGGTTGCACCACATCATTTTACCCTTACTGAAGAAGCAGTTAATGGTGATGATGCTAATTTTAAGATTAATCCTCCATTAAGAAGAGCTGATGATGTTAAGGCAATTAAGGAGGCACTTGCTTCAGGTGTAATTGATGCTATTGCAACTGATCATGCACCACATCATCCGACTGAGAAAGCAAGGCCTTTTGATGAAGCTCCATTCGGAGTTGTAGGCCTTGAGACAGCAATTCCTGTTACTATTACGGAACTTGTAAGAACAGGCATACTTACTCCATTACAGATGGTAGAGAAAATGAGTTATAATCCGGCTAAGATTATAGGAATTGACAGAGGTGTATTGGCACCAGGAAAGGTGGCAGATATCGCAGTTGTTGATCCTACAGCGGAATATGATATTGACAGCAACAGATTTGCTTCAAAGGGAAAGAATACTCCATTTGAAGGAAAGCATGTGTATGGAAAAGTGTTATATACAATTGTTAATGGAAGAGTTGTATACTCAGATCATAATGGAACTGAAATTCTTATTGAAAGAGAAGTCCCAAAGTTGTAAAATAAAGTGATTTTGCGTATGAATTAAGGAGGCTAAAGTAGATTAATGATTAAGAAGCTTGTTGATAAGATTGTAGAGACTAATGCACCAATAGTTGTAGGACTTGATCCGATGATGAAGTATCTTCCAAAGCATCTTGCAGATGCTGCATTTGAGCAGTATGGTGAGACACTTGAAGGAGCAGCAGAGGCTATATGGCAGTATAACAAAGGCATTATAGATAATATATATGACATTGTTCCAGCTGTTAAACCACAGATTGCAATGTATGAGCAGTTTGGAATTGAAGGACTTAAGGCATTCAAGAAAACAGTTGATTACTGTCACGAGAAAGGCATGATTGTTATCGGTGATGTTAAGAGAGGCGATATTGGTTCAACTTCTGAAGCTTATGCGGTAGCACATCTTGGAAAGGTAAATGTTGGCTCTAAGGCAATTACTCCTTTTGACGAAGATTTTGCAACTGTTAATCCATATCTTGGCTCTGATGGTATCAATCCATTTATTAAGGTTTGTAATGAGCAGGACAGAGGTATATTTATACTTGTTAAGACATCTAATCCTTCAAGTGGAGAATTCCAGGATCAGCTTATTAACGGAAGACCATTATACGAGTTAGTTGGTGAGAAGGTTAATGAGTGGGGAGCTTCAAGCATGGACGGAGGTTACAGTAATGTCGGTGCGGTTGTTGGAGCTACTTACCCAGAGATGGGAAGAGTATTAAGAAAGGTTATGCCTAAGGCGTATATCCTTGTACCAGGATATGGTGCACAGGGCGGACAGGGCAAGGATCTTGTTGATTTCTTTAATCCTGACGGACTTGGAGCTATTGTAAACAGCTCAAGAGGAATTATTGCAGCATATACTAAGGAGCAGTATGCGAAGTTTGGTGAGAAGAACTTTGGAGAAGCTTCAAGACAGGCTGCTCTTGATATGATTGCTGATATCAACGGAGCACTTGGCAAGTAATTATACATATTTACACACAGGTTAATAATGGAGATTATTATGGCGTACAGAGAAAATGCGAAGATTCTTAAGGCGGATTGTCTTGCTGACGGAGTCTATGAAATATGGTTTGAAACAAAGGATATTGCTAAGGCCGCTAAGGCAGGACAGTTTATATCAGTATATTCTAATGATGGTTCAAGAATGTTACCAAGACCTATCAGTATATGTAAGGTTGAGAATAATAATTTAAGAATTGTATTCAGAGTTGCCGGCAAGGGAACAGAAGAGTTTTCTAAGATGAAGGTAGGAGAATATCTTGATATTCAGGGACCTCTTGGCAATGGCTATGACTTGGAAAAAATTGCTGCAGAGCTTAAGACAGAAGGCAGAAGCTTTGATAAGGCTATTCTTTTCGGTGGTGGAATAGGTGTTCCTCCTATGCTTGAGCTTGCAAGAAGATTAGACTGCCACAAGAATGTTGTAGTTGGTTACAGAAACAGCCAGACTTTTCTTAAGGAAGATTTTGAAGCAGTTGCTGATACAGAAGTGTATATTGCAACAGAAGATGGAAGCGTTGGAGCGAAGGGTAATGTATTAGATGCCGTAAAACAGGAAAAGGTTGAGGCAGATGTTATATTTGCATGTGGACCAACTCCTATGCTTCGTGCAATTAAGGCATATGCACTTGAGAATGATATTCCTTGTTATGTATCATTAGAAGAGAAGATGGCATGCGGAATTGGTGCATGTCTTGCATGTGTATGTAAATCAACTGAGATTGACGACCATTCTCAGGTTAAGAATAAGAGAGTGTGCAAGGAAGGTCCGGTATTTAATGTTAAGGAGGTAGAACTGTAATGAGCGATATTAATATGTCAGTCAATATTGCAGGAGTTGAATTAAAGAATCCTGTGACAGTTGCTTCCGGAACATTCGGCTCAGGCATGGAGTACGGAGAATATGTTGATCTTAACAGACTCGGTGCAGTAACAACAAAGGGTGTTGCCAATATTCCATGGCCGGGCAATCCTACACCAAGAATTGCTGAGACTTATGGTGGAATGATGAATGCTATCGGATTACAGAATCCGGGACTTGATACATTTGTAAAAAGAGATATTCCATTTCTTAAGCAGTACGATACTAAGATTATTGTTAATGTTTGTGGAAAATCTGAGGCAGATTATGTGGATGCTGTTGAAAAGCTTGGCGAACAGCCAGTTGACCTTCTTGAAATCAATATCTCATGCCCTAATGTCAAAGAGGGTGGAATTGCTTTCGGACAGGTTCCATCTTCTGCGGAGGCTATTACTAAGGCGGTTAAGAAGGTCGCAAAGCAGCCGGTTATTATGAAGTTAAGTCCTAATGTTACTGATATTACAGAGATGGCAAAGGCTGTAGAGGCAGGTGGTGCAGATGCGGTTTCACTTATCAATACTCTTACAGGTATGAAGATTGATGTGAACAGAAGAACATTTGCAGTAGCTAACAAGACTGCCGGTGTGTCAGGACCTGCTATTCACCCAATCGCAGTAAGAATGGTTTATCAGGTTGCCAATGCAATTAATCTTCCTATAATCGGAATGGGTGGAATCAGAACAGCAGAGGATGCACTTGAGATGATTATGGTTGGTGCAAGTGCAGTTGCTGTCGGAACAGCGAATTTTAATGATCCATATACAACTATTAAGGTTATTGATGGAATCAGGGAATATATGGAAAAGAATAATGTAAAAGATATTAAAGAACTTATAGGCTGCGTAAAGTGATTTTTTACCGGTCATTAATCTAAAAAGACATGACAGTCATCATTAAGGTGACTGCCATGTCTTTTTGATTATAATGTTGCTGCGATATCTTCTGCAATCTGTTCAGGAGTAAGGTGGTTGTCCTTTAATACTTCTGATGCATCGTATCTGTCGATAAATTCTTTCTTAATACCGAAGTTTAATACCTTCATATCAGAAGAACCATAGTATGCTGCAATCTTAGCTCCGAAGCCACCTTCAAGGTAGCCGTCCTCAAGAGTTGCAACTACTGCGTGGTCTTTCTTTAATTCATTAAGAGTGTTTGCGTCAATACCTGAGATATAGTAAGGATTGATAACAGTTGCGTCAATTCCGTGTGAAGTCTTAAGAATATTAGCGGATTTTACAGCAGTTTCATAGAAAGTTCCAAGCCCGAGGATAGCAACTCTGCTTCCTTTCTTAGTAATCTCGTAAGTGTCAAGCTTGCTGAAATCTTTAGTTACAGGTACACCTGTTGAAATCATGCTGCCGCCCGGAACTTTAATAGCAACAGGATACTCATTCTGTGTTAAAGACCAGTCAAGCATTGCAATATAATCTTCCTTGGTAACAGGTGCAAGATATATAAGTCCCGGAATGCTGTTGAGCATAGGGATATCCTGAAGTCCGAGATGTGTAACATCATTCATCCCGTACACAGAACCTGCAAATACTGCAAATGTTACTGCATTTCCGTTGATACATACATCTTGTGTAATCTGGTCATAGGCTCTCTGTATAAATGAGCTGTAAACGCCAAATACAGGCTTTCCGCCGTTAGCAGCGATACCGGAAGCTAATGCAACAGCAGTTTCCTCTGCGATACCAACATCAACAAACTGTTTTCCTGCTTTAGCTCTCATGTCAGCAGTAAATCCCATAACAGTAGGAGTTCCGGCTGTGATTGCAACAACACTCTTATCCTCGTCCATCTTCTTTAACAGATATTCTAAAGAAGCGTCAGAGAAATCAGGCTCTTCGTCCTTGAAAAGAGATTCACCGGTTGCGATATCAAAAGGCATATGCCAGTGCCATTTTTCTTTGTTCTGTTCAGCAGGTGCATAACCCTTGCCTTTAAGCGTATTAATGTGGACAACAACAGCTTTTTTAGTATCTTTAACCTTTTCAAATGCTTCAATTAAAGAAGCAATATCATTTCCCTTATCAACATAGATGTAATCAAGGTTCATTGCTTTGAAAAGATTACATTCAGACTGTCCATTTGTTTCACGAAGAAGCTTTAAGTTGGCATAAAGACCACCGTGATTCTCAGCAATAGACATATCGTTATCGTTAGCAACAATAATCATGTTGCCATTTAATTCAGAAGCAAAATCAAGACCTTCCAAAGCCTCGCCGCCGCTTAAAGAACCATCACCTATAACAGCGATTACATTACCATCTTCACCGTTTAAATCTCTTGCTTTGGCAAGACCGCAGGCAAGACTTATAGAAGTTGAAGTATGACCTACAGTAAAGAAATCATGTTCGCTTTCGTCCGGATTAGTGTATCCTGACACATCATCATAATGCTCCTCATAAAGATATGCATCTTTTCTTCCAGTGAGCATTTTGTGAGGATAGCACTGGTGTGATACATCAAATACGATTTTATCTTTAGGCGAATCAAATACATAATGCATGGCGATGATTGCTTCTACCATACCGAAGTTAGGACCAAAATGTCCGCCGTGTTTGCTGGCTCTTGTAAGAAGGGCGTGACGCATTTCTTCTGCAAGGACATTAAGCTGCATAATGTTTAATTTCTTCACATCAGCAGGACTGTTAATATTCTCAATATACATGTTTTCTGATACTCCTTGTCTTATATTTTAATACATTTTATATGATAACACCTAAAGTCAGGTTTAGGTCAAGGGAAATGTGAAGGGAGTTTTAAACTATTTGCTATAAGGAAATGATGTTGAAAAACAATCGGGTTGAAATTTAAAAATCTATCGGATTGAAAATACAAAAACAATCGGATTGGAAATCAAAAATCTGTCGGGTTGTAATTGAAAAATTAATCGGGTTGAATTATAATGATGAAGAAGAAAATGTATATAGATTAAGCTTAAACCAATAATATTAATGATATATAAGAATAGAATGGAGAGAATATGGAAAGAAAGGATTACAGACCAAGACTGATTGACAATATAATTGATAGTTATTTAGAGGCATTTGGTGCAGTATGTGTGGAGGGACCGAAGTGGTGTGGAAAAACCTGGACATCATCATATCATTGTAAAAGTGAAATTATGCTTGGCAATCCAGATGGTAATTTCCAGAATAGACAATTGGCGCAGATGAGTCCATCGCTGGTTTTGGAGGGAGAGACTCCAAGATTAATTGATGAATGGCAGGAAGTTCCTCAGTTATGGGATGCTGTCAGGTATAAGGTTGACCAAAGCGGTAATAAAGGGCAGTTTATATTGACAGGCTCTGCGACACCAAATCATAAAGGAATATTGCATAGCGGAGCTGGAAGAATTGCAAAATTGAGAATGAGACCAATGTCATTATTTGAAAGTGGAAATTCCAGTGGAGATATTTCTTTAAAAGATATATGTGAGGGTAGAATAGAACCTAAAATATCAGGTGAGGTTGACTTGAGAAAACTTATTGATTTCATTATAAGAGGAGGCTGGCCTGCTAATCAGGAGACAACATTAAAACAGGCGGCATATCTTCCTATACAGTACATCAGGGCTGTATTAGACGATGATGTTTATAGAATTGATAATGTAAAAAGAGATAAGCATAAAATGGAGCTGCTTCTTCGTTCACTTGCAAGAAATGAGGCAACAACTGTAACAAATAAGAAATTAAAAAATGACATTAAGGAAATAGATGATGAAGATATTGATGTGGAAACAGTTTCTGCTTATCTAGATGTTTTCCAAAGACTTTTCCTCACAGACAATCAGAAACCTTTTGAGGCTAAGCTTAGATCATCAATCCGTATTAAGCAGGCGGAAAAGAGACATTTGTCAGACCCATCATTAGCAGCCGCATTGTTAAATGCGACACCTGAAATGTTACTGAATGATTTAAATACATTGGGATTCTTATTCGAAGCATTGTGTGAAAGAGATTTGAAAATATATGCTGAGTCATTTGATGCAGATTTGTATCATTATCAGGACTATAATAATAATGAAATGGATGCAGTTATAGCAATGCCTGATGGGAAATGGTGTGGATTTGAAATTAAATTAGGTGCAAACCAAATAGATATGGCAGCAGAGAATCTTATAAAAATAAAAAATGAAATTAAGGCAAATGGAGGAATTGCGCCAGATTCGTTATGTGTTATATGTGGATTATCTAATGCTGCATATCAAAGACCTGATGGAGTATTTGTTGTTCCGATTACAGCGTTAAGAAATTGATATTTGAACAGTTGAAATCTCTTGGTATCCATGATAACATAATAAATGAGTAGTTTTATAAAAACAAAAGAGGGGTAAACCTGCAGAAATGCAGGGACACAAAGCTACAAGTCTAAGTTGATTCAGTAGTCTGGGGAGTATTGGATATATTGAAGATATAAGATGGTTGAGTTGCAGATGATGTCACGGAATGTGATGTTGTCTGCTTTTTTGTTTTATGAGGGAAAAGGTAGGGTAAAATTATGAATTATATATATGATTATATTTCAGAAGAAAGAAAAAAAGAAATAGCAGATATGAATATTGTTGATACATATCAGCGTACAGGGAATTTAAAGATTCCGACAGGTAGAGTTGTTAAAAGTAAGAATGAGAATCTTTTATTATGGAATAATTTTAGCAGATACACTTTGTCTAGGCAACAAATAGAAGAAACAAGTTCATCAGATATTGGAAAAGAAAGATATATATCATATATGGTGATAAATATATGAATATAGAGATACCTGATGAA
>NZ_QSEK01000021.1 GCF_003464165.1 Eubacterium sp. AM49-13BH | reverse complement strand
ATTAATATAATATTAAATTAAGAAAAAGAAAGGAATAAATATGTTAGATGTATTTGGATTATTTAAAGTGGATACACTTTATGTAGTTATAGGTCTGCTTGTAATAACAATTGTAGCAATAGTTCTTGCAATTGTTGCAATATGTAAGGCTTGTGCTATGATGAAAAAATACGATATGATGATGGAAGGCTCTGATGGAAAGAGTATGGAGAAAATGGTAAGAAAATATACCGATGACATTATCAATCTTCAGAAGACAAGTGAAGATAATACAGAAGCAATTAAGGATATATATGAAAAAATGCAGCTTACATTCCAGAAGGTTGGTGTTAATAAGTATGATGCATTCCATGAAATGGGTGGAAAGTTAAGCTTTGCACTATGTATGCTTGATAAGAAAGACAATGGATACGTTGTAAATGTAATGCACAGCAATGATGGCTGTTTTGCTTATATTAAGGAAATAGTTAATGGAAAGTCTTATATTGAACTTGGTAAAGAA
Source organism: Eubacterium sp. AM49-13BH (assembly GCF_003464165.1). Classification (GTDB taxonomy): domain Bacteria; phylum Bacillota; class Clostridia; order Lachnospirales; family Lachnospiraceae; genus Lachnospira. The sequence goes on along the minus strand of NZ_QSEK01000021.1, from coordinate 50,241 downwards.
GAAGAGAAAGCTGTTAAGCAGGCACTGGCCGGACGTATGGGAGATGAAGAATTAAGTAAAGAAATTAACGATTTAATGCAGAAAGACAAAATGTAATTGAAAATATAATGAAAAAGGTGCATAATAGCATTTGGTAAATTTGATAAAATAGTGTCAATAATAGGACACAGAAATGAGGAGTAATGTTAGATTTAAAATTTGTCAGAGAAAACCCGGATATTGTTAAACAAAATATTAAGAATAAATTTCAGGACAGAAAGCTTCCACTTGTAGATGAAGTTATTGAGCTTGATGCCAAGGCTCGTGCAACACAGACAGAAGCTGATGAATTAAGAGCAAACAGGAACAAGCTTTCTAAGCAGATAGGTGCTCTTATGGCACAGGGAAAGAAGGAAGAGGCAGAGGCAGTTAAGGCACAGGTAAGTGCAGATGCAGCAAAGCTTGCTGAATTAGAGGCTTCTGAAAAGGAACTTAATGAAAAGGTTAATAAGATTATGATGACTATTCCTAACATCATAGATCCTAGTGTACCAATCGGAAAAGATGACAGCGAGAATGTTGAAATTGAGAAGTTTGGTGAGCCTGTAGTTCCTGATTTTGAAGTACCATATCATACAGATATTATGGAAAGATTCAACGGAATCGATATGGATGCAGCTGGTAAGGTTGCTGGTAATGGTTTTTATTACCTTATGGGAGATATTGCAAGACTTCATTCAGCAATTATCTCATATGCAAGAGATTTCATGATTGACAGAGGGTTCACATACTGTATTCCTCCTTATATGATAAGAAGTAATGTAGTTACCGGTGTTATGAGCTTTGATGAAATGGATGCTATGATGTATAAGATAGAAGGTGAAGATCTTTACCTTATTGGAACAAGTGAACATTCAATGATTGGTAAGTTTATTGACACAATTACACCTGAGGAAGAGCTTCCAAAGACACTTACAAGCTATTCTCCATGTTTTAGAAAGGAGAAGGGTGCACATGGTATCGAGGAAAGAGGTGTATATAGAATCCACCAGTTCGAGAAGCAGGAAATGATTGTTGTATGCAAGCCAGAAGAAAGCAAGATGTGGTTTGATAAATTATGGCAGAATACAGTAGATTTCTTTAGAACAATGGATATTCCAGTAAGAACACTTGAGTGCTGTTCAGGAGATTTAGCTGACCTTAAGGTTAAGTCTATTGATGTTGAAGCATGGTCACCAAGACAGAAGAAGTACTTCGAGGTTGGTTCATGTTCTAACTTAGGAGATGCTCAGGCAAGAAGACTTAAGATAAGAGTTCAGGGTAAGGACAAGAACAAGTACTTTGCACATACGCTTAACAACACATGTGTTGCACCTCCAAGAATGCTTATTGCTTTCCTTGAGAATAACCTTCAGGCAGATGGAAGAGTTCTTATTCCAGAAGCTCTTCGTATGTACATGGGTGGTAAGGCAGAATTAGTACCAGTTAAGTAATTGGATTATTAAGTAATAGAAATACTGTATATAATTAAAAATGTGGATAAAACATATCAAAAGAATATGTTTTATCCACATTTTCTTAATGTTATCCACAAAATTTGTGGATAAGTGTGTTAAAATCGTGGGAAATCCACTGAAATACTGTTAAATACAGGCATTTCTCTGTGGAAAACCTTATAATAATAGGAATGTGGAAAACATTTACTGGAAATCTACAACATTTATCCACTGCTCGAGAAGTTCTTTTTCTTCTTCTTTATTCTTAGTAAGTCTTGCTGCTGCAACTAATGGGAGCCATTCATTAACATATGAACGTTTTGTGTTAGTTAATTCACAGAAAGCACTTATGTATTTTTCAGGAATATCACTCTTGTCACCAAACTGTAATTTTAGAAGTAAAAATGTATTTGCAATATCGGCAGATGCATTACCCTGTGTTGCATGTACCCAGTCAACTGCTGTGATTTCTTTGATATTTCCCTTGGCATCAGCAGTTACAATAATATTATCAGGACAATAATCTCCGTGACAAAGCTTAGTATGATTCTTCATGGAATTAAGCCTTGTAAGAAGTTCATACTTAACGCTGTTATCAAGTTCTTCAATAGAGTTAATCTGGCGGTTCATTTTATCCTTTAATACCAGAAGAAGTGGGTTAGACTTCTTCTGGAAAGATATCTGGTATTCAACCATTTTCTTAATATAATCATCAGCCTTGTCAGGGTATTTTTCAATTAATTGTGTAAGAGTAGGACCTTCAACATATTCACTTGTGATAGACCATTTACCGTCAGTAACAGCAACCTCTAAAAGCTTTGGAATATTAACGCCTGCGTCTTCAACTCTAGAAGTATTAAGAGCTTCATATAAAACATCTGATTTGTTGTAGGTCTTGGCAAAGACCTTAGTAGCTTTGCCATTCTCTACATATACTGATTTTAACTTAGATTTTGCTAAATATTTTTTCATATGACATGTCTTCCTTTCTTAAAATAATAATGATGATTATTTACCATAGTAAGCCTTTAAGTACATGGCTTTCATTTCACTCATAAGAGGATATCTTGGGTTAGCACCAGTACACTGGTCATCAAATGCAGCTTCTGTCATCTCATCAAGAGTTGCAAGGAAGTCTTCCTCTTTAACACCATAATCTGCAATAGTTTTCTTAATTCCTACTTTAGCCTTTAATTCTTCAATAGCCTTGATGAAGTTCTCAAATTTCTCATCATCATCTTTACCCTGAATTCCAAGGAAGTTGGCACACTCAACATAACGTGCCTTGCAATGTGGATACTGGTATTGTGAAAATGTTCCCATCTTGGTTGGAACTTCTGCAGCATTGAATCTCATTACATCAGTAATAAGAAGTGCGTTAGCAATTCCGTGTGGAAGATGGTGGTATGCACCAAGTTTATGTGCAAGTGAATGGCATACTCCGAGGAAAGCATTGGCAAATGCCATACCAGCCATAGTAGAAGCTGTAGCCATCTTTTCTCTTGCAACTGCGTCATGTGCACCTAATTCATAAGCTGCAGGGAGATATTCAAATATATTCTTCATAGCTTGTAATGCAAGACCATCTGTATATTCTGTTGCCATGATAGAAGCGTATGCTTCAAGTGCATGTGTAAGTGCATCAATACCAGATGCTGCTGTAAGTCCCTTAGGCTGATCCATATGCATATCAGCATCAATGATAGCCATCTTAGGAAGTAATTCGTAGTCAGCAAGTGGATATTTCTGTCCTGTTGTCTCATCAGTAATAACTGCAAATGGAGTTACCTCTGAGCCTGTTCCTGAAGATGTTGATATAGCAACGAAGTAAGCTTTCTCGCCCATCTTAGGGAATGTATATATTCTCTTTCTGATATCCATGAAACGCATAGCCATATCAAGGAAGTCTGCCTCAGGATGTTCATACATAACCCACATAATCTTGGCAGCATCCATTGCAGAACCACCACCAATTGCGATGATTACATCAGGTTCGAAAAGTCTCATAGCTGCTGTACCTTCTTTAGCACATGCAAGTGTTGGATCTGGTGCTACATTATAGAAAGTAGTATGCATGATTCCTAAAGAATCTAACTTATCTGTGACACATTTGGTATAACCGTTCTTATAAAGGAACTGGTCAGTAACGATAAATGCTTTCTTCTTACCCATTACAGTTCCAAGTTCATCAAGGGCAACAGGTAAGCAGCCCTTCTTAAAGTAAACCTTCTCAGGTGCTCTAAACCAAAGCATATTCTCTCTCCTCTCAGCGACAGTCTTTACATTAAGCAGATGTTTTACTCCAACGTTCTCAGATACTGAGTTGCCGCCCCAAGAGCCACATCCAAGTGTAAGAGAAGGAGCCATCTTAAAGTTGTAGAGGTCACCGATTCCACCGTGAGATGAAGGTGTATTGATAAGGCAGCGGCATGTCTTCATTCTTTCAGAGAATTCAGCAATCTTGTCTGCCTGTGTTTCAACATTAATATAAAGAGATGATGTATGACCAAATCCACCATCTGCAATCAGGTGTTCAGCTTTTGAAAGAGCATCTTCAAAATCTTCTGCCTTGTACATTGCAAGGACAGGTGATAACTTTTCATGAGCAAATTCTTCTGAGAGGTCTACAGATGTTACTTCACCGATAAGAATTTTAGTTTCTTCAGGAACAGTAACGCCTGCTAAAGCAGCAATAGTATGGGCTTTCTGACCAACAATCTTCGCATTAAGGGCACCGTTGATAATAATAGTCTTTCTTACCTTTTCTGTCTCGCTCTTATTAAGGAAGTAGCAGCCTCTGTATGCAAATTCTTCTTTAACAGCCTTGTAAACCTTCTTGTCAACAATTACAGACTGTTCAGAAGCACATATCATACCATTGTCAAATGTCTTAGAATGAATAATTGAGTTAACAGCAAGTATTACATCTGCTGATTCATCGATGATAGCAGGAGTATTACCAGCACCTACACCAAGTGCGGGCTTTCCAGAAGAGTAAGCAGCTTTAACCATTCCAGGTCCGCCGGTAGCTAAGATAATATCTGCTTCCTTCATAAGTGTATCTGTAAGCTCAAGGGAAGGAACATCTATCCAGCCAATGATTCCCTCAGGGGCACCTGCTGCAACAGCAGCTTCAAGAACAACCTTAGCTGCTGCAATTGTCGATTTCTTAGCTCGTGGATGTGGGCTTATGATAATACCATTTCTAGTCTTAAGTGAAATAAGAGTTTTGAAAATAGCTGTTGAAGTTGGATTAGTTGTTGGGATTACGGCTGCAACAACTCCAATAGGTTCAGCAACCTTTTTAATTCCATATGCCTTATCCTCTTCAATAACACCACAAGTCTTAGTATCTCTGTAAGCATTATAAATGTATTCAGAGGCATAATGATTCTTGATAACCTTATCTTCTACAATTCCCATACCAGTTTCTTCAACTGCAAGCTTGGCAAGAGGAATTCTTGCTTTATTGGCAGCAAGTGCAGCAGCAGTAAATATCTTATCTACCTGTTCCTGAGTATAAGCTGCGAAGATGCGTTGAGCCTCCCGTACACCGGCAAGCCTTTCTTCAAGAGCTTCGACTGTGTCAACAATTGGGTAATTCTCAGTTAAATTCTTTGACATAACATTTCCTCCATAACTTGATTCGTGCAATATTGATTGATAATAATTTAACAATGTCAATATAACACTAATATAATTATAAGTCAATATTCATTGTAATATTAATTAAAATATGCTATCTTTTACCTAGTAAATGGTGAATAATTATTAGTTAGATTAAGGATGGAGCGGCTTATGAACCTCTATATAAGAGCCCTTGGATTTGATAAACTTACATCAGAGGCTGAAGAGAAATTTATTAAATTAGAAATAGAAGATAATGTTGCCAATGGATTTGTTATACGTCACGATAAATTAAATCGTGGCGTTATTATCGTGCGTATCAGCAGTTCAACAGGATTATATATATATGGAAGATACGAGAAAGATACATTTATATATGAATATTATTTTCCATTTGTTGTTGGAAAAGTTGCAAGCGACAATGAAGAGATGACTATTGAGAGGCATTTGGATAAAGAATCATTCGCTGTAATATGTGATGAATTAAAGACAGGGGTTACTCTTATATTTTATCTTCAGAATGTTATGGATTATTTTGAATATATATATAGTGGAAAAGAATTTAAAGCTCCTGAATTCAATCCTGACAGAAAGAATGATATAGCAAAGTTACCGATTAAGAATAAAAAGGTTACTCTTACAGGACTGTCTCTTGGTGGAATTGTTATGCTTCCTATAAGAAAAGAGAAAAAGACTCCACGTAATAAGAAGGAAGAACTCGCCAGAAAGAGACTTATTCAGGCTGCTAAGAACGGTGATGAGGATGCCATAGAGAGTCTTACTATAGAGGATATTGATACATATAATGAGCTTTCTAACAGAGTCATGAAAGAGGATATATTCACAATAGTAGATTCGACATTTATGCCATGTGGAGTAGAGTGTGACCAGTATTCGGTAATAGGTGAGATACTGGAGCTTTACGAGGAGAAGAACAGGTACACAGGCGAAAGCATATATATTATGGTGCTTGAGTGTAACAGCCTCATAATTACAACTGCAATTAATAAGCAGCATCTGCTTGGTGAGCCTGCTGTTGGAAGAAGATTCAAAGGGCAGATATGGCTTCAGGGTAATGTAAGATTCACAGATTAGAATGCCAGCATTGACCACAAGATTCAAATGTGGTAGAATTTTTCATGGTGTTTAGCCAAGTTGTTCTCATAGTTAAGTGGATATAACGGGGACCTCCTAAGTCTCAATCCCCAGTTCGACTCTGGGTGGGAACATTATTATTAGAAACAACCTAATTAAGAATAAGTAACAGAGGAAAATGTTTATGAATTATATTGTTATGGATCTTGAGTGGAATCAGAGTGCCAAGGGAAAACAATTTTCTGAGGAACATTTTCCTTTTGAGATTATACAGATAGGTGCGGCAAAAGTTAATGAGCAGCTTGATATCGTAGATGAGTGGCAGTGTGTTATTAAGCCGCATGTGTATACCAAGCTTCAGAACAATATTAAGAAGATTCTTGGAATTACAGAAAATGACCTTGCTAACGGAACTGATTTCGTATCGGGTGTTACTGAATTTCTTGAATGGTGCGGGGAAGATTATACATTTGTTACATGGGGAAGCATGGATATTACGGAATTAAGACGTAACATGAAGTACTATGATGTGCCGGAGAACTTTTCTATGCCACTTCTGTATCTTGACCTCCAGAAGCTTTACAGCATTAATTTCTCAGATGGTAAGACACGCATGAATCTTAAGTCTGCGATTGATGAGCAGGGAATTAAGGGGGATGAGCATTATCATTCAGCAATGAGTGATGCAAGATATACAGCCAAGATAATGAAGACACTTGACTTTGACAGGGTTAAGAAGTTCTGCAGTATAGATACATTTACAATTCCAGAATCAAGAAAAGACGAGATATATCTTAACTTCGGGACATATGAGAAGTATATTTCTAAGGGATTTGCTACGAGGGACAAGGCTGCAAGCGACAGAACTGTACGTTCCTGCAAGTGTTTCTTATGCGGCAGGTCTATGGAAAGAACGGTAAAATGGTTTTCCACTAATTCAAAGAGTTATTATGGTCTGTTTACATGTGATGAACATGGTCTTATAAAAGGCAGATTCAAAATCAAGCAGAGTGAAAGCGGCAGATTCTATGCTATAAGAATAATGAAGTGCACTGATGAGAAGGGGGCACTTAAGATATATGAAAAGCAGATAAAAGAGAGGGAACACAGACGCAGACGTCGTCAGGCTGAGAAACTTTCAGTGCAGCAATAAAGGCATGTCAGAAAATAAACTGACATGCCTTTTTTAGTGAATTAATATGTGTTAGAACATAAGACCATATATTACAGCCAAACCAAGTATTATCTGGACAATTGTGAATCTGAAAACAACTTGTGTATCTGACCAGTCTTTATTCTTTCTCATATGGTCGTGGATTGGCGTACGAAGGTTCTTCATGAGGTTGATGTGAAGAAATCTCATGAATGAAACCTTGATAAGACCAAGTCCGCCGTCAAGGATAATTACAAGTGCCATTGGAATATAAAGCAACGGTGCATGGAGCTTGAGGAATGTAAATGCAATGAATATTCCTATTGCTCTCGAACCGGCATCACCCATAAGCAGCTTACTTGGTGATGCGTTGAACCACAGGTAGCCGAGGATACACACAACCATAATAAGAACAGTATGTCTGTAAGCTGATTCAATATTAAATGACTTAAAAAGTATATATACTGAGGCAAGTGTTACAACTGAAAGTGTACCACATAAGCCGTCAACACCATCTGAGCAGTTAGTAACGTTGATACTTACCCAGATAAGTATGATGATAAGTATTGCATAGATGATTGGATTGAGAGTTACTGTCTTTCCAAAGAATGCAAGGTCAAATGTGTTAGGGTTGTAATGCAGGTAAGTGACAGCTGCCATAACTGATATTGCAAGGTCAATAAGACCTTTCTTTAAATTACCCCATGGTGACGAAGCACTATCATCAAGGTATCCGCTGAGCATTGCGGCAAGTACAAGTATAAGATAAATGATAAGCTCGGCACTTAAGTTTACAAATAATGCACATGTGACAGTGAATGTAAGAATGAAAATCATGCCGGCACCTCTTGGTTTTCCAACCGATTTACTTCCGTTGATGGCATAAGCTCTTCCGGCATCTCTTGGGAGAAGATTCTTGCCAAGAGCAATTGCAGCTATTGTAAATGCGAAGGCAAATAAAATGCTTGCAAATGCTATGATGTTGGTGAAACTTTCGTTGACAATATAGTATATCATAAGAATTTAATACTCCTTTTCATCTTTCTAACTTATATACAGCATTTATTTCAATGCGATTTACAGTATAACATAATATATGTGAAATGAACATTTTTTTTTGCTAATGAAATGTAGTAATTAATTTGCTAATGTGTTAATATACTATTAATTAGTGGGATAATCTGAGGGGACCCATGAGTGTCGTGTAAGATAATAATAATATAATGGAGGATTTTATGAAGAATATGCAAAAATACGAGCAGCTGGCAATCACAGAAGTGGATGCATATCTTTTTGGACAGGGAACTCATTATGAGATATATAACAAAATGGGCGCACATGTTGGAGTAAAAGACGGAAAAGAAGGTGTGTATTTTGCTGTGTGGGCACCTGCGGCAAGAGAAGTCTATGTTATAGGTGAGTTTAATAACTGGAATGCATATGGTTATGATATGAAGAAGATTTCAGATGGTGGAATATATGATTTGTTCATACCAGGAGCTAAAGCAGGGGATATGTATAAGTATCTTATTATTTCACAGAGTGGAGAGGCACTTTACAAGGCAGATCCATATGCTAATCAGGCACAGTTAAGACCAGAGACAGCATCAATAGTTGCCGATCTTTCAGGTTATGAATGGAAAGATTCTGAATGGGTTGAGAAGAAGAAGACAGAGAATCATCTTAAAGCGCCTCTTTCTATATATGAATGTCATCTTGGCTCATGGAAGAAGAAAGATGATGGAACAGAGGACGGATTCTATACATATAGAGAATTAGCACCTGAGCTTGCAAAATATGTAACAGATATGGGATATACACATATTGAACTTATGGGAATTGCAGAGTATCCATATGATGGATCATGGGGATATCAGGTAACTGGTTATTATGCACCTACAGCAAGATACGGAACACCTAAGGATTTCATGTATTTTGTAGATTATATGCATGAAAAAGGAATTGGTGTAATTCTTGACTGGGTGCCGGCACATTTTCCAAAGGATGCGCATGGACTTGCTAATTTCGATGGAAGCTGTGTATATGAGTATGCAGACCCTAGAAAGGGAGAGCATCCTGACTGGGGAACTAAGGTATTTGATTATTCCAAGAATGAAGTGGCTAACTTCCTTATTGCTAATGGAATGTTCTGGGTGGACAAGTTCCATATTGATGGTTTAAGAGTTGATGCTGTTGCTTCAATGCTGTATCTGGATTACGGAAGGACAGATGGAAACTGGGTCCCTAACAAATATGGTGACAACGGCAATCTCGAAGCAATCAGTTTTTTAAAGCATTTTAACAGCATGTTAAAGAAGAGATTTCCACAGGCAATAACTATAGCTGAGGAGTCAACAGCATGGCCTATGGTTAGTGGTGATCCTGACAATGGGGAATGTCTTGGTTTTACATTTAAGTGGAATATGGGCTGGATGCATGATTTCCTTGAATATATGAAGCTTGATCCATATTTCAGAAAGTTTAATCATAGCAAGATGACATTTTCATTGATGTATGCTTACAGCGAGAATTTCATTCTTGTGCTTTCACATGATGAGGTTGTACATCTTAAGTGTTCTATGCTTGGTAAAATGCCTGGTGACAGGGAGGACAAGTTCAAGAATCTTAAGCTGGCATATGCATATATGTGTGGACATCCTGGCAAGAAGCTTTTATTCATGGGACAGGAATTTGGTCAGTGGAATGAGTGGAGTGAGAAGCGTGCTCTTGACTGGTATCTGTTAGAGGATGAAAGTCATACAGAACTTAAGGATTTTACGAAGAAGTGTCTGAAGCTTAATAAGAATTATCCATGTCTGTATGCTACTGATTACAGCAGTGAAGGATTCAGATGGATTAATGCCAATGATAAAGATAATAGCGTTTTATCGTTTATGAGAATCAGTCCGGATGGAAAGAAGAATCTTCTCTTTGTACTTAATTTTACACCAGTTGAAAGAGACAGCTTCAGAATAGGAGTTCCGTTCAAGACTAAGTATAAGCTGGTTCTTGGAGATAATGAAGCTGACCAGAAGAAGACTCTTACAGCCGTTAAGGGAGATTGTGATGGATATCCGCAGTCATTGCTCATTGACTTACATAAGTATGGAATAGCTGTTTATGAGTTTAATGGTGATGTTTCTAAGGTTCAGCCAAGTAAGATATAATAATATGGTATTGAAGTCCCCGTATATTTGCGGGGACTTTTTTTGACTGAATGTGAATTTTCAGGAAAAAGTTTCGTATATAATTATAGATATGGATAAGAAGATACATTTAATAAAAATGCGCCACCAGATTACTTTACTGGGGCGCATTCTTTTATAATCTATGTCTTCTTTTGTTATAGTGTCTTCTCTGGCGCTTTCTTCTTGCATGCTCTTCAATAATATAGATAACGAACAGGATAACAGCTCCGATTCCAACGAGTATCCAGATATTAATCTTAATGCATGTCTTAGGTGTATAAGTTGATGTCACATCATTATTAATATATGGGAGCTGGCTGCCTGTGTCCGTGCCAGCTGCACAGATATTAAGTGTTGTAGTTCCTACCGTATTATCATTGTACAGGAACTTAAGATGTGTTGTCATAACACCATTCTCATTGGTCATGTCATAATTATCATCAACCGTCATTGATACATTTGACAATGAACTTTTATTAGGTATTGTGATAAATGAAGCATTTAACCCAAAGTTTAGTGAAAGAGTTGAGAAAACAGCTGAGTTGTAATAGTTGTCATTAGAGAACATTGCTCCGAGCTGGCTTCCGGTTGTTGTTGATTTCTGGAAATTCGCAAATCCCCAGTCAAAAAGGGTTCTTGTATCAACATATCTTATCTCATCTGTGGCTTCCTTAAATACAACGCATATAAGACGCATACCGTCTTTTTCTGCAAATGTAACAAGTGTATTCTGTGATTCATCAGTATATCCTGTTTTGCCACCCTTGCAGTATTCATAATAGTAGGCACGGCCCTTTAACATCTTGTGTCGGTGTCTTATTGTACGCTGTGCAGACATGTTAGTTGCAGGAATTACATATGCATCGGCAGTTGAATCAATGCTGACAAAAGAAGCATTGTTATAGCACCCTCTCGCAATCATTGCCATATCATATGCCGTTGTGTAGTGGTCGGTATTATATAATCCGCTTGCATTGGCAAAATGTGTATTCAAAGCACCAAGTTCTTTTGCCTTGGCATTCATCATATCGACAAATGCATCTATTGAGCCAGCCACATGTTCACCGAGGGCATAAGCCATCTCGTTGGCAGAATACAGCAGAAGTCCGTGAAGAAGCTGGTTGACAGTAAATTGCTCACCTGCTTTTGAACTTAAGTTGGCATCCTCATATACATTAATTGAGTTAGCAGCTGACTGTGAAAATGTTACAACATCGTCCATATTACAGTTCTCAATAGTAAGGAGTCCTGTTAAAATCTTGGTTGTGCTGGCTGGATAACATTTTTCATGAGAGTTCCTCTCGAAAAGAATGGATCCTGTATCAGCATCAATAAGAATGCAGCTGCTTGAGTTAACATCAGGTGCATCCGGCCATACAGCCTCTGTGCTGGTTGTGTCTGTCTCGCTGTAGACTTTGTTGTATGCTGCAGCCTGGGTATCTGTTGCAAAAGCTGAGAACACCAAAACAGTGGCAGATGCCGCGCTGGCTATCTTTATAAGTAATCCTTTTAAAAATTGCTTTTTCATTATAGAGATAATTCCTCCGATTAATAAAATATACAAATACATTGTAGCCCAGGATTGTACATAAGTAAACCCCGCTTGGCAAAAAGTGATATTTATGGTAAATAATATATAGGAAACTCAGATTTCGGCTATGTCTGTGTGCGGCATGTGCTTTCAGGATGATTTCGCTTAGCATGAGTAAATGCCGCCATCTGCAAAGTCTATTTCAGTGCGTGAAATCAAACGCACTTCGTTTGGACGTGCTTTCACGCACTGAACTTGTGCAGATAGTGGCATTAACTCATGTACAGCTTGTCATATTCAAGCGTATACCGCACACGGACATAGCCGAAATCTGAGCTAATATATAAGATAGGAGTAACGTATGAGACTTAGAAATGTACCTGGAGCAAGGGAAGTAATGATAGAGAATGAATATGTGTTTACAGAGCCAGAGGGGATGAAAGGCACATGGTCACAGGTTTTCGGTAACGATAATCCAATCCGTATTGAGATTGGTATGGGTAAAGGCACATTTATAACAACACTGGCAGCGAATAATCCTGATATTAATTATGTGGGTATTGAAAAGTATTCAAGCGTGCTTTTAAGAGCTGTAGAGAAACAGGATGAGCTTCAGCTTCCTAATTTAAGATTCATAAGAATGGATGCAGAGGCAATATGTGAGGTGTTTGGAGAGGGAGAGGTAGACAGAATATACCTTAATTTTTCAGATCCATGGCCAAAAGACAGACATGCGAAGAGAAGACTTACCTCAAGACAGTTCATGGCAAGATATGACATTATATTAAAGCCGGACGGACAGGTGGAATTCAAAACAGATAATAAAGATTTATTCGATTTTTCGTTAGAAGAGATTAAAGAGGCGGGCTGGGAGCTTCCTGTTGTCACATTTGACTTACATAATGAATCTGTACTTAACGAGGGTAATGTAATGACAGAGTATGAGACAAGATTTTCACAGATGGGCAATCCTATCTGTAAACTTATTGCAGTAAGAAATCATTAATAATAAATGCATATACTATATAAAGGCTTTGGGAGAGACATTGTGAAGAATAAAGCATTTGCAAGGAAAGTATCAGAAGTGATGTATGTGCATAAAGGAGCGAATTACAGAGTGGTAAGGTTTAAGAATTCCCTCGACGATGTCGTGAGAATCCTTAATACCAAGAAATAATGTACTAGTATTTACTAAAGGTCATCGGGCGAGTCATAAGGCTGCACGGTGACTTTTCTTTTGTCCAGGAAATGTTGCACTGTGATGTTTAACAGATAGCTTAATACAGCAAATACAGGAACTCCGAGGAACATTCCAATTACGCCAAACAGCGCACCACCTACGGTTATTGAAAATACAACCCATACAGGCTTAAGACCTGTAGTACTGCCGATGATACGAGGTCCGATAAGCAGACCGTCAACCTGCTGGATGCAGACAATCATGATTACAAATATTATAAGTTTGATAGGGCTTGCGATAACAATAATCACACCGCCAATCACGCCGCCGATGTATGGTCCGAAATACGGAATCATGTTTGTTATGCCGACAATCACGCTTATAAGCACTGCATATGGCAGCTTGAGAATCAGCATGATAATAAAGCAGATAATCATGACAATAATTGAGTCAAATGATTTGCCAATAATATAATTAATAAAAATACTTGCACAATTCTTACAGATGATGCGTGTATTGTCTGCTGTTTTCTTAGGAAGCACAGCATATAAAAATCTCTTAAAATGATAAAAGATATTCTTATTATCAGAAATCATGTAGATGGATACAATAATTGCAATAATAAGGTTTAACACACCTGAAAGAATGGCCATGGATGTATTAAGAATGTAAGGAACCATATTGGTAAGTGTACCAGTCAGGTAGTCAACAAGTTTAGGAAGAGCATCTTCAATCTTCTGATTAATGAAATTGTAATCAATAGAAGAATTGGCGTGCCTAACCTCAAACTCAGTGAACCAGTTGCGGATATTCTCGTACCATACAGGAGCCTGATTGGCAATCTCTGTAATGCTTTTGTATATCTGAGGCACAACAAAGCCTATTAATACTGCAAATGCGCCAACTGCAATCAGGTAAGCAACAAGAATTGAAAGCATTTTGGCAGCTTTCTTGGACTTGATATGGCATACCCCCATGAAGAACGTGTTATAAAGGGACTTGATAAACGGATAAAGAACAAGTGCAATCATGGCACCAATAAGAAATGGTGACAGTATATGGAATATATTGCCCAATGACTTGACTGTTGCAGGCCAGTTACCAATGAACTTATATATAAGAATTGCACCCAGCACAAAAAGCAGGCCATATATAACAATTGTAAAATATTTGCTGTTAGGCTGGAATACATTCTTGCCAACAGCCTTGTCAGGTTTTGGTGGCTGTTCCTGTTCAGAATCAAGATTAATAGCTTCTATTGGGATATTCTCAACGTGTTTTGGCTGTTGTTCGAATTTTTTTAACTTCATATCAACTCTCTTTTCTTAATAAATGTATATTAAATATAAATATTTTCTCTTATATTTGGAAATATAAGAGAATTATAAGGGGTACAAAGGCACATATCAATATAAAAAACATGGTAAAATGATGAAAAAACAAGAAAATTATAAAAAAGTTAAATTGTTCTTAAATAAATACAAAAAAGTGCTTGCATTTTATTAAATCTTGCTATAGAATATCACTTGTGCTTGAGACAACACAAAAGCACAGAACAAAATAAGTTACGCACCGCTAGCTCAGTTGGTAGAGCACCTGACTCTTAATCAGGGTGTCCAGGGTTCGAACCCCTGGCGGTGCACTGGAAGGTCTTATGATTTAGGGAATCCTAGGTTGTAAGGCTTTTATTTTTATGTTAAGACAAATGTTTGACATAAATATATGAATAGAGTATTATGATAATACAAAGGAACTTACCGATAGACGGCTAGCCTTTGTAGATTAGAGAGTTAAAAAATAACTGCCCAAACTGTCTAGGCTGGGGCGGTTATTTTTTTGTCTTTTTATCAGAAAGAATAACAACAAGTGTTATAACTTCAATTAATACAAGTGTGTATGTAATAAGATCTGAAAAAGTTAGCACGCCTATCACCTCCTTTTAAATACAACAAAAAACAACGCAATGCACCAATTGAGAATTGAAGATGTTAATATCTTGACAATATGATATCAAAATGATATCATACAAATATCAAAAAAGACACTGTTAAAAGAATAATCGATAACAAGATCAATAATCAGAGTGTCTAGGAGGTATTTTTATATGGAAGAAAAGGTTTTAAAGAAAAGCAAGAATGGTCTTGCAATGGTTACACTGTTTATATTACTTTACGCAGCAGCTATAGCAGCAATTATTGTCGGTTCGATTATGGTTGAACAGGCAGAGACTAAAGCAGGATGGATAGTACTTATCGTTGCAGGCGGTGTATACGCAGCAATAGGCTGGATATTCTTTATCGGTCTTAAGGTATTAAAACCACAGGAAGCACTTGTGCTTACACTTTTTGGCAAGTATGTTGGAACTATTAAAGAAGCGGGATTCTATTTTGTGAATCCGTTTTGTGTTGCTGTTAACCCGGCAGCGTCAACTAAGCTTAACCAGAGCGGTGATGTGACAGGAGATGGAAAAAAGCTTGATCTGGCAAGCATGGCAGGTGTTGCAGGAATGGCAATTGCAGCAGGAAATAATTCACAGTCAGCTAATAAGAAGATTTCACTTAAGATAATGACACTGAGCAACAGTAGACAGAAGATTAATGATTGCCTTGGTAATCCTGTTGAGATTGGTATTGCGGTTATGTGGAAAGTGACAGATACAGCTAAGGCAGTGTTTAATGTAGATAATTATAAGGAATATCTTTCATTACAGTGTGACAGCGCACTCCGTAATATTGTCCGCATGTATCCATATGATGTTGCAGAAAATGTAGATACAACGGGAGATGGAATTGCAGATGAGGGAAGCCTTCGTGGTTCAAGTGAAGTTGTAGCAGAAAGAATAAGAAAAGAAATCCAGGGCAAAGTAGCAGATGCCGGACTTGAGATAATAGAAGCACGAATAACATATCTTGCGTATGCACCTGAGATAGCAGCAGTAATGCTTCAGAGACAGCAGGCATCAGCAATAGTAGATGCAAGAAAGATGATAGTTGATGGTGCTGTAGGAATGGTAGAGATGGCACTTGAGAGATTATCAGAAAAACAGGTTATAGAGCTTGATGAAGAGAGAAAAGCAGCTATGGTATCCAACCTTTTAGTCGTCCTTTGTGGAAACAAAGATGCCCAGCCAGTAGTTAATTCAGGAAGTCTTTACTAATGGCAGATTCAGGTAAGAAACAGGTTCCTCTCCGGTTATCAGCTAAACTCTATGATGCCATTGCAGCGTGGGCAGAGGACGATTTCAGATCTGTGAATGGACAGATAGAATATCTGCTGACCGAGTGTGTACGACAGAGAAAGAAGAATGGTGCGCCAGTTCCGCACGAGCTTGATGTTCCACCAGATTTAGATATCAGGTAGAATAAAAAATGAATATATAACTATTATATATAAAACGTCCCCATACTGACATTATAAATGCTGGTATGGAGACGTTTTTAAAATATATAATATCGGATAAAACCAGGTGGAACTTAACATACTACCTTCGAAAGGAGGTGGCATAATGTTTCCAGCATTTGACTATAATCATGAAAAAGATGAGTACAGAAACGGATACGATAATGGGCAGGGCGATAAAGGTTATGATGACGGTGAGAATGAATTTGCCAGCAATCTTGACGAGAGCGATGTAATGCGTCCGGTCAATTCGCTAGATGATTATACAAGTTTTCTTTTGTGGGGAACTGATTTTGACGACAAGAATAATATCTAAAAATAGTATTAATAATTTATTAATCTTTGAAAGGCTGATTGACTGAATATTTTCAATGTTATATGATAAGCGAAAATGGAGGTATGAGTTTAGTATGTATGGGTATATAGTTGTTGATCAGCCAGAACTTAAATTCAGAGAATTTGATAAATACCGCTCATACTATTGTGGTCTGTGCGATTCACTGGCAGAAGCGCATGGATTGAAGGGGCAGATTTCCTTAAGCTATGATATGACATTTCTGGTTATACTTCTTACAGGGTTGTATGAACCGGAAACTATATACTCTGAGGAACGTTGCGTCACACATCCATTAAGAAAGCATCCTGTGAGGCGTAACGTTGTTTCAGATTATGTTGCGGACATGAATGTCCTTCTGACATATTACAAATGTATGGACGACTGGTACGATGAGAAAAAGGTCTTGAAAAGAACTTATGCCGGAGTATTGAAAAGAGATATTAAAAAGCTTGAGAAGAAATATCCGCAGAAGGCAGAGATTATAAGGAAAAGCCTTTCTAAGTTGTCAGAATATGAAAAAGCACAGGAGACTAACATTGACAAGCCGGCAGAGCAGTTTGGTATACTGTTAGGTGAAGTTGCTGCCATGAAAGATGATGAGTGGAGTGATGAGTTAAGGGTGCTTGGCAATAATCTTGGCAGATTCATATATCTGCTGGATGCATATGATGATTTGGAAAAAGATGAGAAAAAGGACAATTATAATGTATTTAAGTATCATAAGGATGTAGAGGATTTTGATACATTTGCAGAAAATATACTTAAAGCGTATATGGCAGGATGTGCAAGGGTTTTTGAGAGACTGCCGATTCTTGCTAATGCAGAACTGTTAAGAAATATCATATATTCAGGTGTATGGACAAAGTTCTACGCCGCCAGAAGGAAGAAAAATAACACTGCTGGTAAGCAGTTGGAGGAACATAATGACAGATCCATATAAAGTGTTGGGAGTATCAAGGGATGCTTCCGATGATGAAGTGAAAAAAGCATACAGAACACTGAGCCGAAAGTATCATCCAGATGCTAATATCAATAATCCTAATAAGGATCAGGCAGAAGAGATGTTTAAGCTTGTACAGCAGGCTTATAACCAGATAATGCGTGAGCGTGAGGGCGGATACAGTAGTCAGTCATACAGCCAGACGCGTTATGGTACAGGCCGTTCAGATCATTATGGCTATGATGGTGATTATCAGAACCAGTCACAGGGCGGCTATGGAGATTTTGGAAGCTTCTGGGGATTCGGTCCATTTGGATTTGGCGGATATACGGGAAGCTATGGTGGCAATGGATATGATAATATGAGTGGTAATGATCCTACAACAGTACATCTGAGGGCAGCAGCTAATTATATTAATAATTCAAGTTATGATGAAGCTATTAATGTGCTTAATAACATAACTGACCGGGATGGAAGATGGTACTACTACAGTGCATTAGCACATCTTGGAAAAGGAGAAGAAGCAACGGCATTGGAAGATGCCAAGCGTGCGTTGGATTCTGATCCTGACAATATGCAGTATCAGTTGCTGTATCAGCGTATTGCAAGCGGTGGAAGCTGGTATGCAGGAAGAAGGACGCAGTATCAGGGGCCATCATCTACAACATATTGTACAGGCTGTGCTCCGTGGGTTGCACTCTGCCTGTGTTCAAATATATGTATGCCTATGTGCTGTGGCTATGGTTCAGGCGGCTATTATCCGGGAGGAAGCATATAAATAAGGGATGTTACCAGATTATTGTGTTAAGGTAACATCCCATTTTTAATGTTTAATTATATTTTTCTTTTTTAATCCATGCATCAAGGTTGTTAAATAATATATCAAACTGTACAGGCCCCATATCGAGTACATACTGGTGGAAATTTTTAAGATTGAATTTGTCAGAAAGCTCGCTTTGTGCCTTAGTCTTTAACTGCTCAAATCCTAACATTCCAAGAACATATTTGCAATAATTGCCAGGGTCAGATACGAATGCGTAATACATTTCGTGGGCGACAGATTTATCATCAAAACCATACTGGCTGATGAATCGGTAAACATCATCTTCACTCCATCCATAGTAATTAACGCCAATATCCCCTTTTGCATAAAGGCACAGGACAGTGGCATAATTAGCAGCATACATTTTGTTAAGTGTATCGTTGCCGGTCTGTGCATAATTATAAGAAAGAACTTCAACGTATGATGCCCAGCCTTCAACATATCCGCCTGGTGCAATAATGTATCTTATCCAGTCAGGGTTGGTTGCGGCAAAATACTGTGTTTGGTACATGTGTCCCGGATACCCTTCATGTGCAAGTGTAGGATATAATTCACTCGCAGAAGTGCCTGAAGAATTGATGTATATTGAATTGATATCAAGGTTATCAAGCTGCGGAATAAAGTACATAGCCGGACTGGTGTACTCCTCAAGCGCCTTTGACACATATTTGATATTATAATTCACATCAGGAATCTCAGGAAAGTCATCGGTTATTCTTTTCTTAAGGTCGGTAAGTATGCCAACCGGGTCTGTCATATTGAATGAAAATGTGTCAAATTTATCAAGAATAGAGGAGTCTTTAAGTGCAAGCGACTGCATTTTAAGCATATATTTCTTGAGGTAAGAATCAACCAGCTTATCGTATTCGTCAACAGATTTGCTCCAGCCAAGTGTCGAAGAGAGTATATATTCAAAATACCGTGAACCATCAGGATAATTGCATAGCCCACCTGAATATCTGTTAGAGCCTTTCAATGAAGTAAGCGCATTTACAAGGGACTGGTATCCTGGAATGACATGTTCATTAACGGCGGACACATTTTTAGCTTTATAATCTGCAATATCCTGAGAAGAAAGTCCGTCAACAGAAGCAAGCTTTTCGTTAAAAGTTGATATCAATGCACCATTTTCTGAGCCGGCAGTCTCAAGGAATGAGTTGCAGCTTTCGATTACCTCGTCGGCAAGGGTATCTTCCATAAAATATCCGTTATCAGCACGAAGCTTCTCAAATGCAGCCATATTTTCAAAATATCCGTCAACATCACATAGAAGCTCAATATATTCGTCAATATCCTTCTTTTCTGCAAATGTGTATTCAGCAAAAAGAAGTGGCAGCTGGACATGAATACCTGTAGTTGTCTGAAGCTGTGTATTAAACATGTACAAATCACTGTATTCCAGCTCATTTTCTATATACATAAGAAGCTCATCAAGCGTAATCTGCTGTTTAGCGGAGAGTGTGCTTCTGTCAAATGATTTAAGCGTTGATATTATGTCGGTGTAATCTGAGGTGTCATCGGGATTGTCAAGGTCGTAGCGGCCAAGAGTAATCTCATAATCGTTAATTCCGAAATCCCTGGGGTGTTCGACATAGGCATGCAAAGATACCATGTCGGCACTTAACAGGTCAGCAAACAGGTTGTTTACATATTCTGTGAAATCAGCATTATCCTCGGTGGCAGATATAGTAGTTTCTGATATCTGCTTCTGATTCCAGGGCAGGCTGCAGCCAGACAGGGTAATTACTATTATAAAAACTATCAGCAGGCTCACAGCCTTGTTAAGAAATTGATGTAAAAGGCAAAATTGTTTATTATTCATACTAATCCTCATTTCTGTCTTAATTAATATTATAAGAAATACTGATTTATTATTCACATATTGTATCATACTTAATACAGACTTGACACTTATTGTAAATTTTTCTATGATAAAGTTTACGGATAAATGATTCACACTACATTTGCGTTATAGCGATGAATTAAAATAATAGATTATGGAGGAAATGATATGCCACAGAGTAAAGGTCCATTTTATATGACAACAGCTATTGCCTATACATCAGGCAAGCCACATATTGGTAATACTTATGAAATTGTTCTTGCAGACAGCATTGCAAGATTCAGAAGACAGGAAGGCTATGATGTATTTTTCCAGACAGGAACTGACGAGCATGGTCAGAAGATTGAGCTTAAGGCTGAGGAAGCTGGAATTACACCTAAGGAATTTGTTGACAATGTTTCAACAGAGATTAAGAGAATCTGGGATCTTATGAATACTTCATATGATAAGTTCATCAGAACAACAGATGATTACCATGAGAAGCAGGTTCAGAAGATTTTCAAGAAACTTTATGATCAGGGAGACATTTATAAGGGTTCATATGAGGGCATGTACTGTACACCATGTGAGTCTTTCTGGACAGAGAGCCAGCTAGTTGACGGAAAGTGTCCTGATTGTGGACGTGAAGTTAAGCCGGCTAAGGAAGAAGCTTATTTCTTCAAGATGAGCAAATATGCCAACAAGCTTATTGAGCATATCAATACACATCCGGAATTCATCCAGCCTGTTTCAAGAAAGAATGAGATGATGAACAACTTCCTTCTTCCTGGACTTCAGGATTTATGTGTATCAAGAACATCTTTCAAATGGGGTATCCCGGTTGACTTTGATGACAAGCATGTAGTTTATGTATGGCTTGATGCCCTTACTAACTATATCACAGGTATCGGATATGATGCTGATGGCAATTCTTCAGAGCAGTACAAGAAGTTCTGGCCAGCAGACCTTCACCTTATCGGTAAGGATATCATCAGATTCCATACAATTTACTGGCCAATATTCCTTATGGCACTTGGAGAGCCACTTCCTAAGCAGGTATTTGGACATCCTTGGTTATTACAGAATGATGGTAAGATGAGTAAGTCTAAGGGAAATGTTATCTATGCAGATGACCTTGTAGACCTCTTCGGCGTTGATGCTGTACGTTACTTTGTTCTTCACGAGATGCCATTTGAGAATGATGGTGTTATCTCATGGGAGCTTATGGTTGAGCGTATGAACTCAGACCTTGCCAACACACTTGGAAATCTTGTAAACAGAACAATTGCAATGTCTAACAAGTATTTTGGCGGAGTTGTTAATAAGACTGGCGTAGAGGATGCTGCAATTGACGGCGACCTTAAGGCTGTTGTAACAGCAACAAGAGATAAGGTTCAGGCAAAGATGGCTACACTTCACGTAGCAGATGCTATCACAGAAGTATTCACACTCTTTAAGAGATGTAACAAATATATTGACGAGACAATGCCTTGGGCTCTTGCAAAGGATGAGGCACAGCAGGACAGATTAGCAGAAGTGCTCTATAATCTTGTTGAGAGTATTACAATCGGTGCTAATCTTCTTAAGTCTTTCATGCCAGAGACTACAGATAAGATTCTTGCACAGCTTTATCCAGCTAATCCAGAGGCAGGAGTAAGAGATTTTGATGACCTTGCAACATTTGGCTTAAGAGAAACAGGACTTAAGGTTACTGAGACACCAGAGATTCTTTTCGCAAGACTTGACTTCGAGAAGGACCTTAAGGAAAAGGTTGAGGCTATTCAGGAAGCACAGAAGAAGGCTAATGGTGTTACAGAATATCCACAGGTTGAAGTTAAGCCTGAGATTACATTTGATGATTTTGAAAAGGTTCAGTTCAGAGTTGCCAAGGTTCTTACATGTGAAGCTGTTAAGAAGACAAAGCTTCTTAAGTTCGAGCTTCAGATTGGTGATGAGAAGAGAACTATCGTATCAGGTATCCAGAAGTATTATAAGCCAGAGGAGCTATTGGTAAGAAGTTAGTTGTATGTACTAATTTAAAGCCAAGAAAGATCTGTGGTATTGAGTCACAGGGAATGATTATCTCAGCATGGGATGATAAGGATAACTTATCAGTTCTTACACTTGAGAAGGATATTATTGAAGGCGCAGAGATTGGCTGATAGATATGAAGATATTTGAAACTCATGCTCATTATGATGATGAAAGATTTGATGAGGACAGAGATGAACTTATAAGAAGCATGCTTAGTGATACAGGGAAGCTTGATTACATTGTTAATGTAGGTGCAAGCCGTCAGGGCTGTGAGGCTTCCCTTGCACTTGCTGCACAATATGAAAAGGTATACGCAGCGATTGGTTTCCACCCGGAGGATATTGTCAGATTGAAAGAATCGGACATTGAATGGCTGGAAAACATGCTTGGTGAATCTAAGACCAGAAAGATTGTTGCACTTGGAGAAATCGGACTTGATTACTACTATGTATCAGATGATGCAGATATGGCGGCGGCTGAGAAGAAGCAGCAGCGTGAATGGTTTGCAGCACAGATGAATGTAGCGTACCGTACACATATGCCGGTAATGATTCATTCAAGAGATGCATGTCAGGATACAATCGACATATTAAAGAGTAATCACGGACAGGAGACAGGTGGAATAATTCACTGTTATTCATACAGCAGGGAAGCCGCAAGAGATTTTCTTAACATGGGCTTTTCTATAGGAATCGGCGGTGTTCTTACATTTAAGAATGCCAGGAAGCTTGTGGAAGCAGCAGCGTATATACCGATGGATAGAATTGTTCTGGAGACAGACAGTCCATATATGGCACCTGAGCCTAACCGAGGTAAAAGAAACGACAGCCGCAATATAAAATATGTTGCAGAAAAGCTGGCGCAGATTAAAGGGCTTGATACGCAGGAGGTTATTGATGTTACTAACCAGAATGCGAGAAGGCTGCTTTTTGGTGCTGAAACCTATAAGTTATAATAAAACGGCTATTTAGTAGGTCTTATAACGTGGTTTTTATTGATAAAGCCATGAAAACACCTACTAAATAGCCGTTTTTTGTTGTTATATAGGTCTTTAGTCTGGAAATAACCTGTTTTACGAGAATTTTGCTGTAAAAAAACCTACTAAAGTTGCGAAAATGCGACTACTTATAGGTATCATGTTATTTAGCACAGCAGGTTGCTAAGCTCTGCAAACTGCTCAAGTGTAAGGGCTTCGCCGCGGATAGTAAGCGGAAGTCCCATAGTTTCTAATGCGTTGGTAAGAGCTTCTTTAGTGATGCCGATGCCGGAATTGCCGACACTGTTAAGCATAGTCTTACGGCGCTGGTTAAATGATGCTCTTATTATCTTGAACATAAGATGCTCATTCTTAACATCAACAGGTGGAGTCTTGAAGCGCTCAAGACGGATAACCGCTGAATCAACATTAGGACGAGGCATAAAGCAGCTTGCAGGTACATTAAGCACAACCTTAGGTCTGGCGTAGAACTGTACAGCAAGTGAAAGTGCGCCATAATCTTTAGTTCCAGGACCACACTGCATGCGGTCAGCTACCTCCTTCTGAACCATGATAGTTATACTGTCTAATGGTACATGGCTCTCAAAAAGTCCCATAATAATAGGTGTTGTTATATAGTATGGAAGGTTGGCAACAACCTTGATTGGTCTGCCTTCATTCTTCTCATCTGCAAGCTTCTTGATATCAAGCTTTAAGATATCTTCATTGATTACTGTTACATTGTCATAATAAGAAAGAGTATCTTCTGTAAGAATAGGGATAAGCTTCTTATCAATCTCAACGGCAACAACTTCTCTGGCATTCTCACACAGAATCTGTGTCATTGTTCCAATTCCAGGGCCGACTTCAACAACGAAATCGTCTTTCGTAACGCCTGCTTCACGGACGATTTTCTCAACAACATTTTCATCTATAAGAAAGTTCTGACCGAACTTTTTCTTGAAATCAAAACCATATCTGTTAAGCACGGCAATCGTGTTAGTTGGGTTGCCGAGGTGCATAACATTATTATATTTATTATCGCTCATATTGCCTCCAATCTATAAGAATAATGTTATGAAACTTAATAAAAAATGTCAAGTTGTAATATTTTCAGAACACATGGCATAAGGTGCAAAAGAGAATTAATTATGGCGGAGGTTTATTGTGGATTATCAGCGTCTTGTTTCATACATATATTCATATCCGGAAGGAGTAAAGGGGAGAAATGTAGGATTTGCAAAGGCATTAGTTCATCAGGGCAGTTCAAGTTAAACATCAGTTTGAGAGGAGTTAAGACGGACAGTCCGGAAATGTTTGGAATATATATGATGGTTACTGACGGTGGTTACAGGCTTATAAAGCTTGGGGAATGTCTTGTGAAAATGGGACAGATGGAATACAGTGGAATATTCAATCCTGATAATATTGATGAAACCGGTTATGGATTTAAGGATATATGCGGGCTTGCGGTTGCAGGGAGGATGCAAGATATGATTGTATGATGTCTATGTGGAAGGATGAGGACGTAACACCTGACATGCTTGTGTTCTCAGGAATGGATGCAAAGAAACAGGTGGAAGCCGGAATAGTTATAAAAGAGCGTATGAGACAGAGTGAGGAGGAAGAGCGGGGACAGCAAATGTCAGAGTCTGTTCTGGCAGAATCGTTAAGGTCAGAAACGGTAAGACCGGAGCTGGCAGAATCGCAGATGGCTCAGGCAGAACCTGCTGTGTCAGCGGGCAGACCGCAGACAGTTCAGTCAAAACAGACCGAAGCATACAGACCACAGACAGGTGTGACCGCGGAAAGTGTAAACGAAAGTGACATATCCACAGAAGATATAAAGGCTGCCGGAGCAGCAGCTAAAATACCTGCGGAAACACAACATTTGCAGCAAAAAGCACACAGAGCCGATACAACGCGGCCAGATCCTTTGAAAAGCTTTTTGTGCGGGCTGATTATATAGATGCATTCGATGATGATTACTTCTATGATTGTATAGAAGTGTCGCCAGAGAAGTTAAAGTGTCTTAACCAGAATGAAATTGACATCGCGGGAAACAGCTTCCTGCTGCATGGCTATTATAATTTCAGGCACATACTTTTTGGAAGAGTGCGCGATAACCTTGATAATACTAAATATTTCATTGGCGTTCCGGGAATGTACTGCAACCGTGAACGTTACATGGCTTCAATGTTTGGCTTTAATAATTTTAAGAAGAGTCACAGGAGTGACTATGCCAATCCATATTTCGGATACTGGTATCAGGAGATATAATCAGGCATTGGCATCTTTTTTCTTGCTTTTACGAAGCTCCTTAAAAAATGTTGTGAGCATTTCTGAACATTCTTCTTCACATACACCTTTAGTGATCTCGCACTGGTGATTAAATGTTGGAATCTGAAGGATGTTAAGTATAGAACCGGCACATCCTGCTTTGGGATTCATGGAACCGATAACAACTCTTGGAATTCTTGCCTGAACAATAGCACCTGCACACATCTGACAAGGTTCAAGCGTAACATATAAAGTGCAGTTCTCAAGCCGCCAGTCGTTCATGTAGCGGCTGGCTTTCTTAATTGCAGTAATCTCGGCATGACCGAGAGAGGTTTTATCAGTGTTACGGCGGTTGTAGCCTCTTCCTATAACCTTTCCTTCATACACAATCACACAGCCGATAGGCACTTCATTGAGTTTATAAGCCTTCTTAGCCTGCGTGATTGCCTGTTTCATATATCTGTAATCATCTTTATCAAAAACCACCTGAGTATTCTCCACTAGATTATCCTCCACAAAATATTATAAAAATTTTAACTTTTTTGTGAAAATGCGTCAACTTATCAGGAACATTTTTCGTATTAATAATAAAAGGAGGGGACGTGCGCAGAATTATGATTGCAATGGAACTGATTAGTAGTATAATGATTATATCAGCAGGCAGTATCGTGGGGATCAAAAGTCTTATACTTCATGCATCGGTAGGATAATTCATGATTGTGCGTTATGTGACAGAGCTGGTATGCGAGCTTGTAATTATGCTGGTTATGATGAAGGTTGGAAAATCTTTAGGAAAGAGAAGGTACAGGGTATGAAATTAGAGGTAAGGAATTTAAAGAAAACTTATGGTACAGTTCAGGCACTGAAGGGGATTAATTATACATTTACACCGGGAGTATATGGTATTCTTGGTGCTAATGGAGCAGGAAAGAGTACTATGATTAATCTTATCACTGATAATGTATCAAGAGACAAGATGAATGGTGGAAGCATTCTTTTTGGAGAGGACAGTGCCGAGGAAGATATATTAAAGCTTGGCAAACAGTTCAGGGGATTGGTTGGATACATGCCGCAGCAGCAGGGGTTTTATGAGGATTTTTCGCCTAAAGCATTTCTTAAATATATGGCAGAGATTAAGGGTGTTAAGAAGATTAAGACTACTGATGAGAATGGCAATGAGGTTGTTAAGACGGTCAACCAGCAGATTGACGAGTTGCTTGAGGTAGTTAATCTTACTAAGGTTGCATATAAGAAGATTGGAGGATTTTCAGGAGGAATGAAGCAGAGAGTGCTGCTTGCACAGGCACTTCTTGGCAATCCTAAGATTCTTATACTTGATGAGCCGACAGCAGGACTTGACCCTAAAGAGAGAATTTCAATCAGAAACTATATTGCAGAGTTGTCTAAGGACAAGATAATTCTTTTCGCAACTCATGTTGTAAGTGATATTGAATGTATTGCAGATAAGGTACTGCTTCTAAAGAGTGGAGAGATAATTGCAACAGGAACACCGGTTGAGCTGATTGAAAGCATGGCTGGAAAAGTCGGTGAGATAACATGCACGCTTGACGAGGTCGGTGAGCTGCAGAAGGAATACAAGATTGGCAATATCAGACAGAGAAAGAACGGTCTTGCATTAAGAGTTGTAGGTGATGAGCTGCCAGAAGAAGCAGTAAAAGTTGGAGATAATATTGACCTTGAGGATGTATATCTGTATTATTTTGAGTAGAATATTGGAATATCAGATTGTCAGGGAGAAATATCATGGAACTTATTAAAGGAAGACCTGCCGATGAAACAGGAAGATTAGAAAAAGAAATCAGAGTATATGATTTGTTGGACAAGCTTGGAATGGAATATTACAGAACAGACCATGAGCCTGCTACAACAATGGAAGTGTGTAATGACATAGATAAGATTCTGGACACACTTATATGTAAGAATCTTTTCTTATGTAACAGACAGAAGACGAATTTTTATATGCTTATGATGCCGGGTGACAAGCCATTTAAGACAAAGGATCTGAGTAAGCAGATTAATTCAGCGAGACTTTCATTTGCAGATGAATCATATATGGAGGAATTCCTTGATATAACACCGGGTTCGGTATCCATAATGGGACTTATGAATGATACGGATAATCATGTGCAGTTACTGATGGATAAGGAAGTGCTTGAGGGAGAATCTCTCGGATGTCATCCCTGCATCAATACATCAAGCCTTAAGTTAAAGACTAAGGAAGTGATGGAGAAATTCCTTCCGGCTGTTCATCATGAGGCGGTGATAGTTGAGCTGCCTAGGTATGAAGAATCTAAGGATGAGGGATAGGAATAATATGTTTGGAGTAATACGTTTAAGGTAATGGTTTAAGGCAGCTTCTGCGTGGATTGCGGAGGCTGTCTTATTTTGTCAACGCTTCACACCTTGACAACAAGCCTATATAACAAGTATAATTGAAATACCGTGCAGCCGGGGTAGTAGCGGCACCTTGAACCTGCAATCCGCTATAGCAGGGGTGATGTTCGGCAGAGGGTTGATATTTATGGAGCAGCCCGGTGTAAGTGGTGTTGACATTTGGGTCTTTCACGACGGAAATCCACGAACCATGTCAGGTCAGGAATGAAGCAGCATTAAGTGGAATCTTCCGGGTGTTGAAAGGGTGCCTGGATCGAGCTAACTGCATCGGTAACGTCTGTGGATATCAGTTCGAAGCCGGACGCACGGCTTTTGTTATTAAAATGTTACTCGTCGCAGCTAATTTAGGAATGTCAGGCAGATTCGTCATGCTTGCATGTAAGAAGCTGTATGATATTCCTAAATTATCCTGCGAAGCAGGAACTTAACCGACATAAGTAAAACATAAGCTGCGAAGCAGCGACAGACGCCGGAGGCGGATGGTTTTACGCATGAGGTTAAGGGCTGCGAAAGTAGATACAACGCAGAGGGAGGTAACCATGTCATATCAGGCTTTATACAGAAAATGGCGTCCTGA
Source organism: Eubacterium sp. AM49-13BH (assembly GCF_003464165.1). Classification (GTDB taxonomy): domain Bacteria; phylum Bacillota; class Clostridia; order Lachnospirales; family Lachnospiraceae; genus Lachnospira. Next base: position 21,389 of record NZ_QSEK01000021.1, on the reverse strand, counting down.
CAATTTCAATGATGTCAAAGGACAGGATACAATAGTAACAACCCTGCGAAATCAGATTAATGCAGACAGAATAGGCCATGCATATCTGTTCTGCGGAACGAGAGGAACTGGTAAGACATCAGTTGCCAAGATATTTGCGAAGGCAGTTAATTGTGAGCATCCGGTTGATGGCAATCCTTGTGGGGAGTGTCCGACATGCAAGGCGATTGCGGCTGGAACAAGCATGAATGTAATAGAGATAGATGCGGCATCTAACAATGGTGTCGATAATATAAGACAGATAAGAGAAGAAGTACAGTACTCACCGACAGAAGGAAGATTCAAAGTCTATATAATTGATGAGGTTCATATGCTTTCTATAGGAGCGTTCAATGCACTGTTAAAGACATTGGAAGAACCTCCTGCATATGTAATATTTATACTGGCTACTACAGAAGTGGCGAAGATTCCTATTACAATCCTTTCAAGATGTCAGAGATATGACTTCCATAGGATAACAATAGAGACAATTGCAGGCAGGCTGTCAGAACTTATGAAGGCGGAGGGACTGAATGTAGAGGATAAGGCAATAAAATATGTTGCCAAAGCTGCAGATGGTTCTATGCGAGATGCGTTAAGTCTGTTAGACCAGTGTCTGGCATTCTATCTGGGGAAAGACCTTAAGTATGAAAATGTATTAGATGTTCTTGGGGCAGTTGACACGGCGGTATTTAGTAAAATGCTTTCAACAATCCTGTCAGGAGATGTTGCTGTGTGCATGTCACTTATGGAAGATCTGATAATGCAGGGAAGAGACCTTTCACAATTTGTTACAGATTTTATATGGTATCTTAGAAATCTGCTTCTTATTAAGACAACCAAAGATGCAGAAAGAATTGAAGACGTAATAGAAGTATCAGCAGATAATCTTGAAGACCTGAAGAAAGATGCACAGAATGTAGATATAGATACACTTATGTATTATATAAGAGTGTTGTCAGAATTATCGAATGACCTGAAGTTTTCTACACAGAAAAGAGTTAAGACAGAGATAACATTTATAAAGCTGATGCGCCCGGCAATGGATAACAGTCAGGATATTGGCGATGTTGTAAGCCGTGTGACAATGCTTGAAGGGCAGTTACAGAAAGTACTTGATGATATTAAAAGCGGTAAACTTGTAAGCGCAGCAGGTATGGCGGGTGGCGCTGAGGGAGGCCAGGCAGCAGTACAGCAGCAGACTCCAAAGAAGCCTGTAGTTAAGCGTGTATATGACGCTGTTCCGGAAGATGTTAAGGCAATAGCGGCAGGCTGGAAGGATATCATAGCAACGATAGACGACCCGGTTAATCAGACATTTTTACAGGCTGCACATGTTACATTAGCAGAAGATGGAATTAGTCTTGAAATTATGGTAGAATCACTTAGTGCCTATAATTCACTCAGCAGACAGGAAGTTATGGAAAGCATAGAGAATGTCATTGAGGAGAGAACAGGAGTAAGGGTTTCAATTAAAGTGACTAAGCTTAACGATGATGAGGATTTCCACAGCAGATTCGTGGACCTTAAGGAACTCGTAGGCATAGATATAGAAGTAGATGATAAGGAGGAACTTATATAATGGCTAAAAGAGGTGGTTTTCCAGGAGGAATGCCTGGTAATATGAATAATCTGATGAAGCAGGCACAGAGAATGCAGCGTCAGATGGAGGAGCAGCAGGCAGAGCTTGAGAATAAGGAATTCAGTGCGACAGCAGGCGGCGGAGTAGTTGAGGTAACTGTTACAGGTAAGAGAGAAGTATCTAAGGTTAAGATTGACCCTGAAGCAGTTGATCCAGATGATGTAGAGATGCTTGAGGATTTAATCGTAGCAGCTACTAATGAAGCTTTAAGAAAATGCGAAGAAGAGTCACAGGCACAGATGGCTAAGATTACTGGAGGACTTGGAGGATTAGGCGGAGGCTTATTCTAATGGACATCTACAGTGGTCATATTAACAGATTAATTGAAGAATTGTCGAGATTACCAGGGGTTGGGGCGAAGAGCGCCCAGCGCCTGGCATTTCACATTATAAACATGCCTGAGTCTGAGGTTAAGAGCCTTGCAGACACAATGATTGATGCAAAGCAGCATATTCACTACTGTAAGGAGTGTTTTACACTTACAGATGAAGAACTGTGTCCGATATGCCGCGACCAGAAAAGAGACCATAAGACAATTATGGTAGTTGAACATACAAGAGATATGGCGGCATATGAAAAGACAGGAAAGTACGAGGGCGTATATCATGTTCTTCATGGAGCAATAAGCCCGATGCTTGGAATCGGACCGGCTGATATCAGGTTAAAGGAGCTTATGGTAAGGCTTCAGGGAGATGTTGACGAGGTTATTATCGCAACTAATTCCAATCTGGAGGGTGAGACAACAGCAATGTACATAAGCAAAATGATAAAGCCAACAGGAATTAAGGTGACAAGAATTGCAAGCGGAGTTCCTGTCGGCGGCGATCTTGAATATATCGATGAGGTTACACTTTTAAGAGCATTAGACGGAAGAACCGAGCTTTAAATTTGGTGAAGAACCAAGCTTTAAGCTTAATGCCCTGGCGCACCGGGCGTTAAGACAATATGTGTAAAATGTGTGCGCAGAAATGAAGAATACTATGGCAGAGAATATGACAGGTGATATCATATCGGATCACCGTGAACGAATGCTTAATCTGAAGAAATATTATCCTTTCTTCAGACTGATAGATACATCATTTTCTAATTTCAAGGATGGCAAATACGAAATCCTTGATATGGGGTATATAGTTATGGCAGTTCTCCGTTTCTTTATAGAGGAGAATAACTTTAAGGAAAAGGATGTTACATATCCCGAATATCTCGATTTCTTAAGGCTGATACTTAAGAGAGATTTCGGGCTTGATTTGAATGAACAGGACAGCAAGGAGATTGCTGATTATATATTTGACAAGATAAAGAATGATGGCAGACCATTTGAATTCTCGTATTTTGACCCGGTGGACAGGAAAAAGAGAGTCTCAAGAATGAAGATTATTGAGAGCTCGATAAGGGACAATACCGTGTGGTATTCGATAAGTCCGGATGCTATTGAATTCTATCTTGATACCAAGGAAATCAAGGACGAGAGCAGGATAAGCGTATCCCAGCTTCTTCTTGAAAAAATGATTAATTCACAGAACTTCCGTGGCGGAGTTGAAGTGGTTGAAAGAATCAACGAAGAGGTCAACCGCCTTAAGTTAAAGAAGAATGAAGTGCTGACAATTCTGTCGGGTGATGTATTTGCAGGAATAGAGGCTTATGAGGAATTCGTCAAGACAGGAATGAAATGGTTTGATGATGAAGAAAAGCTTTTTAAGAAGAACCGTGACCTTATTGCAAAATCAATCGAGAAGCTTAATGCATCGGGCAGCACAGGCGAAGGCTATTACAGGACGATGAACGAAATATACAGTCTTGAGACTCAGCTTAAGCAGGCAATGAACAGGCACAGCGAACTTTTAAAGGATTGTACAGAAATGCAGAAGATGACCGATGACGCAGTAAGACGCGCCAAGCTTGGCAGATTAAGAAGCCATATGGATTTCACATCGGCACTTTCAGATATGATTAAGAGGGATAATGCAGATATATTAGTCACAATGTTAAGTCCGCTTCTAAAGCCGAACATAAGAAAGACATTTGACCTGATAAGCATTGATGATGCGCTTATGGTGAAGCCTCCAAGATATGAGGAGAAAGAGCTTATAAGCAATGAAAGACCGGAAGATATTGAGTTTGCAGATGAGATTGAAGAAAAGAGAATTAAGGATAATTACGTATTCCTTATGAAAAATCTCATTGCGTGTTTGAAAAAATCGGACATTATAACACTCGGTCAGTTTGCAGATGCAATGAAGAGGGCGTATGGTGAGCAGATTCTAAGAAATGCAGATTTCTTCTCTTTCTTTGTTAATCTGTGCCAGAAGGATGAGTACCAGCTTGGCGGTGATGCGGGAGAAGATACATTTCTTGATGCATACTTAGGGGAAGGCTTTAAAGATACGGAAAGCTTTACATTTGCAATAAGAAAAGGGCTTGGCGGGCAGGTTATATTGTCGGATAACTGTATGATGGCAGATGTTGAATTGGTACGAAAGGAAGCACATGGAGAATAGAAATCTAGATAAGGCGCTGGACATAGTTTCCAAGCTTATCACAGGGGAAAATGTGTCTGAGAGGGGCGAGAATGCAGCTCTTTATCAGGAATACAATAATAATGCAGAAGTGTATGACATCGTTCATATGTCACTTAAGAAACTTAATCTTAACATATATGAATATAACAATGGTCTGTATGTGAGTGCAGGTGATAATAACAGGGTGTTTGGATATTCCAACGAGGAATTAAGAAATGTACTTGGATTAAGAGTTAATAAAGAATTATATCTTGCGTATTTCATAATCTACAACATAATAACAGAGTTTTATTCAGATACAATGAGTTCAACTTATGCTGAGTTCATAAGACTTGAGGACATCATTAAAAATGTTGATAAGACAACAGGTGGTATTGTCGATAAGAGCGCAGGGCTTGTGCTTGATGAGGTTGAGGAGAACAGCTTTAAGCAGATAGCACTTACATGGGACGAGCTTCCGGTGACAACAGTAGAGGATCAGACAGGAGCGAGAGCAGCAAGAAATTCAAAGTCGGGTATGGTAAAGCTTGTGCTTAATTTCTGCGTTGCGCAGGAACTTTTAGTTGAGAGTCAGGACAGATATTATCCGACAGACAGATTTAGAAGTCTTATAGAGAATTATTTTGATGATTACAGAGGACGATTTGCCGAACTTATGAATGGAGGACGCGATGCCACAGATTAACAGAATCAGAGTTAATAATGTTAAATATAATTTCGGTACACAGGTGTACGACGATTTCGTGATGCGCTTCAACTGCCAGAATACTATATATGACCTTGCCAATGGCGGTGGTAAGAGTCTGCTTATGCTGCTTCTTATGCAGAATATGCTTCCTAACTGCACACTTGATGACAAGCAGCCTATTGAGAAGCTTTTCAGACAGGGAAGCGGTAATACATGTATTCATTCTTTGGTTGAGTGGAAGTTAGATCCATGTTATCAGAAGGATGGTTTCAGGTTCATGACAACTGGTTTCTGTGCAAGAAAGGGAAGAGGCACAGACGATGAGAATCAGGATGGACAGGAACAGACAGCTGCACCGACAGCAAGTGTTGAATACTTTAACTACTGCATATTCTACAGGGAGTTTGGCGATAACGATATTAAGAATCTTCCACTTGTAAGTAATGGAGAGAGAATTACATATAACGGACTTAAGGCTTATCTTCGTGACCTTGAGAAGGGCGGGTACAAATATGTTGTTAAGATATTTGACAGAAAAGGTGATTACCAGAGCTTCATAAGCAACTACGGAATATATGAGAGTGCATGGGAAATTGTGCGTGGAATTAACAAGACAGAGGGGCATGTAAGAACATATTTTGAGTCAAATTATAAGACAAGCCGTAAGGTTGTTGAGGATCTGCTTATAGAGGAGATTATCCAGAAATCCTTCAATAACAAGCTGTCAGTTGATAATGATGAGGGCATGATGGCTCAGACTCTTATGGATATTAAGGACAAGTTAGTGGAGCTTTCAAAGAAACACTCACAGCTTGGAGCATATGACAGCCAGATTGCAGCTATCGACAGTTTTAAAGAATATCTGTCGACATATGAAGCATTTTACAACAGAAAAGAAGAAATAGAGAAGCAGCTATATGACCTGCTTCTTGTTGCTATGCGGGAAAGTGATAAGAAGGATAAGGAACTTAAGAGTCAGGATGACCTTATCACTAAGATGTATGATGAGCTTGCACACGAGAAGGAAGCTATAGCAGTTGCAGAGGTTATGTCTGAAAAGAATTCGATGGCAGGAGTTGAGAGCCTTGTTAATGAGACAAGAAAGGCACTTGAACTCAAGAATACTGCAATTGAAGAGGCAAGAGGAAAGCTTTCTTTGATGGAGTCTGCGGGTGATTATAAAGATTATGCAGAATACGAGAAGTCTTATAAAGGACTTCAGATTGCGATAGATAACAGATTAAGAGAAGATACTGATATAACAGCAGAGTTAAAGATACTTGCTGCAGGTTACAGAAAATTCTATGAGACAGAGACCAGAAGACTTAAAGAAAAGCTTGATATAGCAGCTAACCGTGTTAAGGCTCTGGAAGTCAGATTATCAGAGGCTAAGGATAACCTTAGAAATGCTGACAAAGAGGCGGCAGGTCTTGGCAGTCTTTCGGATAATCTTGAGAATGAAATACAGGAATTACAGACACAGCTTGGAGCAGCTTTATCAGAGGCAGGAACTGTTGTATGTGAAAATGTGTCTGAAGAATATGACAAGTCATTCAGGGATAAAGAACTGTTAAAGAATGAAGAGACAAGAATGTCCGAAAAATTCAATGATGTGCAGCAGCAGTTAATGTCACTTAATGAGACAATATCTGCCAATAAAGCACTTATTGATATATTTACAGAGCAGTCAGAAAAGCTTGAAAAGGCTGATGAGGCTGGAAATGCTGATAACGAGCGCATGGGCAAAATCCGTGAAATATACAGTGCAGATAATGACGAGGCAATGCTTTCGGTTATTCTTGAGACTTACCAGAAGATGCGTAGTGAATATACAGAAGAGTGTAAGGCAGCCCAGGAACTTGATAGCTTTATTGACAATGCAAGAAAGGGAACATATATCTGTAAGAGTCCTGAAAGAGACAGGCTTAAGGAATACCTTGAGAGCCAGTATGGTTCAGATGTTGTTGAGGGTCATGAGTGGTTCGCAACCCTGAATGCAGGACAGAAGAGAGATGTATTAAAGAGAACACCTTTCATTGAGTACGCATTTATAATAAAGAACGATTTCGAGAGAATCAAAGCAGACGAGATGCTTAAGGATTTTGGCAAGGGTGCGGCTGCTTATCCTGTTATAAGCGAGCAGGTGCTTATTGATACTAAGTTAGAGATTAACAAAGACCTGATTGTATTCGCATTAAAGGATATGTCGTTCCTGCGTGATGAGGCAAAGCTTGAGACACAGATTAAGCTTGCACAGGAGGAGCTTGAGTCGCATAAGGCGCAGGCAGGAAAGCTGGCCGACAGAATGGAGCTTGTGTGGAATGATTATACATTTGTACTTGTATATAATGCTGCGTCTGGAAAGGTGGATGTGTCCGAGGCAGAAGCAATCAGATTAAAGATTGCTGACAGCGAGGCTGCAATTATTGAGGCTGAGAAGAAGAGAAGTGTGTTAAATGAGGTTAAAGAGCAGCTTTCAAGGAACCTCGCACAGACAAGAGATGATATAGAAGAGAGGGAAACAGCATGTAGCCTGCTCTCGCGTATTATGGAGATGAATACTTCTATAGATAAAAAGTATGAGCGCTTAAAGGGACTGAAGGCTGATGTGGATAGTGCAAGAAACCGCATATATGAGTGCGAGGAGGCAGCAGCTTCTGCTAATTCTGAGTATGATAGTGCAAGAGATTTCGAGGACAGTACAAGAAAGGCATATGATGAAATCATTAAGTCATGGGAGGAGCAGTACGCACCTTATTATGATGAAAATGTCTCAATAGAAATCGATGACGATACATACCGTCTTGATAAGGATGAAATAGAGAGCAGATTCACCGGATTAAAGACAGCACTTTCACAGAAGAACAGTGACTTTGCAGATAAGCAGGCGCTGATGAACCATCTGTCTGCATCTATGAACAAATGTCGTGATGCAATAGAATACAGAGGTTATACATTTGACGATATTAAGGCAAAGTATGAAGCTGGTGAGATTATGGCAGCGGGTTCACAGCAGTTAAGGAATGCTAAGGACGCTCTTAATAATCTTGTGAAGGGCAGTGATTCTGTAAGGGAAGAACTTGAGTCACAGGAAGCACTTCTTAACAGACTTGAGGGAAGTATCGCACATGGTATTAACCAGATTGAGAATAATTATGGAAGCTTTAAAGAGTTCCCATGTGATGACCCGGATGGATTCATTACACAGCACAAGGCATTGATTAAGAAATTAGAGGACAATACTAAGACACAGGAAAAGACTCGCAGACAGATGTCCGATTCTTTCAAAGATATTCTGGTGTGCAGAAAAGATCTTGAAAGGATTGTATCTGACGCTGGCATGCATGTTCCAGAAGAATTCCGCCCGGAGGATGCTGCCGGAATAACGGCTGACCTTAAAGAGTATGAGGCTGTTCATAAAGAATATGCTTCAATTACCAGATTAGAGTATAAGAAGGTTGATGAATTTAATAAGAATAAAGCTAAACTTATTGACCTGCTTAATGGATTTAATGCAGTCGAGCTTGCAGATGAAGTAAGGATATCGCTTAATGTTCCTGAAAATGTGGCTAAGACCAGAAGTATGATTGAATCGTTAAATGAGACGAACACATTTATACAGTTAGAAAAAGACCGCATTGCCAAGGGTATAGAGGATATGCAGATGATTAAGGATAACTTCGAAAATCGTTGTATCCAGACATGCAGCAACATTAAGACTGAGCTTGACCGTCTGCCACAGTTGTCTAATATCAATCTTGACGGAGAACAGATTGCAATAATCAGTCTGCAGATTCCTTATATAAAGGAAGAATTATATAAGGAAAAGATGTCTGAATATATTGATGAAACTGTATTTATGGCGGAAAGCTTTAAGGAGCCTGCGGAAAGACTTAAGTATATAAGAAACAGACTGTCATGGAAGAGACTTTTCTCAGTTATTGTCACAGACATGAATTCAATCAGAATTAATCTGTATAAGAGAGAGAGAATCAAGGACCAGAGCCGTTACTTAAGATATGAGGAAGCGGTTGGCTCAACAGGACAGTCGCAGGGTATATATATCCAGTTCCTTATTGCGATTATCAACTACATATCTAATATGAATTCTTCAGGCAATGAAGGTGTTGAGGGTAAGACAATATTTATCGATAACCCGTTTGGTGCGGCAAAGGATATATACATATGGGAGCCAATATTCAAGCTGCTTGCAACTAATCATGTCCAGCTTATTGTTCCGGCAAGAGGTGCAACTCCTGCTATTACAGGAAGATTCGATGTTAATTACATACTTGGTCAGAAGCTGGTAGATTCAAGGCAGCAGACTGTGGTTGTTGATTATTACAGCAGCACGAAGGAATCAGAATTGGAATACACAAGAATGGATTACGAACAGGCTACATTTGATTTTTTGTAACATATTTGTAACAATTCTGTGAACTCGGTTTACAATGAACTTAGGCTGTGCTAAACTTTAATGAGTTGTAAAATACGACAATTAGATTATTCACAACATTCAACGAGTAAGCATTGGAATGAGGAATATATATTTATGAATAAATACGAATTAGGAATTAAGATAGACCAGATTAAGAAACTGGCAGCGAAAAAAGAATATGCAGAGGCAGCAACCATAGCTAAGGATATTAACTGGACCAAGGTTAAGGACTGGCAGGCACTTGCCACAGCCATTAATGTACATGAAGCAGTCGGGGATTATGAAGAAGCAAGAGATATGGCTATTCTTGCTTATAATAGAAACCTCGGAGGAAGAAAGCTTGTATATAAGCTTACTGAATTCTTTATTAAAGTTGGAGATTTTGATAATGCCAACGAGCTTTATGAAGAATACAGCAAATCTTCACAGCATGATGTAAGCAGATTCATTCTGTATTATGACCTCAGAAAGGCACAGAAGGCATCAGATAATGAACTTGTAAGTATCTTAGAGGAATACAGAGATCATGAGATTGATGAAAAGTATATGTATGAGCTTGCAAGACTATATTATAAGACTGGAAGAAAAGAAGAATGTATTAAGACATGTGATAATATCGTTCTGTGGTTTCAGGACGGTACATATGTTGAGAAGGCAGTACAGTTAAAGGAAAAGCTTGGTGTTGTTCTTACTAAGACACAGAAGGGTATCTTAGATGATGTCATGAAGAGAAAGAGCGATGATGAAGCTAATAAGGAAGAGCTTTTTGCAAAGCAGAAGGAGCTTGCTAATCTTAAGAGAGATGAAGTTGAAGATGTTTTCCGTGAAGAAGATGAGAAAGAACAGAAAGCATCTGGTAAACAGCCTGCACCAGAGGTAAGTCTTAATGTTCCTGAATATGATAAGGAACAGGAGGAAGGACCTCTTTCAATAGACCTTGTACAGAACGACCAGAATGATGATATCAAAGCATTTTTAATGAAAGCTCTGAATAAGGATGAAGATGCTGATGATACTAAGGACAGCTCTGTTGTTATGTCTAAGATAGAGACTCCGCAGGTGGAGAAGCCAGAGGTTTCTGAGACACTTAGCAAAGATGGAGAGAAGAATTTCTCAAGCGAGATTAATAAGGCAAATGTCTCACTTAAGGAGCTTATTGAGAATGCAAAGCAGAAGTTAGCTGATAACTATGAGCAGATCAATAAAGAAGACGAAGCTGAACAGAGAAAAGAAGCTGAGGAAAGAATCAATAAGGAAGCAGAGAATATAGATATTAATGTTCCTGTACCTGAATATAACAATTTATATGATACAAGAAATCTTCAGGAAGAGCTTGCTGCCAAGATGAGTGACTTGTTCGGTGATGAGGAAGAAGATGCCGATGTTAAGACATTTGTACCAGCTTCTAAGAATAAGGAAGAACAGCCTGCAGAGGAGGTTAAGACTCCGGCGCCTGTAGCTGAACAGGTTGTTAATGATGATGCAGAAGCTCAGGAAGATGATGACCAGATTGAAGGCCAGATGGATATAACAGAGTGGATGCAGTCTGTAAGAGAAGAAAAGTATGGCAAGCAGGATACTAAGGAATTTTCCAAGTCAGAGCTTGAGCGTTATCTTGATGAGAAAGACGAGAAAAGTGCAGCTTATGAAAAGCTCGTAGAGCAGAAGAAAGCAGAAGCACTGGCTGATGGTAAGGAGATTGATAAGGAAGGAGCAAAGAGAGCAGCTCTTGCACAGATGGCAGTTGATTCAGCGAGAATGGATCTTGCAATAAGAACAGGTAAGGCTGCAGCGAGACTAGAGCAGGCAGCAACTGCTATAGAGAATGAAGATATTCCTTTAGTTACAGCACAGATACCAACTGTGTCAGAATCAATGATTTCAGATATCAATTCAATTATGAATGAAGATATTGATAATAAAGACAATAAAGAAGAAGGTGAGGAGGCTGTTGTACCAGATGAGGTAGCTGCAGGTGTTGAGCCGGAAGAAACAGTAATTCCGTTCACCAGACAGGAAGAAGAACAGCCATTGACTATGGAAGAAGAGATTGAAGAAACTGAGCAGAGAGAGAAGAAGCTTACAGGAGAACTGGCAAAGATATTCAGAAAATACAGAGATATGCCAGGACTTGAGGAACAGTTAGCTGATCTTTTCGATACAATTGACGATGAAATGCAGATGAATTCATCAGCATCAGGAAATATTCTTATTTCTGGTAATTCAAGTTCTGATAAGACAGACCTTGCAAGAACTATAATAAGAGCTATTAATACTTTATATCCAGACCAGCCAAAGAAGATTGCTAAGACATCAGGAGAGAGTATTAACCAGAGAGGTATTGCCAAGGCAATGGGAAGACTTAAGGGAACAGCTCTTATCGTTGAAGGCGCAGGAACAATCCAGCCTAAGAGAATTAATGAACTGCTTAACTGTCTTGAACAGGATACAGAAAGAATGATTGTCATATTTGAAGATTCAGATACAGACATGAATGTTCTTATCAATTTTAATCCTGAGCTTACCAAGACATTCAATCACAGAATTGTTCTTAAGCAGTACACAGTTAATGAGCTTGTTGAGATGGCGAAGAGATTCGCAAGAAAGAGACAGTATGAGGTTGATGATGATGCATTACTAGAACTGTATCTTAAGATTGACAAACTCCATAACGTGAATGATAATATTAAACTTGATGATATCAAGGAAATTATCAATCAGGCAATTGTCAATTCTGAAAAGAGAGCATCAAGAAGATTCTTTGGCGGACTTAAGAAGAAGAGAAGCGAGAATGGTGATGTTATATTCTTGACAGAGGCAGACTTTAAAGACAGATAAAACTATATGCACAAATGTGCTTACACAGGGAGGAAAATATGATTAACATCGATGAAATGTCAATTAATGCAATCAGGGTATTGTCAGCAGATGCAATCCAGAAGGCTAATTCAGGACATCCTGGACTTCCACTCGGAACTGCACCAACAGCTTATGAATTATGGACTAACCATATGAATTACAATCCTGCTGATCCTAAGTGGGAGAATAGAGACAGATTCGTTCTTTCTGGCGGACATGGTTCAATGCTTCTTTACTCATTGTTCCATTTACTTGGAATTGGCAATCTTTCTTTAGATGATGTAAAGAATTTCAGACAGATGGGCTCAAAGACACCAGGACATCCAGAGTATGGTCATACAGTTGGTGTTGAAGCAACAACTGGACCTCTTGGACAGGGTATGGCTATGGCAGTAGGTATGGCTATGGCAGAAGCACATCTTGCATCAGTATTTAATAAGGATGGATACAATGTAGTAGACCATTACACATATGTACTTGGTGGAGACGGCTGTATGATGGAAGGTATTTCATCAGAGTGTTTCTCACTTGCAGGAACATTAGGCCTTTCAAAGCTTATTGTATTCTATGATTCTAACAATATATCAATTGAAGGAAGCACAGATATTGCATTTACAGAAAATGTAATGAAGAGATTTGAAGCATTTGGATTCCAGACAATCGAGGTTGCTGATGGCAATGATATCGAAGCTATCGGCAAGGCTATTGAAGAAGCTAAGGCTGATAAGGAAAGACCTTCACTTATCAAGGTTAATACAATGATAGGATATGGCTGTCCTGCAAAGCAGGGTAAGGCAAGCGCACACGGTGAGCCTCTTGGTATTGATAATGTTGCAGCACTTAAGGAAAATCTTAACTGGCCATGCAAGGGTGATTTTGAAGTACCACAGGAAGTATATGACCATTATAAAGAGATAGCAGCAAGAATGGCTGAACCGGAAGAAGAATGGAATAAGCTCTTTACTGAATACTGTGAGAAGTTCCCTGAGATGAAGGAACTCTGGGATAAATATTACAATGGATGTGATATGTCCGATTTATTCAATTCTGAGGAATACCTTGCAAAGCCAGAGAAGGCAGAAGCAACAAGAAGTTCAAGTGGAACAATTCTTAACATGATTAAGAATCTCATGCCTAACCTTATTGGTGGTTCAGCAGATTTAGCACCATCTAATAAGACTAACATGAAGGATGCAGGAGATTTCTCTAAGGAGAATTATGCAGGAACTAACCTTCACTTTGGTGTAAGAGAACAGGCTATGGCAGCAATTGGTAACGGACTTGCACTTCATGGTGGATTAAGACCATTCGTTGCAACATTCTTCGTATTCAGTGATTACACAAAGCCAATGGCAAGACTTACATCACTTATGAAGCTTCCGCTTATATATGTATTTACACATGACAGTATCGGAGTTGGTGAGGACGGACCTACACATGAGCCAATTGAGCAGCTTGCAGCATTTCGTTCAATGCCGGACTTCACAGTATTCAGACCATGTGACAGAACAGAGACAGCACTTGCATGGGAATATGCTATTGAATCTAAGGACGAGCCAACAGCTTTAGTTCTTACAAGACAGAACCTTCCACAGATGGCTGGTTCATCAAAGGAAGCACTTAAGGGAGCATATATTCTTGAGGATTCAGATAAAGAGACTCCGGATGGAATCATCATTGCAAGTGGTTCAGAAGTAAACCTTGCTGTATCAGCAAAGGCAGAGCTTAAGAATGCAGGAATAGATGTAAGAGTAGTAAGTATGCCATCTATGGACGTATTCGAGAAGCAGTCAGACGAATACAAGGAATCAGTCCTTCCTAAGAGTGTAAGAAAGAGAGTTGCAGTTGAGGCACTTTCAGACTTCGGATGGTACAGATATGTAGGACTTGACGGTAAGGTAATCTGCATGAAGACCTTTGGAGCTTCAGGTCCGGCTAACCAGTTATTCGAGCATTTCGGATTCACAGTAGAGAATGTAGTTAATACTGTTAAGAGTCTTTTCTAAGATGATAGAATAATAAGAAAATTAATATAAAAAATCAGGGATTTCGGTTATTAAATATAACTGGAATCCCTGATTTTTTTATATTATAAAGAGTTGTTAATAAAATAATTTGACATATGTATACAATAGGTATAAAATCAATATGACTTTTTACAATTTAAAGGAGGGGAATTTTGTGAAAGCAATAAAAAGAATTTCAGTGCTTGTGTTGGCACTGGTGATGGTGTTTACATTGTGTATGTCATCACAGACTGCGTATGCAGCCAACAAAGTAACAATAACATTTAAGGACTCAATAGTGTATGAACAGGTGGTAAGTAATTTAAGTAATATGGATATTACTACCGATGATGACAAGATGCAGATTACTATGAATGAAGAAGATATTAAGTCTGTAAAGTCACTTAGAATAAAGGCACCATATGGTAAGTATGAGTTCATAAAAGACATATCAGGGCTTGAGAACTTTACAGGTCTTACAGAGCTGATTATCTGGGATTCATATTACAATGATGGACAAGTACCAGAAGGTACTTTTTCTGATCTGTCACCATTAAAAGGACTTACAGGACTTACAAAACTTGAAATATGTGGAACACATGCTTCAAGTGTAGATGATATTGCCGGACTCACTAATCTGACATCATTAAAAATAGAAAGTCCAAAGCATCTTGATTTATCAGCAATTGGTAATCTGACTAACCTGAAAACATTAAGTCTTGAAGCATGTGGTATAGACAATGAAGGATTTAACTACATAACTGATAAGCTTACAGGGTTGACATCATTAGAACTTGGTTATCTCAATTATGAGGGAAATGATATATCGGATATATCTTCAATTACTAAACTTACAAAGCTTCAGACATTATATTTAGATAATAATAATATTGCAGATATTACACCACTTTCAGAGTTGACAGATTTAGAATTTTTATCTATTCGTTGTAATCTGGTAACAGATATCTCTGCACTTGGAAATCTTACTAATCTTGAAACTTTATATCTTGGAAGAGATACTCTAGGGGGAGTTCCAATTAACGGAAATATCTCTGCACTTGGAAATCTTACCAAGCTTAGGAACTTATATGCAGCAGGTTGTGGCATAACAGACATAAAAGCATTAGAACCAATAGTTTCTAATCTTCAGGCACTTGATTTAACAGAAAACAGTATTACAGATTTTTCGTTACTTCAGGAAAAATATACTAATAACCAGACGTGGTTAAAAATTAATAATCAGGTATATAATCTTAAAGCCAATTCAGAGGATACAGTTGAGCTGCCTCAGATTGTATTAGATGCAATATATGATAATACATCATTTGTATATACAGAACAGCTTGAAAAGAATTTGAATTTCTCAACTGTAGTGAGATTAGATGGTTGTAAATTTTCAGAAGATGGTAAAAGTGTTATTATTGATAAGAATGTAGCAACAGCTAAAGCAGATATAGGATATCATTGTCATGGTTACAAATATTCGGCAAAAATTGTATATGATGTAACAGATGTTAGTGCGCCTGAAGTGGAAACATACTATTCTACAAAAAAATTAACAAATAAAGATGTTACGGTTACACTTGTTGCTGATGAAGATATTCAGGCTGTTGCTGGATATGATAAAGTAACTGACAGGGAATATCGTAAGGTATATACAGCCAATGCTAATGAAAGCGTAGATGTCTATGATATAGCAGGAAACAAGACAGTAGTAACAGTAGATATTTCTAATATTGACAGGACAGCACCAGAGGTTATAGCTACATACAGTACTAAAGAGCTGACTAATGGAAATGTAGAGGTAACACTTACAACCGATGAAGATGTACGGTCAATAGAAGGCTTCACAAAGGTAGATGACAGAACTTATAAGAAGACATATACATCAAATGCAAAAGAAGATGTAACAGTCTATGATATGGCAGGAAATAAGACAGTAGTAACAGTAGAGGTTACTAATATCGATAAGATTGCACCAGAAGTTACAGTTGCATACAGCACAAAAGAGCTGACAAATGGAAGTGTAGAGGTAACACTCACAGCTAACGAAGATGTTCGGTCAGTATCAGGCTTCACAAAGGTAGACAACAGAACTTATAAGAAGACATATACATCAAATGCAAAAGAAGATGTAACAGTCTATGATAAAGCAGGAAACAAGACAGTAGTAACAGTAGAAGTAACTAATATTGATAAGACAGCACCGGAGGTTAAAGCTACATACAGCACAAAAGAGCTGACAAATAGAAATGTAGAAGTAACACTCACAGCTAACGAAGATGTACAGTCAGTAGAAGGCTTCACAAAGGTAGACAACAGAACTTATAAGAAGACATATACATCAAATGCAAAAGAAGATGTAACAGTCTATGATATAGCAGGAAATAAGACAGTAGTTAATATCTCTATAACAAATATTACTGAAAAACCAACAGTACCAGAAGAACCAGAAACTCCTGTAACACCACCAACAGAACCGGTAACACCAGAGAGTCCTTCAGCAGTAGAAGAACCAGCAGTTGCTCCTAAGACTGGTGACAACAGCATGGCAGCAATGTATGCAATAATCGCAGGAATCAGTGGCGCAGTTGTTTTACTTTCTGCAAAAAAGAAGAAGTATAACAGATAATATGAACCAATAATTATAATAGCTTGGATATGAAACCAAAAAGTTGATTATCCAAGCTATTTTTTTATATTGTCAAGTGCAGAATATGCCATATATTACCGAATGCGCCAAAAGGTGAATTGATATTGTTGGGGAAAACGATTATAATTATATATAATAATTGTGAAATTGTGGAGTACAGTTACAAAAGGGGGATTACAATGAGAAGAATTGCAGCAGGATTAATTGTTATAATGTCAGTTTTGCTTGTGTCATGTAAGGGGAAAACAGGGAATACGATAACAGTAGGAAGTGATAAGCTTGATAATACGCAGTCATACTTCTCTGAAAGCATGCATAAGGCAGCAAGATGTGATTCAGGATATTATTACCTTGATAAATGTGGCGCATCAGCTGATAATCTTATGTTTTATGATGATAAGTCAGAAGAAAGCATTGTGTTATGTAATAAACCACAATGTGGGCATGATGGAGAAGAGTGCATGGCATATATTTCAGGAAGTGAGTTTAAAAGTGAGTTGTATTACTATAATTCTTACATATATATGATAAGTTCCAAGGGAAATCTTGTACGGATAAGTGCTGACGGAACACAGAGAACAGACCTTGGAAGCATATGCGTCCTGAGTGGACAGGATAGTGTGTCAATGTGCTTCAATGATGGATATGCATGTGTATCTCAAGAGATAACGGGAGATATAGAAGGTAATGTAACAGTAAGGTTGTACAGATTTAATCTTGATACGGGTTTGAGCGATAAAATATATGAAGAAACGGGATATGGTATAGGAATTAATTCACTTAAAACATATGGCAGTGACACATTTTTTTTAAAGACATCTGTTTCAAAAGATGATAAGGGATTATATTCGTTGGAAGGAAAAGGAATATTCAGAATTACAGGAGAAGACACTGAATGTCTGCTTGATAAGAATGTGTATAGTTACTGTATAGATGCAGATAATAACAAGCTGTATTACAGCGGGCTTGGAGATGGAACGATATATGAATATGATCTTGGCAGCGGCAAGTCAGAAAGCATATATAAAAGTGATAATGATAAAGGATATTTTTATATAACATTTGACGGAAATTATATCTGGATGGATGATGAAGGATATAAGAGTATGGCAATGTATTTTAACAAACAGAGCAGTTCACTTGATTATACGATATATCAGTTAGGCATAGATGGAAAGCTTATAGCAAAGAGAACGATTCCAGACGAGGAAAAGATATTTTCAATTATGCATGGGGACAGCAGGAAGATGTTTATGTTCTCATCTGTGAATAATAGAATTGTATATATTGATAAGAGCAACATTGAAAAAGGGGATATTAAGGAGCTTAGGTAGATGAAGGAACTGGGGAGACTGCTTAATAGAAAAACAATATTGCTAATTCTGGCTGCGGCATGTATATGTGTCGTGGCTGTTTTTGCAGGGGACTTTTCAGACTGTGGAATAGATAATTATAAGATTAAAGTAAGAGAGTACAACTGGCTGATTAATGGGCATACAGATGAACAGATACAGGAGCATGCTGACGAACTGGCACAGGATGAAAGAAGAATATTTAAGAGACTTGCAAAGGAATACAAGGAAAAGTCTGATTATATTAATGGGTATACAGAAAGTGTCAAAGCAGTTATTACAAAAGCCTCGAATATGAAAAAATTCAGTGTGTTTGGTACATCAGAATCAATAGCAAATATCAATAAAACGGAAAATGATTATAAAAGGATTGAAAATGTACAGGTTAGGGAATTAAACAGCAGGGCAGTTGAGCAGTTTCTGAAGAATGATATTTCTATCTATATCGTTCTTGCGTTGATGATATATATTATTTATATCATTTATGAATACAGGGATAATGGAATGTGGCAGATTATCTATACTGCTGTCAATGGAAGAATGAGAATTGCAGTTAAGGACATTGCTGCAGTCGGATTGGGGGCTTTATTTGTATCACTGATTATGCAGTTATGCGGTCTTGTCTCTATGCTTATGTTGTATGGTGGCTGGGATTCCCTTACAGCACCTGTACAGTGTCTGACAGGATATAATAATTTCACTTATCCGATAAGCGTAATGACATATCTTTATATAAGATATATGATTATATCTTTAATAGTTATTGCAATAGTGCTTGTTATATCACTCGTATTTGCGTTATGCAGGAAAAGAATCAGCTCAATTGTGCTGGTGGGTATAATTGCCGGAGCGGAAGCATTTGCATACCAGAATATATCAATGCAGGGCAGATTAAGAATTTTCAAGAAGATTAATATAATAAATGTGATGAATGTAAGCAATATACTCAGGAAGTATGATAATATCATGATAGCAGGTGTTCCTGTGAGCATGGTAAATGTGCTGTGCATGGTGTGTATTATTATAGCTGTAATATCAGCAATATTTCTTGCGTTACTTGGAAAGGTTATCCGTCCGGGAAGAAGTGCTGGCTTTATAGGAAAAATGATTGAAAAAATCGGACATGGAGTTCAAAGGATTTTGTCCAGACTTCCGCATTTCTGGAAAGAAATGTACAAATTTTTAATAACAGCAAGAGGCTGGATTGTAATATGTGTTGTTGTGTTTATAACAATATTTATATGTAATAACCAGAAAATAGCATATTCTGAAGATGAAAAGAAGCGTGATGAATATTATCAGCAGTATGGTGGCAGGGATTACAGTGGATTTACCAGTCTTATAGAGCAGAGACAAAATGATGTTTATGAGGCACAGGCAAAGCTGGATGCTGCAAGAGAACAGTATGAGCGGGGGGAACTTAGTGAGGATGATGTAAGCAGATATGTGTACAACCTAATGGATGCTGCGAGACTGCTTGATAACATGAGCGAATATATGCAGCAGATTGAATATGTTTCACAGATAAAAGAGCAGTACGGAATAGATGCGTTTGTTATGTCACAACGGGGATACGACCAGATATTTGGCAGTAAAGGAGCAACGAGAAAACTGCTTATATATATTATACTTGGATTTGGAGTTGTTCTTATTGCAGAGACTGAAAGCTCAGTGGAATATAAGAACGGAATGAATGTGCTTATTGGCTCGTCTAAGAGAGGAAGAAGATGGGAACGTACAGTTAAGGCAGCTGCTGTATGCATATTGGTGGGGGTAAGTGCATTTTTACTGTATATAATCGAAATGATAATAATGTATAAGGCTTATGGCATGCCATATATTAATGCACCGCTTATAAGCCTTACATATATGAATACAGCAAAGGTATTCAGGAATATAACGATAAGCCAGTATATGCTTATTCTGATGGCAGAGGAGATACTATTCGCAGTAGTAGTCGGACTTGAAACAGTATTCGCTTCAAGGCACATTTTTAAAAAGAATTCGGGAAAAGGAATACCTATGATTATAGTTATTAATACTGCTATATTATGTATTATTATGTGAGGGGATGTATGAGATTTAAACAGTTTGTAATAATGATGATGATTATATGTGGCTGTGTATCAGCTGGATGTAAGAATAAAGAAGTACAGGAGAGTGACAAGACAGCAAGTGACAGCAGCCGTTTAGCCAGACAGGAGGTGGAGTATCCCGAAAAAGAAGATACATATGAAGATTGGGAACAAGTGGGTGAATTCAAGATAAACAGCAGGTCTGTAGAACAGGATGTACATAACACAGATACGTCATATCTTTATATAATGGGATTTTCATGGCCAGTGCTGTATGATACAGACTCTGTAAAGTCTATAGAATACACTGCATATAATGCACGTGCACAGTTTGAAAAGAGAGATATGCAGCTTAAGGAATTCCTTGATAAAAAGGTTATTAAGACGCAAAGTAAAAAGATATCGGGAGCAGAGCAGAAAGAACTGGATTTAATATTGTATATGGAATTTCCAACAAGTACATATTCATGGTATATGAATAAACAATCATCAGATACAGTACTTAGGGAAAGAAATGACATGCTTAACGCCATACTTATAGAGGCAAAAGTTATATATAATGATGGAAAAGAGGAGACTTGTTATTATAGGATTCAGACTGGAACAGCAGACAGTTATATGTTGTTTAAGAGAAACATGTAGTTGTAAATGAAAACTTTTAGAAATGCTTTTCGTATATATTTAGGGGAGTACATATGCAAAAAAGAATTATAATAAAAATTATATTTTGTCTGATATTGTTTATATCAGCAATAGCTGCCATAATTATAAAATTGAATTCGGATAAACCTAAAGTTGGTATATCTAGGTTTGAGCTGTATTGTAAGACGATTAATGTTGACTATGATGATAAGACATTTTCAATCAACGATAAAGAGAATATTCATAAAATAGCAGAGTATGTCAGCAATATTTACAAGAATTCAGTACCTGTTGTTGATACAGCAGAATCTTATGATATTGTGGTAGATTTTAATAATAAGATAAAAATTAAGATTTCAAATAACGAGAATAGAATGTATTTGTTTGAGGCTGAATCTGATAAATCAACATATAATTGTAAAGGTCATGCTCAAATATCTGATGGGCAGATAAAAGAACTGATAAAACAATGATGGAAAGTGCAAAATAAAAATATA
>NZ_QSEK01000020.1 GCF_003464165.1 Eubacterium sp. AM49-13BH | reverse complement strand
TACAATAACAAATATACTAGTGTATTTCTCTTGATATCGTTTTAAATCACTAATTTTTTCTTTCTCTCGAACAGTCATTCTCCATGTTGCTGGAAATAACGCTGCAATTACAATAACAAATATACTAGTGTATTTCTCTTGATATCGTTTTAAATCACTAATTTTTTCTTTCTCTCGAACAGTCATTCTCCATGTTGCTGGAAATAACGCTGCAATTGAAATAATTATAAATAACAAAATTGCAACAAAAGACAATGTAATTACTATCCCCATATCCCCATCACAAAAAAATCCTTTAAATATACTAGATGTCAGAATCAACACAAAACATGCAACCTCTAAGCATTTATGCCAATTGTTAAATTTGCCTTCCATTTTTATCACCTCTTTTTTCTACTGTATCAGATAGCAATTACTAACACAATATCTTTTTAATATCTTGTCTTATTCCAGCTATTCGAACCTTACTTACATAATACAAAAAATAATATAAATAATATTTCAGCCCAGCTACCCATAATCATAACATATGGTAATAGATCAAGTTTATCTATTACCTCATTAAATGCTTCTTCTCTTTTTATATCCATATAGTTTTTCTCCCGCCTTAAGATAAATTTCAATTTCTTTCTTTTCAAATTCCATTTTCGCAAGAACATCAGATAAATACTTGCGTCTTTTCAAATCCTTTTCAATTGCTATTACATGCTCTGAATTAATATTACCAATATATTTATTAATAACTTTTCCGTTATCCCTATGCGTAAGATACATATATGAATTATTACCATGTCTTCTTATTACAGGGCTACCTACAGGATATTTCTTCAATTCATCTTTATAAGCTTCAATCATTCTTAATGTCCTGTCATATTCATCTTTAAGCATTATCCGTATCATTGAGTCTTCCATGATATCACTCTCTTTTATTTTATATACATATTGTACTACACTAAGAAGAAACTATGCAATTTGTCGTACACAAAATTGATAAAATATGCAAAAATAACCCAATGGACAATCTAAAAACTCAAAAAGAGCGATGCCTAAGCACCGCTCTCTCATGTCAAAAATATTAATTATTAGTTGAACTTACGTTTTCTAGCTGCTTCTGACTTTTTCTTACGTCTTACGCTTGGCTTCTCGTAATGTTCTCTCTTACGAATTTCCTGCTGAATGCCTGCCTTAGCACAGTTTCTCTTGAATCTGCGTAATGCGCTATCTAAAGACTCGTTTTCTTTAACGATGACATTTGACATACTACTTCCTGACCACCCTTCTGTTGCAAATTGTGCGCCAAACTACATAAATAGGGTATTTACTAATCGCACAAAAAACATTATATCACATTTTTGCAAATCGTCAAGCCCCAATTGTCTAATCTTACACTAATCTTGCATATTATCGTTACTGTTCAGAGCTATCTCGAAAATACTGTGTATTTGAGATGTGGCGTATCCGCCATATAAAATCTGATAAACACACATAAAAATGCCAGCATTTTATGTGTATCTCTCAGATTTTGCATAGCTCTGAACAGTAACAAATTATCCAATCTGTGCAAGAATTGTATCAGGTACTTTAGCAATAAGCTCATCAATACCGGCAGGGTTCTTACCACCAGCCTGAGCCATATTAGGACGACCGCCGCCGCCACCGCCAACAATAGGAGCAAGAGCCTTGATAAGGTTACCAGCATGAGCACCCTTGGCAATAACATCGTCTGTTGCCATCGCAATAACGCTTACCTTATCAGCACCCTGTGCGCTGACGATAACAACAACTCCTGAACCAATCTCACCCTTTAACTTATCGCCAAGGTTTCTTAATTCATTCATATCAACGCCGTCAACCTTAGTTGCGATATACTTAACGCCGTTAACTTCCTTGATATCTCCTGCTGTATCTCCAAGTGCATTATTAGCAAGCTCGGCCTTAAGCTTCTCATTCTCGCTCATAAGGGACTTAATCTCATCATTCATAGCTACAATCTTCTTAACAAGCTGTACGGGCTCTGCCTTGACTGCCTTAGCTGCCTCTTCAATAGTCTTCTCAAGTTCAGCATAGTACTTCATAACACCCTTATCTGTAAGAGCCTCTATTCTTCTTACACCTGCAGCAACACCTGCCTCAGATACAATCTTGAAAAGTCTGATATTAGCTGTATTAGCAACATGAGTACCACCACAGAATTCCTTAGAGAAGTCTCCCATAGCAACTACTCTTACCTTCTCGCCGTACTTCTCACCGAAAAGTGCCATAGCTCCTGTCTTCTTAGCTTCCTCAATTGTCATTACATCAGTAACAACAGGAATAGCCTCTGCAATCTTTTCATTAACAATATCTTCAACCTTAGCAATCTCTTCCTTAGTCATGCTCTGGAAATGTGTAAAGTCAAATCTTAATCTGTCAGGATCAACGTATGAACCCTTCTGCTCAACATGATCACCAAGAACAATTCTTAAAGCCTTCTGAAGAAGATGTGTTGCACTGTGGTTCTTGCATGTATCTGCTCTGTAAGCAGGGGAAACTTCCATTGTTGCAGTATCTCCAACCTTCATCATGCCCTTAGTCATAGTTCCGACATGACCAATCTTGCCACCTTTTAACTTGATAGTAGTCTCAACAGTGAATTCTCCTTCAGATGTCTTAATAACACCCTTATCGCCTTCCTGACCACCCATAGTAGCATAAAATACAGTCTCATCTACAATAACAGTTCCCTTATCACCCTCAGATAAAGCGTCAACAACTTCTTCCTCTGTTGTAAGAACTGTAATCTCAGATTCATTAGTAAGCTTGTCATATCCGACAAACGCGCTTGTTATAGCAGGGTCAATCTCATCATATACAGTTGCGTCTGCACCCATATAGTTAGTTACCTTACGGGCATTTCTTGCCTTAACTCTCTGCTCTTCCATAGCTGCATTAAATCCAGCTTCATCAATTGTAATATTCTTCTCTTCAAGGATTTCCTTAGTAAGATCAATAGGGAATCCGTAAGTATCATAGAGCTTAAATGCGTCTGCTCCTGATAATACTTTTTCACCCTTAGAAGCAAGTTCAGCTTCCATATCATTAAGGATGCTTAATCCCTGGTCGATAGTCTTATTAAACTTATCTTCTTCTTCAGAGATAACCTTAGTAATAAATGTTCTCTTTTCCTCTAATTCAGGATAACCGTCCTTAGAGCCTTCAATTACAGTTTCACAAAGCTTAGATAAGAACCTTCCTTCAATACCTAGAAGTCTTCCATGTCTTGCAGCTCTTCTTAAAAGTCTTCTTAAGACATATCCTCTTCCTTCGTTAGATGGCATAATTCCATCACTTACCATAAATGTTACTGAACGGATATGGTCTGTGATAACACGGATAGAGACATCCTGCTTCTCATCTTCCTTATACTTAACTCCAGCCATCTCACAAACCTTGTTGCGAAGTGCCTGTAATGTATCAACATCAAATATAGAATCAACATCCTGAACAACAACTGCAAGTCTTTCAAGTCCCATACCTGTATCAATGTTCTTCTGGATAAGGTCTGTGTAATTGCCATGTCCGTCATTGTTAAACTGAGAGAATACGTTATTCCATACTTCCATATATCTGTCACAGTCACAGCCTACTGTACAGCCTGGCTTACCACAGCCATATTTCTCACCACGGTCATAATATATCTCAGAACATGGACCGCAAGGACCAGCGCCATGCTCCCAGAAGTTATCTTCCTTACCAAATCTGAATATTCTTTCAGGTGCAATACCGATTTCCTTATTCCATATATTAAATGCTTCATCATCATCCTGATATATAGAAGGGTATAATCTGTCTGGATCAAGTCCTACAGTCTCTGTTAAGAACTCCCATGACCAGTGAATAGCTTCGTCCTTAAAATAATCACCAAATGAGAAGTTGCCAAGCATCTCAAAGAATGTACCATGTCTTGCTGTCTTACCTACATTCTCTATATCGCCTGTTCTTATACACTTCTGACAAGTTGTAACTCTTCTTCTTGGTGGAATCTCCTGTCCTGTAAAGTATGGCTTAAGCGGAGCCATACCTGAATTAATGATAAGCAGACTGTTATCATTATGTGGTACTAAAGAAAAGCTCTTCATCTTCAAATGTCCCTTGCTCTCAAAGAAATCAAGGTATAATCTTCTTAATTCATTCACACCTCTGTACTGCACTTCAACTTCCTCCTGATTATTCAGTAATCTCTTTCTCTTTATTCTCCGATGCAGCCATCTTAGCTGCCTTCTTGGCATCTGCTGCCTTTCGGAGCTTACTACCTACGAATACTGCAAGTACCAGTAACGCAAGCATTATAACAAATCTTACCGCTTCGTAAGCTATCTCACCTACGAGTACGCCGACTAACCCAACCATATTATTACCTCCACGAATTATAATAAAAGCCTTCGCAATAATTTATAATATCACAAGCAACAACATTTATCAAGATTTCCAGTTTCCATCTGTCAGGAAATGCATTGCACGCTGTTCGGCTCCCTTAATTATATTCTTATCATACCCTATAACATTAAGAAGCTTGATTGCATTCCTTGTTGTTGCAGGTCCGGCATACAGCTTATAATCAAACTTAACCTCATCCTCAGTAACTTCCTCCTGGAAATGATAGTTGCTATAACAGTCCTTAAGTATTGATGTAAGCTCAATATCATGTGTTGCTGCAAAGCACAACGCTCTGTCTGTATTAAGATTCTTTAGTATCTCTGATGATGCTGCAATTCTCTCAACGGTGTTAGTTCCACGAAGCACCTCATCAATAAAACACAGAACCGGCTTTCCTTTTCTGCTGACCGCATCAAGAATTCTCTTTAATGACTTAATCTCAACAATATAGTAACTGTCTGAATTAGCAAGGTCATCCCTTAATGCCATTGAAGAATATATCCTATATACCGGAGCAATGTATTCTTTGGAAAGACTTGTTCCTATAGTCTGTGCCAGAATACTGTTGATTGCTATTGTCTTTAAAAATGTTGACTTGCCAGAAGCATTAGAACCTGTAAGCAGCGCATTTCCTTTGGTCGTTATTGAATTACATACCGGATTATCTATAAGCGGATGATACACTTCTTTCACACTAAGGTTATTAGTATTCTCCACAAATTCAGGCTTACAGTAAAATGGCAGGCTTTCCCTGAATGATGCAACAGCAATTGATGTCTCTATGAATCCAAGTGTATCTACAAGGTTATATGCATCCTCACTTTTGGCAGTTATAAGCTTTGTCATCTTATTAAACTTCACAATATCCATGTGCGTTATCATTCTTAGATAATCAAGTACAACCTCTCCTATTGAACCATCAACATTGCCTGACTCAATCATCCATGAGCCTTTTGTTACTTTAGAAAAGCTCTTTAATATCTCTTTAAGCCTGTTACACTCTGGTTCAAGAAAACTTATATTGCTTTCACATATATCTTCAGATGCCGATGCCATTTTCACAATAACATTAATACATTTGAAATAATTCTCAATCTTAGCCTTATACTTGTAATAAGTAATTATTGAAAATGCTACCGATGCAATTATAAGCCATATTCCAAGCACCGGAGTTACAAGAACCGTAACAAGAATTGAAGCTATAAGAAATGCCCACGCAAGATAATGCACAATATTACTTCCCTGCTCTATATCCATTATATAACCGATATAATCTGTAACTGCAACCTTACGGCTTTTTCCCATATTCATAAATATCTTCTGAATTGTGATTCTTTCTTTTTCATTAGCTGTGAATTCATCTGCAAGCCTGTCCAGTTCGTGAAGCTTTTCTGCATCTGCAACCGGTTCTCTTAACATCTTATATAGATATTCCTGTCCAACAGATGAATTAGTATTATTAATACATTTAAATACTTCATCCATGCCAAGATCATTCCATGTTATATCATCAATCATAGATTCACTCGGATTACCTTTGGCATAATGCGATATATATTCAAAACTCTCATCTGTTCCCTTGTATACAGCACGTTTGCCCCACGCTTTCTTTATGGCATTCTCCGCTGCCTTCTTCCGCTTAATACTGCTGCTTACACATACATACACGCCGATTGCAACAGCCAGCAGTACAAAAACAATAATCTCTAAATCTGTATCTGTCATAAATCCTCCATCTTCCTGTTATTCTGCAATCTAACTGCAGTTTCAAGAGCTGTCTCCATCATTTTAGTAAATCCTGTCTGCCTCTCCTGTGCTGACAGCTTCTCACCCCTGTAGAGATGGTCACTTATTGTAAGAATTGTAAGTGCACGTTTTCTGCATCTGGCAGCAGTCATATACAACGCTGCTGACTCCATATCAACTGCAAGCACACCCATCTTCTTCCATCTGTCATTAACTGTTGTATCATCATTATAAAACATATCTGATGCCAGTACATTGCCAACTTTAACCGAAAAATGTTTTTCTTCTGCAACATCATATGCAGTCTTTAAAAGCGTAAAATCAGCTATCGGCGCATATACGCCCGGGAGATTGTACTGTGCCGCAAAATTAGAATCAGTGCATGAGCCCATTCCAAGTACAATATCCATAAGATTAAGGTCATCATCAAATGCTCCCGCTGAACCAATCCTTATAATATTATCCACATCATATACATTATATAATTCATATGAATATATTCCCATTGAAGGCATTCCCATACCACTTCCCATAACAGATACCCTGCATCCGTTATAAATGCCTGTGAATCCTGACATATTGCGGACCGTATTAAAGCAGCTTACATCTGCAAGATAATTATCTGCTATATACTTTGCCCTTAAAGGATCTCCCGGCATAAGAACTGTCTTTGCTATATCTCCTATCTGTGCTTCATTATGTGGTGTCCCCATATCTGCCTCCTGTTATCAATCTTAAAAAGGCTGCTTTATATAATAAAGCAGCCCGAATAATTATTTACCTGGGTATTTAATTACTGACTCGACATCATATCCTGCAATCTTGTCTCTTCCTTTAAGGCCTTCAAGCTCCATAAGAAAAAGAACTTTCACTACTTCTCCTCCAAGCTCTTCTACAAGCTTGATAATAGCTTCTGTTGTTCCGCCTGTAGCAATCAGATCATCAACAATAATAACCTTCTGTCCCGGAGTAATCGCATCCTTATGCATCTCTATAGTAGCTGTACCATATTCAAGTTCATAATCTGCTGATATAGTCTCACACGGAAGTTTCCCCTTCTTTCTTACAGGAACAAATCCCTTACCGGTATTATATGCAATAGGAACGCCAAATATAAACCCTCTTGATTCTGGTCCTACTACAACATCAAATTCTGTATCCCCTATAAGATCTGTAATTCCATCTATCGCAAGCTTTAATCCTTCAGGACTCTGTATAACACTTGTTACATCCCTGAATATAATCCCTGGCTCTGGAAAATCAGGTATGCTTCTTACATAATCTTCTACTTTCTTACTCATAATGTGTGTATCCTCCTTGGTTATCACATACATATACATTTAGCATATTACCATATTTCACACACTAAATAAAGTGTTTTTTACACGATAAGGCACACAAGTCCTGAATTTTCATTCATTACTTTTTCAATTGTATCGCCAATCTTTCCCATGCTCTCTGCTGTCATATTATGTGTCTTTTCATATATTCCATCCGATACAATCTGTTCTATCGTCTTTCCAAATATATTGGTATCCCAGATTCCGTCAGGATTATCCTTCATATTGCCCTTAATATATTCAATTAAATCATCTGCCTGATTCTTGCTTCCGACAATCGGTGCAATCTCAACCATTATCTCTGTCTTTAGCAGATTAATAGACGGCACTTTAGCTTTAATCTTAACACCATATTTATTGCCATTCTTAATCACAACCGGCTCATCTAGTTCAATATTTTCCTTTGACGGAGTAACAACGCCGAATCCATTAAGGTTAACCTCACTTATCGCATCTCCGAAGCTTCCAAGTTCATTCTTTTTATCTGACAAAGACTTTATCATATCTATAAGCTCATGCTCATTGTTAATCTGCGTTCCAGTAAGCTCACTTAATATCTTATAATACAGATCTTTTGAAAGCTTAAATTCTATCTCAACCTTTCCTGTTGACATATCAACTTTTCTTACATCAACCTTTTCTATGTACTCACAGGTATTATTCCACTCACGATATGCATCCTTCATAACATTAATATCATCAAGAATCTCAAGTGCTGCATCTGCTATGCGTGTCTTAAGCCAGTGTGATGATTCTAGTACTTCAACCCACGCGGGCGCATAAAAATCAAGCTGGGACACAGGAAATTCCTTAAGTATGCCTGATATAACCCTGTCAACATCTTCTTTTCTAAGTTGCTCACAGTTAAGCGCATATACATTAACACCATATTTTTCTTTCATTGATTCTGCAAGCTGAACAGACTCCTTCGCATAAGGCTTTACACAATTTAATATAATAACAAATGGCTTCGAAATCTTCTTAAGCTTATCTATTGCCATCTGCTCTGCTTTGATATAATTATCCCTCTCTATCCCTGTAAATGAACCGTCAGTCGTCACAACAACACCTATTGTAGAATGTTCCTCAATCACCTTCTCTGTTCCAATCTGTGCAGCCATTGAAAACGGAACAGGGTCCTTTACCCACGGAGTATTAACCATTCTTTCCCTGCCATTCTCCTCTGCCCCCATTGCTCCGTCAACCATGAAACCCACGCAGTCAATCGCACGAACTTTAATTTTAATATCATCAGCCATGCAGATTGCGGCACTCTCACCTGGTATAAACTTCGGTTCAGTTGTCATAATTGTACTTCCGGCACTGCTCTGTGGCAGTTCATCAATCGTGCGCTGCTTCTCATTGACATCTGCAATCTCAGGAATTACGCATAAGTCCATGAACCTCTTTACAAATGTTGATTTTCCTGTTCGTACCGGGCCAACCACACCAAGATATATCTCCCCGTTAGTGCGTTTCTTTATATCTTCGTACAGATTAAAGCTTGTGTTTTCCTTTCCGTCAGACATACATTCCTCCCTGCTATTAAGGCGGCGCATATAAAAATAATGCCTTCCGCATATACTTGTAAAAAATATATGTGAAAGGCATAGCATTTATTCTGCATTCAATTGTAATTATTCATCAAATTCTGCAAGCACGTAATAACCTCTGCTTGTCTCTCCGACCTCTTTGACTACCCCGTGTCTTGACTTTAATCTGTCCGGAGTTGAGTAGTTTCCTGACATTGCAACTGCCGGCTCTATCGTATAATAATAGCTGCTAGGAAGCTTACCCTCCGTAATATCTACCTCATCTCCAGGCTTGACAAGATTAGGTCTGCTCATTGTGAATTCCATCTGTCTCATGTGCATGCATCTCCTTTACAGATTAATCTTTTCTAGACATTTAATCGTATATTCTGCAACCTTCTGCTTTAGATATATATTATTCTCCAGCTTTAACTCAGGGTCTTTCTTTAACAAATCTTTCGCAGCGTCAGACGCTTCCTTTAACGTCTTTGCATCCGTAAACACATCCGCTATTCCGAAATCAAAATCGCCACTCTGCCTTACCCCGAAGAAATCCCCCGGTCCACGCAGCCTTAAATCTTCCTCAGCTATCTTGAATCCATCGTTAGATTTATTAAGGATTTCCAGTCTTTTTCTTATCTTCTCTGACTTATTGCCGGTAACAAATATACAATACGACTGATATTCTCCTCGTCCAACGCGGCCTCTTAACTGATGAAGCTGTGCAAGTCCAAATCTTTCCGAATTCTCAACCATCATAACTGTGCTGTTAGGCACATTTACGCCAACCTCAATAACCGTGGTTGACACAAGTATATCTGTTTCATGTGCCGCAAATCTTTCCATTACTTCATTCTTTAACGATGGTCGCATCTTGCCATGAAGATATTCTATTCTTATATCCGGCAGTTCTTTCTTAAGCATTGCCGTATAATCAACAACATTTTCAGCCTCAACTGCCTCGCTATCCTCAACCATTGGACATATTATATAGCATTGTCTGCCGGAAGCAACCTGTTTCTGTATAAATGTATACGCCTTCGGCCTGTAGCTCTCATCCACAACACAATTCTTAATTGGAAGTCTGTTTGCTGGCATCTCATCAATTATCGATATATCAAGGTCGCCGTACAGGATAATTGCCAGAGTTCTTGGTATTGGAGTCGCACTCATTACAAGGATATGCGGACTTTTTCCTTTCTGTGAAAGGTCACGTCTCTGGTTGACTCCGAATCGGTGCTGTTCATCTGTTATAACAAGTGCAAGCTCTTTATATTCAACTTTTTCCTGTATCAGTGCATGTGTTCCAACTATTATTCCCGCAGTTCCATCTGCAATCCTTGCATATGCTTCTCTTTTCTGTTTTGCTGTCATTGAACCAACAAGCAGCTCAACCTTAATATCAAGTCCAGCTTTTTCAAAGCCTTTAGTAAGAGATTCATAATGCTGTCTTGCAAGAACCTCTGTAGGTGCCATTAATGCTCCCTGATATCCTGCCACAACAGTATTAATCAGTGCAAGTGTTGCAACAACTGTCTTTCCTGAACCTACATCACCCTGGATAAGCCGGCTGCACAGGTGTTCACCTGACATATCTTGTGCAACCTCTGACACAGTCCTTAACTGTGCATTAGTAAGTGAATATGACAGGCTTTCAAGGAATTGATCCTTTTCTTTGCTTTCTGGTATTACATAGCTGTTCGGTATGCGTTCATTTGCACTCTTTAATGAAAGAGTTGCTAGCGTGAATAAAAAAAACTCTTCAAACGCAAGTCTGTGTCTCGCCTGAACATATTCTTCCATTGTCTTAGGAAAATGTATATTAACAACACTGAAATTATGCTCAGCAAGCGAATATCTCTTTCTTATATAATCAGGTATATATTCCTTTTCAAGACCTGTGCTATACTTTTCAAGTGCCTGTGCAACCGCCTTAGTAACAGTATTGTTAGTAAGTCCCTTAGTCAGCGGGTATATCGGTTGCAGTGTTCCCTGAAGTTCTTTGTACTGGGCAAGCGTATACATTTTAGGCTGTTCTAATAACCAGCCTCTTTTATTAACCAGCCTTCCCCTGAATACATATCTTGTTCCAAGCCTTAATGTATTCTTTAAAAATGGCATGTTATACCAGCTGCATTTTATGGAGTCGCCATTATAATCCTTTATAGTCACAGTTAATATCTTAAGCCTGCCGCTCCCATATATATCCGGGCTTTTGCATACCTGTCCTTCAACAGCTACCTCAGTATGTTCTGATTCACAGCTTATATCTTTAACAAAAACAGGCTCATGGTATACATCGTAATCCCGCGGGTATAACCCCACGAGATCCGATACTGTGTATACCGAAAGCCTGTTAAAATTCTCAGCTGTCTTAGCGCCGATGCCCTTTAATTCCGTTATATTCATAATTCTTACTCAACAGATACAATATAATAATAAACTGGCTGTCCACCAAACTGAAGTTCAACATCTACATCTGGGAACTTTTCTTCAATCTTAGAAACAACTGCCTCAGCAGCAGCTTCTTCAACATCAGCTCCATAGTAAACGCTTATAAGTTCAGCTTCATCTGACATCATTGACTCAATCATCTCAAGTAAAGTTGTATCCATATCAGTTCCAACTGCAGCAAGTCCCTTATCACCTAATCCAAGATAATTATCTTTCTTAATCTCCTTGCCATCAATTGATGTATCTCTTACAGCATAAGTGAGCTGTCCAGACTTAACTGTTGAAAGACTGTCTGTCATCACATCACCATTATCCTTGGCACTGCGTGTTGTCTCAAAGTTAATCATAGCTGTAATTCCCTGTGGTACTGTCTTAGTAGGGATAACTATAAGCTCCTTATCTTCAACAATTGATGCTGCCTGATTAGCTGCAAGAATAATATTACTGTTATTAGGAAGAACATATATTGTCTTGGCATTAATCTTATCTGCCGCATTAAGGATATCTTCTGTTGAAGGGTTCATTGTCTGTCCGCCTTCAATAACCTCATCAACACCAAGTCCCTTGAAAATCTCTGCAATTCCGCTTCCCGGTGCAATTGTAATAAATCCAAAGTCCTTAGCTGGTTCTGCCTTCTTTTCTTCTACTTCAGAATTCTTTTCCATAGCCTCTTTAGCTGCTGCAGCCTGAAGTTCTGACTGTGCAACAACCTTCTGGTTATGTTCTTCTCTCATATTGTCAACCTTCATCTTAGTAAGCTGACCATACTCTAATGCTTTCTCAAACGCCTGACCTGGATGGTTAGTATGAACATGAACTTTAACAATATCATCAAGAGCTACGCACACTATAGAATCACCTATAGATGTAAGGAATGCCTTGAAGTCTGCCTCAGTCTTCTCATCAAATTCCTTCTCAAGCATAATAATGAACTCGGTGCAATATCCAAACTTAATCTCTACATTATCTATTGCAGCGCCCTTTCCAGCTCCTGGTG
This sequence comes from Eubacterium sp. AM49-13BH, assembly GCF_003464165.1. Lineage (GTDB taxonomy): Bacteria > Bacillota > Clostridia > Lachnospirales > Lachnospiraceae > Lachnospira. Next base: position 42,279 of record NZ_QSEK01000020.1, on the reverse strand, counting down.
CAGTCTGCTCATTAGCAGGCTTAGCCTCTGTTAATGAAAAATCTGTAACCTTGCCTGTAAGAGCATCATACATTCCCCTAAGAACTACTACAAGTCCCTGTCCGCCTGAATCTACAACTCCTGCCTCTTTAAGAACAGGAAGCATATCAGGTGTCTTAGAAAGTACATATTCTGCATGCTCTATAATAATACGCATTGCTTCTTCAATATCATCTGTCTGTGATGCAATTTCAGCTGCCTTATCAGAAATACCCTTAGCAACAGTAAGGATTGTTCCTTCTTTAGGCTTCATAACTGCCTTATAAGCCGTCTCTGTAGCTCTGCTTGTTGCAAGTGCAAGTGTCTCAACAGTAATCTCGGAAACGCCCTTCATCTCTTTAGTAAATCCTCTTAAGAGCTGTGATAAGATAACACCAGAGTTACCTCTTGCTCCTCTTAAAGAGCCTGATGAAATAGCCTTAGAAAGATTCTCCATATTAGGATTAGCAATAGTGCTTACTTCCTTAGCTGCTGACATAATTGTAAGAGTCATGTTAGTACCTGTATCACCATCTGGTACGGGGAATACATTAAGGTCATTAATCCATTCCTTCTTAGACTCAAGGTTTTTAGCTCCTGCAAGAAACATCTTCTGCACAAGTGCTGCATCTATTGTATTAGTTGCCACGATTATCCTCCATTCTGCAATTAAGCATTATAACAATATTCCTATTAATCAATTACTCTTACGCCCTCAACATAAATGTTGATTTTCTTAATCTCAAGGCCGGTAAATTCTGACACTTTATACTTAACATTTTCAATAAGATTATCTGCTACTGCAGCAATGCTTACACCATAAGAAATAATAACATGAAAATCAATCTCAATAAGATTGTTCTCATCTATAACTACACTGATTCCTCTTGTAAGGCTGTCTCCCTTAAGAAGCTTTACAAGTCCGTCTTTCATGCTTACAGCAGCCATACCTACGATTCCAAAGCACTCAACTGCTGTAGAACCTGCATACTGTGCAATAACTTCTGAATCAATTAAAACTTTTCCAAGTTTATTCTCCAAAGTTCCCTTCATAGATAGTCCTCCAATACTGCGTCTTGTATTTGTTAACACCCGGAATCCAGATGCAAGTTTCGCGCAGTCAAACTTTACATAAAAATATGTACATAAATAGCACAAATATTATACTATCTTTCCGAAGAAAAATAAACACATTTTCGCATTCTTTATTAAACTTTGATTATCAAATGAATATCCAAAAAATAAAGTGAATCACGTCTCGCGCAATTCACCTTAATATACTGGTATTAACTTTAAAGCTCATAGATTATGCACGCTCAACTAAACCAGAACGTAAGCATGAAGTACAAACATACATCTTCTTAGCATTTCCGTTAACCTTAACTTTAACAGACTTAACATTAGCATTCCAAATCTTATTAGATCTTCTATGAGAATGACTCACTGCATTACCAAAGTGAGGACCTTTTTCGCAAATTGCACATTTAGCCATTTCAATAACACCTCCTTACCGGTATTGGGTAATTTACCCACAACAGAAATTATTGTATCAGATAAAAAAATATTTTGCAACACATTTTTTAAGAATTTTCATCAATTTTTTCTCATAACCACAATATATTGTTCCAGCTACTGACAAAACATGTTATATCCTACAACAAGCAACGTAATTATTATGCACACGCACAAGAATACATTGTCCATTATAAACAGTGTAATTATCATGCCTACAGCAATCCAGAAGAATATAAAACCAAGCAGTCTGCACATATATATACTTCCTTAACGTGTATGTTATATAATATGCGCATTTTCTCCGGTTATGAAAAACTACTCTGCTGCATCTTCTATTGCGGCATCAATATCCGCGTCAGTTACGACTTTTTCATCCTTACCTTTGAATTTATCAATAATATCAGGAATCATATCAAGAATCTTAGTTACAGTATCCTGATTCTTAATATTAACAAGCTTGGTTGCACCATTCTGGATAACTAAAACAGCACTTGGTGTGACCTTTCCAGTCATTCCACCGCCTGCATTATTCTTCTTGTCCCCTGCAAATGCTCCTGCTCCAACTCCGAACGAAACATCAACAAGTGGAAGAATAATTGTATCATTAACTGTAACAGCTTCTCCAACGACTGTTTTAGCTGATATAAATGCATCCATCCCCTTAAAAAGTGATGCCACTGTTGAATCAAAATTATTATCTGCCATAAAATCTAATTCCTCCTTGTCTCCTTGTTTTACGAAGTTCTGTTAACATTATAACATAACCTTCTCTATCTGGAAATAAACTTTTTAAACTGTTCATTTCTATACACTCTTAATGCTATCACCAGCACTGAAAATATACAGATATTTCCTTTCAGGAACATGCTGCCTTCCTTAACATTTTCACCAAATACCGGTTCTAAAGAAAGATCAACACCTGACATTCCATAAAGAATCGAAACATAAGCAAGAACCTTTCCCATTGTTGCCGGGTCTTCAAATCCGATTCTTGCGTTAATTCTGTATTTTTTAGGTTTTATAACCTTAATAAGTGCCTTTAACTGTTCCACAAGAAAATGAAAAAGTGCCTTATTGTCCTCATCTGTCACAAATTCTTTTGCCTTGCTTACTTTTTCTTTAAGCCTGTCAGCTGCACCTGAAATCTTCTTTACTGTATCCCTTATAAGCTTTATTATCTCTTTAATCTTTGTATATATTACAAAGCATTTATCCTTAACTTTATTGAAGAAGCTCCTATTCTGTATGTTCCCTGATTCATCTTCTGATACAGCCTCTTTGACATTCTGTACATCTTCTTTTGTTTCATTCACAGCCTCAGCCATCTTAATCTGTGGTTTTTCTTCTTTTTCTGTAAGTTTCTCTACATCCTTATCACTCGCAGAAAAAATATTCTCTTCAGGCTTTTTTTCTTTTTTCTTATTAGCTTTCTTTTGTTCAGAAACTTTACTATTCTCGTCATTATTGTTGTAAACCGTTATAAAAAACGCCTTGGCTTTTATATCAAGTTCTTCATCATAAGAGATCATCAGCCTCAATATCCCTAACCAGGATACTTTTGCTTGGGCTTTGAACCTGTCATGATAATCCGCATTAACCTTATATCTTACTGGTACAAAAAGAACTGCTGTCACAACAAGTATGACAAGACCTAAGATACATGCGATAACTATGCCTGTTATCTTAAGTATAAGCAATAAAACATGTAGCATAGCCCCACCTTTCCAACAATCTGTCAGTTATCTTTTCTTAATTTCGTACCAAACTTAAGATACCCCGCTACGTCAACACACCCTGTATGGGAGTATGTGTCATCAACTATGCATCTTACCAGCTCCAGAGCCTCATTTCTGCCCTTCGCAAGTCCTACAACATACACTTTATCTCTGTATGATTTATTCTTAAAATGCGGCTGTTTCAGCATATTAGCTGAATAAATATCAAGAATATTATCAGGATTATCAGAAATCGCAATAATATAAGTATCTATGGTAAATCTGTTCTTTCTGATAAGACCAAACGTCTTGTATTTAGCTTTTCTGGCATTATCGCCAAGATAAAGATTTCTGTACCACTTCAACTTACTATCCCCCAAAAACCTTAAACTTCTCATATGCACATCAGCACATTTGCATTACTTATCACTTATCATAGCCTTGATAATCTCAACAACCGCCTTCTGCTCTGCTTCATCATTGCACTGCATAAGAGAATTATTAATATATGACTGTATCTCCTCGGTATTGTTAAAAAATACCGGAAGACTTGAAAGCACTGATGCCATAACAGCTCTCTTAACCATTACATTCATGTTCTTAAAGCTGTCATCAAGTTCCATAATAAGCTTCTCTGCTGTCTCATCAGCATAAGAATTATCCGGAATCTCTGCAAATACCTCTGATTCAAGCTTAACAAAATCACTGCCTGACTGTAACTTAAGTGTTTTAGACAAAGCATTATATTCAGATAAAAGCTCATAATCCTTAAGTTCATCCACAAAATTGGCAAGGCTGTATTCTATTGCATAGTCACCAGATGATACTGCCTCAAGAATTCTTTCCTGTTTTCCTTCAAATGCTGTAAAATCCTCTGAAATATCTTCAAATCTTTCACCTGTAATATAAGCATTTCTTGTTTTACTTAAAACACTCTTAGCATTCTCTATCTCTTCTATTCTATCCAGTGTATTTCTTCTGGTAAGAGCTATGGTGAGTGCATCATTAACAACCTGTGTAAGAAGCACATATACATCTGCATAATCTGTCATCTTCTCAGTTGCAATATCAAGTGCGCCTTTAAGTCTTACATATTCGTCTTTATCAATATTTTTGTAGTCAGCCCCTGCAAGTGTGTTATATATATCATAAACATCAGGGAATTTATCAAATCCCGCTTCACCTGAAAGCATAGCACTTGTGCTTAAGGTGTAATAGAAATCATCTATCGAATTCTTTCCGGCACCATGATACAGTGTAAATGCATCTCTGATATGTTCAAAAAATCTGTCCTTTAACATTCTTACAGGAAGCTGTCCTACTATCTCTGAAATCTTGCCATTAATAACAACATTATCCTTATCAGACAATATATAATGCATGATCTCATTAGTCATATAGGTATTATAGTAGTCGTAATCAAGTTCACCCTCGTTAAATCTGTACTCAACTCTGTTAAGTACATGCTCATATATTCTTAGCCTGTCAACATAAGCTGTTATAACTTCCATAATCTCAATAATCTGTTCGCGGAATGAATTGAGTTCTTTAAATGCTTCATAATCATCACATTCATCATTCTCCACAAAACGCTCCACAAGCTCATTAAGTCTGTTAATCATGTTAAGAAGGTCTTTATCATTCTGTAAATCTCTTGCAATATCAAGTACAGTATAATAATTCATTGACATTTTAATAAATCCAAGCCCATTATACATGGAACACATTCCATTACCATACTTTAAAAGATTTTCTGAAAGATTCTTTCCCTTTGTAATTTCGCCTGCTATATAACCTAAATTCTTCAATGTATCAAACCTCGTTTATTTTAAATTCAACTTTTTCAACGCATCACAGAAATCAAATGTAGCATAGTAATCCTTGATTGTCTCTGCTCGTCTGATCATCTGTACACTGCCATCTTCCTTAAGAAGAAGCTCTGCTGATCTTAGCTTTCCATTATACTGGTATCCCATAGAGAAACCATGTGCCCCTGTATCATGAATAATAAGATAATCACCCATATCAATCTTAGGAAGCATTCTGTCAATTGCAAATTTGTCACTGTTCTCGCATAAAGAACCTGTTACATCATACTTATGGTCGCAAGGTGCATCTTCCTTACCCGCAACAGTAATATGATGATATGCGCCATAGATTGCCGGACGCATAAGGTTAGATGCACATGCATCAACTCCGATGTATTCCTTATAGATGTGCTTCTCATGAATTGCCTTAGTTACAAGACAGCCATATGGAGCAAGCATGAATCTTCCAAGCTCTGTATAAATTGCAACATCACCCATTCCGGCAGCGCAAGAACCTCATCATATACCTTGTGTACACCTTCACCAATAACAGCAATATCGTTAGGCTCCTGATCCGGTTTGTAAGCAACACCAACACCACCTGAAAGGTTTACAAACTTAATATCTGCTCCAGTCTTGTCTCTTAACTCAACTGCAAGCTCGAATAAAATCTTGGCAAGTGTAGGGTAATATTCATTAGATACAGTATTACTTGCAAGGAATGAATGGATACCAAAATGCTTAACGCCCTTACTCTTTAATATCTTAAACGCTTCTATAATCTGGTCATGTGTCATACCATACTTGGCATCACCAGGATTATCCATAATAGATGTTCCAAGCTGGAAATATCCACCCGGATTGTAACGGCAGCTCATTGTTTCAGGAAACTTACCGTCTAATATCTTATCTAGAAACTCAATATGAGTAATATCATCAAGATTGATAGTAGCACCTATCTCATTAGCATATGCATACTCTTCTGCAGGAGTATCATTAGATGAGAACATAATCTCTTCCGGCTTATAATCAAGAGCATATCCCATCATAAGCTCTGCCATAGATGCACAGTCAACACCGCAGCCATAATCCTTTAATATCTTTAAAATATATGGATTAGGAGTAGCCTTCACAGCAAAATACTCTCTATAACCTTTATTCCATGAGAATGCTTCCTTTAATCTCTTAGCGTTCTCTCTGATTCCCTTCTCATCATAGAGATGATAAGGAGTCGGATATGTCTTGTCGATTTCCTTAAGCTGTTCAAGTGTAACAAATGTCTTTTTCTTACTCATTATCTTCCTCGTTTCTGTGCTGAATTTCTAAAAATCTTTCGCAAGCCCACGTATACAGCACCAACGCATAGTCAGGCCACTGTAAGAAATCCTATATTATGAAGAAATATTTGTCAAGTTTTTAGTCGTAAACGCCTATAAAAATAAGAAGCCCCGTAAGGCTTCTTATTTCAATAATTCTGATTATAAATTAATACAGCCTTTAAATGCATCCGGAGCAACAGTTACATTCTTTCCGTAATCAACTTCTTTAAGACTTGTGCAGTTAATAAATGCTTCACACTCAATCAGCTTAAGTGAATCAGGAAATTCGACTTTTTCAAGTCTTCTGCAATTTTCAAAAGCATTAGATGCTATTGTCTCTACTCCTTCTGGAAAACTGATTGCGACAATATCATCTCTGTTAGAAAACAGGCCTTCTGTTATTCTTGTAAAATCCGACATATCTATCTCTTTAAATGTTCTGTTGTACAATGTAACTTTAATACGATTACTATTCATAGCTTTCCCCTCTTCTTTTCTTAATAATTAAGTTGTACCGTTCCATATATTTCTTATATACATTATACAATCTTCCGGCATTAATATCAATATCCGAAATATGTATCAAATACAGTTTTTGCAACATATTGTGCACTTGCAACTCCTGAATATCCGCCTTCAAGTATTACACATACAGCAATCTGTGGATTATCATATGGTGCAAACCCTGTAAACCAGCTATGATAATTCTCAGAATCATCATACTGTGCAGAACCTGTCTTTCCAGCTGCTTCATATGATGAATTTTTCATAGCATAACCTGTACCGGACGTAACCACCTGTCTCATACATTCAGTAAGATACTCAGCTTCTTCTGCAGACATCACAGTTCCAACTGCTGACGGTTTGTTCTTAACAACCATTCTGCCCTCGCTGTCACTTACACTGTCAACAATATATGGAGTCATCATAACCCCATCATTGGCAATACTCGCCGCAATCATCATATTATGAAGTGGTGTCATCATTGTCCTTCCCTGTCCTATACCAGTCTCCTGCATCTCACTTATTGAAGAATCCTGTGTAACAGCCATTGCGCTCTTAGAATACTCAAATCCTACAGGAAGATTAGAATTAAATAGGAATGTACTACACAAATTTATGAAAGATGTTTTGTTAAGTCCGGCACCAATCGTAGAAAATGCAGAATTGCATGAATTTGCAAATGCTTTTCTTAAATCCTGATATCCATGTGCTGTATGATCAAAACACGCTATAGTAGTTCCACCTGGTATATATGCCTGTCCATCACAATCATATGAATAGTTATAATAATCATTCTCATTCTGTCTTATATATGCAAGTGCTGTAATTATCTTAAATGTTGAACCAGGAGGATATAGCCCCTGCGTTGCCCTGTTTAAAAGTACTGAATCTGCACTGTCATATGTAATCCATTCTTCATAATCTGTATTGACATCATTAGCATCAAATGATGGATTAGATACCATTGTAAGAATCTTTCCTGTAGACGGTTCCATAGCGATAACAGCACCTTTATTACTGCCAAGTGCCTTATAAGCAGCTTGGGTAAGCTCTACATTAAGTGTTGTTGTTACATTATGTCCCTTTGCTTTGCCACCTGATAAGTCATTACCAATCTGGTCAAGTACATTATTTGTCTCACTGAGAAGATAATAATTCTGTGACTGTTCTATTCCTGTCTTCATTCCTGTAAGAGAAGTAAATCCAACCGAATGACAGAACAGATTCCCATATGGATAATAACGCGATTCATTGCCTTCATCATCTGTAAGCGTTGTTGCAAGAACATCTCCATCATCTGCTAATATATCGCCTCTCACAACTTTGCTTTCCTGATTATCAACTCTCTTGTTATACGGATTATTAACAATTGTTCCCGCGTCCTTTATATTGAACACGCACAGATACACAATTGCAGCCACAAAAAGACCTACAAAAAAGAATGCAATTACATTAGTTTCCTTATTCCTTAAATTCTTCTTTTCTGTATCTACTATATCACTCTGAACGTTTTGTTTTTTTCTTTGTCTGGATTGTTTTCTTTTTTCTGCCATCTTTCCTGTCACCTTCATCCTGTCTCATATTGTACATTCCATTAATAAGTGCAAACATTATAAGTGAACTTAATATTGAGCTTCCTCCATAACTTACAAAAGGAAGCGTAACACCTGTCATTGGTATGAATTTTATTGCACCTCCGACCGTTAAGAACACCTGTACTCCATATGTAACTCCGAGTCCTACAGCTACAAGACGATAGAAAAGCGTCTTACATCTTGAAGCTATATTCATCATAAGAATAAGATTATTAAGACACACTAAGAATAATGATATTGAGAATATAAGTCCGAATTCTTCTGTAATAGCAGAAAACATAAAGTCCTTCTCTGCTACAGGTATCTTATCCGGCATCCCCTGACACAGTCCGTATCCAAACCATGAACCCATACCGATTGCAAAAAGAGACTGGCATATCTGATATCCGCTAGTATCAATATATTCCCATGGATTACGCCATACCACAACTCTTGCCCTTACATGTGAAAACAGCTTATACGCAATAACTGATGCTCCCGCTCCCGCAAGAAGTCCTGCCCCAGCATACGATAGTTTTCTTGTAGCAATATAAAGCATGGCAATATATACAACAAAGAATATCAGTGCAGCACCAAGATCCGTTGAAAGCACGAGAATAATCACATGCAGTGCTGCAAATACTGTAACAATACAAGTCTGTTTAAAGGTTGTTGATTTATTAAACATAGATGCAACAAACATAACATACAGAATCTTTACAAATTCTGCCGGCTGTACAGAAAATGCTCCTATGCTTAATGTAAGATTGGCTCCATACACCTTATTACCAAGAAGAACAGCACATAAAAGCACAAGTCCTGCAACGCAGTAAATCCAGCCAAAGTTTCTGAAACTCTTAACTGATTTGATAAGCCACGGAACAAGGAACATAATCACCGTTCCAAGCACAGCAATAACAAACTGTTTGACACATTTATCATAGTTAAGTCTTGCTATCATAATAAAGCCAACAGACATAAGCATACACATATTATTAACGAGCAGTCTTGATGCCTTTGGATACAATATATAATAGAATGAAATAAATACTATAAGATATATAAGCTGTACAAAATAAAAACCTATATACCTGGCATCATTCTTCATAATATACAGAACATAGTATCCAAGAAAATGTATGGCAAATATCAATAGGTATTGCTGTATATATATGCCTTTTCTCTTCTCTTCCTTATGAATTATCGCTCCTCTGTATGCAGAAAGAACATAAAAAGCCATAAGAAATGCAAAAATGTATTTCGTAAGTTCAATAAAAACTGACTGCATTGCAATCTCCTTTATCCGAATCACCTAATCTTAGTCAATTGCCTGATGAAAATGTCCTGTAGTACCACCACTTACTCCATCAGTCATAACTAATTGTATATCATCTGCTCCACTCTCGTCAAATTCATAACGAATTACACATTTATTGAAATCTTCCAGATTCTCCTGTGTAAGATTGAGCTTTTTCCCATCCATAACAGTATAGCAGAATTCACACATACTGTTAACTGTATATTCATTGCCTTTAAATCCTGTAAGCTTCACACTACCCCAGTTTCCATCACATCTTCCATAAGTTTTTCTTACGCACTGTTCAGAAACCATAAGCGGTACACTGCCATACACGACAAGTTCTGTATCTGTGCCAGCCACAGGCAGCATCTCCTTGTCTGTAAGTTCCAGAGGAAGAGTCATCCTGTCAAGAACGATGCCTGACTTTTCACACAGTTTTCTTAATTCATCTTTAGCAAATGCATTAAATATATATATGCTGCTGTCTGTGATAATATGCACATCGCCAGATAATTTTTTCCAGTTACTGCTTCCAAGAAATCCAATCTGTTCAATATTCCTGCAAAGATAACGGCTGATACCACATCCGGATGCCTTCTCACAAAGCTTCTTAAACTTATCATACTTATCAGCTTTAAGAATATGAGGAAGAACAACATACACATCTATTTCCCGTGATGCACAATATGAAACACAGATTTTCAACTCCTCATCTGTGCATTCATATAACAGCTTATAATCAAGATATATACTCTGCACTCCTGAAACTGATGCTGCCTGCTTTACATGATTAATATTGTGCAGATACGCAGCTTTTCTTATTAAAAATCCATTATCATTAAGCGTCTCTTCTTTGTTATACATTTCAACATAATCTGGCTTATTATAAGTTCTTACAAGACTGTGCTTTAAATGTGTTTCAAGCTGTTCAAGTACATTTCTTCTTAATTCCTTAATCCAGCCAACCGGAACGAATACTCCATCGTCAAGTTCCACTTCTGTATTATCCACCACAAAGCATGTATCACCAGTTTTCTTTAAATTCTTAACCAGTTCCTGCTCTGAGGCGGGACGGCTCTGCGCTTCAGTAATAATCTCTCCTGTACATGTCTTCTCAATCCCATCATACATTACAGTGAGTGATATATTCTCATTCTTTCTTACAACAAGCTTCATATCAACATGGATTTCAGGTGATGTTCCAACATAATTATCCGCTACATATGCCTTAATCTTAGCATTATTCATTCTGTTGACAACTCTTCCCTCATACAATGGATATTTCTTAGGAAGATTGACAACGAAGGTCTGCCCTGCTGCCACATCAGCTCCGCTCTCAAAGGAATGTTCCTTATCAATCTCAAAGACATCACCTCTGTTCACATTCTTAAGTGCCTTAAATGTAATTCTTCCTGCCTTGTTAGACACAACCTTAAGACACTCCGTTCCCATATGGTTAGGGCGGCCAAGAGACATCATCTTTTTTCCTTTAATGCTGTCATAATATCCTGTTGTGAAAGCACCTCTGTTATATATATCAGACAGGGCATCCATATCCTGCTTATCTACCTTAAAACCGTCACGACCTTTTTCAAGATACATATCAACATATTTGCGGTAAATGTGTGTTACCATAGCCGCATATGTGACATTCTTCATACGGCCTCGATTTTCAGGGAATATACGCCACTATCAATAACATCAGGAAGTATCTGTAATGCACACATATCTTTAGGGCTTAATGCATAACTGTTGTTTTTGTCATTAATCTTTACTCCGCTATCATACACATCATAAGACATTCTGCATGGCTGGGCACATCTTCCCCTGTTGCCGCTTCGTCCACCGTTAAAACTTGAAAGCAGGCATTGTCCTGAATAACAGTAACATAAAGCTCCATGCACAAAGCTTTCTATCTCAACATCTAATTTCTCATGAAGCTGCTTTATCTCCTGTAGATTCATCTCTCTTGAGGTAACAATTCTTGATGCCCCAAGTTCCTTTAAAAGCCTGCTGCCATATACGCCGGTCTGTGTCATCTGTGTACTTGCATGTATATCCATATCAGGAAAATGCTTTCTTATCAGCTTAAGCACACCCATATCCTGCACAATCACTGCATCAAGTCCTGCCTCATAGAATGGTATAAGATATTCTATAAGACTATTCTCTATCTCTCTTGACTTAAGAAGGGTATTAACTGTCAGATATACCTTTCTTCCAAATAAATGTGCATACTCTATAGCACTGATAAGCTCTTCATCATTAAAATTATTAGCAAATGCCCTTGCTCCGAACATATTGCCGCCAAGGTATATTGCATCTGCTCCTGCAGCCACAACAGCCTTCATAATATCAAGTGAACCTGCCGGTGCGAGAACTTCTACCTGTATCTTTTTCTTATCAACATTCATAGTTGTAAACCGCCTTTAAATCAAATGGCTGCTGCAAATGCATTTGCAACAGCCGTTATTATTAATACCTGATAAACCTTATGTAAATCACTTCTTAGAATCATTAAGTTCTGTCTCTAACTTAACAATATTCTTCTGGTACTTGTTAATCTCATTCTTTAATTCCTTAATTTCTTTTGCAGAACTCTCTGCCTTAATCTGCGCAGCAATAAGCTCATGCTTTAAATCATATATCTCTTTATCCTTGTTCTCTATATCTGAAGAAAGCCCGTCTGCCATCTTCTTGGCTTTAAAGTAATCATCAGCGATATTAAGATACATCATATCAGTTCTCATGTCAGCCGACATGCGTCTGTATCCCTCATCCTTATTAAACTCTGTAATCTTATTGTTAATGTATGATGCAACTCTCTGGAGATACTCCTCGCTCTCATATCCTCCAAGCTTAATTACTTTACCTCCAAGAATTACCTCTGCTGTGTTTTTTGATGACATAAGTCCCCTCCTCATTATTTGTATTATTTTTCTTTGAATAGCCTGCCAAGATTATCATAAGCAGCTTTTGTTGCAACTCTTCCTCTTGGAGTTCTGTTAATATACCCATTCTGTATCAGATATGGCTCATAAACATCTTCAAGAGTTCCTGAATCCTCTCCTATTGAAGCTGCCAGTGTCTCAATACCGACAGGTCCGCCATCAAATTTATCAACTATTGTAGTAAGTATAATCCTGTCGTTCCGGTCCAATCCGTCTCTATCAACATCTAACAGATTAAGAGCATAATCAGCAACATCCTTATTGATATGTCCGTTATATTTAACCTGTGCAAAATCCCTTACTCTTTTCAAAAGTCTGTTGGCAAGTCTCGGTGTTCCTCTGGATCTTCTTGCAAGCTCATGTGCTCCGTCTGAGTCAATATCAACATTAAGCACATTGGCTGAACGGATAATGATTTTCTCAAGCTCCGGAACTGTATAGAATTCCATATGGCTTACAACACCGAATCTGTCTCTTAAAGGTGCTGATAAAAGCCCCGCTCTTGTTGTTGCGCCTATCAGAGTGAACTGCGGCAGGTCAAGTCTTATAGACCTTGCTGTTGCACCCTTGCCGATCATAATATCGATCTTATAATCCTCCATTGCCGGATACAGCACTTCTTCTACCTGTCTGTTAAGTCTGTGAATCTCATCTACAAAGAGAATATCACCCTCACTTAAGTTGTTAAGTATAGCTGCCATATCTCCCGGCTTCTCGATTGCAGGACCGGATGTAACCTTGATATTAACCCCCATTTCATTAGCAATAATTCCAGCAAGGGTTGTCTTTCCAAGTCCAGGAGGTCCATAGAAAAGAACATGGTCAAGTGCCTCTCCTCTTTCCTTTGCTGCCTCAATATATACTTTAAGATTGCTCTTAACCTTATTCTGTCCAACATAGTCATCAAGAGATAATGGTCTTAAGGAATTCTCAATACCATAATCTTCTTCAGTTATCTGTGTTGATATAATCCTCTTTTCCATATAGCCCTCATTTCTTAAATACTATTCTGTTCTAGAATTTAGCCAGCTTCTTTAACGCTTCCTTAAGAACCGTCTCAGAATCCTTATTCTCTATATCTTCCACTTCCTTGACAGCAACAAGTGCATCTTTGCTTGAATATCCAAGTGATACAAGTGCCTCCACAGCGTCATTTCTTATCATCATGACATTACTTGCATTACTGTTATTGTCTGCCTTCTTATTCTTAGAAAGTGCTGATTCAAATACTTCATCAAGCTTTAACTTATCCTTAAGCTCAATTATAATCTTCTGTGCTGTCTTAGGTCCGATACCAGGAAGTGCCTTGATTGCTGCCACATCATCAGCAAGCACAGCAAATCTTAAATCATCTGCTGTGATATTAGATAATGCACCAAGCGCAGCCTTAGGTCCAATGCCATTGACACAGATAAGCATTTTAAACATGCTTAAATCATCCCTTGTAAGAAATCCATACAGACTGCATTCATCTTCCTTGACATTCATATATGTATATATCTTAACCTCACTGCCAACTGATGGAAGCTCACCAGGTACTGAACCCGGAACATATATATTATATCCTATTCCATTAGCTTCCACAACGATTACATCTGGCAGAATTTCGGCAAGCTCACCTTTAATGTATGAAATCATTCTCTACCCCCAAGACAGTAATTGATAAACTGCTGTGCTGTTCTTCCTGATATTCCACCATGTGAAAGTTCCCACTTGTTAGCCTCTGCCATAAGTTCTTCATCTGTCATCTTAACATTATTCTTCCTTGCAAGGCCAATAACAATATCAAAGAATTCTTTCTGTGATGGCTTAGAGTAGCTTATCTGGCATCCAAATCTGTTCACTAATGAAAGCTTCTCCTCAATAGTATCAGATCTGTGAAGGCCGTTATTGCTCTCTAAATCATTTCTGTCATTCCATGTTTCCTTGATAAGATGTCTTCTGTTAGATGTTGCATAGATAAGAATATTATCAGGCTTAGTCTCAACACCGCCTTCAATTACAGCCTTTAAGAACTTGTATTCAATCTCGAATTCCTCGAAAGATAAATCATCCATATATATTATGAACTTGTAATTTCTGTTCTTAATGCTTGCTATAACATTAGATAAATCCTTGAACTGATGCTTGTATATCTCTATCATTCTAAGACCCTGGTCATAATATTCATTGACAATAGCCTTGATAGAAGTTGACTTACCTGTTCCGCTGTCACCGAAAAGAAGCGCATTATTAGCTTTCCTTCCCTGAACAAAAGCCTCTGTATTCTCCACAAGCTTCTTCTTCTGAATTTCATAACCAATAAGATCATCTAACATAACCTTATCCATATTATTGATTGGTGTAAATGTAACGCCATTATCGCCACCTATTACCCTGAATGCCTTATTAAGTCCGAACATTCCTACACCATATGCTTTATAGAAATCAGTAACATAATTAAAGAACTCATTCTCGTCCTTTGCTGTCTCAAGCTTAAGGCTTAAAGCCTGTACCTTTTCACTTACATTCTTATTGTACATAAGCTCTTTCTTAACAATTGCCTTGTAATCAGATATAAGTGAAAAACAGTTGATTCCAAGTGCAGCCTCAATAGGTCTGAAATCATAATTAAACAGATTCATAAACACCTTGAAGTCGTTCTTAGCAAATTCATTAACGCTTCCATCATTAGCACCTACCTTTTCACATGTAAGGCTGAATGGATTCTCATTAGTTATAAGATAGAATGTAAGATAATTATGCCATAAATTCTTATCAAAGCCATAATCTGTGGCAACCTCCAATATTCTCTTAATCTGCTCATATATATCACTTATAAGCTTGTCAGGAGTCTCCTCGTCCCTGTCAAATTTTTTGAAAATATCGGACATTTTCATAAGAATAGTGTCCTCATGATTACCATATATAATAAGTTTCGCAACTTCTCTGTACATTATTATTTCCTCTTCTTTCTCTTATTAATTACAAGCTGCAGGGCAAAGATGGCCACACCTGCAAGTGACACCAACGCTCCCTCTTTAAGAAGCGGCGTAGAATACTTAAGTGTTACATTATGCGTTCCACTCGTAAGATATACAGCCATATACTGACCATTAGCATTATATAGCTTTTGTCTTTCCCCGTCTACATATACCTTCCAGCCCTTTGAATAAGGGATTGTAAGACACAGATATTTATTACGGTCAAGTATTATCTGACCTGTAACCTTATTATTTCCAAGCTCTACATCTGTTAATACATTTTCTTTAAGTGTATTAATCTCGTCAGTGTAACTGTCCATTGGCTGGCATACAATCTGTATATCTTCATAAGAATACACGCCAATCTTCTGGAAAGTCACTGTAACTGATGTAACATTTTCTTCCGAATAGCCCATATTCACACTGAAATCATGCTGGTTACTATAATAGCTGTAATCAGATGTAAAGTAATTCATTGACTTGGTTACTCCTGTATCAGTCGTAATTCCAAGCTTAACACTGCTTGTAGACTGTGTCCAATATATGAAATTCTTAAATATCTTCTTCTTTTCATTATGTGAAAGCTCTTTCCAGTCTGCCTTAGAGTATAAGTCTAATGGGTCAAACTTCCTCTTTCCAAAATACAGCTGGAACTGTGCCGCTCCTTCATAGTCAAGACCATTAATATTAAAGTAAGTCTCGCCTGCACCACTGCCTGTAAAGTTAAATGTTACCCTGGCACCTGCCTTAGTTACTGCAAATGTATTATCCATACACTGTACTTCTTTGGCATCATAATTCATTGTATAATCTTTAATCTGGCTGTCATAACTTAAATCTTTAACAGATACCCTGTCAGGAAGCGCCTCCCTGGTATCCTTCCCACTCCTGTCAATAACAACAGCCTGAAGCATTGCTTTCTGCTTATCAACTGCACTTAAGCCCTCCCATTCATTCTTATTAACAGCCTTGTCATAAGTAAATCCTAACGGAAGTGCATTGTCGTTATTATACATTACATAATCATCATTTTCTGATTCATAAGCAAATCCATATGGAACAAGTCCGCCGGTCTTACTCACCAGATACTTTGAGGCAGATGACAATGTTATAAGAGATGACCTGTCATCATATCCTGTGTATTTGTGCGGAAGCAGCGTATCAAGCCTGATTGCACAATCATATCTGAACTTCGATACATACGGATTAGTAAGTGTCCAGTACAGATTAGAGGATGATATTCCTGTTATGCAGTTCATATTGTACGAAAGTCCAGAGCCTGAATATCTGATAAAATCTGTATCTTCAGCATATTTACTTATAAGCTCCTTCTCGCTTCCAAACACATCTTCCTGTGCCATTTTAACGCTTATGCACTGTGCCGCATAATTTTCCCCAAATGAAGCATTTTTCCATATACCATTAGCTAATGCCGCCAGCATAACCGCTACTGTCACCATCATGCATCTGTTATATTCATTAACATTCTTTATGCTAAGTCCAATTAGCAATATTACTCCAATTGCAACTGCACTTATAAGCTTGCCATTTCTTGAATACTTTACGCACATACATACCACAAAATATATTGTAAGTGCAACTCCAATAAAGCGTATTTCTTTTCTTTCCAGTTTTATAAGACGCGGCATCATGCACACAAGTATATATGCACATAATAATGCAAATGAATATATCCACCTGTTACACATATATGAAAATCCGTTCATTGCCTGTCCGAAAAACGGTATACATATCATCACCGCACTTATAATAAAATAAGTCTTAAGCATTGTGTACTTACGTCTGCTCTTAAACATTAAAAGCACTGCAAGCAACACAGGTACTGCAAATCCCATGCATGTCCAGAAGTTATCACCCTCAACGATAAAAAGTCCAGGAAGCTTTGCATAGTATGAAAAAGGATATACCAGTCCCATTTTGTTAGGTGTATTAAATCTGCTGTCACTTAAGAAAACGTGAAGCACGGGGAGAAACACTATTGCTGCCATACACAGTCCTGTAACTGATGAAACAGCCAGGCTTAATATCCCCTTACACCACATTTTCACATTCTTTCCATAACAGAATATGAATCTTACAATAACATATATAATTGTTGTGAACACAAGCATGTAGAAGAAATAGAAATTACTCATTGCTGCAACAGTTACTGTTATTGTAAAGAGCCACATTTTCTTCTCTCTGATTATCTTCTCAACGCCTAATACAAGCAGAGGATAATACAGAAGCGGGTTAAGAAAGAACGGATGTCTTACTGCATTATATATTGCCCAGTAGCAGAATGCATAAGTAACTGCCCCTGGAAGGACATATCTTTTCTTATGTCCTGTATAAAAACACAACATTGAAAATGCTATACCTGACAGATATATTCTTAAAATAATCATTGCTTCATAGAATATATACATGTACTTTGCTGGAAACAGGAAACATAAGAATGTAAATGGGTCGCCTATCACATAATAGTGAAATGTTCCTATAACATCACTTCCCTCACCTATTGCAAAATCCCACTGTGGTATTACAAACTGATGATTGATAAATATATTTTTAAAGAAATCCCTTAAATACTGTGAATAATATATGAGTGACTTGTAATGCTGTTCCCAGCCATCAACCTCCCATATGAATGTCTTTCCATTGAAAAAATAAAAAGAAAACACACCTATAGCAAGGACAACAAAAATAACTGAATAAACCAGAAAATATGTTGATTTTCTGGAATCCAGTCTTTTATAAAAATCTTGTAACTTTGATTTTGTCTCTGCCATAGGTGTATCTTCTCTTTTCTTAAACTAGGAAACTGCCATAAGCATAAGCCTACGGCAGTTTCTTATTATAACTTATTGTGATTAAATTATCAATGAAGATGTATTATCTTCTTAGGGCACTTCTCAGCACACTTTCCACAACCTGTACACTTTGAATAATCAATATGTGCAATGTTGTTTTCTACTGTAATAGCACCAAACTCACACTGCTTTGTACATAACATACATCCGATACATCCAACAGAGCATACTGACATAACATCTTTACCCTTATCGTTAGATGAACAGTTAACTGTATAGTTACTCTTGTATGGTATGATTTCAATAAGGTGTCTTGGACATACAGCAACACATTTACCACATGCCTTACATTTGCCCTTATCTACTACAGCAATACCATTAATAACATGAATTGCATCAAAAGGACATGCCTTAACACATGAACCATATCCCATACATCCGTATGTACATGCCTTAGAACCGCCGTTAGGAACGACGTTCATTGCTGTACAATCCATTGCACCTGAGTACACATAATTTTCTTTTGCTTTGTCGCAGTCACCAGCACATTTAACAAATGCTGTCATTCTTACTGATTCTCCAACTTCCTCACCCATGATTGCACCAATCTTTGATGCAACCGGTGCGCCACCAACTGGACATGCGTTAGCTGGAGCTTCTCCTGCGGCAATTGCCTTAGCAAGTGCATCACATCCTGCATATCCACAACCACCACAGTTGTTTCCAGGAGCTCTGCTCTTACATCTATCTCTTTCTGATCTACTTCAACATAGAACTTCTTACCCATTACTCCGAGGAAAAGTCCGAGAAGAAGACCAGTGCAGCTTACAACAACTGCAGCAATAATTATACCTGACATCTTGTCGTCCTCCTCTTAAATAATACCTGAAAATCCAAAGAATGCGATAGCCATAAGTCCTGCAGTAAGTAATACAATAGGCATTCCCTTAAAGCTTTCCGGAACATCATTGAATTCGTTTCTTTCACGTATACCAGCCATGATTATGATTGCTATTGTAAAACCAACAGCTGTTCCTAATCCACTGACTACAGAATCTAAAAGCTTCTGACCAATATTAAGTCCTGCTGCTGTGTTATAGTTCTGTACGTTAGTAAGTGCAATACCAAGTACTGCACAGTTAGTTGTAATAAGTGGAAGGTATACACCAAGTGCTTCATAAAGAGATGGTGATGTCTTCTTTAAAAACATTTCAACAAACTGAACAAGTGCCGCAATTACAAGGATGAATACAATTGTATTCAGATATGTAAGCTTAAGCGGTGTAAGTATACAGTCATATATAAGACTGCAGACAGCTGATGAAATAGTGATAACGCCGATAACAGCGCCACCCATTCCTGCTGCTGTGTTTATCTTCTTAGAAACTCCAAGGAAAGGACACAAACCGAGGAACTGGCTTAAAACTACATTATTGACAATTGCTGTACTTACAGCTATCAATAATAACTGTGAAAAATATCCCATATTTACCTCCCTTAGTTATTCTTAGCCTCAGCCTTAGCTTCTTCTATCTCTTCTGTGTAGTCAGGAACTTCTGCAGGCTTCATGCCTTTCTTTCTCTTAATTCTGTTCATAATAGCAATCATGAATGCAAGAACAAAGAACGCTCCTGGTGCAAGGATAAAGATACTTGCTGGTGTGTAACCGATTGTTGAGAGATCAAATAATGCGTTAGTACCATCTGAGAAAATTGTACCGCCACCGATAAGCTCTCTTATTGCTCCAAGGATTGTGATAGCAATTGTGAATCCAAGTCCCATACCTATTCCATCAAAGAATGAAGGAATTGGAGGATTCTTAGAAGCATAGGCTTCCGCACGTCCAAGGATAATACAGTTAACAACTATAAGAGGAATATATATTCCAAGTGAGTCGTACAGACTTGGCAGGAAGCCCTGCATCAGGAACTGTACCATTGTAACAAATGATGCAACGACAACGATGAACGCTGGCATTCTTACACCATCTGGAATAGCCTTACGAAGTAATGAAATCATAAGGTTTGATAATGCAAGTACTACTGTAGAAGAAAGTCCCATACCTATACCATTGATTGCTGATGTAGTAACCGCAAGTGTAGGACACATACCAAGTGTAAGTACCAGGGTAGGATTCTCTTTAATAATACCATTATAAAGTCTTTCTATACATTTATTCAAAGTCCGCACCTCCCTAGTTTCCTGCCACAAGCTTGTAAACTGCAAGCGCATAATTTACACCCTTTGTGACTGATTTAGAAGTAATTGTAGAACCACCGATTGCATCAACATTAGCATTGCTTTCTGATGCTGAACCATCTGTTACTACTGAAAATGATGCAACTGCATCAGACTTAGCTGTAAACTGTGATGTAAATGATGGATCCTGTTTAGCTCTCATACCAAGACCAGCAGTTTCGCTGATTGAAAGAAATGATACTCCAAGTACCTTTCCATCTGTTGAAATACCAACTGTAAACTTGATATCTCCGCCGTAACCGTCACTATCTGTAACTGTTACAACATAACCTGCTGTCTCGCTGCCTTTCTTTCCTATAGCAACTTCATTGACCTTATCCTTAGAGAAGTCAATGTCTGATGAAGCATTAATATCATCATCAGAAGGAAGGGCATCTATTGTCTCAAAGCTGTCTGCTTCTGCAAGAACTGCTTTGTAAGCCTTTTCCTTAGCATTCTCGTTAGCCTTTGCAATAGGATCGAGTGTTATCTGATATACAACACCAAGAAGAATTCCGGCTACAAGTGTTATAGCAAATAAAACTAATGCATCTTTAACTATTTTCTTCATCTTATGCAGCCTCCTTTGCTTTCTTCTCTGGCTTCTTCTTACCAAATGACTTAGGAACTGTTACTCTCTCAATAAGAGGAACTAAGAGGTTACAGAAGATAATTGCATATGAAACGCCTTCTGCTGAACCACCATACATTCTGAAAATGAATGTAAGAAGACCTAAGCAGCAGCCAAATACAATTTTACCATTAGGTGTAATTGGTGAAGTTACATAATCTGTCGCCATGAAGATGGCACCAAGTAAAAGTCCACCACCACATACTTCCTCAAGCATATAGATTACATCGAAATGATGTCCTGGTGCAAAAAGGAATATAAGCGCTGCAAATACACCTACATATATTACAGGTATTCTCCAGTTAATAACCTTTCTTGCAAGTAGGTAGATACCACCTAAAAGAAGACAGATTGCTGAAGTCTCACCGATAACACCACCTGTTGTACCAATAAACATCTTAGCTAATGAAACAACGCCTGTTGATTCTGCACCAGGCTTAAGGAGTGCAAGAGGTGTTGCTCCTGAATATGCGTCTAAAAATCCGTTAGATGTAACAAAATTAGTCATCGGACCTGTATATGCAATAAGAAGGAAACATCTTGCTGCAAGAGCAGGGTTCATGAAGTTCTGTCCAAGTCCTCCAAAAAGCTGCTTAACTACGATAATTGCAAATACACATCCTACGATTTCAAAACCAACATTTAATGTTGATGGAATATTTAATGCAATAAGAAGACCTGTTACTGCTGCACTTAAATCTGTAACAGTAACTTTCTTATGCATGAAATACTGATATAATGCCTCACATGCTACACAAGTAACAATACCGATTACTATACGAAGCAGTGCATCGAGGCCAAAATTAACTATACCAAATATGCTGGCAGGAGTTAAAGCAATAAGAACATCTCTCATTATTGTCTGAGTAGTATTCCCGCTTCGCACATGAGGATTAGTCGATACGTTAAAAATCTCACTCACTTTGATTGCCCACCTTTCTACTTCTTTCTTCTGTTAGCAAGTACTGTACTTCTCATAGCCTTAATCTGCTGTGTTAATGGTCTCTTGGCTGGACAGACATATGAACAGCTTCCGCACATTACACATTCCATACCATCGAATTTAGTAAAGCCTTCTTCATCATTACGTGATGCAAAACCGGCAAGCTTTGCTGGAAGAAGGTGTTCTGGACATGCCTCACCACATTTACCACATCTTATACATGCAGAAGATGTGGTCTTAGATACGATATCCTTCTGGAATACAAGAAGTGATGAACTTCCCTTAACAACAGGTACGTCAAGACTGTACATGGCAAATCCCATCATAGGACCACCAGAAATATATTTTTCAGGTTCTCCTACAGGACCACCGGCAGCGTCAAGAAGCTGTCTGTAATTAGTTCCTAACCATACATAGAAGTTGCCAGGCTCTTTAACTCCGTCGCCTGTTACAGTACATATTCTCTTAGTAAGAGGCTTACCTTCTATAACTGAAAGATAGATTGAGAATATTGTATCAACATTATGTACGATACAGCCTGCATCAGCTGGAAGCATGCTTGAATTAATAGCTCTTCCTGTTGTTGCATATATAGACTACGCTCTCCTCCCTGTGGATACTTAGTCTTTAATGGCTTAACTTCAATATCAGGCTCAGAAGCTGTAGCTTCCTGCATGATTCTTATTGCCTCAGGCTTATTATCTTCAATACCGATAATTCCCTTAGCATGGTCAAATATCTTAAGAGCAATCTTAAGACCCATAACAACCTTGTCTGATTCTTCTAATATCTTCTGTAATCAGATGTAAGGTAAGGCTCACACTCTGCTCCATTAACGATAATGTAATCTATGGCTTCAGGATTCTTTGGAGAGAGCTTAACATTAGTTGGGAAACCAGCTCCTCCCATACCTACAACACCAGCAGCCTTGATTCTTTCTAAGATAACGTCCTTAGTAAGATCCTCGAACTTCATAGGTGTATATTCAACTTCTTTGAATTCGCCATCATTCTCGATAATGATAGAATTGCACTTACCGCCTGTAGCCAATGTTCTTGGCTCAATAGCTTTAACAGTACCTGATACAGATGAATGAATGTTCGCAGAAACAAATCCACCTGCCTCGGCTATCAGCTGGCCTGCAAGGACATAGTCGCCCTTGGCAACAACTGGCTTAGCAGGTGCGCCGATGTGCTGTGAAAGCGGGAACACCATCTCTCCTACGGCTGGAAAGAGTTCTTTGATTGGTTTATCCTTAGAAAACTCTTTACCGTCATAAGGATGACATCCACCTTTAAATGTACACTTTCCCATGACATATTTCTCCTTATAAAGTTTTTATTAAATAGTATTTTATCTCAATAAATAGCAAAAATCTACTTTTTTTTGTGTATATATTCCTATATAATAAGAGAAAATGAGTACTTTTTTAACAATCGGTTTGTCTAATCAAACCTAAAATGAGGATTTTTTATGATAACTATTAATGATACCCTGCACACAAACGCAGACACCGCAATGCTTAAAGCAATATGTCCGGTTACTGACAGCATCTGCTTTTTTGATATAGAAACCACAGGATTTTCAAGGAATTATAATATAGTATACCTCATAGGCGCTGTATATTTCCGTAACGGAATATCGCATTATTTACAGTGGCTTGCAGAATCCGATTCCGATGAAGCTTATATTTTATCCGCATTTAATGATTTTCTAAAAGATTTTCATACATTAATACATTTTAATGGGGATGCCTCGATATTCCTTTTATTACTGAGCGTGCAGCACATCTTAATGTGGCACTTGACCTTTCACATCTTGAAAGCCTTGACTTATATAAAACTGCAAGAAAATGTAAATCTATTCTGTCACTTCCTGACTATAAGCAGAAAACTATTGAACATTTTCTTGGAATAGAACGCGAAGACATGTATTCAGGCGGTGAACTTATTGATATATACAGGAAATTTGCAGCAAAACCTTCTGATACAGCACATAACGAATACAGGAAGCTTCTCCTTCTTCACAACCATGACGATATAGAAGGAATGCTAAGCCTTCTTCCACTGGTTTCCTATTATGCAGTAATTATGAATTCTTACACTGTTGACAATGCTGTCATTGATAAAGATACTGATTCCAATGGTAATGTGAGTCTTAGGCTGATTGCTGAATGTTCACTTCCCGTAGGCGTACCCGTGGACAGACATATATGTATTGACAATATACATATTCTGATTAAGAACTGTACATTAACTCTTGTAATCCCGGTTATATCAGATACTTTGAAATACTTTTTTAAAGACTATAAGAATTATTATTATCTGCCATCAGAAGACGAAGCCATTCACAAAAGCATTGCACAATATGTAGACAGTAATAATCGTGTTAAATGCTCTGCTTCTAACTGTTACACCAAAAAAGCAGGCATTTTTCTTCCACTCTATGATAATTGTGATTTAAACATATTTAAAAAAGATTATTCTGACCTGGAAAAATACTGCAACGCAGATGATATACTGTTAAAAAGCACTGACAATACAAGCAAATACATACATTCCGTTATAAACCATATTCTATTGTAATTCTGCTATTCTTTTATAAAACATGAAAGGAATATTTATAATCTAATGGATAATGAATCACTTTTAAAAAATAAAATAATGGACGCAGCAAATCGTTCCTTCAGGCAAAACATATACACATATACTAATTTTCTTGATATTAATGAGCAGTCAGTATTCGCACAGATGAAAAACGCACTTAATTTCGTAGCATTTAAAACATACGGTGGCAATGATGCATGTGAAAGACAGATGATACAGTTTGGTTCTTACGAAACTCTTGGCTATGAAGAGGAATTTCCTATAACTCTTATAAAGATATCTCCTCTTATAGAAAAATATGCTGAATCACTGTCACACAGAGATTACCTAGGTGCTCTTATGAATCTTGGAATTAAAAGAGAAATGCTTGGAGACATAAATATAAAAGGCAAGGACGCCTATCTTTACTGTGTTTCACATATTGCTGATTTCATAATTGACAACATGTCTACAGTAAAGCATACACATATCCAGTGTACAAAGACTGATATTAACGATATAGAATGTTCACCTGAGCTTGAAGATATTGAAGTTTTATCTGCAAGTGAACGGATTGACGCTGCCGTTGCCAGCCTCACAAAGCTAAGCCGAAGTCAGGCAGTAGAATTATTCAGGGCAAGAAAAATATTCATTAACAGCCGTCAGATGGAAAACAACAGCTATCAGTTAAAAGCTAATGATATACTTGTTATCCGCGGAACAGGCAAATTCATCTATCAGGGGTGCGGTAAAGAAACAAAAAAAGGCCGTGTCTATCTTTCATTCAAAAAATATGTTTAAAAAAAGGGCTGTGAGAACAGCCCTTTTAATATCTTTAATTACTCTTCTGTTGCTGGAGCTTCTTCCTGAGCTTCGTTGTCGTTAAGTAATGCCTTGATGCTTAAGCTGATCTTCTTATCAGCTTCGTTAAGGTCAACAACCTTAGCTTCAATTTCCTGACCGATTGAAAGTGCATCTGATGGCTTCTCAATACGTTCTCTTGAAATCTGTGAAACATGAAGTAATGCGTCGATTCCATCTTCTAACTGAACAAATGCGCCGAAATCTGTCATTCTTGCAACTGTTCCCTTAACAACATTACCTACAGCATACTTCTCTGCTGCGTTGTTCCATGGATTAAGGTCTGGATACTTAACTGAAAGTGCAATCTTATCTCCGTTAATCTCTTTGATAAAGCACTTAACTGAATCTCCAATCTTGTAAACCTTCTTAGGATTCTCTGTTCTTCCCCAAGACATCTCTGAGATGTGAAGAAGACCATCTACTCCTCCTAAGTCAATGAATGCACCGAAATCTGTAACATTCTTAACTGTTCCTTCGATTGTATCGCCTTCCTTGATCTTAGAAAGAACTGCCTCTGCTGCTGCCTTCTTAGCTGCAACAATAAGCTGCTTGCAGTCACCGATAATCTTTCTGTTCTTAGGATCATATTCAGTGATTACAAATGTAACTTCCTTACCATTATATACAGATAAATCCTTTACGAATGTATCTGAAATAAGGCTTGCAGGAATAAATACTCTTGCTTCGTCAACGATAACTTCAAGACCGCCCTTAATATTCTTAGCAACGCCTGTGATTGGTTCCTGACTGTTAAATGCATCTTCAAGCTTCTTATTGCCATTATCTGCAACAAGCTTTCTATATGTAAGAGCAACCTGTCCCTCACCATCATTTGATTTAAGAACCTTAGCCTTCATCTCATCTCCAACTGAGACTACAGTAGTAAGATCTACATCAGGAGCTGATGTATACTCTGAACGAGTAATAATTCCATCAGATTTGCCACCTATATTAAGCACGATTTTATCCGGCTTAACTGCAATAACAGTTCCGTCTACAACTTCACCTGTGCGGATTTCCTTCCATTCTTCGTTATCTAACATCTGTGCAAAGCTTTCTTCTGACATTAGTATAAACCTCCTCAATGATATTGTTTGGGGTTGATGCCCCGGCTGTAATACCTATGCAGTCTGATGATTTGAGCTTATCAAGCTCAAGGCCGCTAAGAGTCTGAATGTAAAAGGTTTCCTGACATTCTGTCTTGCAAATTTCATACAGTTTACGAGTGTTTGAACTACTGCTGTCCCCTATAACAATCATAGCATCAGCTCTTCGAGCAATCCGTCTTGCCTCATTCTGACGCTCCTCAGTTGCATTACATATCGTATTACTAATGCAAATATTGTACTCTTTTTTCTTTATAATTTCAACTAAATCTTGAAATTTCTTGTAATTAAATGTCGTCTGGGATACCACACGCACATTTTTAGTTCTGTCAAGTTTCAATCTTTCCGCTTTTTCAACTGTATCAACAACATGTACAGGTGTCTCAGACCACCCCATAATGCCTTCAACTTCAGGATGCTTCTCATTGCCAATAATAACAATCTGGTCACCTTCTGCGCTTGCATCCTTTACAATCTTGTGAATCTTTAATACAAATGGACATGTTGCATCTACAATCTTTGCCCCACTGTTCTTTATTGATTCATATACTGCCTTTGATACTCCATGAGATCTGATTATAACAATTGACTTTTCAGGTTCTGGAATCTCAGATATATCATTAACAGCCTTCACGCCCTTGCTCTCAAGTTCGTTGACAACCTCAGTATTGTGGATTATCGGACCATATGTATATACATTTTCCTTGTCTGCCTCAGCATATACTGTATCCATTGCACGCTGTACGCCAAAACAGAAGCCTGCTGACTTTGCAAGTATTACTTCTTTCAATTATCTGCCCGCCTTCTTTTCATCTATTATCTTACTTAAAGCAGCTACAACCTGTTCTATATTCATATCTGATGTATCAACAAGCACAGCGTCATCTGCCTGCTTTAAAGGAGATATTGCTCTGTGCATATCTTCATAGTCTCTTTTTTCAATATCCTCTTTGATAGCATCAAAACTACAATCTTCACCTTTTTCCTTAAGTTCATCATATCTTCTCTTAGCTCTCGCATCAGAACTTGCTGTAAGATATATCTTTGCAAACGCATCTGGAAGCACTGTTGTTCCTATATCTCTTCCATCCATGATAACATCTGTTTTCTTTGCAAGTCCTCTCTGAAGTACAACCAGCTTAGTCCTTACTGCTGCATACTTAGATGTCTTTGATGCCATTTTTCCTGTTTCTTCTGTTCTTAAAAGTGATGTTACATTCTCACCATTAAGTATTACCTGCTGTACGCCGTCTTTGTACTCAATACTAATATCAATATTATCTACAGCACCATTAATTGCATTCTCATCATCTGGATTAATGTCGTTCTGTGAAAAATATACAGCCATTGCCCTGTACATTGCACCTGTATCAACATACACATATCCTAACTGCTTTGCTAAAAGCTTTGCTATTGTACTTTTTCCTGCTCCTGCAGGTCCATCGATTGCTATTGCACTCATTTTCTCTGCTCCTTTAAATAAATTATTGTATATGGCTTGCAGCAGCGTATGCTGTTGACCATGCTACCTGTAAATTAAATCCTCCGGTAACTGCATCAACATCTATAACCTCTCCTGCAAAATATATATTCTTAACAAGCTTTGATTCCATTGTTGAAGGATTAATCTCCTTTACATTAACCCCTCCCTGTGTAATTATCGCTTCATTAAAACCTCTTGTGGAAGTTATCGTCATCTCAAAATTCTTAAGAAGCTTCACAAGTCTCTGTCTTTCTTCCCTTGTAACCTCATTAACCTTCTTTTCAGGCTTAATTCCCGACTGCATTACAATCACAGGAATAAGCTTCTTAGGAAGCAGCTCATCTAATGAATTCTTAAACGCCTTGTTCTGTTCCTTTGAGAAATCCCTTAATATTCTCTCATCAAGCTGTTCATCAGTAATTGCAGGCTTTAAGTCTATGCTTAATCTTACCGGTCTTTCCTTAACTATTCCTGTAATAACGCTGCTTGCACTTAATATTACAGGACCGCTTACTCCAAAATGCGTAAAAAGCATTTCTCCAAAATCCGTAAATACTTTCCTGTCACCATCGTAAAATGTAACCTCTATATTCTTAAGGCTTAGTCCCATTAGAAGTTCTTCCCACTCTTCCCTGACATTAAGAGGTACAAGTGCCGGAAGTATTGGTGTAATGCTGTGTCCCAGACTTTTCGCAAATCTATAGCCATCCCCTGTAGAGCCTGTGGATGAATATGAATTACCACCTGTTGCAATAACGCACGCCTCACCTTTAATCTCCTTCTGTCCTGATGCATCTTTTACAACAACACCTGCAAATTCGCCATTCTCCTCATTCACAGCTACAGCCTGCGTATTAAGAAGTACATTTACACCAAGTTTTTTCATCTGCCTTGAAAGCGCACCTATAACATCAGACGAATGGTCTGATTCCGGGAATACCCTGTTGCCTCTCTCAATCTTGAATTTAAGTCCCAGCTCATCAAAAAATCCCATACAGTCATAGTTAGAAAACCCTCTTAAACTGCTGTACATGAACTTTTTATTGGTAACTATGCTATTAAATATATCTTCTTCATCCCCGGCATTGGTAAAATTACATCTGCCCTTTCCAGTAATAAAAAGCTTCTTTCCAAGCTTTTCATTCTTTTCAATAAGTGTAACCTTATTATTGTTTCTGGCAGCAGTTATCGCAGCCATCATTCCTGCTGCACCACCGCCTATTATTATAACATTGCTCATTATTGCTCTCTCTTACTTCTCTTTATCAATAGCTGCATTATCCATACATTTTCTTAATTCATTGACAACATTTTCATCTAACATATTAATCTCATCATTGCCTGAATACTCGAAATTATCAACAAATGCGTTAATCTTCTCAATATTCTCCACTACCTGTTCACTGTTTTTTAGGCACAATGATACTATCAGAGCATTAATAAGGCTCATTGGTGCAACGAGCGAGTCAACTATTGACGCCATATCACTTCTTGCAAACAGATTACATGATGAATACATATTCATTGGTGAATGTATCGAATCTGTTATAGCAATAACTCTTGCCTGTCTGTTATTAGCAAATTCCATTGCTTTAAGCGTTCTCATTGAATATCTTGGAAAGCTGATACCTATTGCAACATCACCTTTACCTATGTACATCATCTGTTCAAATAGTTCATTGGAATTACCAGTCTTTATAACCTGTATGTTCTTCTTAATCATGCGCAGATAATATCCTAAGAATTCAGTAAGAGGTTCACACGCCCTTGCACCAATTATGTATACACTGTCTGCCGCCATTATATCTTCAACAGCTATATCAAACGACGCTGTATCCAGTGACTTTAATGTATGTTCTATCTTTCTTGCATCCATTGACATAACATTATTCACTACCATATTGGTTGTCATATGTGAATTAAGCACATCAATCCTGTCAAAAGAATGAATCTTCTCCTGTAATATCCCTTCTAATGATCTCTGAAACTCTGGATATCCCGAAAATCCAAGTGCTGCTGGAAATCTTACAACTGTCGATTCACTTACGCCCACAACTTCTCCAAGCTTTGCTGCCGTAAGAAATGCACATTTTTCATAGTTGGCAAGTATGAAATCTGCAATTCTTTTATGACCTTTGCTAAGCTTTGGAAGACGGACTCTTATAAGACTTAATATATCAGTATGTTGTTCAAAATCACTCATTATCTATAAAAAGCTCTGAAAAATATGGCAGTTCCTTTATCCAGTCACAGAATGTATGCCACTCAGCAAGCTTATGACCCTTTCTAGAATAATATATTCCAACAAGATTCTCATAATTGAGAGTACATGTTCTCATCTGGTTATAA
The DNA here is from genome assembly GCF_003464165.1 of Eubacterium sp. AM49-13BH. GTDB lineage: Bacteria > Bacillota > Clostridia > Lachnospirales > Lachnospiraceae > Lachnospira. The sequence goes on along the minus strand of NZ_QSEK01000020.1, from coordinate 11,600 downwards.
CTTTCTGGAAGAAGTTGAATCATGCTGTACCATAATGCTTTATCCTTAGTTTCAACAAATTCTGTTCTTATCCCTTCAAGAAAATCAATATTCTTCTGCATCATCTCAAGAGTTGCGTCAGTCATATGGTCTGTACTGAAATCAGCCATATCAAAAGGCTTGCTGTGAATCTTATGCATTGTGCTTGTTGAGTTAGCAACAGTTCCAACCTTATATGTGTCGTATTCTTTCCACCAGTAAAGTGGTGCTGTTATATCAACTGTAACAAATATCTGTCTAATAAACTTTCTGTGGTCTGAGCCTGCCTTACATAATCTCTTGGCAAGGTCAAGATCATTAGGACCAAAAACAAAATTCCCCTTCTCATCGAAATAGCTATCCATTCTTGCCCAGCTGTTCAATGGATTTCTTGCCCCTCTGATGGCATTATTCATATTCATAACTTCAAATCGTTCTAACTTAATCACAATTGTGCTCCTTTTGTTTAATCATACAGTTTAATTTTACATGTAAAATGCATTTATATCAAGGGGAACATTCTGGATTGCATGCTTGCTGCCTTGCTTTTTTTGCAGGTCAAGGCTCTACGCAGCTTCACTGCTCCCGAGCCTTGATAATTCACAACTTCCGCACTTCGTGCTTCGTTGTTCATTATCTGCATTCGCCATATAATCCAGAATTTGTGCAAGCACATTCTGGATTGCATGGCTCATTACCTGCAAAAAAAGACCGCCACATACGCTTTTGCGCACATGACGGCCGTTATTATTAATTATTAGACTGGATAAGCCTTATTAGCTGTATCTGCCTTAGCAGGATCAACCTTTGTCTGCTGAGCTTCTCTATACTTGAAGAACTCTGTCGCAACCTGTGGGAATAATGCATATGAAAGCACATCCTCATCCTGCTGCTTGTACTGCTGTACAATTGGATCATTCTTGAATTTCTCAAGCTGTGGTTCAATCAAGTCAGCTGGACGGCATGTAATAGGCTTTGTATCACCGATAGCCTTCTTCTGAACTTCTGGATTGAATGGCTTGATTGTCTGACCAAATTCACCAGCAAGAACCTTCTTAGATTCCTTAGTAATCATCTTGTATCTCTCACCCTGTAATACATTAAGAACAGCCTGAGTACCAACAATCTGTGATGAAGGAGTAACAAGAGGTGGTTCACCATAATCTTTACGAACTCTTGGGATTTCCTCTAATACATCTCTGTACTTGTCCTCTGCACCAGCTTCCTTAAGCTGTGATACAAGGTTAGAAAGCATTCCACCTGGAACCTGATAAAGTAATGTCTTAATATTAACTCCAAGAACCTTAGTATTCATAAGTCCGCTCTTTAATGCTTCCTCACGCATTGGCTGGAAGTAATCAGCTATCTCAGCAAGAAGATTCTGGTCAAGTCCTGTATCATACTGTGTACCCTTAAATGTCTCTACCATAACCTCTGTAGCTGGCTGTGATGTTCCCATTGAGAATGGTGACATAGCTGTATCAATAATATCAGCACCTGCTTCTACTGCTTTTAAGTATGTCATTGAAGCTACACCAGATGTATAATGTGTATGCATCTGAATAGGAAGAGATGAACCATCCTTTAATGCCTGTACAAGCTCTGTAGCCTTGTATGGAAGCAAAAGTCCAGCCATATCCTTGATACAGATAGAATCTGCACCCATGTCTTCAATTCTCTTAGCTGTCTCTTTCCAGTAATCAAGTGTATAAGCATCACCTAATGTATAAGAAAGAGCAATCTGAGCATGTCCTTTTTCCTTCTTGGCAGCCTTAACAGCTGTCTCTAAGTTTCTTAAATCATTAAAGCAATCGAAAATACGGATAATATCAATACCGTTAGCAATTGACTTCTGAACAAAGTACTCAACTACATCATCTGCGTAATGATTGTAACCTAATATATTCTGTCCTCTGAAAAGCATCTGAAGCTTAGTATTCTTGAATCCATCTCTAAGCTTACGAAGTCTTTCCCATGGATCTTCCTTAAGGAATCTGAGTGAAGCATCAAATGTAGCTCCTCCCCAGCACTCTACTGAATGATAACCAACCTTATCCATCTTATCTACGATAGGAAGCATCTGCTCTGTTGTCATTCTTGTAGCTATAAGAGACTGATGTGCATCACGCAATACTGTCTCAGTAATCTTTAAAGGTTTTTTAACCTGTTCTGCCATAATATCCTCCTTTTACATAACGCCAAACATGGCCATAAATGTACCGGCTGCAACCGCTGTACCAATAACACCGGCAACGTTAGGTCCCATAGCATGCATCAGAAGGAAGTTAGAAGGATCTGCCTCAGAACCAACCTTCTGCGAAACTCTGGCTGCCATAGGAACCGCAGATACACCTGCTGAACCAATAAGCGGATTAACCTTACCATGTGTAACAAGACACATAACCTTACCAAATAACACACCTGCTGCAGTACCAAATGCAAATGCAATAAGTCCTAATGCAACAATCTTTAATGTATCAAGGTTAAGGAATGCTTCTGCACTTGTTGTAGCACCAACTGATGTTCCAAGGATAATAACAACTATGTACATAAGTGCATTAGAAGCTGTCTCTGCAAGCTGCTTAACAACTCCACTTTCCTTGAAAAGGTTACCTAACATAAGCATACCAACAAGTGGTGCTGTTGTAGGAAGAATAAGTACTACTACTACAGTAACCACTATAGGGAAAAGAATCTTCTCAAGCTTAGAAACAGGTCTTAACTGTTCCATCTTAACTTCTCTTTCCTTCTTAGTTGTTAAAAGCTTCATAATAGGTGGCTGGATAATAGGAACCAGTGACATATATGAATATGCTGCTACTGCAATAGGTCCCATATATTTAGTCTGACCGAGCTTACCTGCAAGGAATATTGAAGTAGGACCGTCTGCACCACCGATAATTGATATAGCTGCTGCTGCCTTATCTGGGAATCCCATAAGGATAGCCATAAGATATGCTGCAAAGATACCAAACTGTGCTGCTGCACCAAGCAGGAAACTTGCCGGGTTAGCAATCAATGGACCAAAATCAGTCATAGCACCAACACCTAAGAAAATAAGTGATGGTAAAATACTCCATTCATCAAGTAAATAGAAATAATGTAACAAACCACCTACACCGTTACTTGAATCCTCTATTGCTAACATAATGTCAGGATAAAGGTTTACAAGAAGCATACCAAAAGAAATAGGTACTAAGAGCAGAGGTTCATATCCTTTTTTAATTGCAAGATAAAGGAAAACAAACGCAACCAGAACCATAAGGTAATTACCCCATGTAAGTCCGAAGAATGCACTCTGGTGAACGAGGTTTCCTAAAGTTGTTATAATATAACTCATCTTATACCTCCGTAAGTCACTTTATATCAGAATCATAATTAATTTAATGAAACTAATACCTTACCTGACTCTACAGAATCACCAGCTGCACACTCAACAGTTGCAATTGTGCCATCCTGAGGAGCACAGATTTCATTCTCCATCTTCATAGCTTCAAGGACAACCAATACATCGCCCTTCTTTACAGCAGCACCTGCTGTTGCATTAACCTTAAGAATCTTTCCTGGCATTGGAGCGTTAACCTTAACTGCTCCCTGAGCACCTGCTGGTGCTGCTGCCTTAGCTGCAGCCTTTGGAGCTGCTTTAGGAGCGGCTGCCTTAGCTGCTGGAGCTGCACTGCCTGTTCCTTCTTCTACAGTAACATCATATACGTTACCATTAACTGTAATTGTATAGTTCTTCATGATTATTTCCTCCTATTATTAACCTTTCTAATTGAGCGGACAACAAGACCATCCGTAGATGTTCCTTCTGATGCTGCAATTGCTGCAGTAATAACTGCAATAAGTTCAAGATCGTCCTCAACATTTTCTTCTTCATTAGAAACAATCTGTGCTATAGCATTATCAACACCAACAGAAGCTGTGTCTTCTTTCTGTTCTTTCTTTCTGTTCTCAAATACGCTTATATACTTGAACAGAGAAATAATGAATGAAATGAATATAAGAACTACAAATACAGTTCCCATACCAATAAGTGTATTCATTCCGGCCTTACCCATCTTCTCACCTGTTGTGTATGATGGATTAATAGCTCCACTTTCAAGTGTGTAATCTGTATTGATTACGAATTCGAATGTACATACTCTCTTTTCGAATTTAAGTTTAACTGAAATAGTACATAATTCACTTGTTTCATCACTGACCTTTACATTAATGTTGTTAACATCAACAGACTCTTTGAGTTCACCAAGTTCATCTTTAGTGCTGTTCCAGCTATTGTATAATCCTATTGTTTTAACATTCATTCCCTGCTGGTTAACAATATACATCTTACTGTTAACATCATTAAGGGTTATTCCTGCTTCTGCATCTGCAATAAGAGCATCTGTTCCTGCTTCACCCTGATTGCTGTCAAGGTAAAGAATCATATCCTTTGCCCAGTCCTTGAGGTAATTCTCAACATAAGCAACCTCGTTATCTTTAACGGATTCTTTAGCTGTATTAGTATCAATCTGTGCATTACCACAGGCTGTCATACTGAATACGCAGGCTAACATGCAGAATAACAATAAGAATCTTTTCAAATTAGTCTTCTTCATATTGTCACCTCTTAATTAAACTGTTCCATGCTTCTTATCAGGACGAACCTCTCTCTTTGAAAATAACATTTCAAATGCAGCGGCTACATACTGTCTTGTATTCTCCGGGTCAATAACAGCATCAACATATCCTCTTGCTGCTGCTGACTCAACACTTGACTGTAACTTAGCATATTCAGCTGCTTTCTCTGAAACAGTTGCTGCCACATCAGAAGCGGCTGCTATCTCATCAGCATACATAATCTTTGCTGCAAGCTGTGAATCCATCATTCCGATAGAAGCTGTTGGCCATGCGTAGACAAGGTCTGCACCTAAAGACTTAGAGTTCATAGAAACATATGCGCTTCCATAAGCCTCACCTGTAATAACATTAACCTTAGGTACATCTGCGTTAGCAAATGCATATGTAAGCTTGGCACTTGCAATTGCAATTCCCTTCTCAGCTGCCACTGTAGCTTCAAATCCCTTAACATTAGTGAGTGTAAGTACCGGAATCTCAAATGCATTACAGAAATTAACGAAATTCTCTGCCTTGTAAGCACCCTTAACTGTAAGAACAGGCTCAAACTTCTCAGCCACTTCGCCCTCTTCATCATAAAGAGCTGTTCTGTTAGCTACAGCACCAATAGTAATTCCATCTACCTGAATAAATCCTGTAACCATTTCTTTAGCATATGAAGCCTTAACTTCAACAAATACATTATCATCAGCAATATCTGAAAGAGCTAATGCAGGGTCAGCAATCTCTGCTGCCATATCCGGGCATGCTCTGTTAAGATCATCTGTTGTTGCAGAAACTGCAGCATCCTCTTCGTTGTTAGCAGGAAGCATAGAAACTAACTGCCTTACACCATTAGCAATAGTCTCCTCATCTCCTGTAAAATCAACAACTCCTGCTTCTGCCTGGAACTTAGCTGACGCTGTGTCAAGCTTTGATTCATTATTACCATCTAATGCATTAGGGCTGTTAACAAAAAGCTTTGCCTTGCTATCTTCCATAAATGTAAAATCAGATAATGAAGAAAGAATTGCAAGTCCTCCACCACAGTTACCATAAACTGCTGTAATCTGTGGAATAACACCTGATGCAATAGACATCTTCTTATAAATTGTACCGAAACCTTCAAGAGCATCTGTTGCTTCCTGAAGTCTTAAACCTGCGCAGTCAATAAGACCTATCACAGGAGCTCCCATCTTCATAGCATAATCATAAAGTGCTGAAATCTTCTTAGCATGCATCTCACCGATAGAACCATTAAGAACAGTTGCATCCTGGCTGTATACATACACAAGATTACCATTAATAACTCCGTATCCTGTAATAACACCATCGGATGGAGCCTTCTTTTCCTGAATGTTAAAATCTGTAGATCTGGCAGTCACACCAGCACCGATTTCAACAAAGCTGCTATCATCAAGTATTGCTTCAATCCTTGATAATGCCTGTGTTGTATTACTCATTACGAGACCTCCCTTGTTTTTTACGTTGCAATTGCGCAACTCTTTGTTAATTTTATTACAATGTGCCAATAATTACAAGTATTTTTAGTCCTTTGTTTCAAATACAATCACAAGTCCTTTTTTTATATTTATAACCGCCTCATTTTCTTTAATTTCATTACTCTGGCATATGCTTAAGCCTTGATGAAGTATATAATCATCAAGCACATATTTAAATCCTGAAAGGCTTATAATTGTTTCTTCAGATAATGGAACAAATGATACATAATCACCATACTGTCCTTTTTGGGACACTTTTACTTCTCCCATCCTGTCATTTACAAGATATATTTTATTGTGACTGTCACATATAAAACATGGCACATCACTGTCAAGTGCAGCCTTCATATTGCATATATTGGTAAATGTATGATCCATCCTTGTACCTGTCGCCCCAAGTATATATATAACTGAAGCTCCGGCTTTCAACGCATTTATAATAGCAATATGCGTATCTGTATAATCCTTTTCTCTGGGATAAGTCTTAATATCTGTACTCTTATACTTATCAAGCAGACCTGCTTCAACTGAATCATAATCTCCCAGTATCATATCAGGCATAAGCCCGAGTTCATTAATATACTTAAGCCCGCTGTCTGCTGCAATTATATATTCTGCATTAATCGTCTTAACAAAACCCTTTGCCCAGTTGATATCAAGACTTCCCCCTGTCACTATAAGTGTTTTCATATCAATCTCCTTAATATTGCCAATCTGTAATATCTTTCTTTTGTATTTTACCACAATAATTCATATGTTCTTTATTTTTTCACAATTATATTTTATAATGTCTGAACAACAAAGGACTTATGGTTAAGTTCTATAACAAGGAGGAACATTATGTCTGAAAACACAACTGACATAACTAATGACAACATTCAGGATAATAACGAAAACAATTCTCTTCTTACAGGTGGAAGCCTGTATGAAAGCAGCACTGACAAGTACAAGGATAATTTATCATCTGCATCACATTCTTTGTATGTGGAGGAATCGGAATCATTCTTATGATTCTTAATGATATCGGTATCATTAAGATAGTAACTAAAGATGCGCCTCATTCCTTTTTATTAACATTGTTCTTGGTCTGTTATTTGTCGGATTCATTGCAATCGGTGTCTGGTCCTTGAAATACTCTAACAAAATTAAAGCCAAGGCTGAAACTGAGGATAAGAAAGCCGCCAATGTACTTAACTGGCTTGAAGACAACATAACCAAAGAAGATATTGAAAATTCTTACGCCGGAGATATTCAGGAAGAAATGAAATATTTTAACCGTACAGCTTATGTTAAAGAACAGTTAACCGTACAATTTACTGAACTCTCAGATGAAGAAGCCGAGAATTTTTCAGAACAGTTCGTTGAAAAAATGTTTAATTAATTCTTATAATCAATAAAACCCGCTGTGTAATTAACAGACACAGCGGGTTTATTATATTCTGATTAGTTGTTAGAAAGGAATTCATCAATTCCCTTAGCTCCAGCCTTTCCTGCTCCCATGGCAAGAATAACTGTAGCTGCACCTGTAACAGCATCTCCACCGGCATATACACCTTCCTTAGATGTTTTACCAGTTTCTTCTTCTGCTACGATACATTTTCTCTTGTTGATGTCAAGTCCCTTAGTTGTTGAAGATATAAGTGGGTTAGGTGAAGTACCAAGTGACATGATAACTGCATCTAATTCCATAACAAACTCTGAACCAGGAATCTCTACAGGCTTTCTTCTTCCTGAAGCATCAGGTTCACCAAGTTCCATCTTAATACACTTCATACCTGTAACATTACCCTTGTCATCTGTAAGAATCTCTGTCGGATTAGTAAGAAGGTCAAATATGATTCCCTCTTCCTTAGCGTGATGTACTTCCTCAGCTCTTGCTGGAAGCTCCTCCTCACTTCTTCTGTATACGATATGAGTCTCTGCTCCAAGTCTTAATGCTGTTCTTGCAGCATCCATAGCAACATTACCACCACCAACGATAGCAACCTTCTTAAATCTCGCTATTGGAGTATCATACTCATCCTTGAAAGCTTTCATAAGATTGCTTCTTGTAAGGTACTCATTAGCTGAAAATACTTCGTTAGCATTCTCGCCTGGGATACCCATGAATCTTGGAAGACCTGCACCAGAACCGATGAATACTGCATCAAAGCCTTCATCTTCAAGTAACTGGTCAATTGTCATTGACTTACCAATAACAACGTTAGTCTCAATCTTAACGCCTAACTTCTTAACATTCTCAACTTCGTGGGCAACTACTGTTGACTTAGGAAGACGGAATTCAGGAATACCATATACTAATACACCACCAGCCTCATGTAAAGCCTCGAATATAGTTACGTCATATCCCATTTTTGCAAGGTCTCCGGCACATGTAAGTCCTGAAGGACCTGAACCGATAACAGCAACTTTCTTGCCTTTCTTCTCTGTTGGCTTCTCTGGCTCAACATTATTCTCTCTTGCCCAGTCAGCAACAAATCTTTCAAGCTTACCAATTGATACTGATTCACCCTTGATTCCTCTAATACACTGACCTTCACACTGTGTCTCCTGTGGACATACACGGCCACATACAGCAGGAAGTGCACTTGACTTACCAATAATCTTATATGCTTCCTCAATATTTCCTTCTTTTACCTGATGAATAAATGCTGGGATATCGATAGATACAGGACAGCCCTGAACACATCTTGCATTCTTACAGTTAAGGCATCTTGTTGCCTCTTCCATAGCTTCTTCCTTGTTATATCCAAGACATACTTCATCAAAATTCTTATTTCTTACGTCAGGAGCCTGCTCTCTGACTGGCACTTTCTTCATTACGTCCATTTTGAAACCCATCCTTTCTAATTACACTGTCCACAACCGCCGTGATGTGTATCGCCTTCCTGAAGCTTGAGCATTGCTCTTCCCTCTTCAGTTCTGTACATAGCACTTCTCTTCATAGCCTGGTCAAAGTCTACAAGATGACCGTCAAACTCAGGTCCGTCAACACATGCAAACTTAATCTCATCGCCAACCTTAAGACGACATGCACCACACATACCAGTTCCATCAACCATAATCGGATTCATGCTGACAATTGTAGGAATTCCAAGTTCCTTAGTAAGAAGACAGACGAATTTCATCATAATCATAGGTCCGATTGCTACACATAAATCATAATGTTTTCCTTCTGCAACAAGATCCTTAAGCACATCTGTACCCATACCTTTTCTTACATAGCTTCCATCATCAGTTGTTATGTAAAGATTACCAGCAACGGCCTTCATCTCTTCCTCTAAGATTATAAGTTTCTTATTCTTAGCACCAACGATAACATCAACATCTACGCCATGCTCGTGCATCCATTTAACCTGTGGATATACAGGTGCTGTTCCAAGACCTCCTGCAATGAATACAATATTCATCTTCTTGAGTTCTTCAATATCCTTGCTGATAAGCTCTGATGGACATCCAAGAGGTCCAACAAAATCTTCAAATGCATCTCCTGCTTTAAGATGTGACATCTTCTCAGTAGACGCTCCAACTATCTGAACAACTATTGTTATAGTTCCTGCTTCTCTGTCATAATCACAAATAGTAAGTGGAATTCTTTCGCCCAAATCATCCATCTTTACAATAACGAACTGGCCAGGTTCACAATGTTTAGCAACTCTAGGAGCTTCAACATCCATAAGGAAGATCTTCTCTGCTAACTTCTCAGCCTTAAGAATTTTATACATTACAATTCTCCTTTCAAAAAGTAATATTATGAAGTGCATTACGCACAATCAACCTTTAGTATTCTTTGGCAGAATAACTGCCTTCTTTACCTGTAACAGTATACACCTTACCGCTTGATGTATCAACGCCATATAATCCGGCAGTTGTTGTAGAACCACCTTTTATTACATCATATCTGATAATATACATTTCATTGTCACCAACCTTTGTCTTTGAAATGTAGACAAAATTAACACCTGAACCATCTGCTGCTATACTGTCTGACTTAAGTACCTTCTTTGATATAAGGACACTTTTCAGCTGACTTTCAGCCTGACTATATGTATATGTATTCTTTACTTCAACATTATAATTTCTCTTAACTACAGAACTGCTCTGCTCATGATCGTTAATTATTACAAATGCGATTACTGTATTACCGGCTGGCATATCGAATTCACCTGTATACTCTGTTGATGAAGCTGTAGGAGTTGTACCATCTGTTGTATAATATGCCTTGCATTTGTCAGGAATGTTATTAATCTTAACTTTCTCTCCTGCAGAATATTTTCCTGATGCAGGACTTACATCTGGTGCTGCAGGTGCACCATATTCTATAACATACTCAAGGTCAGCCACGCTGCTGTATACACCCATTGAATTAACAGCAACTGCTTTTATCTTGGTAGTTCCTGTTTCAAGTTTAATACCTGTTCCATCATATAATGTACTCTTGCTGTCCGGCTCTTTGCCATCTGTTGTATAATACACAACACAGCCAGAAGCACATGTAAACTTAAGCTCTACATCATCATCATATGAACCTGATTCTTTAGATGGAACCGGCTCACTTACTATATAATTCTTAACAGCATCTTTACATTTGCCATCCTGATATTTTCTTATAAGATTAGTTAAATTATCAGCATCTTCTCTTTTATAATAAATGTCTGCAAGTGCCTTGACTGCATCTTCGTAATTCTCGTCATATGACAGAATATCCTTCAACACATTAACAGCCTCATCCTCATTACCAGAACTCTCATAGCATCTGTACAATGTGTACTTAAGATTAAGATTCTTCTTTCCTTCATTCTCTTTAGAAGCTTTGCTAAGATATGAAGAAGCATCTCCGTAATTGCCTTCTTCGTACAGTTTCATTCCTGTATTATAATAATAGTCATAATTCTGCTTACTCTTTTTATTAAGTGATACTGCAACAATTATTATAATTATAATGACAACTGCCACACCGGCACCAACTCCGGCAAAAATAAGCTTGGTTTTCTTATCTACAGGCTTCTTAGGCTTTTTATCAGCAACAGCCTCTGTCTTATTACCATTATCATTATCTAAAGATTCCTCAGTCTCATCCTCTTCATCATCAGCAAAAATATTATCATCTTCCATAACATCTTCCTGCTCACCATCTGTTGCTGAATAATCTTTCTTCTGTTCTCTTAATATCTCATCAGTTATCTGTGGAATAACTCTTGTTTTACCATCATTAATATCTGCTGTCTTCATATTAGAAGGTAAATCATTCTTTCCTACTAGAGCCTTAGCTACTGTAGTCTCTTCTTCTACCATCTTCTGCAATGACTTTTCAATTTCGTCCTCTATGCTTGTATCCTTTTTAAAATTATCTGGCATATATAGACCTCCATATATATAAATAACATTTTGATATTAACATATTAAATAATATTAATCAATAAAATAGAATTTTATGATTTTATTTTATTTAATAATTATACACATTTTGCTCACATTTAT
>NZ_QSEK01000002.1 GCF_003464165.1 Eubacterium sp. AM49-13BH | reverse complement strand
CTTCTTGGGAATAAATGTTATACTTATAACAATGATTGTTTAATTAGTAGAAGTGTAATTAACAATTTAACATTAAAAGGAGATACAGACATTATGAATATATCAGAATCAGTTAAATACATCGGTGTTGACGATACTACAATAGATTTATTTGAAAGCCAGTACGTTGTTCCAGAAGGCGTTTCATATAATTCATATGTAATACTTGATGAAAAGATTGCAATCATTGACACAGTCGATAAACGTGGAATGAAAGAATGGGAAGATAATCTCTTAAGGACTTTAGATGGAAAGAAAGCTGATTATGTAATAGTCCAGCATATGGAGCCTGATCATGCTGGAAGCCTTGCAAGACTTCTTGAACTTTTTCCTGATATAACTGTTGTTGGCAATGCAAAGACATTTGTTATGATTAATCAGTTCTTTGAAAATATTAACATTAAGGATTCCCTCACAGTCAAAGAAGGAGATACTCTTAATCTCGGTTCTCATACTCTTACATTCGTTATGGCTCCAATGGTTCACTGGCCAGAGGTTATGGTAACATATGAAAGCAGTGAAAAAATTCTTTTTTCAGCAGATGGATTCGGAAAATTTGGAGCGCTTTCTCTTACTGAGAATGAAGACTGGGCATGCGAAGCCAGAAGATATTACTTTAATATAGTTGGCAAGTATGGTGCACCAGTGCAGACTTTATTGAAGAAAGCATCAGCACTTGATATTAAGACTATATGTCCATTACATGGTCCTGTATTATCTGATAACCTTGGATATTACCTTGACTTATATAATACATGGAGCAGTTACCAGCCAGAAAGCAAAGGTATATTCATAGCATATGCGTCTATTCACGGTAACACTGCTGTTGCAGCCAATAGATTTGCAGATATGCTTCGTGATAAGGGCGTTGAAAAGGTTGTTGTTACTGACCTTTCCAGATGTGATATTGCAGAAGCCGTTGAAGATGCTTTCAGATATGACAGAATGGTTTTAGCTGCTGCAAGTTATGATGCAGGTGTATTCCCAATTATGCAGGATTTTCTTCATCATCTTCAGTCAAAAGCATACCAAAATAGAACTATAGGACTTATTGAGAATGGTTCATGGGCTCCAACAGCAGCTAAGACAATGCGTAGTATACTTGATACGATGAAGAATATTACAATTGTTGAACCTGTTGTCACAATTAAATCAGCACTTAAAGAAAATGATATTCCAGCATTAGAAGAACTTGCTGATGCTTTAAAATAAACATTTTCTATTTCTATCTATAATGAAACAACAATATTGTTAAAGAGGGTGTTTTTATGAACAATTTCGCTGTTATAACAAAAGCAGAGCAGGACGTTGCTAAAGCAAAAGCACATTTATCTGTCCTTAAACAGAATATAGCTGACACTAAAACCAGACTTGATCAGGCAAAGAGTGATTACGAGAGTAATATTAATACAGCTCCAACCGATAATTCTGGTATTCATGATTTAATTTTGTCAGTAGATCTTATAAAGATTGAATTGAATAAAGCAGAAGCATCCCTTTTGTCACTTAATGATAAAATTAATACTGCCAAAGAAAATTCAAAGCATGCTTCAGATATACACTCTGCAGCAAAGCAGAGAACTATCGAGATGGGAGACAAATTCTATTCAGTCAAGAAAAAAGCCGATTCTTTTAAAGACAGCATCAATCAGGTAACTGAGGCTCTTGACGCTAAGAAAGCTATATATGATGAGTTTGCTGGTTCATCTGATAGTTCTCAGGATAAAATTGATGAAGCAAAAGTTCAGCTTAAAGAATTACAAGAAAAATATACTAATACAGTTACATCTATTCAGGATCTTCAGGAGGAATATGATCGTAATTCAGCTCTTATATCAGGAAGAAAAGCAATGCTTGAAAAAGCTGAAGCTGAAGAAGCTGAAAAGAAAAAAGAATATGAGCAGATTCGTACAACAGAAACTTCTAAGAAAGTGGCTTATGACCGTGCTGTTGAAGTGCAGAACAGACTTAAACCAGCATATGAAGAAGCAGTTACTGCAGAGTCATCCGCAAAAGAAGAATATGACATTGCTGCCAGACAGCTTGAAGAAGCAAAAAAGGCATATGATGATGCAGTTAATGATGAAGCTTCTAAGGAAAAATTCTATAATTCACAGGTTGACATAGGACGTGATTCTCATAATTATGATTTTGATGCTATTCTTGACAATTTAAGAACAGAACAGAAGAAAGTTTCATTAATAAATGATTACACAATTAACAACCCTGATATCCGGGATTACTGCAAGGATTTAATTCTTTATAATCTTACAATAACCGGTTATAAAATATATCTTTTGGTGAATGGATTAGTAATTTAAAAGGTTTATCAGGTCTTTCATATATACAGGTACGATACACCATGAATAATATTCCAGAAAAGACCAATTATTCATGTGAGATTAAGAATGACCCTGAAGGAAGAATTGATATATTTGAATGTGATATTACTGATATGACTAATGTAGTCAAAAGGCCTTTCTTTACTGAGAACGATTTCCTTTCTGGAAATGACATCTATCAGCTGAGCCTTAAGTCGATTCAGTATGATATTAACAATGCAGAGATTGCTTACAATACATCCAAGACAACAACAGATAATGCGGCATCTGATCTCGAAGAAAAGAAAAAAATTGTTCCAGAACTTAAAGATGCCTATGAAAAAGCTGTCAAGAATGCTGAATCAATCAAGATGAATTATAACACCCAGCGTGCTATGGTTAACCGTTCTAAGACTGATTATGATGAAGCTGCCAAGGTATCTGCTGATGCATATAAAGTATATGAAGAATACAAGGCTAAAGCTGATTCTATACTTGAAGAATATAATAGAATAACATCAACAACATCTTCTATTAACATTGAATATGAGAATGCCAGAAAGAATGTAGAAAAGATTCTCAATGATATTGATAGTGCTAAAAGCAATATAAAGAAACTTGAAGAATTTGATAGCAATTCTGTTTCTATGCTTAATAATGCCAAGCAGGAATATGAAGAGGCAAAAGCACGATATGATGAAGTAATTGATGCCCAGCATAATGCTGCTGAAAATATGCCACAGATTAAAGCAGAACTTGATGAATGTATCAAAGATGAAGAAGCTAAGAAAAAAGCTATGGAAGATGCTCTTGCAGATGAAATGAATATGCGCAAGAAAATTAAACAGACTAACGATGATATCAATCAGATACGCTTCAGACTTCATGAAGCAGAAGAAAAACTCAGTAAAGCTCAGGCTAATTCAGATGCTAATGGAAGAACTGCTGAATCACTAAAGTTAGTTTATGATAATGCCAAGACAGAATATGAAAAAGCTAATTATACATATACGCAAAGCAGTAGTATATGCAGCCAGCTTTCTAAAGTTTTTTATAAGCTTAATTATGAGGCTACACGAAGCGACTATAATAAAACAGATTATGATGAAGCCAAAACTGCATATGATTCTGCTTTACAGCAATTCAGCCAGTTAACAGGTATGACGTTTAACTATATAGACGAAACAGATTCTACAATAGATAATCAGCAGAGTTCTAAGAATTCTGAAGTTAAAGAAAAGGGATTATTTTCTAAATTCTTTGGTGGAAAAAAGAAATAATCAGTTACATACAACAAATATAACAGGATGGACTAATTAATGCTTTCAACAATTGAATCAATAAACAGCGTAATCAATAACTTTATCTGGGGGCTTCCGGCTATGATATGTATAATCGGTGTCGGTATCGTATTAAGTATAAGAACCGGATTTATCCAGATAAGGAAATTTCCTTATGCAATGAAGATAACTATAGGGCGCATGCTTAAGAAGCGTATTGCTTCTGACGGCGCTCTTACGCCATTTCAGGCAGTCTGTACGGCTCTTGCAGCAACCGTTGGAACTGGCAACATTGCTGGTGTAGCCGGTGCAATTGCAATAGGCGGTCCTGGAGCTGTATTCTGGATGTGGATATCAGCTATTCTTGGAATGTGCACTAAATTCTCTGAAGTTGTTCTTGCAGTACATTTCAAAGAAACTAATGATAAAGGCGAACTTGTTGGCGGACCAATGTATTACATAAAGAACGGACTTAAAAAACATTGGCACTGGCTTGCTTATCTTTTCTCAGCACTGGGAGTACTTACTGTATTTGGAACAGGTAATGCAACACAGGTTAATACAATTATTACTGCTATAGATTCAGCTTTAATTAATTACAGTATTATTTCTTCTGATTCAACACATATAGTTAATCTTATAATTGGAATTATCATTATGATTCTTATTGCGCTTATTATGATTGGCGGTATTAAAAGAATAGGTAAAGTTACAGAAAAACTAATTCCATTTATGGCAATACTTTATATAATTCTTGCTATTGGCGTTATAATAGCAAATATTTCAAATGTTCCTGCTGTATTCAAGTCAATATTTGAAGGTGCATTTTCTCCTGCATCAGTTACAGGTGGAGCAGTTGGAAGCTTCTTTATGAGTATGAAAAAAGGAGTCTCACGAGGTATCTTTTCTAATGAAGCCGGTCTTGGTACAGGATCAATTGCACATGCATGTGCAGATACAAGAAAACCTGTAAAGCAGGGCTTCTTCGGTATTTTTGAAGTATTTGTGGATACTATTGTAATATGTACATTAACTGCACTTGTTATATTATGCAGTGGTGTGCCTGTAGGATATGGTCAGGCTGCCGGAGCAGAACTTACTATATCTGGTTTTACATCTACTTATGGTGGATGGGTATCAATATTTACTGCTATAGCAATGTGCTGTTTTGCATTTTCAACAGTTATTGGCTGGGGACTTTATGGACAGAGATGTATCGAATTTCTTTTTGGTCCTAAATCCATCAAACCTTTTATGGTTATTTACTCATTAGTTGCTGTCATAGGTGCAACTATGAACTTAGGCCTTATGTGGAGTATTGCAGAGACATTCAACGGACTTATGGTAATTCCTAACCTCATTGCTGTGTTCCTCCTTTCGGGTACAGTTGTACAGCTTGTAAAAGATTATTTTAATGATGAAGGCAAGAAGAAGGTAAATTAATAATGAAGCACATACTGCTCATAGCTACTGGTGGAACAATTGCATCTAAAGATAATGGCAATGGACTTACACCATCTATTGATGTTAATATTTTACTTGAATATATTCCAGCTATAAGACACATATGTTCAGTTAATGGAATATCCATTATGAATATCGACAGCAGCAATATGAACACAGATTATATTGCCAGAATATCTGAATGTATTAAAGATAACTATGATAATTATGATGGATTTGTAATAACACATGGAACTGATACATGCGCTTATACTGCTGCAGCATTATCATACCAGCTTGTAAATCTATCCAAACCTGTTATTCTCACTGGCTCTCAATTACCAATTGACGCAGATGGTACAGATGCTATTGATAATCTTGCACATGCATTTATTTATTCATGTGAAGATATTTCTGGCGTATTTCTTGCATTTTATAACAAATTAATATCTGGAAGACATGCCAAGAAACTTAGAACAACCAGTTTTAATGCATTTGAAAGTATTAATTATCCTGTAATTGCAACAATACATGATAATAAAGTAGTCTATAATAAAAATATAGCTATCTTTAAATGTAGTGGTAAATTTCATATTGAAACTGATATGTGCACTGACATAATGATTATTAATTTATTTCCAGGAATGGATTATAAAATATTTGATTACATTGAATCATCATGCAAAGGAGTTATCATTCAGGGATATGGTCTTGGCGGTATACCAGATAATATTACAGACTATATTCACAATCTGACTAGCAATAATATATGTGTTGTTGTAACAACACAATGTCTGTATGAAGGAATAAATCTTAATGTTTATGAGATTGGACATAATCTTGCAAAAGAAAATGTCATTAATGGAAAAGATATGACTATAGAAAATCTAACAATGAAGCTTATGTGGTCTCTAGCACATTTTAATAATATTGATAATGTTAAGGATTTTATAGAAAAGGAGTTATATTAATATGCTGACTGAACAAAGACACGAAATAATTCTTAATCTTTTATCTGAAAAAAGAAGTATAACCGTTACTGAACTTAAAGAACTGCTTAACACATCAGAATCAACTATACGGCGTGATCTTAATACACTTGATGAACAGGGTAAATTAACTAAAGTATTCGGTGGAGCTGTAGAGAAGAATAATGGAGTCTCAACTACGGAATTATCTGTTTCTCAGAAAGCTACAGTCAATACTGAAGAAAAGAAAAAAATTGCCATGTACGCGGCAAAGCTTGTTTCACCTAATGATTTCATATATATTGATGCCGGAACAACCACAGAATATCTTATTGATTATCTTGAAGAGAAAACCGCAACTTATGTAACTAATGCTGTTACACATGCAAGAAAACTTGCAATTGCAGGCTTTAAAGTAATACTTATTGGCGGAGAACTTAAAGGAATAACTGAAGCTGTCGTCGGTAATCAGGCAATTATTACTATAGACAGAATGAATTTTAATAAAGGTTTCTTTGGAACTAATGGAATAACTGAAAAATCAGGGTTCACAACTCCTGATATTAATGAAGCACTTGTTAAAGAAACAGCATTTGCACATTGTCATTTCAAATATATTCTTACAGACAGTTCCAAATTCGGAGAAACAAGTGCAGTAACATTTGGAAGTATTAATGAAGCAACTATTATTACAGACAAAAAAATTGGCAGCTTTGCAAAGCTGCCAAACATAATAACAGTATAATTATATCTAATATTATAGCACGCTGGCAATGATTTTACTTATAATAAGAACAAAGTTTCTGTCATAATCATTCCAGCGGCTCTATGATTAAACACATCATAGAAGAAATAGTATCTTCTATATTTAAATTCAAACCATGTACTGATGAATGCCATTATATTACTGTCTGATAACTCATTATATAATTCCTTATGCCATGCCTCCACAGATGAAACAATACCGATTGACATAGAATTATTCTTATTATATCTAGATAAGAATGCCTTATCATTAAGAATATTCGTCATATCCGGCATTCTCTTATATTCACCACAAGAATATATAAGCTCGGAATTATCATTATATATTCTCAGTCCATCAATCTCAAACTGCTCTATAATATTATTGGCAACATCATCAATTGCATCTTTTCCTCTGGATACAAGTTCAAGAATTATGTCAGATACCACGCCTGACATATATTCTGAATGATCAGACAAATCAAGAATTTTATGAATATGCCTGCTATTATTCTCAAGTGAACCATGCTTGCTTTCATTATATATAATAAATCTGTTTCGTCCTTTTTCTTTTGCAAAGTACAGGCATTTATCAGCTTTTCTGAAAAGTTCCTCATAATCCGTTCCATCTTTAGGAAACAGACTTACACCAACAGAAAGAGTAACTCCAAAATCTTCAATTCTGCTGTCAAATGCATATTGTAATTCCTTACGCATAGTTGTAAGAAGAATCCTCAAATCCTCTTCGTCTTTAATATTATCAGTAAATATATAGAATTCATCTCCACCAAATCTTCCAGCAATTCCTCGTCCGTTAAGGTTAGCATTTATAATGCCTGCTATCTTACTTAATACTTCATCGCCAAAAAGATGACCATATGTATCATTAATGCTCTTGAAATTATCAACATCAAACATAATAATATAATGAATCTTATCATCTTTGGATGCGATTACTGATTTCGTATATTCCATGCATGCACGTTTATTAAGAAGTCCAGTGGCAGAATCAACAGCTTCACTTGTTGCATAATAAGGAATAACATCCGAAACACATCCATCAACAGTCTCAAGATAACCTGCAACAACAGATGTTTTATTCGTTGAAAACAGGCTGTCACCATTCACTTTGAATTTGTACAGTTCATCGTTATGCTCATCAAGCGGCAGGTAAACCATACAGCTGAACATATTAGAACCATTCTTTAAATAATTATAAAATGTAGCAAACTCCTTACGCTCTGAATCAGACCTTAATATTCTTAACATTCTTTCACTAAACTGTTCCAGAGTTACCTTAATAGGTGCATTGCACTGATTACCACGGTACAGATATATTGTAAACATATCCGTGTAAGAATTGTAATCAAATAAATAATTTCTGTATGTAGATAGTATTGTCCTGTACTTATTGACATTGTCCAAAGCCATAAGATACCTGCTCTCAACTGCTGAAAGAAAATAACATCTGACTTCAATTACATTCTCACCTGACAGAATCTTCCCATTATTAGAAATCACCATATCTGTCCAGTAATATTCACCAATACCATTTCTTAACAGAATCAGCATTCTACAATTCTCGCCTGGCTTAAGCGTCTCAAAAACCATCTTAAAATCCTTAAGATTATCCTGATGAACAATATCAAGAAAATTAATACCCACAAGTTTTTCTACAAATGATAGAAATGTTCATCCGCATTAATAACTTCATAATTTCTTCTAATTAAAACATCACAATACGCAACACAATTCTCTTTTCCAAAATGATTCTCTGATATAATCATAGTTCACGTCTCCATCCTGATAAATTATTATCATTGTAACACGAATATGACGAATTATCTAGGGAAAAATATATTAACTTATAAAATGTATATTTACTTGAAAAACACATTTAAAAATGTATTCTATTAATACATTTAGTACATACATCAGGTGGTATATATGGAGTACAAAGTAGCATTATGTGACGATGACGAAAAATTGCCAGTAAGATAATGGAGGCATTTAATAATGAACTTCAATGTGTCTGTTCAATTTCTTCAGATACAAGAATAGTTTTCATAACTTCACATGAGGAACTTGTATTTGATACATTTGAATATACACCATTCTACTTTATCAGAAAGAAATATTATGAAGCATGTATAAAGGAACTCATAAATAAACTTGCACAATAAAATTTTGTCAGAATCCATGTTTCCGCCAAGTATCGGTATATTAATTGAGAACCCATCATTTGTCTCTAATTACACAGCATTTGAGAATCTAAAGACTCTGGCATCTATCCGAAAGCGTATTGATGATAACCGCATACGCGAGACTCTTACCGAGATTGGTCTTGATCCTGACGATAAAAGAACATTCAGCAAGTTCTCTCTTGGTATGAAGCAGAGACTTAGAATTGCTGCTGCCATCATGGAGAATCCCGATATCATTATCCTTGATGAACCAATCAATGCACTTGATGATACAGGTACAGAGCAGATTCGTGACATACTCATCAGGCACAGGGAAAGAGGTGCTTTAATTATAATTGCCTGCCACGACGCAGACGAGCTTAATTTCTTATCTGATGAAATTATCGAAATCGTTCAGGGGCAGATTAAGCCATCGAAAGATGATAAAAAATCTGCTTAAAATATTGACATATCATCACTATACATATAAGGTTGTCCTTAAAGGGACAGCCTTATTTATTTATAATGGCTATTATAATGAAAAGTACGGAAACAAGGTGATTATTATGAATACAGATATTAAACTTGTGGCTCTTGATTTAGACAGGACAACTCTTAATTCGGAAAGCCATCTGTCAGAAGTAAACAGACAAGCATTAATTGATGCCATAAGCAACGGAGTACATGTATGTATCGCAAGCGGACGTGCATTTGACACACTGCCTGAGGATGTCATATCAGTTCCTGGAATTGAATATGCAATAACAAGCAATGGTGCTGCCATATACCGTATTGCAGGCAAAGAGTGCCTTAAATCCTATGTTCTTACACCAGAATCAGTAAAGACAATACTTAAACTCACAGAGAATGATATTGTGACATATGAAGCATTTATAAAAGGACAGGCATTTGCTTCAACAGAATATACTGCACATCCTGAAAAATACGGTGCTACAGAACACTCACTTAACTATGTAAAGAAAACAAGAATTCTTAAAGACGACATTGTATCCTTCATACTTGAACACTGCCATGAATTAGACAGTATTGACATAGTAGTCGGCGATGAAGAATTAAAGAAAAACATAATGGACAGAATAAGAAAAGCCACAGACGAAGTCTACATGACAAGTTCAATAAGCCAGCTTCTTGAGATATCATATAAAGACGCCGGCAAGAAATCAGGCGTCAAATTCTTAACAGAATACCTAGGTCTGTCCCGTGAAAATGTAGCAGCCTTCGGTGACGCAGACAACGACACAGACATGATAGAATACGCCGGCGTAGGAATAGCAATGGAAAACGCCGAACCACACCTGAAACAAATAGCCGACCATGTAACGCTGCACCACGATAAAGATGGCGTAGCATACGCATTCCGCAATATACTTAATATATGTTAATCTTGGGCTTTTTCAATATAGTTATATGCATATATGCCTGTCTATAGCTCACAAGCGACTATTGACGAGCTGTGTATGAGTTAATACCGCTATATACAAAAGTTCGGTGTGTGAAGTCTCGTTCAAGCGAAGCGCGTTTGACTTCGCACACCGTAATAAACTATGTAGATAGCGGTATTTACTCATACTAAGCGAGGAAATCGGAGCTTGTGAGCTATAGACAGGCATATATGCATTTTAAATACAATAAAAAGCCCAGAATTAACACAGATTAATATTCAAGGTTGAAATGCGTCTGCAAAATGTGTAAAATATTATGAGATTTATTTAGCAATATAAGGAGATTAATAATGAACGAGCAGGATTGTAAGAAATTAGCAGAACTCTTATTCCCTGATGTGGATAAGACACCTGATTATTATGAGGAGAAATACCCATATAGAAAACTTCCAAACAAGGCAGAGGTAACAAGATTAGGTCCAAGTCCAACTGGATTTATCCATCTTGGTAATCTCTACAGTGCGTTAGCTGATGAGAGAATCGCTCACAAGAACGGTGGTGTGTTCTACTTAAGAATTGAAGATACTGATGCCAAGAGAACTGTTGAAGGTGCTGTTGACCTTGTAATCAATTCTTTAAGATACTTTGATATTGAATTTGATGAAGGTGCAGGCTTTCCGGATTCTGACCAGGTTAATGCATACGGACCATATTATCAGACACAGAGAGTTGATATCTATCATACATTTGCAAAGGAGCTTGTACTTAAAGGTCTTGCTTACCCTTGCTTCTGTACAGAGGAAGAGCTTGAGGCTGTAAGATTACAGCAGGAGACTGATAAGGTTCTTACTGGATATTATGGCAAATATGCTGTATGCCGTGACCTTTCTTTAGAGACTATCGAGGAAAATCTTAAGGCAGGAAAGCCTTATGTGCTTAGACTTCGTTCACAGGGAAGTCCTGAGAATGAAATCACATTTACAGACAGCATTAAGGGAGAGATTAAGCTTCCAGAGAATATCCATGATGTAGTTCTTCTTAAGAAAGATGGTATTCCAACATATCATTTTGCACACGCAATTGATGACCACTTTATGAGAACTACTACAGTTGTACGTGGCGGTGAATGGCTTGCTTCTGTTCCTATCCACTATGAATTATTCCATGTATTAGGCTTTAAGATGCCAAAATACGCACATACAGCACATCTTATGAAGTTTGATGAGGAAACAGGTGGAAAGAGAAAGTTATCTAAGAGAAAAGATCCGGAGCTTTCACTTGATTACTACAGAAAAGACGGATATCATCCATACACAATGAAGGTCTATCTTCTTACACTCCTTAACTCTAACTTTGAGGAATGGCATGAGAAGTTCCCTGACAAGGATATCAATGAATTCCCATTCTCAGTAGATAAGATGAGTGTTTCAGGTGCCTTATTTGATAAAGAAAAGCTTCATAACATCTGTAAGAATGAGCTTTCCAAGTTATCAGAGGATGATTTATATGAATTCCTTCACAACTGGGCATTAGAGAATGAACCTGAGATGGAAAAGGTATGGTTTGCTGACAAAGAGAAGTTACTTGCTATATTAAGACTTTACATGGGTGTTGGTGCTAAGAGAAGAAGAAAAGACTTCATGTAGCTAAGCAGATATTTGAACTTATCAGCTTCTTCTTTGATGGCGAGTCTGGTGAAAGAGATGAATTCAGATTAGCTGATGACGAGGTTAAGGCTATTCTTAATGATTACCTTGCAGCTTATGACCATAATGATGATAACAGCATGTGGTTTAACAAGCTTAAGGAAATAGCTGACAAGAACGGCTATGCTTCTGATATGAAGGCTTACAAGGCTAATCCGGAGAACTTCAAGGGTAATGTATCAGACGTTGCAGAGGTTGTAAGAATTGCTGTAACCGGCAGAGCTAATACTCCTGATCTGTGGACTATCGTTCATATCATGGGTGAAGAGCAGATGAAAGAGCGTATAAGCCGTTTCCTTTAATTAATACTAGTTTATAAGTCAACATAATAAGGAGGCTATGTAATATGTATGACCTTATGATAATCGGCAGCGGACCTGCGGGAATATCTGCTGCACTCACTGCTAAAGCAAGAAATCTTAACTTTATATGGTTTGGTTCAAGAGCACTAAGCACTAAGATAGAGAAAGCCGAGAAAATCATGAATTATCCTGGCCTTCCTGCTGTTACAGGAAGCGAAATGCAGTCTGTGTTCTTAAAGCAGATTGACGACTGTGGCATTACTATAACAGAGTCACAGGTTAATTCCATATATGACTGCGGCGGTTATTTTGCAGCCGGTGCTGATAATGAGATATATGAAGCCAAAGCTGTCATAATGACTGTTGGTATGACAACAACAAGAGAGATTGAAGGTGAAGCAAGGCTTTTAGGTTGTGGCGTAAGTTATTGTGCTACATGTGATGGAGCATTATATAAGAATAAGGATATTGCTGTTATATGTGCATCACCTAAATTCGAGGATGAAGTAACATTTTTAGCAGGACTTGCTAACCATGTATACCTTTTCACACCTTATAAAGAAACCAGTTTACAATATGATAACATGACACATTATAACGGACTGCCTGCAAGTGTTGACGGAGATAAGAAGGTAGCTTCTGTAACCTTCAAGGGAGAAGCTATCCCCGTAAGCGGTGCATTCTTCTTAAAGGATTCTATTAATCCGGGTGTATTATTATCAGGACTTGATATGGCTGGTGGACATATTATTGTTGACAGAACTCAGAAGACTAATATTGATGGTGTATATGCAGCAGGCGACTGTACAGGCAGACCTTATCAGTATGCCAAGGCTGTTGGTGAAGGAAATGTTGCTGTACACAGCGTACTTGACTATCTGAAAAAACATAAAGATAATTAGTTTAACAGGAGACGATTAATAATGGGTGAAATATGGGATATCTATGATGTCGATAAACAGCTTACAGGCCGTACTATGAAACGTAATGACTGGAACATGAAGGATGGTGACTATCACTTAACTGTTCTTGGTATAATCAAAAGACCTGATAATACATTTTTAATAACACAGAGAGTCTTAACTAAAGCATGGGCACCAGGGCACTGGGAAGTCTCAGGCGGTGCATGCCAGGCTGGAGAGACATCTTTTCAGGCTGTCTGCCGTGAGGTTTTAGAAGAAACCGGTGTTGATGTATCACATGCTGATGGCGGCTTTGAATTTTCTTACAGAAGAGATAATCCTGAAGAAAAGGATAATTATTTTGTTGATATCTATAAGTTTAACATGGATATTACAGAAGCAGATATACATTTACAGACAGAAGAAACTGCCGGTTTCAGATTTGCTACAGCAGACGAAATCAAGGCTATCGCTGACAGGGGAGAATTTCTTCATTACGACAGCATAAGGAAGGTTTTTGAATAATTAATTTAAAGACAGGGAGTTTTTATATGCTGAAATATCTTAAAAAATACTGGCTTTTTGCCATTCTTGCACCTTTATTCATGGTGGGCGAGGTTCTTGCGGACCTCGTTCAGCCTCGTTTAATGAGCACCATCGTGGATGAAGGTGTTTTAGGTTTATCAAATAACGGTGTTGGGAATCTGAATCTTGTACTTACCGAAGGACTTAAGATGATAATATTCGTAATTCTTGGCGGATTATCTGGTATCTTATGTGGTGTGTGTTCTAATATTGCATCACAGAATTTCGGTAATGATCTAAGAAAAGACGCATTCAAAAAGATTATGTCTTTCTCCTTCGAACAGACTGACAAATTCTCTACAGGTTCACTTATCACAAGAGTTACCAACGATATAACACAGTTACAGAATTTCATACAGATGAGCATGCGTGGTTTTATAAGGACATTTATGCTTTTTGCCGGCGGCATAATATGCATGTTATCCCTTAATCTAAGCTTTGGTGCAGTTATCGCATGTGCACTGCCGCTTGTAACCATATGTGTTATATATTTTCTTTCTAAAGCTAATCCACTTTTTTCAAAACTGCAGCAAAAGCTTGATAATGTTAATAATGTAATGCAGGAAAATGTATCAGGTTTCCGTGTTGTCAAGGCCTATGTTAAAAAAGATTACGAAAAAGAACGTTTTGGCAGCTCCAATGATGATCTTGTAAATACACAGCTTAATGTGCTGATGATTTTCTCATATATGCAGCCAATTATGAATATTATTCTCAACCTGTCTGTAGTTGCAGTTATCAAGGTTGGTGGTATTCAGGTTGCCAACGGTTCTGTAACACCAGGTAATGTCATGGCAGCAATTACATATGTCACGCAGTCACTTAATGCAGTTATGCGAATGACTAATATGTTCCAGACCGCATCAAGAGGTATTGCTTCAGGCAGAAGAATTAATGAAGTGCTTGCTTGCGAGCCTTCTATCAAAGATGGTTCATTTAACGCCACAACTTCTATTAAAGGTAAAATTGAATTTAAAAATGTAACATTTGCATATCCATTAACTGGCGATAAGAAGATTCTTGATAATATTAATCTAATTATCAATCCCGGCGAAACTATCGGTATTCTCGGTGAAACCGGCTGTGGTAAAACAAGCCTTATTAACCTGATTCCAAGATTCTATGATGTAACCGAAGGAAGCGTGCTTGTTGATGATATTGATGTCAGGGAATATAACCTTAAGAATCTGCGTGAGCGCATATCTGTTGCACTCCAGAAAAGTGAAATATTCCAAAGCACTATTAAAGAGAACATCCGGTGGGGTCGTGAAAATGCAACTGATACCGATATTGCAGATGCAGCTTCTATCGCACAGGCTATGGAATTCATCAGTACTTCAACAGACGGATTTGATACTCTTGTGACACAGCAGGGAACCAGTCTTTCCGGAGGTCAGAAACAGAGAGTTGCCATAAGCCGTACCATTCTTAAACAATCTGAAATTATTATATTTGATGATGCAACCAGTGCACTTGATTTAAAGACGGAAGCCAGCCTGTATTCAATGCTTAAAAATGCATATCCGGACACTACCAAGATTATTATTGCACAGAGAATTGCCTCTGTTAAAGATGCAGACAGAATTGTAATTCTTGATGACGGACATATAAGTGCTGTCGGCACTCATGACGAACTGCTCAAAAACAGTGCAATATATCAGGATATATATAATTCACAGTTGAATAAGAAATAGCAAGGAGACAGAGATATTATGGCTGAGGATAAGAATACTTCACTGATTAATATGAGAATTCCCGGCATGAAGGGAGGACCCAGAAACAGATGTGCCGTTGTTGAAAAGCCTGTCAACAGTAAAGAAACATTTATGCGCCTTATGCAGTATTTTGCTAAAGAAATACCTGTAATTACTGCTCTTTTTATTGCCGTAGTTATAATGGTTGTATGCTCTGTCTATGCTCCAAAGCTTCAGAGTCAGGCAATTGATTATATTTCTTTAAGAAAATTTAATAATTTAAATCATATACTTATCTTCATGTTAGTGGTATACATAATATACAGTATATGCACATTTATACAGACAAGATTAAGTGCCATATTAAGTCAGAGAATTGTTAAGCACATGAGACAGGATCTTTTTAATAAGATTGTAAGTATGTCAGTTAAGTATCTTGACCAGCATTCACATGGTGACATTATGAGCCGTATGACTAATGATGTAGAGAATATCTCTAATACTGTATCGCAATCTATGAGTTCGTTATTCTCAGGCGTTCTTACTATTATTGGAACTGTCGTTATGATGGTTGTTTTGTCTCCGCAGCTTGCATTATGTTCCTGCACAACAGTGATTCTTACTATATTTGCAACTAAGAATTTATCTAAAGCCATGAGGAAATTCTATTCCAGACGGCAGGTTCTTTTGGGACAGCTTAATGGTACTGTTGAGGAGATGGTCACTGGCATCAAGACTGTTACAGCATTTGACAGACAGGAAAATGTATGCAGTGATTTTAATAATACATCTGATGAACTGACTAAGGTTGGTATTAAAGCCGAGATTCTTGGTGGTTCTATGGGGCCTGTAATGAATGTCATTAACAATATCGGCTTCGTCATTATTGCAGGGGCTGGAGGATATTTTGCTATTAAAGGATATGTATCCATCGGTGTAATATCAGCATTTATCGTATATGCCAAGCAGTTTGGCAGACCTATTGACGAGCTTGCCAATATATGGGGGCAGATTCAGACTGCCATAGCCGGAGCTGAAAGAGTATTTGCTGTTCTTGATGAACCTTCCGAGGATAAATCAGGTGAATTTACAATGGATAATTCTACCGGCAACATTGAATTTAATCATGTTGATTTCTCCTATATACCGGGGAAACAGGTATTATATGATTTCAACCTTAAGGTTAAAGCCGGACAGAAGGTTGCACTTGTAGGAAGCACGGGAAGCGGTAAGACTACCGTTGTCAATCTTCTTATGAGATTCTACGATATTGACAATGGCAGTATAACTATTGACGGTGTTAATATTAAAGATATAGACTGTGAGAATCTCAGGAAGAATACTGCCATTGTATTACAGGATACTGTCCTTTTTGCTGATACTGTAAAGAATAACCTTTTATATTCAAGACAGGATGCAACAGATACTGAAATAATCGCTGCTGCAAAGAAGGCTAACTGCCATAATATGATTCTGCATCTTCCTGACGGATATGATTCTATGCTCGCCAAAGACGGACAGAATCTGTCACAGGGACAGCGCCAGTTACTATCAATTGCAAGAGCATTTGTTGCCAGTCCTAAGATTCTTATACTTGATGAAGCAACCTCAAGTGTTGATACGCGAACAGAAAAAAGGATTCAGGATGCGATGACTAATCTTATGAAGAACAGAACAAGCCTTATTATTGCACACCGGCTGTCAACTATTCAGGATGCTGACATCATAGTTGTTATGGATAATGGAAGAGTTGTCGAGACAGGTAATCATGAGACTCTTCTTGCTGCTAAAGGCAGATATTATGAGCTGTATATGACACAGTTTGCTGGAAAAACAATCTGATTATTAAGACAAGGAGATAAGGATAATTATGGGTAATCGCAAGCATATGAGAACCGAAAAGAAAACAGCAGTAAAAAACAGTTTTGGGCGGCTTCTGGCTACAGGTATATTTGTACTTATCCAGGTTGCATGGCTGGCTTATCTTTTATTATATTTTTACAGGGACTATGCATGGATTTCATTATTAAGTACATTTATTGCAATTATTCTTGTGCTTAAGATATACGGAACATCTACTAATTCAGCCATGAAAATGCCATGGATAATTGTGATTCTTGCATTTCCTATACTTGGTATACTTATTTATCTGCTTTTTGGACGTTCCATTGTTACCAGAAATGTAAAGAAAAGATTTAATTCAATAGAAGAATCCTATAAAAAATCTCTTTCTCAGGATGAAAACATTCTTAATGAGGTTAAAGATAAGGATATCTATATATATAACCAGTTCCATTATCTGAGTAATCATGAAGGATATCCTGTATATAAGAATACGGATATTGAATTCTATTCCATAGGTGAGGAAGGTCTTGAAGCACAGCTTAAAGAACTTGAAAAAGCTGAAAAGTTCATATTTATGGAATATCATGCTATTGAAGAAGCTTCAAGCTTTGACAGAATTAAAGATGTACTTATAAGAAAAGCTGCCGCAGGCGTTGAAGTCAGATTATTCTATGATGATGTAGGAAGTATCTTCTTCCTTAACAAGGATTTCATCAAAGAAATGCGTGCCAATGGTATTGACTGCCGCGTATTCAATCCTATTAAACTTGCATTTAATATGTTCATGAATAATCGTGATCACAGAAAAATTACCGTAATTGATGGTAAGGTCGGATTCACAGGCGGTTATAATCTTGCTGACGAATACTTTAACATAACACATCCATATGGTGAGTGGAAAGATACCGGTCTTAAGCTGACCGGCGATGCCGTTAAGACTCTTACAATGCTGTTTCTTTCTATGTGGAACTCTATTAAGAAAACAGACGAGCCACAGGATGATTATATTAAATATATAAAGGCATCTGATTACGGATATAAGGCTGTTAATAATAATCAGTATGTTGTTCCTTACGCTGACAGTCCGCTTAATAACAACAGGGTCGCTGAAAATGTTTATCTTAATATTATTAAGGGTGCCAAGCATTATCTTTACATTACAACACCATATCTGCTTATTACAGAAGAGATGTCCAGAGAGCTTGCAATGGCAGCAATGAGAGGTGTTGATGTAAGAATTGTAACACCTGGTATTCCTGATAAGAAGCTTACTTACAGCCTCACAAGATCATATTATGCAGATCTCGTAAGATACGGCGTAAGAATATACGAATACACACCGGGCTTTATTCATGCAAAACAGTGGGTAAGCGATGGAGAAGTATCTGTTGTCGGCACAATCAACATGGACTTCAGAAGTCTTTACCTTCACTTTGAAAATGCTGCATATGTATATGGCAGGGAAACTGCTGCCGACATACTTAATGATTTCTACAACATTTTCAGAAGAAGTGAGGAAGTAACCGACAAGTACATCAATAAGCCGAGAATCTTGAGAATCGGACAATGTATATTAAGACTGGTTGCGCCTTTGTTCTAATTGGTGTATATTCATATTTGTTATTTCGTGTGTGAGATTCAGTTTTTAATTGTTTTGTCTGTGTCTGGCATATATGTTTGAACACGTTAAGAATTGCTAATTTATCGGTATTATTTTCGGCTCTTTCGATTGTTTATGTTCATTCGACAGCTGTACACTTTCGCCGTAGTTGTTCGTCTGAGACACACTCTCGATTTATTGTGAGCTGTGTGGGAGTTAATGCCGCTATATACATAAGGGCGGTGCGGGAAAGCACGTTCAAGCGAAGCGCGTTTGATTTACCGCACCGTAATAAACTTTGTAGATAGCGGCATTTACTCCCACTAAGCGAAACACTCATGAGAGAGTGTGCCTCAGACGTACATCTAGGTGAAAGTGTTCATCTGGCGAATGTACACAAACGTATGAGCCGAAAATAACACCTGATAAATTAACGCAATTCTAACGAATCGTTCAAACACATATGCCAGACACAGACAAAATGACTACAATAATGACTCACACACGCAATAACAAATATCAAGTTAATAAACATTTAACAAGGAGATATAATGAGAGAAGAAACTGTAACCGTGAAAATCGATCACCCTTTAGGAAGCACTGATGAAGATAACCCCTCGGTGGTCTATCCTATTAATTGCGGCTATGTAGATGTCGAAAGAACTGCCGGATTTTCTGAGCTTGATAAACAGAGAGTTTATCTGTTAGGTGTAGATGTTGCCGTTGATGAATATATTGGAGAGCTTATTGCTATTGCAAGACGCCGTGATGATCCTGAAACTGTCTGGATAATTGCACCTGAAAATATATCTTACACAATCCAGCAGATTGAAGAAATGATATATTTCGAAGAGCAGTATTACGATAGTTTTGTTGAAATAGTTGACGAGGAATTATGGGATGCCTATGATGAGAATGAAAAACTGTTAGGCTTCGATTTAAAAAGAAGCCAGGCAAAGTCTTTACCTGATGGGGTATATCATGTCATTGTCAATGTATATACTATGACTAAAGATGGTAAGCTTCTTACGACAGAACGTTCAAGAAATAAAACATACCCTCTTAAGTGGGAAGTTACAGGTGGTTCTATACTTAAAGGTGAAACAGCGGCTGAAGGTGCAGTTCGTGAGTTATTTGAAGAGACTGGTATTAAGGTTTCTACTGATGACCTCATTGTGCTCTACAGCTATGTGGATAAACCTAAGCATGCCATATATCACAGTTACCTTAATTTAATAGAAAAAGAAGTCCATGTTACCCTTCAGGAAGGAGAAACCATGGACTACATGTATGTTCCGTATAAGGAATTTGATGAACTTGTTAATTCTGACAGATTCGTTCCATCAGAACAGCGACGCTATAAGAATCAGGCCGTCTTTACGATGCTTTCACGATTCATTCCTGATTCAGCAGCTTCTACATAAGCAATTCCGTATGTTCCCGGACCTACATGAGTTCCAACAGAACAACCAATAGAGCTTACACCAACATTTCCATTAACATCAGAGATATAAGTAAGGCTCTTATTAATAAATGTTTCTAAGGATTCAGAGCAGTTGATATGACCAAACATGAAATCTCTTGTAAGACTTAATCCGTCTTTGATGAGCTTATCATGCATAAGTTTTTCAGCTGCTTTTTTTCCTCTTGTTTTTCCAATCACAACAACTTTTCCATCTTCAATACTTACAACCGGTGTTATATGAAGCATTGTTCCTGCAAATGCAGCTGCTCCTGAAAGTCTGCCTCCCATTTTAAGATATTTAAGCGAGCCGACAACGGCTGTAAGCTTGATATATTTTGACATCTCTGTACATGCAGCAGCGATATCAGATACATTTACACCGGCATCTCTTAACTTGACGGCTTCTCTGATTAGAAGGGCAGTTCCAATTGATGCACTTCTTGAATCTACCATGTATAATTTCTTTCCTGTTTCATCTTCAACATCAGAAGCAGCAAGACAGGCACTCTGATATGTTCCTGACAAATCAGAAGATATAAATATTCCTAACACATCATCCCCATCAGCAACAGCTTCATTAAATACTTTCATAAAAGTATCAGGGCTTGGCTGTGAAGTCTTAGGTAATTCATCACATTCAGCAAGTCTTGTATAGAATTCCTCGTGTGTTATCTCAACTCCATCTAAGAATTCTTCATCCCCAAACCTTACAGATATAGGAACAATCTGAATCCCCATCTTTCTTGCATCTTCTTTAGATATATCACATGTGCTGTCAGCAATAATTCTTAACATAATCATACTCCTTTAAAGATTTCGATATACTTTGATATTCAAAGTTTCTTTATGTGATAGTATCATGAGATGATGTGGTTGTCAATAGTGATTTGATAATCAAAGTTTTAGCAGGAAATTCTTGAATAGAAATATGTGATTTAAATATCATCATGTGGTTTTTTCGTATTTATATATACATAGAATTGATATAATCAATATAAATAGATTCTAATAAAAATGGAGTGTGTAAAGAATTATGAATATTACAAAACTAGTATTGGGTGCATGCAGCACAAATGTATATATTGTTTCTTCAAATAAGAAAAATGCAATTCTGATTGACCCAGCAGATAATGCTGCTGAAATTATTAAAACAATTGAAGAAAATGGATTGTGTCTTAAATACATTTTTATAACACATGGTCATACAGATCATATTTTAGCATTAAAAGAAGTGAAAGAATATTTTAATGTACCTGTTATTATATCTAAAATTGATGCCGGACGACTTGAAGACGAAAAACTCATTAATGAAAGACCTTATGTTAAAATACCTTATAAAGCTGTAAAAGCCGATATATTAATTTGTGAAGACGATATAATTAATCTTGATGAGTTATCATTTTCTTTCTTAGGTATGCCAGGACATACAGACGGTTCAATGGCAATCATTGTTAATGATAATATTTTCTCTGGTGACACCATTATGTTTGAAAAACATGGTAAAACTTCTTTACCTGGCGGAAATGAGAAATTACTTATTTCATCAATAGAAAAAATGATGAACACTTTAATTGGCGATTATAAAATATACCCTGGTCATAGACAAGAAACATCTCTTGATTATGAACGTAAGTGCAGACTAAGTACTGTTATTACAGGTTATTAATTTTTTATCTTAATCTGCGGCTTGTAATTGTAAATAACATATTTCTTGACATATTTTAAAATAAGCATTAAAATCATGCACTTAGGACAGTATCATTTACGAAATTCACACAAGAGGTTTCATCAATTATGGCAAAAGATTTAACTCAGGGCAGAATTATGCCTATGTTAATTAAATTCACAATTCCACTTATACTGGGAAATATATTTCAGCTTACTTATAATGCGGTTGACTCCATTATTGTCGGAAGATTTGTTGGAAAAGAAGCACTGGCTGCTGTTGGAATATGCAATCCAATAACTACACTCATTATTCTTTTCCTTAACGGATTATGTATGGGTGCAAGTATTCTTATGGGTAATTATTTCGGCGGCAAGAAAATGGACACACTTTCCCGCCAGATAAGTACAACTATGATATCAGGTATGACATTCTCACTTGCACTTACACTGATTGCAATAGTATTTACAAGACCTATTCTTATGCTTGTTCAGGTTGACAGATCAATTATGACACTTACAACCCAGTACTTAAGAATAATCATGTTAGGACTCATCTTCACATTCCTTTATAACTTTTTCTCAAGCACTTTAAGGGCATTGGGAGATAGTGCAACACCTCTGTATTTCCTTATCATAAGTGCAGTTTTAAATGTATTTGGTGACCTTTTCTTTGTTGTTGTCCTGAAAGCCGGCAGCAATGGATGTGCAGTTGCAACTGTAGTGAGCGAGGCTCTCTGCTGTGTATTCTGCATGATATATATTAAATTCAAAGTACCGATTCTGTGTCTTGGCAAGAAGTGGCTTGTATTTGACCGCTCACTGCTTAAGAAAACTATAGCTACGGCTGGGCATCTGCTATGCAGCAGGCTACTGTACAGCTTGGTAAAATAGGAATACAGGCTATTATTAATACAATGGGCGTTTCGGTTTCAGCCGCATTTGCAGTAGTAAACAGAATTGATGACTATGCATATACACCCGAGCAGAATATTGCACACGGAATGACAGCTATGATGGCACAGAACAAAGGTGCCGGAAGAGACGACAGAGTAATCAAAGGCTTTAAAGCCGGTATTATTCTTGAGATAATATATGGAATCTTCATATTCTTTGTATGTTTTGTATTTGCAGGACCACTTATGAAACTGTTCACTTCGGATACTGAGGTTATAAGACACGGTGTAATCTACCTTAAGCTTATCTCTATAATGTACATACTTCCTGCCATCACTAATGGTATTCAGGGATATTTCAGAGGAATCGGCGACTTAAAGATTACACTGCTTTCAAGCTTTATCAATATGGGTGTCCGTGTACTTGCCGCCATTCCACTTGTATTTGCGTTAGGCATGGGAATAGAAGCACTTCCTTTCTCTTATCTTGCAGGCTGGATTGGCATGCTTATTGCAGAAGTGCCATTGCTTGTTAAGAATTACATGGCATATATCAAAAGTATGCATTAAAATCCA
Source organism: Eubacterium sp. AM49-13BH (assembly GCF_003464165.1). Lineage (GTDB taxonomy): Bacteria > Bacillota > Clostridia > Lachnospirales > Lachnospiraceae > Lachnospira. Next base: position 108,459 of record NZ_QSEK01000002.1, on the reverse strand, counting down.
TGCACAAAGCAATTATAACTTTGTGCATGGATTTTAATTTTTTCATCTTCTAAACATTTTTCTTTCTCATAAGCAACACACCAATACCTATAAGTACGACACCGATTATACAGCCAGATAATAAAATAATGAATAATACGTTTCCATTAATACTAAGATCTGTGCTCCAGTCAGACAGGTTCATATTACTTATAGCAATTGCCTTATCTTTATAAAGAATAAACTTAAGAAAATCATTAGCAAAAGCAACCCATATTACAGAAATTATCGTACTTATTCCGGCTCTCATCAGTCCATGAACCGGAAGATATCTGATTACAAGGAATACTGCCCACACGCCAGTCATAAGTACAATGGCAACAGTATATCCTTCCCTGATTCCTGCCATCCCAGAATGATAATACACTATAAACATTGTAAGAAACAGCCACAAAGTATCCCATGTCATTGTTATAAGTGCCTTCTTATCACTAAGTACCGGTGGAAGTTTAATCAGACATATCACTATCGGGAACAATACTATTGATATACCAAATACTGTAGGTATAGCCCATAACAGGAAGTTTCCTCCACCATTCATACGGTCAACGAAGAACAGTATAAGCATCAGCGAAGTAACTCCTGCAAGAATACATTTTAACAGACGATTATTAGTGGACATAAGCGGAACTACCGTAAGTGCTGCGACAAGCAGCATAGAAGCAGTAACAACCGAGAATACGCTTAATCCCATGCCGGTACCAAGCTGCACTATAAATGTAATGACAATTGGCAGTAGAAGTATTGCGGCAATCACAACTCCTGCCTTGTATGCTGCATTACGCTCTATTTTTGCATGTCTTTCGAGTATTCCCTTCGATTCCTTTGCAAGTACTTCATCAACGTTATTTTCTTTTAATTCATTATACATTTTCTGGCAGTCATTACATCCTGGCAGATGCTTTTCAACAAATCTGCGACTCTCTTCGCTGCATGCATTGTCATAATAAAGTGGCAGTAAATCCTGCACGATATCACATTCTTTATTACTCATATCTAATCAATCCTTTCTTTTATTTTCAGTCTGGCCCTATGATAAGTTACTCTGGCCCAGTTCTCAGTTTTTCCAAATACCATTCCAATCTGTGCAAATGTGAGTTCTCCGAAAACTCTCAACTGAAATACTTCTTTATACGGCTCCGGTAGTTCATGAAGAACCATATGAATCTGCAAAGCAGAATCTGTATCCGAAACTTTATCCGCCAGATCAGCCGTCTGCTGCGGTAAAGTATCATCAAGCTCAGAAAACTTCTTATTTTTCCTGCATTCATCAATTGCGAGATTCTTAGCAATACTGCAAAGCCATGTGAGCTCACCCGCCTTGCCCTCATACGGGCGTTTGGCAGTCATAGCTTTGTAAAAAGTATTTTGTGTGATTTCTTCAGCAAGAGCTTGATTCTTTACTATAGTAAACACATAAGAATACACCTGCATATAATAGGAATTGTACAATTTCTCGTAATTCAGAACTGGTCACCTCCTTCCGTCTTACATAGGTTAGACGCACGAAATGGATTTTCGTTACAACATTTTCAGAATATTTTATAGAATTTTTTAAAATGTGTCAAAAAATGTATGCCAAAGGTACAGGCAGATGTGTTATTATACATATTGAATCTGATTCAGGAGAATTAATTATGATTAGGAAAGAACAGCTGCGTCTATACGCAATCACAGATACAAGCTGGCTTAACGGAGCCAGTCTCATTAATGTTGTTGAAAATGTATTAAAAAATGGAGCTACATTTTTACAATTAAGAGAAAAAAATGCATCACATGATGAAATTGTTGCAAAAGCAAAAGCAATTAAGCCAATTACACGAAAATATGGTATTCCATTCGTTATTGATGATGATGTGCAGGCGGCACTTGAAGCTGACGCTGACGGAGTACATATCGGACAGAGTGACACTGACTATATGACTGCAAGAAGTATTCTTGGAGATAATAAGATTATCGGCATGACCGCCAAGACAGTAGAACAAGCGAAAGAAGCTGAAAGTCTTGGTGCAGATTATATCGGAACCGGTGCTGTATTTGGCTCAAGTACCAAAAAGGATGCTGTATACATGCCTCGTGAGCGACTGATTGAGGTTGCAGGTTCAGTTAATATCCCTGTCGTTGCAATCGGCGGTATTGATTACGACAACTGCGGTGAGCTTGCAGGCACTGGTGTTGACGGGATTGCTGTTGTTTCAGCTATATTTGCCGCTGATGATCCTGGACTTGCTACGAAAGAGCTTTACTTAAAGACTGGCCGTGTATTTAATTATCACAGGGATTTCATATTTGACATGGACGGAACTATTCTTGATTCTATGCCTTACTGGAGAAATGTTTCCAAGGAATACGCCATGCAGTATGTTGATAAGTTACCTGATGACTTTGACGAGCGTACTTATGTAATGGACCTTGATGAATGTTCTGCTTATTTCCGTGATGAATTAGGCATAAACACTGATGCAGCAACTATGCGACAGACTGCTGTGGATATTATGACAAGACACTACAGCACAGATATTCCGGCTAAAGACGGAATGCTTGAATTAATCAGACGTGAGCATGAAGCCGGTTCTTGCATGTGCATATTTACAAGCTCTGACAGAGGCTGCGTTGACGCTGCACTTAACCGTCTTGGAATAGCTGACTGTTTTAACAACATTTTTACAGTATATGACATTCCGTATAATAAAAAGAATCCAGAAAGCTACAAGCTTATCGCTGAAAAAATGCATTTTAAACCGGAAGATACATGGGTATATGAAGATGTTCTTCACGGCATTGAATCTGCAAGGCAGGGTGGATTTAAGATATGTGCTGTATATGATGAGGATTCTAAGAAGCATTGGAACGAAATCTGCGCACTTGCAGACGAAATAAGAGATATAAGAAATGATTGAGGATTAGTAATGAAGAAAAAAGTTGTTGTCGGCATGTCAGGGGGCGTTGATTCCTCTGTTGCCGCTTATCTATTAAAGGAACAGGGCTATGATGTAATAGGTGTGACTATGCAGATATGGCAGGACGATGCAATAGAAGCCGCTGAGAACGGCTGTTGCGGTATCAGTGCTGTTGATGATGCAAGGCGTGTTGCAGGTCAGCTTGACATCCCATATTATGTAATGAATTTTAAGAATGAGTTCAAATGTAATGTAATCGACTATTTTGTTGACGAATATAAAAAAGGCCGTACACCTAATCCATGTATCGCCTGCAACCGTTATGTAAAGTGGGAATCTCTTCTTAAGAGAAGTCTTGAAATAGGAGCAGATTACATTGCAACAGGACACTATGCAAGAATCCACCAGCTTCCTAATGGCAGATACACTATATGCAATTCAGTAACTGCCAGGAAAGACCAGACCTACGCCCTTTATAATCTTACACAAGAACAGTTATCACACACACTTCTTCCTATTGGTGATTATACTAAGGATCAGGTCCGTGAAATTGCATCTAAGATTGGTATCACTGTTGCCAAGAAGCCTGACAGTATGGAAATATGCTTTATTCCTGATAATGACTATGCAAGCTTTATAACACGTGAAACAGGCTATACTTCTGTTCCCGGTAATTTCATTGACGTCAATGGCAATGTAATTGGAAGACATCAGGGTATCATACACTACACAGTTGGTCAGAGAAAAGGTCTTGGACTTGCTCTTGGAAAGCCGGCATTTGTTGTTGCTATACGCCCTGAAACCAACGAGGTTGTAATCGGTGATAATTCAGATGTGTTCTCACCTAAGCTTTACGCTAACAACCTTAATTTCATGTCGATACCTTCACTTGAAGGTGAAATGCGTGCCAAAGGTAAAATCCGTTACAGCCATGAGGGTGCTATGTGTACTATAAGAATGTTTGATGAAAATACTCTTGAGTGTACATTTGACGAGCCTGTTCGTGCCGTAACACCAGGTCAGGCGCTTGTATTATATGATGGGGACAATGTACTTGGCGGCGGAACTATTATTTAATTAATAAGGACAATATTATGGAAAAACTTATATATATGGATAACGCAGCAACTACATCAACCGCACCAGAGGTTGTGTCTGCAATGCTTCCATTCTTTACTGAATATTACGGCAATCCTTCTTCTGTATATAATTTTGCCCAGAAAAGCAAGATGGCTATTGAAGATGCAAGGGAAATTATAGCTGACAGTATTGGAGCTGCAAAAAGCAATGAAATATATTTTACAGGCGGTGGAAGCGAGTCTGATAACTGGGCTTTAAAGTCTGCTGCATTCGGCCTTAGAGATAAAGGAAACCACATAATAACAACTAAGATAGAGCATCATGCAATTCTTAATACATGTGCATATCTTGAAAAGAATGGATTCGAGGTAACTTACCTTGATGTTGACAGTGAGGGATTTGTTTCATTAGAAGATGTCGAGAATGCAATCACTGACAAAACAATTCTTATAAGTGTTATGTTTGCCAACAATGAAATCGGAACAATTGAACCTGTCTGTGAAATAGGTGAGATTGCACATAAGCATGGCATTCTTTTTCACACTGATGCAGTTCAGGCTATGTGTCATGTCCCAATTAATGTCACAGAGATGAATATTGACCTGTTAAGTGCAAGCGGACACAAGTTCCATGGTCCTAAAGGCGTCGGTTTCATGTACATGAAGAATACCGCTAAGTTAGAGCCTTTCATCCATGGCGGGGCACAAGAGCGTGCAAGACGCGCTGGAACAAGCAATGTTCCAGGCATTGTCGGCATGGGTCAGGCTGTAAAGCTTGCCTTAGGTACACTTGATAAAGATACACATACAATTATTAATATGCGTAATTATATTGTTGACAGAATTCTTGGTGAGATTCCTGACGTTACTTTTGATGGACCTTGTATTGATGCTAATGCTGTTTCGGCATGTTGTTGTTCGCCCGCGGGCAGCCTTAAACGTCTTCCGTCTAATATGCATTTCTGCTTTAAAGATGTTTCGGGTGATTCTTTACTTATTATGCTTGACATGAACGGCATATGTGCATCCAGTGGTTCAGCATGTGCTGCAGGCTCAATAGACCCTTCACATGTACTTCTTGCTATCGGACGAAACAGCGATGAAGCTAAAGGAGCTTTAAGATTAAGCATAGATAAGGATTTAACCAGGGAAGATGCTGACTATGCAATAGATGCATTGAAAGCTGCTGTTGCGAGGCTGCGTGGATAAACTACGCAGATAAACTGCCTAGGTAAACTTCAAGGATAATGGATAACAACTTAGTTAGCATTAATAATTTGGAATACCTACTAACCAACTATAAATTCTTAATTTGGTAGGTCTTTATTACAGCTGTTGTTCCTGTCGGGTAGCATAAAGACCTACTCATACAATTTATTTATATATCTTAGTAGGTCTTTTTCGCTATCCAAGCTGTTTTATCAACACATTTGCAACACTTTTTCATCAAAATAACCTACGAAATATGTATTAACATCCATTCTAGTAGGTTTCTGCCAATAATCAAAGATTAATTCATGCAATAAAAACCCACTATTTTATTGTCTAATCAGACTTTAGTAGGTTTCTGGCAAGATTCATACAATACACCTCCCCAATAAGTATTAACAATCAATTCCAATACACATCCCAAAGCACAACCGACACGCATTAAAAAATAATTTCAAAAAAATCATATATACCTATTGACATAGTAGGGATAAGGGTTTATATTATCATCAACATCAAGAAAGCAATACATTTTTGAAATAAATTAAAAAGGATGGTAATTAATTATGGCAAAGAAATCTTACTCAGAAAGAAATTTAAAGTTTGAAACATTACAGCTTCATGTAGGACAGGAACAGCCTGATCCGGTAACAGATGCTAGAGCAGTACCTATTTACCTTACTTCATCATATGTATTCCATAACAGCCAGCATGCTGCTGACAGATTTGGTCTTAAGGATGCAGGTAACATCTACGGACGTCTTACTAATCCAACAGAGGATGTATTTGAAAAAAGAATCGCAGCACTTGAAGGTGGTGTAGCAGCACTTGCTGTTGGTTCTGGTGCAGCAGCTTTAGCTTATGCTTTTCAGGCACTTGCTCATGCAGGAGACCACATCGTAGCAGCTAAGAATATCTACGGTGGAACATATAATCTTCTTGCACATACACTTCCAGATTACGGAATTGAAGCTACATTCGTAGATCCTTTTGATTATGACGCTATTGAAGCAGCTATTAAGCCTAATACTAAGGCTGTTCAGATTGAAACACTTGGAAATCCTAATTCAGAAGTTGTTGATATTGAAAGAATTGCTAAGATTGCACATTCACACAACATTCCACTTGTTGTTGATAACACATTTGCAACGCCTTACCTTGTAAGACCTATTGAATACGGTGCAGATATCGTTATCCATTCAGCTACTAAATTCATCGGTGGACATGGTACAACACTTGGCGGTGTAATCGTTGATAGTGGTAAATTTGACTGGGAAGGGGCTGCTGATAAGTTCCCATGGCTTGTTGAGCCAAATGTATCATACCACGGTGTTAGCTTTGCAAAGGATACAGCACCTGCTGCATTCGTTACATATATCAGAGCTATCCTTCTTCGTGATACAGGAGCTACAATTTCACCAGTTCATTCATTCATCTTCCTTCAGGGACTTGAAACATTATCACTCAGAGTTGAGAGACATGTAGAGAACGCATTAAAGGTCGTTCAGTATTTAAAGAATCAGCCATTAGTTGAGAAGGTAAACCATCCTTCAATCTCTACTAACGAAGAACAACAGGCTCTTTATAAGAAGTACTTCCCTAACGGTGGTGGTTCAATCTTTACATTTGAAATCAAGGGCGGCGCTGCCCAAGCACAGAAGTTTATTGATAACCTTGAGTTATTCTCACTTCTTGCTAATGTTGCCGATGTTAAATCATTGGCAATCCACCCGGCAAGCACAACTCATTCAGAGTGCAACGAGGCTGAGCTTCTTGATCAGGGAATCAAGCCTAACACAATCAGACTTTCAATTGGTACAGAGAATATTGATGATATCATTGAAGATCTTGATGAAGCATTTAAGACTTTACAGTAATTTGCCATATATATCCTTTCCAGTATAATATATTTACATCACAAAAGGGGGCTGATATCAATCATCAGTCCCCTTTTGAATTATATTAATCAGATTTTCAATTAGTTAAGTTATTTCTTTTTCTTAAAATGTACTTCTGGAACAGCAACACTATCATATGTCACATGTGTCTTATTACTGTTATCATCTGTAATCATATCAGAAGATATATCAACATCTTCATCATCGGAATCCCCCCTTATGTATCTCTGGAATAGCAAGATTATCATATGACAGATTATAATCTTGCTTCGGATGTTACCTTCATTCTTAACTTTTTTAAATATATTAAACATAACTTTTCCTCCCCCGATATTTATAATATATTAATAAAGAATGTAATAACAAGACTGTTAAGAAAATCAGCAAAAAGACTTCCTATAAGTGGTATAAGAAGATAAGCCTTAACCGATGGAACGTATTTGTCACATACAGCCTGCATGTTAGCCATAGCGTTAGGAGTAGCTCCCATACCGAATCCACATGTTCCTGCAACAAGTACTGCTGAATCGTAATCTCTTCCCATAACATTGAATACAACAAAATAAGTAAATAAAACAATAACAATGACCTGTGCTCCAAGAAGAATAACAAGTGGAAGAGCAAGTGAAGCAAGCTGCCACAACTTAAGTGTAATCATCGCCATACCCAGGAACAACGATAAGCAGATACCACCAAGGTCATTGATTTCACCCATATGAATAATAAGCTTCCCATGTCCTGCATATTCTGCAATATTACGCATAAGAGCAGCTGCAATCATAGCACCTATATATATAGGGAAAGTAAGACCCGTCTTGGTAAGTGCCCATGAAAAGATTGTTCCTAAACCAATAGCAAGAATAAGCTGGAATACCGCTGAGGCATACATTCTTGAATGTCTCTCATGCTTCTTCTCATCTTCAACAAGAAGGCTGTCATCCTCAGGAATAGCTGTAGATAAGAGATCTTTCTTCTCAATCAGTCTCTTGCCTAACGGACCACCGACCAGACTTCCGAATATAAGTCCAAATGTAGCAGCAGCAGTACATATTGTTGTTGCACCCTGAACATTGAAATCTTCAAGGACCGGTCCAAATGCACCTGCTGTACCATGTCCACCAACCATAGGAATAGAACCTGTACACATGCCAATAAGTGAATCAAGTCCAAGCAGCTTTGATAAACCAACTGCAACACAGTTCTGTATGAATATAAGAACAATGACTAATCCTAAAAATATGACCATTGATTTTCCACCCTTCTTAAGTACCTTAAGATTTGCCTGAAATCCAACAGATGTAAAGAAAAATACCATGCATACTTCTTTAAGTGTATCATCAAATGAGAACTCTAATATATGTGTTACATAACACACACATGTAAATATAGCAAATAACAGACCTCCAACAACTGGAGCCGGTATACAGAATCTTTCAAGAAATCTTATTTTCTTTCGTAAAAAACTTCCCAGAAGCAGTACAAGTACCGCAATAGCAAGCGTCTGATACATATCTAACTGAACTTTCATTAAATTTCTCCATTCTTTATTACATTAACCTGATATACAGATTTAATTATTCTGTCAAAACTTTGATGCCTTTCTCTGTATAATAATCTGCCGCACCTGAATGGAATGGAATATCCACTCCGTTAGCAGCTTCTTTAACGTTGAATGTAATGTCAAGAGAAGTAGCATACTTGAAGTCATCTGCATGCTCATATAAAGTCTTAGTCACATTCTTAATAACATCATCTGACAGCGACTGTCTTGCAATCAGAACTGCCTTAATACCAATAGTAGTAACAGCTGCATCCTGGCCCTGATAAGTTCCCGCCGGAATAGTGTACTTTTCGCAGAGGGAATATGCTGATAACATCTTATCAATACATTTGTCATCAAGACTTATAAGACTGATATCACATTCCTTTGACAACTGCTCTATAACTCCGGTTCTTGTTCCTGCAGTACAGAAAAATGCATCAATGTCGCCATTTTTAAGCTTTGCAGCGGCTTCAGTATAATCCATATTAACCTTATTAATAAGTTCATCTGCAATACCGCTCATCTTTAATATCTGCTCTGCATTCTTTTCGGTTCCTGACTCAGAAGCACCAACACTTACAGTCTTGTTAATCAGATCATCAACACTTGTGATTCCTGAATCATTTCTTACAACAATCTGACAGGCTTCTGTATAAAGAGACGCAACTGCCTTATAACCTTTCTGATACTTCTTATCAGTGAAGGCTCCTGTTGCATTATAAGCATCACTTAACAAATCTGCCTGAACAATAGCAAGGTCGATATACCCATCAGATATAAGTCTTAAATTAGCAACCGAACCAGCAGTAGTCCTTGTTTCAAATGCATATCCATCTATTTCTTTATCAGCAAGCTGTGTAAATGTGCTTGCAAATGAATAATACATACCACCAATATCAGCTGCACCAAATTTCAGGTTCTTGCTATGCCCGCTGCAGCCTGTAATCACAAGCAGCATACATGACATTAATACACATAATATTTTCTTCATTCATTCGTCCTCGTATTAATATTTGTATTTATCCTCGTAATAATAATTCTTTCTCGTAAACCTTACCATTCTTTATGTACAATCTTGGAACTCGCTTACTTACTGCACAAGTAAGTTCATACGGAATAGTTCCTGCCAGCTGTGCCATATGCTCAATAGGATTAGCCTTACCAAATATTTCAACTTCGCTTCCAACATCGACGTTCATCTTATCAGTAAGATCAATCATGCACATATCCATACATATCTTGCCTCTCTGTGGAACAGGACCTTCCTCAGTCATAAGCTCATATCTGTTAGAAAGGCATCTGAAATATCCATCTGCATATCCATAAGGAACGACTCCCATTCTTGTTTTCCTGTCAGTCTTATATATTCCACCATAGCTTATAGCTGTTCCAGCAGGGTAAGTCTTAATAGTACTTACTGTTGTCTTAAGAGACATAACTGGCTTAAGTCCAAGTTCCTGTGCAAAATCGCCATAACCATAAAGCAGAAGTCCTGGTCTTACCATATCAAGCCAGGTCTCTGGATATCTGGCAACAGCACCAGTATTGGCACAATGTCTTATTTTAAATTTTTTCCCTAGTTTTTTTTCTACTGCATCAATTACGCTTGTAAACAATTCAAACTGATGCTTAGTATATGCCTCACATTCTTCCCCGAATTCATCAGATACAGCAAAATGTGTAAATATTCCCTCTGCGTCAAGACCGGGAAGTGAACAGCCTTCACATATTCCTTCAACACCACTGTCAAAATAATCACCATCACAAAGGTAACCAAGTCGTGACATACCTGTATCAACCTTGATGTGAATCTTTAATGTACCACCACATCTGACAGCTTCTTCACTGTATTCAAGTGCCTTGGCCTTACATGTGACAGCCTGTGTTATATTGTTCTTAATAAGCTGCCCAACCTCTTCCTTAGGTGTATGACCTAGTATAAGAATTGGCATTGTAATTGAATTATGTCTTAATTCTATTGCCTCATCTATACTGCTGACAGCAAGATAATCTGCTCCTAATTCCTGTAAAAGTCTGCTCACCTGAACAGAACCATGACCATAAGCGTCTGCTTTCACAACACCTAAGAACTTAACATTTTCTCCAATTCTCTTTCTTAATGTTTCATAATTGTGTGCAAGTGCATCCATATCTATTTCAGCCCATGTTCTTCTTAATGTTGAATCCATAATAATCTGCCTCCATTATCTAAACATACTTTGATATTTTACCATTTAATTGATAAATAGTGAATATTTTTTAATTTAATTTTAGGTTGACATTTTATAGTAATGCCAGAATAAAGTCATAAGATTGGAGGAGTTCGTATGAAAAAGAAACTTTTTGCTTTATTAAATATAAGTACTATATTGTTAAGCCTATTCTTAACAGGATGTTCCGGAAAAAATTCTAAGCTAACATTAAACAACACTCAGTCCACATACATAGTATCTAATAATGATAATTTTATTCTTGAATATAATACTAATGAAAAAGTCTTCTATGATGAAATCCCAGAACGCAGCATAGCATGCTGGGGTGATAGCATGATGCAGGGAGCGGGAAGTAATGAAGCATATATATATTCAGATGATGAAATTCTTGATATTTCGTACTACACAACTCCATCTGCTCTGCAATATTTTACTTCAATCAATACCTACAACTTTGGTGTAGGCGGTGAAGATTCATATCAGATTGCTTTACGTGCTGGCGGAATTCCTATATACACTGACCGTGATATCTATATAACCGACCACTCATCAGCTTATACAAAATTCGTTGATGAAAATGAAGAAACAATCGAAATGGATGATTACAGTGGATATGGATATGAAGATAACGCATATCCGGACACTGTATATATTAATGATGTTTTATGTTATGTCGAAAGAGCCGATGACGGCTTATATATCTCTATATGTTCTGATGCAGACTACGATTCTGTAACTGAAATGTATATTAACGCATGGACAAGGGTTATTCCTAAGGCAGCTTATGATCACCGCAATGATATTCTTATTCTTGAGATGGGAAGTAATGGTGGCTGGGAGAATGATTATGATGAACTTATAAGACAATATCAGAATATAATTGATAACAGCTATTATGCTGATTATATAATTGTTGGCGATACTGATAATCCGGGAGAATCAGCTGACATATATCAGGATGTATACGATAGTAATGGTAATTATGCAGGACTTCATGCAACATTATGGGAACAAGCTCTGTATTATGCATTTGGAGAACATTTCCTTAACACCAGACTTTATCTTATGGAAAATGCACTATCTGACTGTGGACTTACACCAACCGAGAATGATATAATTGATATACAGACAGGCAATCTTCCTGAACAGATTCGTGCTGATTTCACACATTTTAACTCTTATGGATATTATTCCAAAGCCAAAGCTATATACTTAAAAGGTATAGAACTTGGCTACTGGAATTAATATTATTCGACTGGAGGATTATATATGAGAATATTATTAGTTGAAGATGACCGATCATTATCAAGGGCTGTATCAACTATATTACAGAAGAATAATTACACTGTTGACTGCGTTGACAATGGGCAGCTTGCACTTGACTATCTTGACCAGGATATATATGACATGGTAATAATGGATATCATGATGCCGGTAATGGATGGAATTACAGCTTTAAAGAATCTAAGAAAACGTGGCAGCAACATTCCTGTTCTTATGCTCACAGCCAAGACAGAGATTGATGATAAAGTAGAAGGGCTTGATAATGGTGCTAACGATTATCTTACCAAACCATTTGACACAAGAGAACTGCTTGCAAGAATCCGTGTACTTACACGCTCTGAAAAACAACAGGATAATGTTATTACACTTGGAAATATTTCGCTGAACACAACTACATGTGAATTATCTTCTCCTTCAGGTTCATTTCTTCTTACTAATAAGGAATATCAGATGATGCTAATGTTCATGAATAATAAAACCCAGGTTATTTCGGCAGAACATTTTATGGAGAAAATCTGGGGCAGTGAATCTGATTCAGATATCAGCACCGTATGGACTTATATATCTTATCTCAGGAGAAAACTTGAAGCTTTAAAGTCTGATTATTCTATTGCTACAAGAAGAAATATGGGATATTATTTAAAAAATAACAACTAATATAAAGAAGGTATATAATGTCAAAAAACAATAAAGCATCTAATTATAATGAGAAAATGCTTACCCGCTTAAGAATACAATTTATAGTTCTTTCAATGGCAGTTGTAATAATTATGCAAGGATTTATTGTGTATACAAGTGTCAGAAACACATACAATAAAATGGTCGCTAAATCCGACCATCTCGTTTCATCTATATACATTAATATTCTAGACAAAAAACCGATTAAAGCAGATGCCAGGTTTTTCTATATTACATTTGATAAAAATAACCGCCCCAGAACCATTAATGTCGATAACATATCTGATATTTCTAAATATAAGGCTTTGACAATATATAATGAAGCTTATGAAACCGGAGTACTTGATGGATTTTACAATGGTTACAGATATTGCATATATGAAAAAGAGAAACGTACAATTGCTGTATTCGTACTTCGAAGTAATATGATAGATGATGTTAAGAAAACTGCACTTTCACTTATCGAGGTTCATGCGTAGGTATAGGTATTATGCTTCTTGTTCTTATATTTGCTTCAAAGCTTATCGTAATGCCTATTGCTAAAGCACATCGCAAACAGAAAGAATTCATAACATCTGCGAGCCATGAGCTTAAGACTCCCATAACTGTAATAAGAGCAGATGCCGATATATTACTGATGGATAATCCTGATAACGAATGGATTGAAGATATAAAGAAACAGGCAGAAAATCTTACGGCTATGACTAACAGTCTTGTATCACTTGCAAGAATGGATGAGCGCAACGGTCATATAAAACGTATTTCTTTTCCTGTTTCTGACCTAGCAGAAGAAGCTGTTCACTCTTATAATGCACTTGCACTTGATTCAGGTAAACATTTTACCTATGATATTACACCTGATCTTACATGCTGTGGTGACGCATCATCAGTATGGCAGTTATTTACAATTCTTCTTGATAACGCATTTAAATATTCATCAGTTAAAGGTAACATAGACTTTAAATTATCTTCCTCAGGAAACTATATTGTTTTAATCGTAAGCAATGATGTTGATAATATTGATAAAAACCTGACTGACAGAATGTTTGACAGATTCTACAGGGCTGATTCAACATCCGCTAAGATAACCGGCTATGGTCTTGGTCTTTCGATTGCAAAGGCTATTGTTTCCGAACATAATGGAAGTATTAAAGCTAAAATGGATGGTTCTCACAGAATTATTATTAAAGCACAGCTTCATATTAAATAACACATATTGACCCAATATGTTATAATGAAAAAGAATTTAGTGTAATGCTGAATTCTTTTTTTGTAGAGTGGAAAATTAACATGAGGGGAGAAATATTATATGGAACCAGATTACAATAACAACTATCAGAACAGCTTTCAAAGCGGTTTTAAGCCCAATGAATTTGATGACCTTCATCTTGATGATGAAATATACGAGATTAAGTCTGACAGAATTAATCCTGAGGATTTTTATCAACACGGTCGAAAGAAAAGATATTCAGAAGTCAGTCTTAGGAACATGCCTGTTGTGCTTATTATAATCCTTGCTAATCTGCTTGCAGGCATTATGTGCATAATAGCAGGCAATGACCATTTTGAAACAGGTGGCCTTAATTACCAGTACATCCACAACAACAAAGAGTATATAAGACTTCTTACTTATATGTTCCTGCATGCCAATTTACCACATTTTATTAATAATATGGTTGCACTGTATCTGTTCGGTTCGAGGCTCGAACCGCGTATAGGTTCACTTCGTACTGCAATTATATATTTCGGTTCAGGACTTGCATCAGGCCTCGTATCCGTATATGTATCACATCTTATCAATCCAGATGTTATCCGTTTCGCAGCCGGAGCATCAGGTGCAATATTCGGTGTAATGTGTGCAACACTGTTTACCAACTTCAGTTCCAAAACCGATTCTAACAAAACAACCGTTATCGTATCTATCGCGTTAATTGTTGTATATGCACTTATATCCAATGGTGCTAATGTTGATATTCTCGGTCACTTAGGCGGCGGTATTGCAGGTGGAATTCTTATATTCATTCTGTATCATGACTATCTTAATGATACATTTGAAAGCACTGTATCAACGATAATCGCAATTATGCTTACGGTAATCATAAGCTTTGTTGGTGTAAGCAGTGCAGGTATAGGAACTAAAGCTAATCCTATGCAGGATTCGCGTATTGATGTTGTAAAGTCACAGCAGATATTCAAGGATTATACCGTAACATATGGGGAATGCCTTGATAACAAATGTACTGACCCAGAATGGACTATATTCAGTTCTAGCGATAAAAAGAAAGTTGTAGAATTCAATGGTAATGTAGTATATAATAATATGAATTCTTCTTTGAAGATTCAATTCGTATATAATGATTCTGATGATTACTGGGCTCTAAGCTATATGGCCCTTAACGGCACTGCAATGGATAGTAATGGTGCAGCCATGCTACTTAACTATCTGTGCAGCGATTACTTCAATTAGGAGGCGATGTACATGTCTAAGCTGTTTAATTCTAATGACGATGATCTTGGGTATCTTGATGATACTGTGCATATTAACTGGAAAAGATTTATGCCGGCAATCATAATTGCTGCAGTAGCAATAATTGCATTAATAATTGTACTTATTGTTTCTTTCGGTCATAAAGGCAGAAAAACTCCTTCAAATGTATCTTCAACCGAAGAGACTTCATCTGTCAATGGAACAGATGCCGACGGCAATTATACTTTAAGCGATAAAGACGAGAAAGAGCAGGATCCACAGTACTCTGATTCTGACGGTGCCATGAATCAGTCAGCCGGTAATGGTGCTTCTGTAATCCTTTCCAACAGCACTAACGAGACATCAGATATCACAATCGGTATAGATGTGTCAAAATTTCAGGGAACTATAGACTGGGCACAGGTTGCTTCATCAGGTGTTGATTTTGCAATGATAAGAGTTGGCTACAGAGCGCAGAAAACAGGCGTTATCTATGCTGACACCAATGCAAAGTATAACATGCAGCAGGCTGCCGCTAACGGAATCAAAGTCGGAGCATACTTCTTCTCATCAGCAGTTAATGAGGCTGAAGCAATTGAAGAAGCAGACTGGGTTGCAGATTTCATCTCAGATTACAGCATAACTTACCCTGTTGCATTTGACTGTGAGGGCTTCAATACATCTGAAAGCAGACAGAAGAGCATGACTAAGGCCGAAAGAACTGCCGCTGCCACTTCATTTTTACAAGAAATATATGATAAAGGCTATACACCCATGTTCTATGCAGCTTCATCTGAGCTTTCCAACAACAACCAGTGGAACACTGCAAGCTTAGAAAATTCATATAAGATATGGGTTGCACAATATCCGTCAACGCCTTATCCAGAGACTCCATCCACATCATATACAGGAACATGCAGCATGTGGCAGTATACTAATCAGGGCAGGGTAGCAGGAATTGGTACAAATGTTGATATTAACGTTGCATATTTTGGTTATTCTGAAAGTAACGGTTCTCTAAGCGGTGAAACTGCAGCTGCCGCATCACCTGATGTAGAAGCAGGCATGGTATTCACATCTGTTAATGATACTGTTACTGCCAAAGATGAAGTAAGGCTTCGTGACAAGCCTAGTCAGGATACCGACGCAACAGTAATTACAACACTTGTTAATGGTGAAACAGTCACCCGGACAGGTACAAGCAGCAGCGGCTGGTCAAGACTTGTCTACAACGGACAGACTGTATACGCTGTTACAAGTTATTTAACAACAGACCTTACACCTAAGACAACTGAAAGTCCTACAACCGGATTTAACACGAAATTCACGGACTGTAACGACACAGTAACACCTAAAGACGAAGTTAATCTGAGAAATAAACCTAGTGTGACAGATGCAGATTCTGTTGTTGTTGCAACTGCTAAAAAAGGCGAGCTTTTCACCAGAACCGGCTATAATACAGAGGTTGGCTGGTCAAGGGTTATATATAACGGTCAGACACTTTACTGTGTTACAAGCCTGCTTTCTATCCAATAAATTTAAAATATCAGGAGAATTATTGTGAGTATTATAATCACTGATTTATGCAAAACCTTTGATGACAATGAAGTTCTTAAAAATGTTAATATAACACTTAAAGATAATTCTATATACTGTCTTATGGGAACTTCCGGCATTGGAAAAACAACGCTTTTAAGAATTCTAATGGGACTCGAACATGCTGATTCCGGCAGTATATCCGGTATAGATATAAAAAGCGTATCTTGTATGTTTCAGGAGAACAGGCTTATTCCTGACCTTTCAGCAATAGATAATGTCAGAATAGTACTTCGTGGTAAACCAAATAGACAAGAAATCCGTAATAATCTGTTATCAATTCTTCCAGATGATAGTCTTGATATGCCTGTAAATTCATTATCCGGTGGAATGAAAAGAAGAGTTGCACTTGCAAGAGCATTATCATATCCGGGCAAATTAATAATACTTGATGAACCATTCACAGGTTTAGATAAGAATACTAAGTTAAATGTAATAGACTATATATTAAAAATGCGTAATAACCGTACTTTGCTTATTGCAACTCATGGAACTGATGATGCCAATCTGTTAGGGGCTGAAATAATAAAGCTTGATAAAAATATTAATTAGACCATTAATTAAAGGGAGACTGTCTTATGACAATCTCCCTTATTAATATTATGTGACTACATTTCTTCGATAATCTTTCTTGCAACATATACACCACTGGCAGAAGCGTGTGATAATGAATGTGTAACGCCGCTTCCGTCGCCAATTATGTATAAGCCCTTATATCTTGTCTCAAGATTGTTGTCAATCTCCACTTCCATGTTATAGAACTTAACCTCAACACCATACAGAAGTGTATCATCATTGGCAGTTCCCGGTGCAATCTTATCAAGTGCGTAAATCATCTCAATAATTCCATCAAGAATTCTCTTAGGAAGTACAAGACTTAAATCCCCCGGAGTAGCAGCAAGAGTAGGCTTTACGAGTCCCTCCTCAATTCGCTTTTCTGTACTTCTTCTTCCTCTCATAAGGTCACCGAATCTCTGAACAATAACGCCACCACCAAGCATATTGGAAAGTCTCGCAATACTTTCACCGTATCCGTTACTATCCTTGAATGGCTCTGAAAAATGCTTTGCAACAAGAAGCGCAAAGTTGGTGTTCTCTGTCTGCTTCTCAGCACCTTCATAGCTGTGTCCGTTAACTGTTACAATTCCATTAGTGTTCTCATTAACTACGATTCCATTAGGATTCATACAGAAGGTTCTAACAAGGTCCTCGAATTTCTCTGTTCTATATACAATTTTGCTTTCGTACAGTTCATCTGTAAGATGTGCAAATATAACGGCCGGAAGCTCAACTCGCACACCAATATCAACTCGATTTGACTTAGTTGGAATCTCAAGCTTCTGACAGACATTTTCAATCCATTTGCTTCCGCTTCGGCCAACAGAAACAATACATTTGTCACAATCCATGTACTCGTCCTTATAGAATACTCTGTAACCGCCATCTATCACCTCAATGTTGCTTACAGGAGTATTAAAGTAGAAGTCTATATGGTCCTTCATCTCATTGTACATATTCTCAAGAACAACATAGTTAATATCTGTTCCAAGATGTCTTACTGACGCATCAAGAAGCTTTAACTTGTTCTGCATGCATAAAGTCTTGAACTTAGTGCCTGCTGTCGAATACATGTGAGTCTCTTCACCACCATGTGATGTATTAATTGTATCAACATACTTCATCAGTCAATTGACTGATCCCTGCCAATATATTCATAAAGAGTTCCACCGAAATCATTAGTTATATTATATTTACCATCTGAAAATGCACCAGCACCACCAAATCCGTTCATAATCGCACATGTTGGACATTTGATACATGATTTAACCTTCTTGCCGTCTATAGGACATTTTCTCTTTTCTAATGTGTTGCCTTCTTCAAACACAGCAACTCTTGTCTCTGGTGACTTCTTCATAAGCTCATACGCAGAAAAGATTCCACCCGGTCCGGCTCCAATAATAATTACATCGTATTCCATACATTATCCTCCTCGGAGAAATATCTTAGAATATTATATCATAGAATCGGGGTTATGTGGTATAGTGTAGGTATTAATCAGAGTATTTAGCATCAGACTACTTATTGATGAGCAAGGTATTATCATCAAGGCTAATGATAAGGTCAAAGCAGCAGATGATGCTGAAAATATGCTTAAGGAATTAAGTTAATATAATAAAATTATTTTGGAAGATGAATGGCGGAATTTTATGACAGAAAAAGATTGGGAAAAGCTCCTTAGAATAAAGACTACCGGCAGGGATGACTCCAGATCAGACACATACAGGTATCCGTATGAACCAACTTCTTACGAAGTGCTTAACAAGCTGGCCAACACCGGAATCATCGGCAAGAACAATACTTTGCTTGATTATGGCTGTGGGAAAGGACGAGTCAGTCTTTTCATGGCTTACCAAACCAAATGTCACTCTATTGGCATAGAATACGACAACCGTATATTTGAGCGTGCCATAGCTAATAAAGAGAGCAGTATATCCGGTGGCAGAGTCACATTTATAAATGAAGACGCACTTAAGTATAATATACCTAAAGAAGCTGACAGATTTTTCTTCTTTAATCCGTTCTCTGTCGAAATCTTTAAGGGCGTACTGGCAAATATTATGGATAGCTTTTATAACAATCACAGAGAGATGTATATGATTTTCTATTACCCTTCAGATGAGTACCTTATGTGTCTGTCTCAGGAATACGGCGTGAGTCTGTATGATGAGATTGACTGTAGAGATATATCTTTCGGGGAAGCCGGAGGGAGAGAATGGTGGTATATAGAATTGGAGAAAATACGGAGGTATAAGACACATGAAATTTGAATCAGCCCATCCAGACGATTTTAATGAAATTAACCATGAGTATTTAATTGACAAGCTGTGAATCATTTGATATCATTGCACAGTAAATTAATAAGACAGTTCGTTTGTACCATCCTGTCTCTAAATAAAACCAGAACTATTATTTTTATAATTCATAATTGGAAATTTTTAGGGAAATAATCTATTAAGGCACGGGTACAGATGTATCCGTGTTTTTTTAATGCAATATAAGCAAATGGAGAAAAGATTTATGTATATTTTAAAAACAGAGGCTAGTTTTGATTCTGCACATTTTCTTGCAGGATACAATGGAAAATGCAGCAATCTTCATGGACATAGATGGAAGATTGTTCTTGAAGTTCAAACTGAGGAACTAAATGAAGATGATCAGCATAAGGGTATGTATGTTGATTTTGGAGAACTGAAAAAAGATTTAAGAAACATAGCAGATTCAATGGATCATGCATTACTTATAGAAAGAAATTCATTGAAGGATACAACATTTGAAGCTTTAAAAAGCGAGAATTTCAAAATTATTGAACTTGATTTCCGTCCGACAGCGGAGAATATGGCCAAATATTTTTATGAAAAAATAAAAATACTTGGATACAACATGAGAGCTGTAACTGTATATGAAACTCCTGCTAATAGTGCAACTTATATGGAATGATTTTAAATATTTTTTAATCTGAAAGGATTTATATATGAGTAAATACGAAGTAGTTGAAAAATTTGTAAGTATTAATGGTGAAGGAACTAAAGCCGGGCAACTAGCGGTTTTTATACGCTTTAAGGGCTGTAATCTTAACTGTAAATACTGCGATACCAAATGGGCTAATGAGCAGGAGACACCTTCTCAACCAATGACAGAAAAAGAAATTCTTGATTATGTTTTATCGACAGGAGTAAAAAATGTCACTCTTACTGGTGGTGAACCACTGTTAAGAGAAGGTATTGAAAATGTAATAACAGTTCTTGCAGAAAACAATCTGAACATTGAAATAGAGACTAACGGCAGTGTTTATCTTGATAAAATCCGTAAGCTTCACAAAGAGAATGTAACTTTTACAATGGATTATAAGCTTTCATGCAGTGGTATGGAAGCCGCCATGAATGTGGATAATTTTAATATTTTAAGTAGCAATGATACTGTCAAATTTGTAGCAGGTTGTCGAGAGGATCTTATAAAGGCAAAACAGATTATAGAAAAATATAATCTGTATGGAAAATGTAACCTTTATATAAGTCCGGTATTTGGAATGATAGAACCTGAGGAAATTGTTAATTTTATGAAAGAGAATGTAATGAATGATGTTAATATGCAGATTCAGTTACATAAAATTATATGGTCACCAGACAAAAAAGGAGTCTGACATGGAAAAACATAAGAAAATAGACACTAAGGCAATTGAATATCATATAGCTGGTATTCTTAAGGCTCTGGGTGATAACCTGAACGGGAGGGCTTAAAAGATACACCTAAAAGAGTTGCAAAAATGTATGAAGAAGTTTTTGATGGAATGAATTATACAAATGAAGAAATTGCGGATATGTTTAACAAAACATTTGCACTGGATATGGATGAAGAAGAGTCTGAACAAATAGAATGTAAATGTCAGAGTGGAACTTCCAATATGGTAGTGGTAAAAGATATAGATATTTTCAGTTATTGTGAGCATCATCTTGCTCTTATGTATGATATGAAGGTAACAGTTGCTTATATTCCAAATGGAAGAGTAATAGGTCTTAGTAAGATAGCTAGAATAGCAGATATGGTATCTAAAAGACTGCAGCTTCAAGAAAGAATAGGAAGTGATATTGCTGATATTATGCAGATGGTTACTGGTGCCAAAGATATAGCAGTATTTATTGAAGGATGTCATAGCTGCATGACCGCAAGAGGAATTAAAAAAGCTAACACAAAAACATATACACAAACATTAAGAGGGAGATTTAACAATGAAAGCAATGGTTTTGTTCAGTGGTGGAATAGATAGTACAACATGCCTTGGTATGGCAGTAGAAAAATATGGTCCAGAAAATGTTATTGCGTTATCAATATCATATGGGCAGAAACATACAAAAGAGATAGAAGCGTCAGATAAAATAGTAAAATACTATAATGTAGAACATATTTATCTTGACCTTGCAAAAATATTTCAATATAGTGATTGTTCATTATTATCACATTCTGATAAGGAAATACCTAAAGAATCATATGATGAGCAGATTAAGAGCACAAATGGTTCTCCTGTTTCAACATATGTTCCATTTAGAAATGGGTTATTTTTATCAAGTGCTGCCAGTATAGCAATTTCAAAAGGCTGCAGTGAGATATATTATGGGGCACATGCGGATGATGCGGCTGGAAGTGCATATCCTGACTGCAGCAGTGATTTTAATAATGCAATAAATGAGGCTATATATCTTGGAAGTGGAAAGCAGATTAAGGTTGTAGCACCATTTATCAATGCAACAAAGGATCAGGTTGTAAAAAAGGGGCTTGAGCTAAATGTACCTTATAAGTACACATGGAGTTGCTATGAAGGCAGCGAAAAACCTTGTGGAAAGTGTGGAACATGTATAGATAGAGCCAGAGCATTTGAGTTAAACGGAATTAATGATCCAGCTATGGAATAAAAAGGAGAAAATTATGACTGGAAGAAGTAAAGAAGAAACAGCAGATATAACATTATTGGGAAATCAGAAAACACAGTATCCAAGTGATTATGCACCGGAGATGTTAGAGACTTTTGAGAATAAACATCAGGGTAATGATTATTTTGTAAAATTTAATTGCCCAGAATTTACAAGTTTGTGTCCTATAACAGGGCAGCCAGATTTTGCAACTGTTACAATATCATATGTACCAAACATTAAAATGGTGGAAAGTAAATCATTAAAATTATATTTATTCAGTTTCAGAAATCATGGTGATTTTCATGAAGACTGTATGAATATTATCATGAAAGATTTGATAAAACTTATGGATCCCAAATACATAGAGGTATGGGGAAAATTTACTCCTAGAGGTGGAATATCAATAGATCCTTACTGTAATTATGGAAAACCTGGAACAAAATGGGAGGAGATAGCATTCAACAGAATGGCAAACCATGATATGTATCCAGAAAAGGTCGATAATAGATAATAATAGATAAAATAACGCCGATAAATCAGGATTTATCGGCGTTTTACAGTTCATCTTCTTTCACTTAAAAATTGCTCGTTACAGTAGTAAAGTACACATTTTAGTCACTTCGCTAAATTGCAGTTTAACGAAGTGACTGCCTTGCAAGCAATATACTACTCTTAAAAATGTTGCATGCCTTTCATTCTAATTATTCTTTTTCTTCTCTCTTCTTATAAAAAGACAGACACATATAACAACAAAAACAACAGTTGCAGCTATAAGAATTGGCCATACCGGAATCGGACAGACAGATGCCTTTATAAGCTTAAGTCCCTGATAAAGTGTGTATACACCGAATATCGAGAATATTGCGAATGCAAGTGTATTAAGCAGTCCGTCCGGAGTCTTGCTCTTTAACATATATCCGACTAACATACCAAGAATGTCAGCCGCAAAAAGTCCAAGTGAACATCCTATCCATACAACAAGAGCTGCACTCATACCTTCATTAGCACCAAATGTTATGGCTGTAAGTTGTGTCTTATCACCAAGTTCTGCAATGAAAAATGTACAGAAAACTGCAAGTGGTGCAAACTTAATCTTTGATTTGCCGCTGCCTTCTTCTTCGTCATCATCATCCCCTGCAATAGTTGATGCAGCAAAATAAAGAAATGCAAGTGCTGCAATAGTCTTTATAAGCCAGTCAGGAATAAATTCACTGACAAGCCCACCTGCTAAAACAGCAAGTCCGTTAAGTACAAGAATTGCTACAGCAGTTCCTGATATAATATCTCTTAACTTATATTTAGAAGTAAGAGCAATAAGCATGAGCTGGGTTTTATCGCCCATCTCAGCTATGAATTCAGTAAAAAACACTTTTAAAAACAACAGCATTTGTATGTTACCTCATTTATCTTATTATGATATAAACTGCATATATCACATAAAGTGCAACCATTGAAAAACCTTCGATTCTTCCGATTTTCTTCTTTGTTCCAGCAAATATCCATACACATATTGTAAATACAATAAGCACACACAAATCTATAATATTTTCTGTAATTATGCTGATTGGACTGATTGCTGATGCAATACCAAGTACCATAAGTATGTTAAATACATTTGAACCAATCGCATTACCAAGTGCCATATCGACTTCGTTCTTTCTGGCTGCAACTATTGAAGTTACAAGCTCTGGAAGTGATGTTCCTATTGAAACTATTGTAAGCCCGATAAGTGTCTGGCTCATTCCAAGATCACTCGCTATTCTTGAGGCAGCGTCTACTGTAATATCTCCGCCTACTGCAATCGCAGCCGCACCGCCAATAATGAACAGAATACTAAGCGGAACTGAAATTAACTTAATATCTTCATCAGAACCGCCCTCAATCTCAACTTTTTTACCTTCTTTGCTTGCCTTTAGTGCAATCTTAATCATGTAAAAAATGTATCCTGCAAATGCACCGATAAATATCACACCATCAAAATGTCCAAGCATCATACCTGACTTATCACCAAACCCAAGGATTCCTAAAAGCAATAAAAGTCCTGCACAGATAAGTGAAAATGGGATATCTCTTTTTATTGTTTCTTTTGCAACATTTACTGTGGCTATCATTGCACACACACCAATAACAACCATCAGGTTAAATATATTAGATCCTACTACATTACTTACGGCAAGCTCATTGTTGCCTGTGAGTGATGCCGATACACTGACTGCTGTTTCTGGTAGCGATGTACCCATTGCAACAATTGTAAGTCCAATAATAATGGACGGAACATGCAGTCTCTTTGCTACGCTTGAACTTCCTTCTACAAAAAAGTCCGCACCTTTAATAAGCAGAACAAAACCGATTATAAGACATACAAGTACAAGAGCAAATGGTGCATTGTTAATGAATTTTTCCATGTTTTCCTCCTTTTTCTCTCTCCATAATAAGTGTCGTCAGCTTAAAAACTCTGCTACTACTATATCCAGCAGATAAAAAAAGACTCATGTATATCAACTACCTGCCGTGTACAACACTAACTGTTAATTGATATACATGAGTCTCATTATTTAAGATTTGCCAGATTATACTCTTTAATTATAATCAGAATGTTGACAAATCACACTTTCGCGCTAACTACTCCCTCATGGAATATTTAATTACTTGATAAATAATATCAAATGCGTGCATGTGTGTCAATAACTAATTCTTATGAAATCTCTTTTCTTCCTCATAAGCAGGCTCACATGTAAGATTCATGCCCAGTCTCTTAAATGTATCCTTGTCAACCGCTGAAAGAATAACTGTTGAATGAACATCACATGCATAAAGCTTAGGCATCTGCTTTAATGCCTTGTCAGCTAACGGATTGGCTACAACTGAAGATGAAAGTGCAATAAGAATTTCATCTGTATGAAGTCTTGGATTCCTGCTGCCAAGATAGTTAGTCTTTAAAGTCTGGATTGGACTGATTGACTCAGGTGATAACAGGTCAACTGAATCATCTATTCCTGCAAGCTGCTTTAATGCATTAAGCAATGCTGATGACGCAGCACCTAACAAATCACCTGTTTTTCCAGTAATAATAGTTCCGTCTTCTAACTCAATTGCAACCGCCGGTTTATCACCGCTTTTTGCTGACTTTTCAAGTGCAGCATTAACAACAGGTCTTGAAGATGGTGTGATTCCTGCCTGATTCATTAAAAGCTCAATCTTATAAATTTCCTGACTGTTTACACCGGTTCTCTTCTGGTCGCATAAATATTTGTAATATCTTCTGATAATCTCCATATTAGAAGCATAACGGCATGCTTCATCATCAACAATACAGTTACCAGCCATATTAACACCCATATCTGTTGGTGACTTATATGGACTCTCACCGGCAATGAGCTCGAACATAGCATTAAGCACAGGGAATATCTCAATATCTCTGTTATAATTAACGGTTGTCTTTCCATATGCTTCAAGATGGAAAGGATCAATCATGTTGACATCATTAAGGTCTGCTGTTGCTGCCTCATAAGCAAGATTAACAGGGTGCTTAAGTGGAATATTCCAGATTGGGAATGTCTCAAACTTCGCATATCCAGCCTTAACTCCATGCTTATATTCATGGTAAAGCTGAGAAAGGCATGTAGCCATCTTTCCACTTCCCGGACCCGGTGCAGTAACAACTACAAGTGGTCTGGTAGTCTTAATAAATTCATTCTTTCCGTAACCATCATCACTTACAATCTTAGCAACATCATTAGGATAGCCTGCTATCTTATAATGCTTGAAATTCTTAATTCCATGTGCATCTAACACCTTGATAAAATTATCAACCTCTGGCTGCTGGAAATACTTGGTAATGCATACGCTTCCAACAAAAAGTCCGTATTCTGTAAATGCATCTATAAGTCTTAATACTTCCTGATCATAAGTAATTCCATAATCGCCACGAATCTTATTGCTTGCAATATCTTCTGCACTTATTGCAATAACAACCTCTGCCTGGTCCTTTAACTGCAAAAGCATCTGAAGCTTTGAGTCCGGCTTAAATCCTGGAAGAACCCTTGAAGCATGATAATCATCGAACAGCTTTCCGCCAAACTCAAGATATAACTTATTGTCAAACTTGGCAATTCTCTCCTTAATATGCTCAGACTGCATTTTTAAATATTTGTCATTATCAAATCCTATCTTCATAATCTTATTCCTTTAAGTAAAATTCTTTAATAAAATTAACACAAATCACAAAATTTATCCAGTTCTTTAGTGACAATATTTTTCGTTTTGAACTTCGGATTATTGTATAATCTGCCTCGTGCCATGACTAAATCCACGTTACGAAGTGCCCTGAGATCATCTAACGGATTATTCTTAGTTACAATCAGGTCAGCACATTTACCGGCTTCAACAGAACCTGTATCATCACCAATTCCTGCCATTACTGCACTGTTAAGCGTAGCTGTGTATAATGCAAATGCATTGCTTACACCTACATATTTGTGGAAATAATAAAGCTCTCTCCAGAAATCATACTGTGTAATCCATGGACAGCCAACATCATTACCAAGTACGACCGGAATGTCGTTGGCAATTGCTGCCTTGGCACATTCCTTTATTCCCTCAAACACGATATTGCCATTGTACTGCTCAACCTCTGACGCATTAGATACGCTTCTGTCAAAAAGAGCATATGGCAGTGCAGGTGATAATGTTGTGCATAAAAATGCATTATTCTCCTTAAACAAATGTATTATCTCATCATCAGGCTTTGCTCCATGCTCTATTGAATCAACACCATTTTCAAGTGCAACCCTTACACCCTCTGGCGACTCTACATGTGCAGCAACCTTGTATCCAAGTGCATGTGCCTTATCACATACAGCCTTAACCATCTCAGGTTCATCTTAAGCTCACCAGGAACACCCTTAGCCTTTGCGTCGAGTACGCCGCCTGTAATCATAAGCTTAATAAGGTCAACATTCTGGCTTTTTGCAATATCAACCTGAACAAGTGCTTCATCTATATTGTTAGCAGCTACCGCAACCGAACCAGCCATATGTCCACCCGGCACAGAAATTCCTTCATTAGCTGCAAGTATTCTTGGTCCGTCAGCCTTGCCATTTCTGATATCATACCTTACTCTTGTATCAAAATCAGCCAGACCTCCGACAGTTCTTATAGTAGTAACACCACTCATAAGCTCTGTCTTTGCAAAATCCTTTACAACCTTATATGTCACAGCCCTTGAAAGTGCTGTTCCCATAAGCAGCTTAACAGTCTTTTCATTATCTCTCTGCTTTTTCTGTGGCTTTCCATTGCCTGCAAGATGAACATGCATATTAATAAGCCCCGGCATAAGGTATTTACCCTCAAGATTAATCTCCTTAAAGCCGTCTGGTACAGTGTTAACCTTCACAATACCAGTAATCTTGTCATCTTCAACAAGCACAGAATGGCCATCCAAAACTTTCATATCCTTAGTTCCATCAAGGATATGTCCATTAGTAAAAATGTATTTCATAACCATCCGCTCCTTGCTTTTAGCATAATCTTAGATTATTTTACCACATTTTCACCAGTAATGTCACATGAAATAAATGCTTTCTAGAATATCATCACAACAGCATGCACAACAAATGCCATCACCCACGCAATCAGGCACTGCCATACAACCATTATAACAGCCCATTTTCCGCCAAGCTCACGCTTTACTGAAGCAATTGCTGCGATACAAGGTGTGTACAGAAGACTGAATACAAGCATTGCGGCTGCACCGGCTGTTGAAAGTGCTGACTGTATGCCTGTCCCGAAAAGTATCTGCATTGTTGATACGACACTTTCCTTTGCCATGACACCACACAGCAAAGATGTACATATTCTCCAGTCACCTAATCCTAAAGGTGCAAATACAGGGGCTATTATTCCCGCAATAAGTGCAAGTATGCTATCCTTTGAATCTGTAACAAGATTAAGGTGCAGATTGAAGCTTTGTAAAAACCAGACAATTACAGTTGCAACAAATATAACTGTAAATGCTCTCTGCAGGAAATCCCTGGCCTTTTCCCATAATAACTGCAAAACATTTTTCATGCCTGGAAGTCTGTAATTAGGAAGCTCCATAACGAAAGGAACAGCTTCGCCTTTAAACAAGGTTCCTTTATAAAGCAATGCCACAAGAATTCCCATAATAATTCCAAAGAAATATAATCCACCCATTATAAGTGCACCCTTTCCCGGAAAAAATGCACTGACAAAGAATGAATATATTGGCAGCTTGGCTGAACAGCTCATAAATGGTGTAAGAAGAATTGTCATCTTCCTGTCTCTCTCACTAGGAAGCGTTCTTGTTGCCATAACCGCAGGAACAGTACATCCAAATCCAATCAACATAGGAACAATACTTCTTCCTGACAGACCAATCTTTCTTAACAGTTTATCCATAAAAAATGCTACTCTTGCAATATAACCACTGTCCTCCATAAGTGATAAGAAGAAAAACAGTGTAACAATAATTGGCAGGAATGAAAGCACTGAGCCGACACCTGCAAATATTCCATCAATTACAAGGCTGTGAATAACCTTATTCACACCTGCCGCTGCAAGTGCATTGTCAACAACGCCAGTAAGTGCATCAATGCCAAGCTGCAGCAGATTCTGTAAAAATGCGCCTATTACATTAAATGTAAGAAAGAATATTGCAAGCATAATTGCTACAAAGCAAGGTATTGCCGTATATTTTCCAGTAAGAATCTTATCAATCTTCTGGCTTCGTATTCTTTCTTTACTTGCCTTAGGCTTAACAACATTAGCTTCACATATCTTCTCTATAAATGTAAATCTCATGTCCGCGATTGCCGCGCTTCTGTCAAGACCTCTCTCATTCTCCAACTGAAGTACAATATGCTCAAGCATTTCTTTTTCATTCTCATCAAGCTGCAACAGTTTTAATATAAGAGGGTCACCCTCAATAATCTTACTTGCTGCAAATCTTACTGGAATATCAGCTCTCTTTGCATGATCCTCTATAAGATGAATTACTGCATGTATACATCTGTGTACTGCTCCTCCGAAATCATTCTCATCACAGTAATCAGTTCTTTCCGGCTTTTCCTGATATTCTGCAATATGAAGTGCATGCCTTATAAGCTCGTCAACGCCTTCATTCTTGGCAGCAGATATAGGAATAACCGGGATTCCAAGCATATTCTCCATGCCATTAATATCAATAGAACCTGAATTGCCTACTACCTCATCCATCATATTAAGTGCAAGAACCATAGGCACATCCATCTCTAAAAGCTGCATTGTAAGATACATATTTCTCTCAATATTAGTTGCATCAACAATATTAATAATCGCCTTTGGCTTCTCATTAAGCACAAAATTTCTCGAAACAATCTCCTCACTGCTGTACGGAGACATAGAATATATTCCCGGTAAATCCGTAACTGATGTATTCTCATGTCCCTTAATCATACCGCTCTTGCAGTCAACCGTAACTCCCGGAAAATTTCCGACATGCTGGTTAGAACCGGTAAGCTGATTAAACAGCGTTGTCTTTCCGCAATTCTGGTTACCAACCAGTGCAAATGTAAGCTTTGTTCCTTCAGGAAGCTTTTCTCCATCTCCCTTAGCATGGTATTTACCAGTCTCACCAAGTCCCGGATGGTCAGACTTATATATTCGGTCTGGTCTTTCGTGTTTTCTTGTACGCTCATCTATAGGATCAATAGTAATCTCTCCTGCATCGGCAACTCGAAGTGTCAGTTCATATCCATGTATCTGTAATTCCATTGGATCACCCATAGGCGCCAGTTTTACAAGCGTAACCTCCGCCCCGGGAATTACGCCCATATCAAGAAAATGCTGTCTTAATGCGCCTTCACCACCAACTGAGGTAATTCTTGCACATTGTCCAATCTTAAGTTCATTTAACTTCATGTGTGTTTTCCTTTTCTAAATAATCTGCCCAAATCATTATTGATAATTCTTCTCAATAATTATTGTAGCACACATGACAAGTGCAGGACACCCCTTAATTGGCATCCTGCACATTTTTCTTAATATTCGGCTTCACTTCTGCAGGGAATAAATCACTTCGTAGTCGCAATCATATCCGCAATCGCCCATCTGCCATCATATTTCACGAAATAGAATGTCGAATCAATAACATCTTTTCTCGCACCACCTGAGGTAAGCGTCATATTCTTTGTAAATGCAATATGGCATGAATAACAGTCATCATTATATTCAATATAATTATCAACTGTTACTCCTGTATACGGATTTCCCGACAATGTGTGGTCACTGATAAATGTAATATCTGCACTTGAAGCATAATCTTTCGCAAGATTCCAGTAATAAGAATCCTCAATAAGATACTGCTGCACTATTGCAAGTCCATGACCTGAACCGCTTAAATCATTAGTAAGGAAATTATCCCATATTTTTGCCATATTAAGAGCTTCTTCTTTTCTTTCTGATGGCATATCGGCAGAATTGCCACTTGCAGCTACAGATACATTTCCCTTAGCATCTACATTTGCAGTAACTTCACTGCCTGATGCATTATATATCTTAATCTCCGGCTTATTGACAAATCCTGTCAGCTTATATTCTACTGATTTTGGCATTGTAACATATTTAGAGACATTCACAAAATCAGGATTTTCTATAACCTTACCAGTCCTGTAATCATCTGACACAGTTATTCCATTAACTGTAAATGTATACCCTTCCGGAATTGATACAGTATAATCGTTAGTCTTTGCTGAAAATACAGGCTCAATTGATTTAACCTTCCAGTCAAACACTGTGAGTATCCCAAGAACAACATGCTGGTCTTTAGCTTCCAGAGTCATTCTGGCAACCTTCTTGTCATCAGCATATATGTCATACATAGGCTCTTCTGTATTATAACTGCCCTCTGATTTCTTATATGTATAGTCAGTTGTACCATCTAATTCGGACATGTACATATTGACAAATGTATCTTTTCCCTCAAATTCACTGCTGGCTGGAAGCTCAATATTATCAGCCAATGTCTTATCAGCAGCCATCTTTGTAAAGTCATTAAGGAAATCATTCATTACCTTGTCCGACTGTGAGTTCTCATATTTCTTAAGGCATGAACCCGTATATGCAATCATACAGATTGCAAGAATAAGAAGAATCACTGCATATAAGGCAAGCCCTGTCCAGTAATTTAATGGTATATTGATTTTGCCTATTTTTATAGACTTCTTAGCATTATTTTTCATATCTACACAGTTCTCCTTCCAATTACTTAGGCATTACGACAAATGCTGTTGGCAGCTTCCATGATGAATTCTGATAATAAAATGTTACGCTTGTCATCTCATAGCCACCGTTATATACCATTGTTGAAGAACTTCCGCCGTCAAGGTTGGCTGCATTGACTGCTCCGTATTCCTGCATGACTGATATCAGGTCTGACGCAGTTGCACCAAGATGTCCTGAAGCACCTCTTCCGTCAGTAACTAAGAGAAGGATTGCACCGTCGGCTCTCTGTCCGATTGCTGTTCTTGGATTAGCCCCACTTCCCTGACCTTTTAATACTCTTGCTTCATTGTTAATAATAAGCGGAACAAAATGATTATTAGAATCAGAGCTTTCCTCCTGGAAAGCAACAGCATCCCTGATTCCGGCTTCATTAACGTAGCTTTCAAAATCTGCTGCCGACATACCATCTATATCTTTAACAACTAAAAGGTTATCCTTATTAAGTCCAATTAAGTAAAGCCCTGAAAGTGCTGAAGGGCTGTTATATGTAATCTTACCATCCTGCACTACAACTCCAAGTGGTGAACCGCCTCTGTTTCCTGATGAAACATACAGACCTCCGTTAACTCCTGCAACAGCTCCTGCTCCGCTCACAATCTCATGAAGCTCCTTACCGTAATCTCCCCATGGGTATGTAGTTCCGACCTTAACCTGTGACGGATCTTTTATAATCAGCATTTTTCCAAAGAATGACCTTCCTGAAATCTCAACCATTCTTATTCCATTCCCGTCAAACTGCTCTATCTCTCCGTTATTATCAACCGTCTGTGTATCTGTGTCTGTCGATATATTAATAAGAGATGTATCAATATCTGAATCCATCGACTCCATCTTATTAGCATTAATTACCTCATTAATCTGTGCATCTGTACAGAACCACGAAGCAAGAAACTTCATCTGACCTGATTCAAGAACTGTTGATATAAAAAGATTTCTGGCTGCAGGTGCTGAATCGCTGCATATTCTCTTAATCATAATGAATAAAGTTCCCACCAGCATTACTATAGTAACAAGTACCACCAGTAATACCCTGCCTATAATTCTGGCAATTTTCTTTCCCATAATTTTCTCCCTATTCTGTGTTATATATTATTCCAGCATCATTGCCTTAGATATCACTGAACCTGAAATACTGAAAATATTAATTATTATATCACTAATATGGCAGTGTTTGCCATATATAATTTGAAATACTCATCGCTATCCGCGCAAAAAAAGAGCGATGGCAAATTAACTCTGCCATCGCTCTCTTTAAAAATATGAGGGAGAAAAAATGTTTTCTTTACTCCATCATAATACATCATACTTTGTGATATGTTAATATATATTGTATAAAGCATTTCTAAAAAAAGTATAAAATGGCATTCAACTTATTCCGGTCGTCCAAGATAAAATCCCTGCACTAAATCAATACCATTATCTCTTAAGAATTCATACTCTTCTCTTGATTCAACACCCTCAGCAAGCACCTTGATGCCTCTTTTATGGAAGCTGTCTCTATAATAATAATAATACTCCTGCTTATCAATATCATTCTCAATATCTGTTATCAGACTTCTGTCCAGCTTTACAATATGCGGTGCAAATATATCCACAGCCATCATATTATTATTGCCTGTTCCAAAATCATCAAGTGCAATATTGAATCTGCTTCTATTAATTGAATTCTTCTTAGACTGCCATTTGTCAATGTCTAACGCAGTGTATTCCAGAATCTCTATTATTCCCTTATCTCCCAGAACATCTGCATAGAATTCATCAAAAACAGCCTGCTCCTCTGCAGTAAATGATTCCGCAGGAAATGAATTAATTGCAATATATGAATTATAACCTCTTCTCTCATAACACTGGACTGCACCAAATATCGTAGCAACCTCAAGTGTATGCAAATCACCTTTTTTGCGGAATTCTTCAATCAGATTAATTACTGATATATTCTTTGGCCTCATTAAAGCTTCATGTGCATATATCTCCTTACCATCTGGAAAGAAAATAGGCTGAAATGCATAACTTATTTCTAACTTTACAAGCTTATCTTTAATCTCTTCTTCAAGCGGAAAAATGCTATAGTCTACCATATTTTCGTCAAAACCCTCTCACATTATTTATAAACAACATTAAAAATTCTACCGCTTTATTACATTCTTTGCAACTGTTATATTCATTCACAATTAATCACAAATAATCATCATAAAGGTGTCAGTTCTGACATTTTACTGCATGCAATCCTAAAGTTTTCTATCTTCATATCAGAATAGCTGATAACAAAGCTGTGGCTGTATTCATCAGTATTATTATGATAGTACTCAGATAACGCATTTATATGGATGCCTTCTGCCTCAAGTTTTCTTTTTACCTCATTATCAGAAAGTAATGTATTAAGTTCAAAAATAAAATGCAGTCCTGAATCAGCCTCTCTTACTCTTCCAACACATTTGAACGGCTCCTCTTTAAGTACCGAAAGAACAGCCTCTCTCTGTTTCGTATAATACAGCCTCATTCTGTTTAAATGTTTCTCAAAATATCCTTCTTCTATGAATGCAGCAAGTGCATACTGCTCGAAATTAGATACAGTACATGCATAAAAATCAAGTTTTTCCTGATATGTTGCTGCCAGATGTGGTGGCAGAACCATATAACTGATTCGGATTGTCGGTGTCAGTGTTCTTGAAAATGTATTCATATATATAACCTTTTCACTTATATCTATGCTTTTCATAGTCGGAATTGTCTTTCCTGTCATACGGAATTCTGAATCATAATCATCTTCTATTATATATCTGTCCGGCTTTTCATTAGCCCATGCAAGCAGTTCAAATCGCCGGCTTACCGGCATTGTTATACCTGTCGGATAATGATGTGTAGGACTTATATGAACAATATCTGCCATACATTCTCTTACCGCTTCCGGTTTCATTCCTTCATTATCCATACCAGCATAACAGAATTTAACATTATTACTTGCATATATCCTGGCAATCTTAGAATATCCCGGATCTTCAACACAATACACTTTATCTCTTCCCAAAAGCTGTATAAGAAGACTATACATATATTCCGTTCCGGCGCCAATGATTATCTGTCCGGGTGTTACCTGCATATCACGAAATGAAGCCAGATGCATAGCAATTGCTTTTCTTAACTCCCATGTTCCTTCTCCCGGAGATATCTTCATAAGATCATCCTGCCTGTCTGTTATAACCCGTCTCATAAGCTTAGCCCATGTTGCAAATGGAAAGCTTCCGGGATCTGTCCTGTTTGATGATAAATCTGACTTATATGCGGTCTTCTTCTTTGCTGTTGTTTCAGGAACTTCATATTTTACCGGCTTTATCCTTGCAACACCTGAAATATCTGATACATAATAGCCCTTCTTTGGAACAGAATATATATATCCTTCACTCATAAGCTGTCCATATGAATTCTCTACTGTTATGGTGCTTATTCCAAGATTGACAGCAAGCGTTCTCTTTGAAGGAAGATGCTCACCCTTAACAAGTCTGCCTTCTATTATATCTTTTTTGATACATTTGTATAAATATTCATATATTGATTCTTTTCCAATGTTTTCAAACGAGTATGTTAACATAATCTGACCTTATTTCTTTTTCAGAAATCTTCCTTTATATTAATGTCAGTTATTATAACATGCCTGATGAAATGTAGCAAATATTCTACAAATATTACATATATTTCTTATCTTTTCTGTTACACAAGATATAGAATACCACATTTAACACAATTCCAAAAATAGTTGCTACAGGAGCAGCCAGACCAATCTTAGTAAGGCTCGCATCAGGCTGTATACTCATATAATACGCAAATGGCAGACGGACAAGCAGCGTCTGTACAAGCCCCTGAATCATTACCCATACCGTCTTGTCATGTCCATTAAAGTAACCAATCATGCTGAATAATATTGCCGTAACAATTGTTTCTAACGCAAATCCCTTAAGGTAGTCATAACCATTCTGAATAACTGCCTCATCGGTTGTAAATATTGCTGTGAGAAGGTCACCCTTAAACATCACGAATAAGAATACCATGCATCCTATAACCAGTCCGACTCCAATACCGACAAACATCGTCTTCTTTGCTCTCTTTTCGTTGCCTGCGCCGACATTCTGTGAAACAAATGACGCCATTGACTGCATAAGTGAGCTTGGTATGAGCATTGCGAAATTAACTATTTTACATGCAACGCCATATCCTGACGAAGCCTGTAAGCCCAGTCTGTTAACGAATGCACATAAGGCAAGGAATGAAATCTGTGTAAGAAATTCCTGTAATGCAAGAGGAAGACCAACTTTTAATGCTCTCCTGCAATGTCTGTTAATTGAGAAATCCTTCTTAGTTATCTTAAACGGAAGTTTTCTCTTAAAAAGTAATAGAAGTGCAAATACAACACTTACCGCCTGTGCTGCAACTGTCGCAATAGCAGCTCCGGCAGCATCCATATTAAACCCTGCAACAAGGACAAGGTCACCCACAATATTAATAACACATGCAACTGCAACGAATATAAGTGGTGATTTGCTGTCTCCAAGTCCCCTGAATACTGCTGAAAGAAGATTATATGCAACTATAAAAAATATTCCCGAGCCACATATTTTTACATATAAAGATGTAAGACCTACTGCTTCTTTCGGTGCCTGCATTATAACTGCAATCTGTCTTGAAAAAACAATCATAACGATAAAAAGAACAACAGAAATCATTGCAAAAACAACAATTGCGCCACCAATTAAAGCACCTATCTGTTCCGGCTTCTTCTCACCAATATATCTTGCAATAAGCACTGTAACACCCATTGCAAACTGTGTTATAACAAATGTAACTAAATTAAGCACCTGGCTTCCTGTAGATACGGCTGAAAGACCTTCAGTAGTTCCGAATCTTCCAACAACCAGCAAATCAACTGCACCATATGCCGCCTGTAGTATTAACGCCCCAAGTATAGGCATCATAAAAGGAATCAGCTTCCCTAATATACTTCCCTGTGTAAAATCTGATTTTGAATTATTCAATATCAACTCTCCTTTCGCTCATCACCTTGTAGAATTTGTTAATAGTTGCAATCATAGAATCAGCCTCTTCATCAGTAATGTCCGTCAGATATTCACTAAGGCGGCTGTAATAATCCGCATCATACTTCTTAGACAACTCTTCTCCCTTATCCGTAACCGTAATATAAGTTATCCTCGCATCTTCCTGTGAAGTAGTCTTCTTAAGATATCCCTTAGCTTCCATCTCCTTAACAGTACGTGTAACACCCGGTCTTGGAAGATTAAGCCAGTCACTGATATCAGAAATCTTAACACAATCATTAGTCTCCAGCAGATGATGAATTACATCAATATACTGGATATAAGCAGGCGCAACCCCATCTGGCAGTTCCGGCAGCAGTTCTCTGATCCTCTTAGCCAGATAACAGGCATCCAGCATTCTCTTAATCTTGTCTGGTTTCATAATACATTCTTCTCCTAAAATTATATGGTTATAGAATTAATTATCTCTGATAATTATCATAGGTAATTATATATACATATTCCTATGATGTCAACCTGATTTCTATGTAGATTCCTGCTTATCATTGTGAAATAAGCTTAATTTTGCTTGTAACCTCTTGGTTTATGCTGCTTTTATTTTCATGCGGATTCTTTTATGTGATTTTAATTTTCGTATAGATTTATTCATGTGGAATTGCCGTTCCTATAAATATCATTTTTCATAAGCACATATAGGTACTTTTTCACTCATTCCAATAATTTCCAGCAAAAAACACCTATAAGACAAGTCCTATGAACTGTCTTATAGGTGTTTTCAAAATAAAAATCAAAATAATACAAGATTTTTCCATATTTCTACCTATAAATCCATCAATTATACGACTACCTATAGGTATCACATCAAAAAGCGCCAACACACAGCAATCAAACATAACAATTTTCAATCTCTCACATCACCATGCATATCATTCACACGGAAAAGCCAACTTGCTTTTATTCCAATCAACTTATATATCTTCACTATCCAATCAGTAAAGTCAAGACTTACAACTCATTTGTTTCAGTATAATTAGCTGTCAGCTTTGAAAGCAGATCTCCCATTTTTGTTGGGAACAGGTAACAGCCTAGTGTCTGTATTTTCTGATTAAGACTGTGGCATATGATAAACCTCTTTGAATTGATATGTCTTGCAAGTCCATAACCTACCTTTTCAGGCAGTGCTTTGAACTCTTCAGGGACAGGAAGAGGTAACGCTGATTCGGTTCTTGTAAGAGGCGGGTGCATAATATGAAATGTAATGTTATCCTTTGCGTATTCAATTCTTAAGCATTTTGCCAACGCTTCTAATGCACCCTTTGTAGAACTGTAAGGCGAAATATTCATAAATCCTGTCACTCCTACACCTGAACTTGTAAAAATCACCCGTCCTTTTTTCTGTGCTGACATATAGTGAATAACACATTTTACCAGACGCAATGCACCGAAATAATTAACATTGAAAACATCATTATATGTATCTAAATCTGTTTTGCTTTCTCTTTCAAATGTACATTTGCAAGCATTATGAACAGCAATATCAATAGTCTCAAACTCTGCTGCAGTTTCATCAACTGCTCTCTTTACTTCATCATAATTTCTCAAATCCACCTTATAATAAATGAGGCTGTCACATTTTTCTTTTAGCTTCACAAGATTGTCTGTTTTAATATCCAGAACCGATACCTTATTTCCCTCTGCAAGCAGCTTTTCCACCATATAATAACCAATACCCTGATTTGCTCCCGTGATAATAATATTGTCAGCCATTATTACCTCCTATTTCTCCAAAAAACGTCTGTATGTGCTTGTATGCATCAATACGAAATGCCTCTTTGCGTTCTTCCGTTAATTCCCCATTAAACAACCATTTCTGCGCATAGAAATAAATTGGAGCATAATACTTAACTGCAAGATATTCGCTGTCACAAGCCTGAATCATACCCATATTCATCAATACAGAAAAAATATTGCTCTGAAAATGCAACGGCTCATCCATAAGCCAGTGCTGATATAGCTTTCGTACATCTTCATTATTAAACTGCTCAATAAACATAATCCGCATAACCTTATTGCAGAAATCATTCATAAGGTATTGTTCAAAAAAGCAATCAGAAACCATATTAAACCCATCTTTAAAACCGTCCTGTTCACCCACAAGACCATTTTCAAGCTGAGCCATCATACCCTTTGCAATTTCAGAAAACTTATCCAGCAATACATCAAAAATATTCTGCTTATTTTCAAAATGATAATAAACAGAACTTTCCTTAATCCCCACACACTTACAAATATCTCTAATAGAAACCGCCGAAAATCCCCTTTGTGAAAACAGCTCTAAAGAAACATTTAAAATCTTTTTTCTTGTCGAATTCATAACCACTCCACCTAACAACTGTTAGATACATTTTATCTAACAATCGTTAGGTTGTCAACAAAAAAGCTGTCCCACAAGGGGACAGTAAAAAGCGATGTTTCCCAAACGGAAACGAGCTTGAGCCCACGCCCAGGCAGGCCTGTTTTATGGTGTGTTGCAGCTTCAGACCGTTGGAAGTGCGCCGGCACTTAGTGAACGCACTCCCGAAGGGAGCAGTGAACTTAGTACCGCTGCGCACTTCCACGAGCGGAAGCGTGTCTGAAGTGCAATACACCATAAAACCCTTACTCTACGTTTTTCAGTGCATCCGTCTTAGGATCTTAGAAATCTTCACAAGCTGAAGCACAGCAACAACTGCATAGCATACAATTCCAAGAATAACCATCTCAACAAAGCAGCTTTTTCTTATCATGTATGGGATATATCCTGTCATCATAGTGTAAAGATATGATGAGAATGCCCACTTAAGCATGACATTGATTAAAGGAACTGAAACAACAAGTGATATAACGACCATAATCGAAGTTGCCATTATATACAATCCTCCAATCTCTCCATTCTTGAAGCCAAGAATCTTAGTCATAGATATTGACTGTGCATTTTTCTCAATAATCTGCTTAGATAACAGATACATAAGAAGCACGAACATTATAATTCCAAAATACTTCAGTATATACATCATCTCGCCCATTGAAACCTTCATCTGGTTAGACACTTTGATAAGGTCTTCATATGTAACTATTGAAGCAACATATTTATCATCAACATCTGTGAGCTTCTTGTCTGTGAAGTATCCAGTGAAGTAATCATCAGCCTTGTCAAATGTATCAATAAAGTTTTTTCTTGTCATGAATACTGCAAGTGCAGCATCATATTTATAACTTCCTGCTATTGTGAATTCATACTCATTATCTGAATACGGATCTTTCAGTTTAAATGTATCACCCTTTTTAAGTCCGTATTTGACCATTACACCATTAGATACAAGTATCTCATCATCCTTGATATCCACATCAACATACCTGCTGTTATCCTGAATACCATATATCATAATATCATCTGTCATGTATTTTTCATCAGTTGTATCAAGCGATGTCACACAGTACTTTTCTGCACCGGAAATATCAGTCTCTGCCTGACTCTTTAACACATACTGATAATCACATATCTGTGACTTCTTAACAACATCAGCATAATCATTAATAAGCGGTTCAAACATGATACTGAATACAACAAGTGCACCTGCAATCAGTATTCCTAAGAACAATGTCAGATAATTAGGTATATTCTGGAACATTATCCTCAATCTGAATCTTGTCATGAATGGAAGCTTGTGGCTTAACTTTACAAGCTTCTTTTTCTTTCTGTTGGTAAGCTCATGCCTTAAGAACTTAAGCGGTGAAAGCCGGAGCTTCTTATCAAGCACAATAAGATTAACAACAAACATAATAATAATCGGAACAACTGTTGTATCAACAAATGCTTCTGCATTAAGCAGTGTCGTGTAAGTACACAGACTGTAGCTGTTATAATACACATTTACAAAAAACTTCTCCAGAAGAGTGTAACCAAGTATATTACCAGCAACAGCAGCAACCAGTGTTACAGCAACAGGAAGGACCATGTAATGTCTTACAATCTCACCTCTCTTATAGCCTGATGCGCGGAGAGTTCCGATAACACCAGCCTCCTGACTGATTGTGTTAGATGTTGTAACAGCGAATACAAATGCAATTACAACCACTACAATATAGTCAAAAAGCATAATTGTTGCCTTATCTGAACCCATATCGTCACCAGTGAAATTAACTGCTTTGTTAGTATAGCGTGGAAGATAATCAGAAATATTTATAATATCCGTATTACCATTCATCAAAAGATTAGTGTCATATTCCCTGATAACTTCTCCAAGATTTTCCAGATAATCGTCTGAAGCCTCTTTTTCTGCCTTATCACCTGAAACTTCCTTGTTATACTTCCAAGCATAATTATATTTTACATGATTACTTGAAACTTTTTCAAAGCCCTTATCAGTCATAACTGCAATAGAAAAATTAGTTGAATCAAACATCATGTCTGAATTATTCTCAAAAAGGCAGCTGTAATCAGGAACTGCAACAAAGCCTGTAACCTTCAATTCTTTTCCTGCGAGCTTAATTGTGTCTCCAACCTTAATCTTCGCATTCTGTGCATACATACGGTCAAGTGCTATTTCATTATCAGAGGCAGGCATCTCACCTTCCATAACGCACTCAAGATTAACCTCTGTTCTGTCTTTATATACTCTGATTGTTGCACCGCTGTCAGCCTCATCTTCCTCAAAATATCTCAAGTCATAAAGTTTGCTGTCAGTCTTATCCTCAATATCATTAATAAGTGAGCTGTCAGGCTCTTTATCTAATGCAAAATGTCCATCTTCAAGATTATATTTTTCAAAGCCCTCATCATATGAGTGCTTAACGCTGTTGTCTGCAACAAGGAATCCGCTGACTAACGAAATCATCATAACCATAAACAGGAATATCACAAGATATTTACCAAAATCATGCTTTAATTCTCTTGGCAGACGCTTATTTAAAGGATTTCTCATAATCATTTCCTCCTACCATTCAAGGTCTGCTGCCGGTATCTTGTTATCATTAACATAGTTCTTACGGATTCTGCCATCTCTTAATGTAATAACCCTGTCTGCCATATTTTTGATAGCGTCATTATGTGTAACTATTATTATAGTATTACCATACTTCTTATTAACGTCTTCAATAAGCTTTAAAATATCCTTAGATGTGTTGTAATCAAGTGCTCCTGTGGGCTCATCACACAACAGGATATCAGGATTCTTGATAAGTGCTCTTCCTATTGAAGTTCTCTGCTGCTGTCCGCCTGATAACTGATTAGGCTTCTTATCAGCATGGTCTGAAAGTCCTAATGTATTAAGAATCTCATCTGTATCAAGTGCCTTATCACTTAGGTAAGCACCAACCTCAATATTCTCTCTTACAGTAAGGTTAGGTATAAGATTATACATCTGAAAAACATATCCGAGATGCTTTCTTCTATACTGTGTGAGACGCTTCTCATTCATATCTGCTGTCTTTTCGCCATCTATTGATATGTAACCCTCGTCTGCATCGTCAATACCACCGATAATATTAAGCAGTGTTGACTTACCAGAACCTGATGGACCAAGCAGTACAACTATTTCCCCCTTATTAACCTCTATGTCTATACCATTCAGTACTTCCACCCGGCTTTCGCCTTCTCCATAATGCTTTTTGATTCCATTAATCTCTAAAAACATATTTACCTCCTTCGGGCACGCCCTCTCATATCATTATATGAACAATCGTTCATATATTCATTATATTACCACTTCAAAATTTTGTGTCAATATATGATATTTTATCGTTTTACGGCACAAAAAAAGCAAGCATCGGTTAGAATACCCTAACCATGCTTACTTTATCACATTTTACTATATAATTCACTACTTGTTATTGATAAATATTATCAATAATTTAACTGCGTTTTATTTATCTTTATCAGCCAGCTCATCAATAAGCCTTATTGATTCCATAATCATACTGTCACAATGCGCCTTTTTTTCGCCACCCTTTAAAGCATTATCTCTTAAAAGGTCCGCACAGTTAGTCATTCCATCGTGGTTATCCCTGATAGTTCTCTGAAATGCACCAACAACAGCCGGACTGCTTACTCCCAATGCTCCAAGCACCATAAGCCCTCCGGTAATTGCACCACATGTTCCACCACATTTCATACCTCCGCCGAAATTACATCCAAGACATTCTGCCTGTGTCTCACTCAATCCCAGATCATCAGCATAAGCCATCATAATAGTTTCTGCACAGTTATAACATTTTTCAGGTGAACGGAGTTCTTTAGCTTTTTCTATATGTCTGTTCATATCTTATCCTCATCTTTCTGAATTATATCCGTTACTGTTCCATAAATGCGAACTTCTTCTTTCTTACCCTGATAAAGAAGAATACACTTAACGCGACTGAAGCAAGCTCTGCAATAGGCCATGCCCACCATACAAGATTAACATTCCCTGTTTTCGAAAAAATATAAGCACATGGCACAAGGAATATGATCTGTCTTACAAATGATACAAGCATGCTGTATATGCTGCTTCCAAGTGCCTGAAAGAACGA
Organism: Eubacterium sp. AM49-13BH; assembly: GCF_003464165.1. Lineage (GTDB taxonomy): Bacteria > Bacillota > Clostridia > Lachnospirales > Lachnospiraceae > Lachnospira. The sequence continues at coordinate 65,206 of NZ_QSEK01000002.1, read as the reverse complement.
ACTGCATATAATACATATTCCTGCAAATATAAAACTTATTGATATAGTCCTTAAAGCAGGAACTCCCATTCGTATCATATCTGACGATGCACTAAATATTGACAGCATTGGAACCGGGAATATCTGAACTGCAATCATAAAAAGTATCATTATTATCTCTGCATACATTACTGCAAGCTTAAGTGTCTGTATAACTCTGTCTTCTCTCTTGGCTCCATAATTAAAAGCTATTATAGGAACCATTCCACTGTTCATACCAAATATTGGCATAAATGCAAAGCTCTGCAACTTAAAATACACACCAAATACAGCAACCGCTGTTGATGTAAATACAACCAGAATCTTATTCATGCAGAATGTCATAACAGAACCAATCGCCATCATAATAACTGATGGAATTCCTATGAATAAGATATTGCAAATTCTTTTTCCTGATGGTCTGAATCCCTTAAAAGTAATATGTATCTCTTTATTAACCTTAATATTAAATATCACTGCCATAACGGCTGCAACAATCTGGCCCGCAACCGTAGCTACTGCTGCACCTACAATACCAAGCTTTGGTGCACCAAACAGACCAAATATAAGTATCGGGTCAAGAATAATATTAATTATTGCACCTGTACCCTGTGTAATCATGCTGTAAAATGTTCTTCCTGTAGCCTGTAATAACCTCTCAAATATCATCTGGAACAGACAACCAAAGCTGACTATAAGAATAACTGAAAGATAATCATAACCATAGTCAGCTATCACTTCATTAGCACCCTGAATAACAAAAAACTCTCTGGCAAAGAAAAGCCTATGGCAAGAAATATTATATAGCTGCAAGCCGTTATGAATATACCCTGCACAGCCATTTTATCAGCTTCTTCATGCCTTCCTTCTCCTAATGCCCTTGAAAGCAGCGCATTAGTACCTACACCCACGCCACCTGCAACACCAATCATAAGATTCTGCATTGGAAATGCCATTGAAACCGCTGTAAGCGCTTCCTCACTTATTCTTGCAACAAATATACTGTCAACAATATTATACAGTGCCTGTACAAGCATTGATATCATCATTGGCAGAGCCATATTAATAAGCAACTTATTAACAGGCATTGTACCCATTTTATTTTCTTTCATTGTATTACTCATAAAATTCTTCTCCCTTATTCTCCTCGTCAAAATATTCGTATTCTTTCATATTATCTTTGGTTTTATTCTGCTCGTCAATAGCATTGCCAAGCCCCTTTAATGCTGAGAAAGGAAGGAATATCTTAGCCCTGCTTTCCATATCCATTCTTGGTCTTTTACTCGGCACCGGCCATTTCATATTGATTATATCATCATATTTTCCCATAAGCTATGCCCTGTGACCTCCTATCTGCCCGTTCCTTTCAATTGCAGTCGCTTTGCTCTGCAGATTATTAGCTTTCATCACCGCATTCTTACCGTATTTTTTCTTAATATCAAGCATTGCATGCTGCATCTTCTTTTCGCGTTCAAGCTGTGTCTGGTCTGTAAACATATCAAACTGTTGAAAACCATCATTAGTAAGATTGGCAACTGTAAGATTTAACTTTCGGATATACAGCTCTCTGTCAGTATATTTGTCATATATATCAAGAAAAGCTTCTCTTAACTGTTTTGATGAAGATGTACATGTCGTAAGTGAAACAGATTTATTGAGTCCTTGTGGAACTTCCCTTCCATATCTGTCTACATGGATTTCACCCTTGTAAGTTCCTTTATCAACATTTACCCTGTCATAAGTTACATTTAACGCAATCGAATCAGTCACAAAACCTTTATCAACTAAATCCAATGCAAGCTCATCTGCCATCTCTCCAACTACTATTCTTGCGTCTTCAAATGTATATGGCTCTTTTAACACCTGTCCTGAACACAGGCTGCTCGCCTTGGGCTTATATTTCTTAATATCTGCAATTGTACACGGTTCATATCCCCATGCGTGGTCTATTAGAATCTCTGCATCTACACCAAACTGCTTATACAGCCAGTCCTCATCTTCAAGAGACATTCTCGCAATATCCCCCATAGTCTTTATCCCATGTTTTTCAAGCTGTCTTGATATTCCTGGTCCAACCCTCCAGAAGTCAGTAAGAGGTGTATGACCCCATAACATTTTTCTGTAATCATTAACACTTAATTCTGCGATACGTACACCCTTGCTGTCTGCCTGTATATGCTTTGCAACTATATCCATTGCTATCTTGCACAGATACAGATTAGGTGCAATTCCTGCAGTAGCCGTTATTCCTGTCGTATCATACACATCCTCAATAACTTTTGCGGTAAGCTGTCTTGCCGTCATATTATACAGCTTCATATAATCTGTTGCATCAATAAATACTTCATCAATACTGTATACAGTTATGTCATCCTTGCTGAAATATTTAAGATATATAGAATATATCTTCGAAGAATATTCTATATAAAGTCCCATTCTTGGAACTGCTACAGTATATTCAAGCTTCTTTCCTGTGCGTTCCTCAATTTCTTTTGCCTTCTGTTCTACCTCAAAAAGCCTGCTTCGTCCGGAAAGTCCATATTTCTTAAGAGAAGGAGTAACTGCAAGACATATTGTTTTGGCTGTTCTAGATTCATCAGCTACAACGAGATTAGTGGTAAGCGGGTCTGACTCTCGTTCAACACACTCAACACTTGCATAGAATGATTTAAGATCAATTGCAATATATACTCTTTCCATTACATCCTCCTATACTTAATCCTAGAAAAAGACACACCAGCATATACCAGTGTGTCTTGTAGTTTCATAATAATTCTAGCCAATTTTCATTGCAATATTCATTTCCATGAATACTTCCGAATCATCTGTAAGTAATGGTATTGCAATGTTCTTGGTATACATCGTATCTATCTTTCCAGTTCCCCGTCCAACAGTTGGAGGAGTAATATCAATGCCTATATTTCTAACTGAAAATACTGTTGCAGCATTACCCATTATCATATTACCAAGCTCGCTTATTGCACTTATAGCCATATCGTCTAATTCTGGAACAGGCATGCCCATCATCATACGCGAAGCATCTCACACGCTTTCTTTTCATCTATGGATAATACAACCTGACCTCTCATCTCTCCGGTTACACCTATAAGGATTACCACCGTACCCTCTGTCAGTTAAACCATTTTAGCATATGGCTTTCCTGTTTTTAATTCCACCTGACAGGCGTCTCTTACTATTGCAATCGCAGCCTCTAAAAATGGATTGATATAATTAACATTCATATCTGCCATAGAACTTCCTCTTTCGCCACATGCCCTGATATATCTAATCAGCTATTATCTTTTTCATAATATCAAGTGGAACATAATAACTCACACCTAATGGATTAATAACTATTCCCGATGCACCAATCTCCTTCACTGACTTTAACAGCTCCATATATGTATATAACATATTCTCATGCTTATCAAAATAGCATTTATCAAGCTCTATACCATCTGTAAATACAGGAAGCGCCAATACCTGCTCGCCTTCTTTATGCTCTACCTTATCAGTTATATCCACATAAGGATGTGCAATCGAAACATAATCATCTTTTTCTTCCTTAGTACAAGGAACCATTAAATCTGCATTGCGGAGTGCTACCTTTAAATCTGTCTCTTTAGATGCAAGAACTGGTGAATTATCATCAACTTTATCTTTTCTGAATTCCTGAAAGAAAGAAATAAGTGCATTCTGTAATGCAGGGTTAGTAACATATTCATCCTTAAAGAACATATCATATGTTGCAATTTCTTCTCTTGATATAGTAAGCATATTGTCCCTGCCATCTATAAATCTGATATTCTTAATGCCATTTCTGTACATATGTCCAACTTCAGACATAATACCCTGACCATCTTCTACGCCAAATGAAATATTGAAGCCATATTTTTTAAGTCTTTCTTCAACTTTAAGATGATTAGCATAATCATAAAGTACAACAATATCATTATCTACAACATATGGATAGCCTGTATTATCGCAGTATATAGTCCATAAATGTTCTGCATTCATAAGCTTTTCAATAACAATTTTACGGTAAATGTCATTAAGCCAGCTAAAGTAACCAGCATCATTAACATTCTTCTTTTCTTCCGCTTCATTAATTAATGCAGGAATAATTTTTGTAAGTACTTCAACACTGTCAGATAAAGCAAGGTTCTTAATATATTCACAGCCCTTATCCTCATCTTTAAAAATATGTCTTGTAATATCCTGTGCCTTTGTTGAATCCATTATATTCTCCAATCTTTTACTAGCTAAATCTTATACTGACAGAATACCACAATATTGATATTCTTTCAATAAATGATGTTTTAATCTGCCTTAATCAAAGCATTTTTTATAGAATCAGAATCGCTATTTTTATTCAGTAAAAACATAAGCATTAAACGTGCCTTATATGGTTCTAAATCTGTATAATAAATATTATCCGCTGAGTTGTCTTTAATCTTGGTATCCAAAACATCTTTACTGCATGTGATAACCACCGGCGCAATATTCTTCTGTGATATAATTTCATAAGTTTCACTTGATATATCAGCACCAGCTGTTGATGGTATTATTACCATTCCATTGCTGATATAAATTTTCTTGGATAATTCATCCATGTTAGCACCTATATAATCATAGAAAATATCTACATCAGGCAATGTTTTTACAGAAGAAATGTCAAATACATCAGATACATTCTTGTTAACCATACAATCCTGTGGCAGTGATTCTGCCTCTCCATTAATATATGACTTAACCTGTGATATTAGTGCTGCCTGCTTTGTATCATCATTAAGATTCTTAATTATAACCAACGGCTTTTTATCCTCAACAGTCAATGATATAAAATATGAAACATAATTAATATACTGTTCTTCTCCGATAAGTATTATTCCTTTTGTCTTATCATCCTCAATATTTTCATTAATTTCTTTAACAGCCTTTAACATACCCGATACTGAATAATCAGACATCTTATCTGTACCAAGTATATATATTCCCTGATTATCATTATCTTCTTCTGATGAAATCTGTTCATCAGAAGAAGTATCATTATTCCCTGTATCATTCTGTGATTCAGTCTGTTCCTGCCTTGTCTCATCCTGACTTATAACATATTTCATTGGATTACCAAACATTGAACTGCACCCTGTCAACATTAAGGATGCAATCATAAAACCAGACATTGTTATACAAAACTTTTTATTAATCATTTATTAACCTCTTGCAGAAACATTAGTAATCTGTAAACCTTACCTGTATCAGATTATAGTAAGAATTCCAAGTGATTTAAGAAGAAGAAGGAATAAAAGAATTGGAGCAACCCACTTTACCATAACTGTATAAAGGCCCTTTCTTCCCATCTTAATTCCTGTTTTCTCAACTTCATCTATAACAGTCTTTGGCTTAAGTATCCATCCAATAAGTATACATGTTCCTATAGAAACTATTGGCATAAGTACATTATTGCTGACATAATCCATAATATCAAGCACCTGTGCATGTACTCCGTTAGGAAGCTTAATATCAAATAACAGCTTGTTATATCCTAAGCATACGATAACTGCAACAGCTATACAAATTACAGTTTCTATTGCTGTAGCCTTGTTTCTGTTTAACTTAAATTCATCCATAAAGCTTGAAACAATAGCTCCATAATTGAAACTGCACTTGTAAGGGCTGCAAAGAATACCATTGCAAAGAATATTGCACCAATTACATTTCCTGCAAATCCCATAGAATCAAATACTTTAGGAAGCGAAACAAACATAAGACTTGGACCTGATGCTGTCATTCCATCTCTTCCCATGAATACAAATACAGCAGGAATAATCATTACACCTGCAAGAAATGCAACTAATGTATCAAATAGCTCAATCTGGTTAATTGACTTTCCAAGATTAGCATCATCACTTACATATGAACCATATGCAATCATAATACCCATAGCAACACTTAAACTGTAGAAAAGCTGTCCCATTGCATCCATAAGAACTGTACAGAACTGCTTAACAGTAATTCCTTTCATGTTAGGAATTACATAAGCACCTAATCCCTGTAAACCTGTTCTTGTTGTGCCATCAATGTCTGTATATGAAATTGTAAGTGAATATACAGATACACCAAGAACAAGCACAATAAGTAATGGCATGATTATCTTTGATGATGATTCAATACCGCTGTTAACACCACGGAATATAATAAATGCAACAATTATTGTAAACACAAGCATCATTATGATTGGCTCTGCTGTCTGACCGATAAATCCTGAGAAGTATCCGTCCTGTGCTGCTGCATGTCCATTACCTGTAATATAAACAAGAAGATACTTAAGTACCCATCCACCGATTGTTACATAGTATGGTAATATCATAATAGGTACAATACACGCAATAATACCCAGTGGCTTCCACTTACTCTTTAACTTGCTGTAAGCTGTAAGCGGACTCTGCTTTGTCTTTCGTCCAATAGCAATTTCTGTTGTGAGTAGAGTAAAACCAAATGTTAATGCTAAAACAATGTAAATAACGAGGAATAATCCCCCTCCATCTTTAGCTGCCAAGTAAGGAAATCTCCATATGTTACCAAGTCCTACAGCACTACCCGCTGCCGCAAGGACGAACCCTATAGAGCCCTTGAATGAATTACGATTTTCGTTCATTTCATAACCTTCCCTTTTTTAAAATATACTTATAAATTATACCTAATAATCTATATAAGGTCAAGGAAAGCGTTACATCATATTAGTCTTCTCTACATACAATATATACATTGGAATAACATTATTTTTGATAATATACTTAGCCTCAAATGCTTGTAAAGTGCTCTTTTGCAAACTGCATATCCTGTACCACTTCTACAGTTCCAAGATAAATACCTTTTTTGTCTCTCACTGCATAATAAGTTACTAAAAATGGTTTTCCTTGCTTTTCCATCCAGACCGGAACGCTATCCCTAGTATGATTTTTAAAACTTTCTATAATGGAACGAACCATTGGCTCTATCTTAGGCGGATGACAAGAGAATACTTCTCTGTCAATTGCCATGCCAGGTCGTTTGAACACTTTCGCTCCTTCGTTAAAGAAACGATTTATATTATTATCATCGATAAATGTAATCTCTATTGGCAATGTATTAAGCATAGCTTCCAGCTGTGCTACACTCATATGTCCACCTCCCATTACTATTTCACCTTCATTAATAGCCGCCTTATGACGATTCTTTTTATCCTGCACATATTTTTCTGCTTCTTCCCATCTATTCTCAATGCCATACACTAATGCATAGTCTTTGGCATCTTCATAGATTCCATACCATTCTTCGACTGTAAAATTCACTGCGCAGATAGGGAACAATATATTATTCTCTTTATAAATCATTTCATCCGCTCTTGTTAAAACAGCCTGTACTCTATTAATCCATTCTTCGTCATGATTGCTTTCTTTATCTATTGCTGCTAATTCATCTCTGATTTCATCATCAACAGTCCACATAACATCCGATGGCCCTGAAATTTCATAGCGAACTTTAAGGAGTGGATAAATCAAATCACCCTTTTTTGCATAGTGTATTGCTATTTGTCTAAAATCTGATATTTTTTTGCTTACATCTTCGCCCTTTTCTAGTGCACCTCTAATATCTGATATTTCTTTACCAAACTTCCCATTTTCTTCTGTAAAAGAATAAAGAGGATGCCCCTTTGTTTCTCTGAGTACTTTTGCAAGCTCATGTTTTCTGACATACGCATCCGGCATAATTTTCATTTCGGATCTTTCTTCTTTTTTTAAAGATTCTTCGACTGCCTTTTCAGCATTTGCTATTTTTTCTTCTTTAGTTAAGCCATGAAACAATGCACTATGCACATCACACAGTTTCTGCACCTCTGTAATAGGTGTTCCCTCTTTTATAAGTTCCTGCTCTGCCTTCATGATTTCAGAAGCTTCTACATCAGAAAAATTTTGAACAAAATCTTTTTTAACACTTTCTAAATCTTCTCCATTTCCAAGTCTCTTTAAATAATCCTTCAGCAATTCTGTATTGCTAGTCTCTTTGACTTGAAATTCTTTGCTTCTCATAGAAGAAATATCTGGCATATTACCAGTAATTTCATCCACCGACCAGTTTAAATTCATTTTTTTATTCATAATATTTTACCACCTTTCACCTATTTTGTTTGGTTCCCTCATGATTATTTATTTAATAACTTTTTTATATCCTCTTCAGGTGTACCAATTGGAGAAAGCCCATAATTCTCTACCAGGAAATTCAGCACATTTGGCGAAATGAATGCTGGTAATGTTGGTCCTATGTGAATGTTCTTTATTCCAAGATAAAGAAGCGTAAGTAAAATACATACAGCCTTCTGCTCGTACCATGAAAGTACCATCGATAGCGGAAGTTCATTCACATCACATTCAAATGCTTCTGCTAAAGCGATTGCGACCTTGATTGCACTATAAGCATCATTACACTGTCCCATATCCATGATTCTTGGAAGTCCTCCGATTGTTCCTAAATCTAAATCATTGAATCTGTATTTTCCACATGCAAGCGTCAAAATAATGCTGTCTGCAGGAGACTGTTTTACAAACTCTGTATAGTAATTTCTTCCTACTCTGGCTCCATCACATCCACCAACCAAGAAGAAATGTTTAATATCTCCATTCTTTACCGCTTCAATCACCTGATCTGCTACAGATAATACAGTTCCATGTGAGAAACCAGTTGTTACCTGTATTCCACCATTAATTCCAGTCATATGCTGATCTTTGGTATATCCACCTAAGGCGAGTGCCTTTTCAATAACTGGTGTAAAATCCTTTTCTTCTCCTATGTGTACAATTTCTGGATAAGATACAACTTCTGTTGTAAATACTCTGTCTGCATAGGTTGGTTTTACAGGCATAAGACAGTTCGTTGTATACAGAATTGCTCCAGGAATATTATCAAACTCTTTCTGCTGATTCTGCCATGCTGTACCAAAGTTTCCCTTTAGATGAGAGTACTTCTTGAGTTCTGGATATGCATGTGCTGGAAGCATTTCACCATGTGTATAGATATTGATTCCCTTATCTTTTGTCTGCTCTAATAAAAGTTGTAAATCTTTTAAATCATGACCTGTAATAATAATAAATGGTCCTTTTTCAATTGTAAGAGGTACCGTTGTTGGTACAGGAGTTCCATAAGTTGTAGTATTTGCTTGATCTAAAAGCTCCATACATCTTAAATTAACTTTTCCAACCTCTAATACGATAGGAAGTAGTTTATCCATTCCCCAATCTTTCATTCCGATTGCAAAAAGTGCCTTATAGAAGAATTTGCTGATTGTTTCATCGGTATATCCAAGCACACTTGCATGATATGCATATGCAGCCATTCCACGAATTCCAAAAAGTATTAAGGATTTTAATGAACGAATATCTTCATCAGTAGTCCAGAGAGTACTCATATCAAAATTATTGTTTCTTCCACATGAGTCAGAGCATGTAAAGCAATTTGGTACTAATTTCTTTTTTGTATCTTCTATCTTATCAATTAAAAGCTTTAATGTTTCATCATTAAAGTTTACATTTGTAATAGTTGTAAATAATCCCTCAAGAACTAATTGATTCATCTCTTCAGTTACAAGCTGCTCATTACCCTCAGTTGCACGAGCAAGTCCAATTAATGCTCCTGTAAGCTCATCCTGTAATCTTGCAGTATTGGCAGACTTTCCGCATACTCCTGTATTTCCGGTACATCCTGTGCATCCTGCTGTCTGTTCACATTGATAACAAAACATCTTATTTTCCATGTTCTTCTCCTTTTCTATTGCTTTATTCATCATCTTTTGTTGCTTAATGGAACTATATCAAACTTACATTAATCATTATGTTGTCTTGGCAACATTTTCGTATTATTTTCAACTTTTGTGATATACTAAGGAAAAGATAAAAAGAAGGATGAAAAATCTCATGGAAAAATATATTAACATTTTAAAGAATACACCTTTGTTTCAAGGAATTTCAGAAGCAGAAATTCTTCCAATGCTTAAATGTCTATCTGTCAGCATTAAAAATTATTCAAAAGGCGAATATCTGTTAAGAAGTGGAGATAAGGTACAAACTATCGGCATGATTCTATCTGGTCAGGCTCTCATAATAAATGATGATGTTTGGGGAAATCGCAATATTATTACAGAGCTATCATCAGGAATGCTCTATGGCGAAAGCTATGCCTGCATCAGTAGTGTTCCTGCTCAAATCAGTGTTATTGCTAATGAAAATCTCACCGTCATGCTTTTCAATATAAATCATATTGTTACAACCTGTTCTTCATCTTGTAGTTTCCATACAAGATTGATTCATAACCTTTTAGAGATAATAGCACGAAAAAATGTAAGATTGATGAACAAAATAGATCATGTTTGTAAGAAAAATTTACGTGACAAGATACTTAATTACTTGTCTAGCGAATCTATGCACGCTGGCTCTAACACATTTACAATCCCTTACGATAGACAAGGGCTGGCAGATTATCTGAATGCAGACCGAAGTGCTCTATCTAGTGAATTGAGTAAATTACAAAAAGAAGGTGTACTCTCTTACAAGAAAAACACCTTCTCTTTGAGGGTATAAAACCCTTCTGGGAAAGGGAATGGATGTGGATTGGTCAAAAACAAATCAGGGGCGCAAATACTATAACACACAGTCGGCTGTGGATTTTGCGGCGGCGGGGATTTCGCATGTAAGAATCCGTATTGCGGACAAAGTGGACCAAGAACTGTTGGAGGGACTTGATCGGCAGATTCGGGACTGCCTTGATAATGGGATTATTCCCATTATAGCTTATCAGGCGGATGCATTCAAAAATGACCCAAGTGATAAAAATATAGAAAAGGTTGTTGCGTGGTGGTCGGAAGTGGCCGAACACTATCAGGATGCTTCCCCTCTTTTATCATTTGATTTGCTGATAGAAGCAACTGACAGTCTCAACAAACAGCCGGAAAAACTCAATGAGATTTATGAGTTGCTTGTGACAGAAATCCGAAAAACCAACCCTACGAGGATTATCATGATTTCTCCCCGACTTCGTTCGGACGCCGCCTATCTGCAAGAACTCAAAATACCAACCCAACACAACGGCTACTTAATGGCCGAGTGGCATTTTTACGCATCCGGTCCAAGTAAAACAAATGCGCGCAAACTCTGGACGAGCGGGACAAAAGAAGAACGGGCATTGATTGATGAGAAAATAGCGTTGGCGCTGGCTTGGCAAAACCAGACAAATGTTCCGACTTGGGTAGGCGCATGGATGCCGGGGAATTACAATGACGAAGACGATTACAGTATTGACGAGCAAATTCAGTTTGCCGGTTACATGACCGAACAGCTGACAAAGGCGGGTATCCCCTTCGCGGTTAACTCCGATACCAAATTCTATGACAGGGAAAAGAATCAATGGATTGCTGAAATGCAGCCGGTTTTGATATTATTTATCAGTAACTAAACCTCAGAGAACAATCGCATATAACAACCAGCAGAACATTCACAATACTTTAAAATGTATCATTTACAGTTTTTGATTTCACTTAATGTAATATAAGTTCCTGCTAATATTACCAATACCGATATAACTGCAATAATACTGGAAATGAAATCTCTGATACCATCTCCAGCCACAATAAAATGAAGAGCAGCCAATATTATACCGATAACTATCAATATAATTCCATACGATTGAGCTGGGTAGATGCCACCCAGCTCTTATAGAGTCTCCTGTACATACATATTTTTAGTCACTATAATGCCTTCTTAGGACATGCTTTGACGCATTCCATACACAGGAAACACATCTTTCCTTATCACACTTCACACGAAGTAGGCTAAAATAACTCATAGGCTTTAAGAATACGGTAATTGGGCAGATATATTTACAGAATGCCCTATTATCCCGAAACGCAAATGCCAGAATGATTCCAATGGCATAATACAGGATATTGCCAACAAGAAATGCCCAGAACATAATTTGCTCGATATTCTCCACGTGGCATAAAAACAGTGCTCCCACAAAAACAAGTGATGCGGTAAAGGTGATATATCGGATAAAACCGATTTTCTTTCTCGGAGCCTTCGGTGTCTAATATGGCAGGAAATCCAAGACCATTGAAGTCCAGCAGGCATACCCACACCAGCCTCTTCCGAACAACAGTGGTCCAAAGATCTTCGCAACAGCATAATGTATGGTTGCAGCTTCAAAAACACCAGTGAACAGATAATACCAAAAGCCTTCTATCTGCATGTTCTCCTGACATATTAAGCCAAGATAAACCAGCATATATAGTCCGACCAGTAGCTGCACAATTCTTCTGGCATGTCTATTGTTTAACTGAAAAAGTAACAGCCCTAACGCTATTGCCGAGCCTATATAACTGAAATTCAGAAGATAAAACAGATTATCCTTGGTCAACCATAATGTAACTGCAACAATTTCAAATACAAGCCACATTCCAAGTGGAATCAGCCATTTTTTCTTTGTATTCAATTTCTGTTTCCTCCGTAACTTTATACTTCAAAAATTTTTCTTACCCTTATTGCTCCTGTTCTATCCTTCGCAATTATCTTATCCAGTAATCAACCATGTTTTTATTTTACAGTTTTTCTTTCAAATATATATTCTCTATCCGATGATATATCATCTCTGAACACATATCCAAGATGGTCAAATTCCTTAATGTCATCTGGATTTTCAATATGATTTTCTGCCATATATCGTACCATTTCACCACGAGCCATCTTGGCATATGTGCCTTTTGTGATAAGCCTGCCACCAGACTGCTCACAAAATGAAATAGTTATATACCTGTCATCAGGTGTCAGATATTTTTCAATACATTTAGAGTATTCTTTTGAAGCCAGATTAATAATAATCCTGCTGTCATCTATAACTTCCCGATACAAATTATCTCCCCAGAAATCATACAGATTCGTGAAATCACCTATCGCTGCCTTTGCCTGCATTTCAAGCCTATATGGTGTGATACCATCCATAGGTTTTAATACTCCATAAAATGCTGATAATATCCTCAGGTGTTCCTGCACATAATCAAAATGCCCATCTTCAAATACAGCTGGTGCCATATATTGATAAGCAATCCCTTCATATGCCAATACTGCCGGAGTAAGCTGCTTTTGAAAATTCATTGTCTTAATCCGTTCAATATTCTCTGTCGTAATTTTATCATTGCATTTCCACAATTTCTTTAATTCTTCTTCCGTTCTTCCCTGCATCCACCCAAGAATTTCTTCTGCTTTCTCTAAAAATACCGGACTACTCATGGTATCTATGCTGTCAGTATCCACTTTCATCTTCTTTGCAGGTGATAATATTATCTTCATCAGCTTAATTCCTGTAACATTTTTTCCGGATCATCTGCAGCTTTTACTTTGTCATTTGCCTTTATTATGATACCATTCTCATCAATAAGATATGTTGTTCTGACAACTCCCATTGACACTTTTCCATAATTCTTCTTTTCTTTCCATACATCATAAGCCTCAATCACTTTGCGCTCAGTGTCAGATAAAAGTGTAAATGCAAGTCCATATTTTTCCTCAAACTTCTTGTGGGATGCAACAGAATCCTTGCTCACCCCGAGTACAACAGCTCCCTTTTCGCAAATCTGCGGATATCTTTCTGAGAAACCACAAGCCTGCTTTGTACATCCAGATGTATTATCCTTTGGATAAAAATACAGAATTACCTTCTTTCCAAGATATTCGCTTAATTTATGCAATTCTCCATTCTGATCTGGTAATTCAAAATCCGGTGCCTTTGTTCCTACTTCTAACATAACGTTTCCTCCAATCTACACATAAGCTGGTATATTATCTACTCTTACTACAGCTCTAATGTTTCAATTATATTCTTTAATGCGTCTGCTGATTCTTTTAGCTTCAATGCTTCTTCTCCACTAAGATTAATCGGTATATCAGATTCAATTCCGTCTGCACCAACAATAACAGGCATACTTAATACAACATCATCAATCTCATATACTCCATGTATCATGTGCGATACAGGAAGTATTGATTTTTCGTCACGCATAATTACTTCACAGATACGTTTTACTGACATTGCAATTCCATAATATGTCGCATGCTTCTTATTGATAATCTCATAGGCACTGTTTTTGACAGCATCTGCGATTTCCTTCGTGTTTTCCTTATGGTTATAATGTCCTCTCATCTCACACATGTCACTAAGCGGAACACCGGATACATTGGCAGATGACCATGCCACAACTTCACTGTCTCCATGCTCTCCTACTATAAATGCATGCACGCTTCGGCTGTCCACTGATAAATGCTGTCCAAGCTTGCTTCTAAGTCTTGCACTGTCAAGAACTGTTCCTGAGCCGATAACTCTTTCCTCCGGAAGTCCTGACAGTTTGATTGCAACCTGTGTCAGAATATCCACAGGATTTGCTACAACCAGAAGGATTCCTCCAAAATCTCTTTTGGTAATTTCCGGAATAATGGACTTAAATATTGCCACATTCTTATTTACCAGATCAAGTCTTGTTTCTCCTGGCTTTTGTCCTGCACCTGCTGATATAATTACAATTGCAGCATCTGCCACATCATCATAATCACCAGCATATATTTTCATTGGGCTGGCAAATGGTATTCCATGACTGATATCCATAGCCTCTCCCTCTGCCTTATTCTTATCCGCATCTATCAAGGCAATTTCAGTGAATAATCCACTCTGCATAAGCGCAAATACAGATGCCGAACCTACGAATCCGCAGCCTATCATAACTGCCTTTTTTGAATTTGATTTTTTCTTATTCATTCACTCATCCCTTCCTTTTGTTATTCTACAATTCTTTCAAATATGTATTCATTACCTGACGAAATTTCGTCTCTGAATACATAACCAAAACAGTAGGTGTAAGTAGTTTATACAGATTCATAGAATTAATTCTCGCTATGTTCTGTGCTGGTGATACTATAATTTTCATCAATAATGAAATATCTTTTTTAAGTTAAAGATTATTGATTGCCCCAGCCAGTTATTTTGTCTGACTGGGGCATACTTTATTAAAATATAATTGCGTAACAAACAGTTCTATAATCTTTCAGGATTATCATATATATTTATATATTCAGCTACAGATCTGTCAAATGTCTTGATATGACCAAACAGCCAGTCAATAACATTGATTTTTACCTGCTCCATAAACTTTTCATCTGGCCCCTCATTTTCATCCAGATAATCATAGAGTTCCTTAACAGTATGCCTGAACTCCTCATGCTTCTTTATATGTTCCTCCAAGCCTGGGTAATCAACGTCTTTCTGCAGTTTTTCTTCTTCTTTGAAATGAAATTCTGTATATTCATCAAGATAATCAAGCATTTTAATTGCCTTTACTCTTGCATCTTCTGATTCACATGCACTCACAAACTGCTGAATACGATCAATCAGCTCCTTATGCTGCTCGTCTATTGTCTTATTGCCTGTTATTAAATTATCATCAAATGTAATTACTGTCATAAAAACCTCCTTACAATCCACCTCATATATGTTAAAATAAATGTTACTATAATAGAAAGCTGGTACTTATATGCAAATCAAAGACCTGTCTATTTTCCATAATCTGGATGACGCTGAATTTAAGAAAAGTCTCGTTTGTACTCAGTCCGTCATTCATGAATATAAGAAAAACGATTATATATTCTTTCAGGGTGATGTTCCAAATAAGCTCTACCTCATTCTCAATGGTGAAGTAGAACTTGGCTCCATCAATGTTAATGGTAAAGTTCTTCGTATTACCAACATTTCCGAAGGGGAAGATTTTGGCGAAGTTGAACTTTTTCTTAATAAAGACCGCTATAGCGGATATGCAAAAGCAAAAACTGATGTAAAGCTTCTTGAGATTGCAAAGGACTTCTTTGGTGGCAGATGTGAAAAAAACTGCTCTCATCACAGCAAAGTAGTTTTTAATATGCTGGAACTCTTTGCCAAAAGAACTGATGAAAATAACCAACAGCTTGAAGTCCTTACCAGCGGTAATCTCAAACAGCGCATTGCCACATACCTATTAGAGCATGCAGATAACAACAATCTTGTATCATTATCCATGAATAGAGAAGAACTGGCTCTGTATCTGAATACAACCAGACCTTCCCTTTCAAGGACGCTTTTATCACTTCAGGAGGACGGATTTATTCATCTGTCTTCAAGGAAATCAATCAAAATTCTTGATGCTGAGGCTTTACTCTATATCGAATAAACCAGTCTTCTTATTCGCTTAGTTCTTCAAAAACATCTTTACCCAATCCACAGATTGGACATACCCAATCATCTGGAATATCTTCAAATGGTGTTCCAGGTGCAATTCCTCCATCTGGATCTCCTACCTCTGGATCGTACACATAACCACATGGTCCACATACATATTTCTTCATAATAAAAATCTCCTTTCAGATTCTGTTTTTTTTATCTTATGTATGTATTATAGTATTTAGGCAAACCATATTCCGTAACATATGTTACCAAATTGCATAAATATTCTAATTTTTTTCTACTTCTTCACTTTTCTTAACTGCACCTTTGACCGAAATCATCTTATACCCAGAGAGTACAGAAAATAACATCGGTCTGCATAAATTCATTTTATTTAATCTAGTGATTACGAGTGTCCGATAGGTGGTCACTAATCGGACACTTATCGGATACTATTGGTCATTTACTGGTCACTACTGGTCACTTATCATATATTAGTGACCACCTACTGGTCACTTTTAAATAAAAATGACCAGCACTGACCACTATCTCTATTCCAATATTGTATAAATGGTATTTGTATTCTCTCCAACTTTTTCAATCTTGCCGGATTTTATTAATTTCTCTAATAAATTTCTTGCACCTGTTCTAGACTTGTAATTGCACAAATCCATAACCTTCTGCGTTGAAATATTTCCATTCTGTCTGATATACTCTAATATTCTTTCTTCTTTCGACATTGACTTTAGTTCCGCTTGGTCTGTATTTTCATTTCTAATATCTGCCGCACCCGGAATATAAACAACCTGTCCAACTTCCAGTTTTAATGTCACTCTATCTGAACGCTCTGAAAAATCAAACTCCGGTTCTTTCCAGTTACCTGCCATATTACCAGTCCTCATCAAGCTCTTCCATCGCATCATCTACACCATCAGCATAGTCCTTATCTTTCTGATATCTGTTCCAGTCATAATCTCCATCATCATAGATAGAATCATATCCGCTATCATAAGAAGCATATGGATTGCTCTTATTGCTAGAAGAATGACTCTTTGTCGAATAACTGCTGCTGGAACCACTTGAAGTTCCTGTCTTTTTGCTACTGCTGCTGGAACTTCTGCTATAACTACTGCTTGATGTGCTCTTTGTGGTTGATGACTTGCTGCCTGTTGAACTACCATAAGAAGAATGACCTGTATATGGTTTATGCAGATAGCAATAACTGCTGCCAGATGCTTGTTTGTTGTCACATCCTGCTTTAATACACTTTGGTTCACTTGCTTCACCGATTGCACCAATGATGTAAAATATGCCAATAACTACTAAAAACGTTGCTAAATATGTTCCATACGAACCTTTCTTCATACAACTCACTCTCATTTATTTGCTCCGTGTTAATCAAAATCATAATCGTCTGAATCTATAAAACTGTCATACTTTATACCAATCATTATACTCTCTTTATGTCCAAAAAAAAGGACTTATAGTTGCTTCTTTATGCACCAATTATAACAAAATTCAAAATATCTATGTCGCATCATATGCGACAAAAAAGGACGCAGGATTTTCTCCCACATCCTCACATCCATCTGGCTTTATTCTTCTTACTAAAGCTTCTGCACCTGTAAGCCTCCTTGTTTTTGCAGAGATCTGTGGCTGAAGATACATCTTGAACTCACTGGCTTTTATAGCATCATCAAATTCATCAACTATTGTCTTATATTTAATAGCAGCTTCAAGCATTGTGTCATCATAATAAGCAATAAAGCTATGTGTATCATCCTTAATCGAGGCTACTGCAAATGAAGCCTTGTCACACATAAATGATAATGATTCATTCATATTATCAGTCCTGTATATCCCAAAACAGACTCTGACATTATATACTGAATCAGAAAGCACATTCTGTAATGTCTCCCTGCATTCATAAAGATGTTCTTCATTAAATGTAGCTTCATCTGCAATCACTACGAAATGATCTTCACCAACTCTTCCGTATAAATATCCATCTACCGCATGTTTTTTTATTATATCTGCCTGCTTAAGCAATATTTCATTACCTTTTTCTATTCCAAATATTTCATTAATAAGCTTGAATTCTGCTATATCTGAATAAATGATAAGTCTGTTCTTTTTCTTATCTGGCAGTTCTTTCATTTTCTGCATAAGATACTCAGGATTGCATAATCCAGTAAGCTTATCATGTCCGGCCTCATGTCTTTTATCCTTGTCTATTTTTATAATCATATACTGAAACACTATTACTGCTAATAATAATGCTCTCTTGTGCTTATTTCATATCCTTTGGCATATGAAATCTTAATATTGTTTTTTTCATTGTAAACATTTATTTTTCTTTCAAGACTATCCAGAATCTGGTGTATCTCTACTGCATTTGTCTTCTCCAGAATAACGCAGAATTCATCACCACCTATACGGTACGCACTAATACGTTCATTCTGCACGCCTGCAAGTATAGCTGAAAAGCTATCAATATAGTCATCATGACACTCATTCCAAGGAGTAAGCTTTTAATATATTTCCTATTAGACATAATTCTCTCCTTTACATCAGGCAACTATAATACGCTTAACATACTCCTTAGCAAGCCCTATTTTAATATCCTTAATAACTACTACATAATTTCCATTGATTTCAGATAGTACACTTATCTTACTACCCACAACAAATCCAAGACTTTGAAGCCTGTGTACCATATCTTTGTTTCCAACAATTCTCTGAATTATATATATTTTGTTTTTATCTGCAAGATTTAGTGGCATAATCAAAAATCTCCTGTTTAATGTGTCAATAGGTTAGCATCTGCTAACTTCGCAGATAGAATTATATCATCCTCTTTTTATCTGTCAATAAAAACACCATACCTTTTTCCTACGTTTTTATTAAAATACACCTGTTTGATTCACTTATCCTGTTGTTGAAATATCTTTGTAAAGTAAGAGCATGATAACAGATAACTCTGCAACTAATGCAAATAACATGCTATATTATTCCCATAAAAAATAAGAGATATCATATCAAAATGATATGATACCCCTTATTTTCATTACATTATTTAATTATTATCAGATTAGTTATTACCACGATTATCAATCTTGGCAATATCAACTATAGATAATTCCTGATTATTGAATGCATGCTCAAGACTTGATATAAGTGCATGAGCTGTATCAAGACTTGTAAGGCAGTGAACGCCTGTCTCGATAGCATATCTTCTGATAAGGAATCCGTCCTTGGCTCTCTCAATTCCATTCTCTGGTGTATCAATTACAAGGTCAATCTTATGCTCTAAGATAAGGTCAAGAAGTGTAGGTGCTTCCTGTCCAATCTTATTAACCTGAATTGCATGTACGCCATTTTCCTTAAGAACCTTGGCTGTTCCTCTTGAAGCATATATCTTATAACCTAATGCTTCGAATCTTTGTGCGATATCAATACCATCCTGCTTATCCTTATCTGCCAGAGTCATGATAATCTGTTTATGCTTTGGAAGTCTGATTCCAGCTCCCTCGAATGCCTTATAAAGTGCCTCATCAAAGCTCTTAGATATACCAAGACACTCACCAGTAGACTTCATCTCTGGTCCAAGACTGATATCGGCTCCTCTGATCTTCTCAAATGAAAATACAGGCATCTTAATTGCATAGTAATCTGCTGCCTTCTGAAGTCCCGGCTCATATCCTAATTCCTTAATTGTCTTACCGATAATAACCTGTGTTGCAAGCTTAACAATAGGAATACCTGTAACCTTACTGATGTATGGTACTGTACGGCTTGAACGAGGGTTAACCTCTATTACATATACCTGGTCATTATATACGATAAACTGAATGTTAATCATGCCCTTTACATGAAGAGCTCTTGCAAGTCTTCCTGTATAATCTTCAATCATGTCTACAATCTTAGGTGATATAGACTTAGCTGGATATACTGAAATACTGTCTCCTGAGTGGATACCGGCTCTCTCAATATGCTCCATGATACCAGGAATAAGAATATCCTGACCATCGCATACAGCATCAACTTCGATTTCCTTACCCATAAGGTACTTATCAACAAGGATTGGGTGATCCTGCTTAATTCTGTTGATGATGTTCATGAATTCAACTACATCTTCATCAGATACAGCAATCTGCATACCCTGTCCACCAAGTACATATGAAGGTCTTACAAGCACAGGATATCCAAGCTCATTGGCAGCCTTAAGAGCTTCATCAACTGTAAATACAGTCTGTCCCTTAGCTCTTGGAATCTGTGTCTGCTCAAGAATCTCATCAAAAAGCTCTCTATCCTCAGCAGCATCTACATCTTCTGCCTTAGTTCCAAGAATAGGAACTCCCATCTTCATAAGTGCTTCTGTAAGCTTGATAGCTGTCTGTCCACCAAACTGTACAACTGCACCGTCCGGCTTCTCAAAATCTACAATTGATTCAACATCTTCTGCTGTAAGTGGTTCAAAGTAAAGCTTATCAGCAATATCAAAGTCAGTAGAAACTGTCTCTGGGTTATTATTTATAATAACTGTCTCGAAACCTTCTTTTTTGAATGCCCATGTACAATGAACTGAACAGAAGTCGAACTCGATACCCTGTCCGATTCTGATTGGACCAGAACCAAGTACAAGAACCTTCTTCTTATCCTTAGTCTCTACAGCTTCGTTCTCACTGCCATATACTGAATAATAGTATGGTGTTGTAGCTGCGAACTCTGCAGCACATGTATCAACCATCTTAAATGCTGCATGTATATTATACTTGTCTCTTAATTCCTTGATTTCTCTTTCTGTGTGACCTGTTAAATCGCCGATAACATTGTCAGGGAATTCAATTCTCTTAGCTTCTCTTAAAAGGCTCTCTGTAAGAGGTCCTCTCTTAAGAGCATTCTCCATATCAACAATAATCTGGAGCTTATCAATAAACCATAGGTCAATCTTAGTTATGTCATGCATCTTGGCTGCAGAAATGTGTCTTCTTAAACCTTCAGCTATCTTCCAGATTCTTCTGTCGTCTACAATTGCAAGCTCTTCAAGAAGCTCTTCATCTGTAAGTCCTGTAAAGTCATATGACATAAGGCTGTCAACATGCTGTTCAAGAGAACGGATAGCCTTCATAAGACCACCCTCGAAGTTATCAGAAATACTCATAACCTCACCAGTAGCCTTCATCTGTGTTGTAAGTGTTCTCTTAGCTGAGATAAACTTATCAAATGGAAGTCTAGGAATCTTAACTACGCAGTAATCAAGTGCTGGCTCGAAACTTGCATATGTCTTTCCTGTAACCGCATTCTTAATCTCATCAAGTGTGTAACCAAGTGCAATCTTAGCTGCAACCTTGGCAATAGGATAACCTGTTGCCTTAGAAGCTAATGCTGATGAACGGCTTACACGAGGGTTAACCTCAATTACACAGTACTCAAAGCTGTCCGGATGAAGTGCATACTGTACATTACATCCACCTGTGATACCTAATTCATCAATAATTCTTAATGCAGATGTTCTTAACATCTGATATTCCTTATCAGAAAGTGTCTGTGAAGGAGCAACTACAATACTGTCACCTGTATGAACACCAACAGGGTCGATATTCTCCATGTTACAGATCGTAATACATGTTCCGTTGCTGTCACGCATTACTTCGTATTCAATTTCCTTCCAGCCGGCGATACAACGCTCAACAAGAACTTCACCAACTCTTGAAAGTCTTAAACCATTCTCAAGAATTTCTCTTAATTCCTGGACATTGTTAGCAATACCACCGCCGCTTCCACCAAGTGTGTAAGCTGGACGCAGAACCACAGGATAGCCAATCTTAGCAGCAAATGCTTCACCATCTTCAACGTTGTTAACAACAAGTGAAGGAGCACATGGCTCACCAATCTTTTCCATAGTTTCCTTGAACATAAGACGGTCTTCTGCCTTCTTGATTGTAAGTGCAGTTGTACCAATAAGCTTTACATTATGTTCCTCAAGGAATCCAGTCTCTGCGATTTCCATTGCAAGGTTAAGTCCAGCCTGTCCACCAAGTGTAGGTAAAATGCTGTCTGGCTTTTCCTTTAAGATAATCTGCTTTAATGCTTCAACTGTAAGAGGCTCAATATATACCTCATCAGCAATATCTTTATCTGTCATGATAGTAGCAGGGTTAGAGTTAACCAGTACTACCTCAATTCCTTCCTCTTTAAGAGAACGGCATGCCTGTGTTCCGGCATAGTCAAATTCTGCTGCCTGACCAATAACAATTGGACCAGAACCTATAACTAATACTTTCTTAATACTCTCAATCTTTGGCATGTTCTTAGTCCTCCTTCTTCATCATATCCATAAATCTGTCAAACAGGTACGCTGTATCCTGTGGACCTGCGCAGGCTTCTGGATGGAACTGTACTGTGAATATATTCTTACCAACATATTCAAGTCCCTCATTAGTCTTGTCATTAACATTCTCAAATGCTGGTACTGCAACCTTACTGTCTAATGTGCTTTCATCTACAACATAACCATGGTTCTGTGATGATATATAACATTTGCCAGTCTTTAAATCCTTAACAGGGTGATTAGCACCTCTGTGTCCGTACTTAAGTCTGTGAGTATCAGCTCCAGTAGCAAGTGCCATAAGCTGATGTCCAAGACAGATTGCAAATATTGGTACATTGCTGTTATACAGCTTCTTAATCTCTTCAATTATCTCTACACATTCCTTAGGATCTCCAGGACCATTAGATAACATAATTCCATCAGGATTAGTTGCAAGAATCTCTTCTGCCTTAGTATATGCAGGATATACTGTAACTTCACAGCCTCTGTTATTAAGTGATCTCGCAATATTCTTCTTTGCGCCAAAGTCCATAAGAGCAACCTTAGGTCCTTTTCCTGGAAGAACATACTTTTCTGAACATGTAACCTTTCTTACAACACCCTTAACACTGTACTCCTTAATCTTAGGAAGTACCTCATCAAGATTGTAATTCTCATTAGTTGTAATCATACCATTCATAGTACCCTTTTCTCTTAATATCTTAGTAAGGGCTCTTGTGTCAATCCCACAAATACCTGGGATATCATTATCAAGAAGGAATTTCTGGATAGGATCTTCATTTCTGAAGTTGCTTGCCATTCTGGAAAGCTCACGTACAATATATCCATCTGGCCATGCTTTCTGGGATTCCATATCCTTATAGCATACTCCGTAATTACCAATAAGAGGATATGTCATTGTTACTGCCTGTCCTGCGTATGAAGGATCAGTCAGCACCTCCAGATATCCTGTCATAGATGTGTTAAAGACAATCTCACTAATAACTTCGCGGGTCGAACCTATGCTGGTTCCTTCAAAAACCGTTCCATCTTCAAGTATCAAAAATGCTTTCATGAATGCCACCTTAATTCCTTTCGTTTATTTAATTTAATCATATGCCAAGAGACGCTAAAATAACTTTTGCGCAAAAAAAAGACACAAAAATGCCTTTTTTCTCTCAAACTTTACAATATGTTACCATAGTTAAATGCATTTTTCAAGCAAATATTTATCTATATATCGCATAAAAATACATACCAAAAAACAGCCCTCCAAAACAGAGGGCTGTCAGTATCCTATTATTCGTTATCTTGTCCTTGTAATTCCTGTCCTGTTCACATTCCATACCTGAACACAGTCTTTATTCTGAATAGCCATCATTTGCCCTACACTTTTATCCTGATTATTACCGAACCAGCTTTTTACAAATGTAGCTGCAAGCGGATTAACGAAAGATTTCTGATAAACATTTGATGACACTTTAAGACACAATTTCTTTTTTTTCTTCCATTGTGCATATATTGTCACATTGCCACCATCTTCCTCTACAAGCTTTGAAACAGTATCTTTGTCTTTATAGTTCTTCCCGCTTCCGTCTTCCGCTGTATTCCACGAATCAAAATCATACCCTGGTCTTTCTGGAGCTTCCGGAAGCTCATTTTCTTTTTCATATCCAGTTATAATTGTCGTATCAGATTCATATCCGCCATTAGAATCAATATTAATATTGTATATATTCTCTTTCCATACAGCATACACATCAACTATCTTTCCTAACTTGTCAGCAAGATTAAGTTTTCCGTCAACACCACCTTCAATATATGTACCATCTTCCATCTCCCATACATAACCTGTCCATCCGGTAAGTGTATATACATCTTTAACCGCTGGCAGATGATCAATCTCATCATATGTATAGAATCTGCTATAGAATCCTTCGTCTTCATACCAGTCCCATTCACCATTATCAACAACATGTATGTCTTCACTGGCTTCATCTGGTCTGTTATTATACAGATGAACCTCATAAAATACCGGCTGCCATATCGCATACAGAACAGCTTTGCCACTCTCGTCAGGTGTCAGATCAACAACTGACATAGTTGTATAAAACTGCCCACTGTCATCACTTTTCGTATTCCATCCTGAAAGATAATAACCTATTCTTGAAAGATTACTTCCTGTAAGCCTTAATCGGCTTCCAAGCCTTGCTGTTATATCATCCATGTGGCCATTAACCTCTGTAACCGTGTTATTATCAAATGTAATGACATAATTCCATATAGCATATATAGTGACATCTTCATTGTATTCCCTGATATCTTCAGACTTAATTATACCGGAGTCTCCATATCTGTCAAAAGACCACCCTACGAACATAAGCCCATTAGAAGCCTCTGCCTGTTCATTAAATCCTTTCAGTTCATCTCCTCTGTCATAATATGCCTTTTCATCTTCTGGAATATATATTGTACTTATCCCTCTATCTTTGGCCACTCCGGCATCATAATGCACAACAAATGAATATCTTTCCCATATTGCCTTAATAACAATATTTTCGTCTGCAAATGCTCCTATGTTGACCCTTACTCCATCTACACCGTAATCATCATAATCGCCATCTCCGCCTGTAACTTTCCAGCCAGTAAGTATATAGCCATCCTTACTTACTGTGCCTACTCTTACATATGGGGTGATACCAACACAATCATAATAATTAGAAGTTGTAGCATCCTCTTTCGGTATGGATGCATGGTAATCCAATATCGTATGATATACTCCATTACGGTCTGGCAGATACAGTCCAGTCCCAAGGTCATCTCTCCATTGGCCCTGATTCGGTCCGTGGTCTATCTGTGACTGATAATATATTCCATCACACACTCCTCCGTCCAAATCTATTGTTATATTGTGATGAACCCTGTATTCATCTTCTGCTGCCTGCGATATAACAACGCCACCAATAAGCAGTATTCCTAATAGCACAATGCCAGCCAGAATTCGCTTGTCTTTTATTATTCTACATTTCATAAACAATCTCCTTATGTATAAATTCATCACGTCCATAAACTCCATAAGAAAATTCCCGAAATATACAAAAAACATGCGCAGTATTAAAATCCCTTTTGCAAAATTATAATACCACGCATATTTATATTATTCAAATACTTTTTAGTTTTTTAATAGTGTTTTAATCTTTAATCTCAACCTGGCCAATATATTTCCATGAACTTCCCTTATCAGAAGACTGATACTTTGCTGCTGTCTTACCATCATTGTACACTGCATTCTTCCCCTGTGTAAGATATATTGTTACAATTCCTGTTGAATCAACAACCGGTGTAAGAGCTTCCTTATATACATCACTCCATTTGAGCTGTTCAAATGAATCCGTACCTGTCTTACCAGAATCCGTCTTGGTTTCTGTCTCCTGTCCCTGAGGATTAGCTGCCGAACTGTCAAGTTCCTGCTCCTCAAGTATCACTTTTGAAAATGTTTTGCCACCATCATCTGTTTTATAAAGATTACTGTCCATACCATCAACATAATTGTAACAGAAGAATCCTATATCGGTTGAAAGATAAACGACACCTTTAATTATATTAGTAGCTGGTCCGCTTCCAACAGTCTCCCAGCTTTCTCCTCCGTTACTAGTACTATATATTCTTGATGATTCATTTGTATCATTGCTCTTTCCATATCCACAGACAATAACACCATGATCAGCATCAAAGAATCTTACATAATAGTAATCAGCTGTATATATATTATCAAGCTCACATGTTGTCCAGTTTTCGCCCTTATCATCCGAATATACAACAGTCACAGGTATCCTGGTATTATTTGCTGTCTTACCACCATATACGAAAGCCGTCTTTTCTGTTGTTATCATATAACTGCCTTCTTTAAGCGTTGTTGCACTGTTGTTATCTTCATACATAAGATATGAGTATGACACTGGAACCGAAACATATTTCTCTCCGTCATAAGTAACAAGAAGTGAATTATCCTTAATTGAATAATTGGCAAGCTGATCTTTATTAGAGTTGCTTGTAACTTCTGTATCACCGCCTGAATCCACACCCTGTTTTGCGTAATATTGCTTAAGCCCATAATCTTCCGAACTCATAACTGATGTAACATACAATCTTGCTGTATTATCATAATTATTATCAAGATAAAATGAGACTACCCATTCGCATTTGATTTTCCCATCATCCTGGATTCCTTCCCAAGACGAGAAATAATCCGAATTAAGATCCTGCGGTATAATCCAGAAAGAAATTAATACCGTATTATTAGACAAATCCAGCAAACTTACAGAATCAACACCTGATTTGGTAATATATTTTGCATATGATACATATTTCTGTCTGTACTGTGCAATATAATTTTCTATCCATTTGGTTCCAAGCCCTACCATATCGGGATTGGTAAAATTAAACACATTATCTGTATCATAATCACTTACAGCATCATCTCTGATAACATTCCAGTCATCATCAATTCTTATTGAAAATGTATATCTTGACTTAATATCAAGCTTATCAGACATATATTTACTTACATAGCTGTATGCAAACATTCCAATAACCATAAGGCAGAATATAACCAGTGCCGCATATGTAAGAATCCTGGTATGAAATTTCTTGCTCATCTGGTACATAGCCCACCTCCTGA
Source organism: Eubacterium sp. AM49-13BH (assembly GCF_003464165.1). Taxonomy (GTDB): domain Bacteria; phylum Bacillota; class Clostridia; order Lachnospirales; family Lachnospiraceae; genus Lachnospira. The sequence goes on along the minus strand of NZ_QSEK01000002.1, from coordinate 37,928 downwards.
TTTAATTAGAATTCTCTCTTATTATGCATAGCCTCTCTTATAATTACACGATAGTACTTATACCACCATAAGAAATACATTGCCCCTGCTCCAAGAAGAAACATAACACACACAACAAATGGATGAATTGCATATATCCAGCTTGCTGTGACTCTTCCATTAAGTACAGGCAGTCCATATGCAAGTATAACGCATATAGCCATTATTGTACCGTTAAGGACGCTTCTATTCTCATACACACCTCTGAAATGGTCAAATGTTATAATTGCAAGCATTTCACCTATCGGTCTTGCACATGCTGTAATTATACACAACATAAGTGCATTAAACACTGGTTCTCCAAGTATTGTAAGTATAATGAAATAAAATATAAATTCTGTAATTAATTTATATATAAACTTTCCTAAAAAGTTCATATATGGACTTACAAGCATTACACGAATCATAAGATAATCCCTGTCACCCATTGCAAAAATAGTAGTATTGGCAAGGCTTCCACATATTGTTGAAAGCATTATAAACAGATATATTATTGATATATCCTGATGAATTCTTATTAAAGGGAAGAAATGAGCCAGTATAATATACGGGCCATATATAAGAAGCACAACATATAAGAATTTTCTTATAAATTCCCATGCAAGCATAAACGCCTGCGCCAATGCTCCAATAAATGCCCTGCTCTTTGATTTCTCACCAAAAGATTCTTCTTTTACCAGTTTCTTAAGTATAGGAAGCTTCTTAATAATCTTAATTCCCGCCTCTGTTCCTTCGTAATATCTTAATATTTTCTCAGCAAACAGCTTTCTAAATAATTTCATTGTCTGCCTCCCCAAGTATATCTAATACTGCGCCTTTAATCTCTGGAATCTGCATAGTTTCGTATGATATCTGATTAAGTTCACCGTTATTAAGGACAACTACATCCTGAGATATTCTGTGTGCAACATCAAGCAGACCCGTAGATATAAGGATTATGTGCTCATTCTTAACCTCATTAAGAACGCTAAGCATATCATCAACATATTCATCAGTACAATAATCAAGTGCCTCATCAAACATCATGACATATGGCTTCTGTATAAGAAATGCTGCAAGCTGGAGTCTCTTTTTCTCTTCAAAGCTGTAATCTCCAATATGTCTGTCTCTTATCAACCCTGTAAGCTTCACTTTATCAAGATAATATTCAGGCTTTTCGCTGTTCTTATTCATATCACAGAGCATACTGATAAACTGATATCCTGTAATAAGCATAGGCAGAACACTCTGCTTTGCAGCAAAGAAAAGCGTGCACTTCTCCTTAGTCTCAACAGTGCCTGAGTCTACCGGAATATCTCCTGCGATACACTCAAACAGAGTTGTTCTTCCTGCTCCTGCACCGCCAAGAACCGGATATATATTTCCTTCTTCAAATGTATATTCAACATCAGTAAGAATCTCATTCCTACCAAAGCTTTTCTTCAAATGATTCAAATGTAACATTTATAAATCTCCTGCATCCAATGTGTCATATCATTATATTACATATTTATTTGGTTTGTAAACCTTCAAAACCTTATTATATTGCATTTATTCAGCAACAATGATATAATCTTGAAATATTTTGCTAATAATATAAAAAAAATGTAGAGGTGTACAGTATTGAAAGATTTTTTTAAAAGAAAAGGCTGGAGAATATGCTTTGCAGCATATATATTTATATACCTTCCATGGTTTTCAACTCTTGAAAAAGTAATTAACAGTGATTATCCCGGGCTTCATATCATCAATATTCCTTTTGATAATATGATACCTTTCTGTGAATACTTTATAATTCCATATGTATTATGGTTTTTATATGTGGTTGCAGCTTGCATATATATGTATTTTAAGGCAGATAATAAAGAATTCATACAGTTTGCGTTATCACTCATAATCGGTATGTCACTCTCTCTTACTATATGCATGATATATCCTAATGGTCTTACATTAAGACCTGATTATATCCCTGATAACTTCTGTGGAAAGATAATCAATGCACTATATACAATAGATACTTCAACAAATGTATTTCCAAGTATACATGTATACAACTCACTGGCAGTTAATTTTGCATTACTGCGTTGCAAAGCTTTAAAAGGACATATAATAACAAAGACATTATCTTCCATTCTTTGCATCCTTATATGCCTTGCAACCGTATTTTTAAAGCAGCATTCTGTAGTCGATGTAATCGGAGCAATAATTCTTTATATCGTTCTTTACATTTTCATATATGTTATTGACTACAGCCGGTTAAAGAAAGCTTAGTGGATTCTCTTTAAACATTTTGAAAGAAGTTCTATAAGAAGAACTACAACAAACAATACAATAAGAATTGAGCCAACGGCGTCCCATCTGTAATTGTTCATATAGACAATCAGTGGGGCGCCGATTCCGCCTGCTCCAACAAGTCCTAATGTACTTGCCGACCGCACATTCACATCCAGTCTGTACATCACAGCATCCTTAAACTGGAACTTAAGCTCAGGCACTGCCACATACCGTAGTCTTGCTATGAATCCTGTTCCTGCACATTTGCACGCATTCCATGACGCCATATTCCAGTTATCAACTGCAACTGTAAATCTCTTTGTCAGAAGTCCTATACTGCACATCATCATTGTAAGCATTCCGGCAAAGCTGCCAGGTCCCGTAACCCTTATGAATATAAGTCCATACACATACACAGGTACAGTTCTTATTGCCATAACAACAAGCCTGCCAATAAAAGCCACCGGTGCCGGAACGAATTTTCTCGAATTAATAAGCGTAAGTATTGCTGCAAAAACTGCTCCGGCACATGTTCCTGCAACTGCAATAGCAATAGTTTCAAGCATCAGATACATAACACCACTCTTTCCGGTCATAAACATGTATTCCCAGTCCGGATGCGTAATTCCGTGCATAATTGCGCCAACAACCTTAATACCAAGCTTTGATGTTGATACATCTTTAACTGCACTGAGACTGTATACAAAAAATGCCATGATACATACACTTATAATTACATTTGCAGTTGTATTTCTCTTAATCCGTCCATTAAGATATGCTTTCAGGAATGTACTTATTCCCTCAATCACTAACACTGCGACAAAAAGCATAACAAGAATCATTCCAACCCTGCCGTATTCACGCCAGCTTATCTTTTCATTAAGCAGAAGTCCTATTCCACCTGCACCTACATAGCCAAGTATTGCCGCATGTCTTATATTGGCTTCCAGCACATAAAGTGAATTGCTAAGATATCCTGGCAGCAGTTCAATAATAACTGTCCGTGAAAATGCTTTAAATCTTCCTGCTCCTATAGCTGTAACTGCTTCGTATGGCTTCAGTGTCAGGCCTTCAATATCCTCACCGCCAATTCTTGCCATTACAGCCCATGTCGATACAGCTATTGCAATCGTACCCGCTGCCGCACCAAGTCCCCATATAAATGTTGCTACAAGTGCGAGTATAAGCACAGGAATTGTTCTTACACACTGTACAATAACTCTCACTACAATCCTTACATATGGTTTCTTTATAAGATTGCCTGCATATAAAAATGCAGTAAAAAGTCCAAACACAGCACCTATAAATGTACCCGCAATCGACATCTGCACGGTCTTAATAAGTGGTTCAATAATCTTACCACAATATCCTGTATCTGGTGGGAACATTCTTTTTATGAATAATACAGCCTGACTGCCTCTATTTATAATCACATTCATATCAAAGCCTGTTACAGCAAAACAGAATATTATTATAAAAAGCATTACCAGTGTAGTAATTCTTCTTATAGCCTTCATTCTATTCATACTTTTCATACGCACCACCATATATGAATTCAATATCCTCATTTGTTACCTCTGACGACTTTTTATCAAGTACAAGTCTGCCACCAGCAATTCCTATAATTCTGTCTGATTTCTTCAATGCAAGCTCTACTGAATGACTGTTCATAATAACCGTTATATTGTACTGCCTGTTAAGCTGTACAAGAATATCAGTAATCTGTTCTGCACTATATGGGTCTAGAGAAGCAACCGGTTCATCCGCAAGAATAATATCAGGCTTCTGCATTAGTGCCCTTGCAATTGCAACTCTCTGTTTCTGTCCACCCGAAAGTTTTCCCGCATATGAATACATTTTTTCAGATAATCCCACTGCTTCAAGCTGCTTTCTTGCATATTCCTTCTGCTCCTTAGTAAATATACCAAAAAGTGCCTGAAAAGCATTTCTATCTGCCAATGCCCCATTAAGCACATTGTCTAAGCAGGTAATTGTATCAACAAGGCAGAAATCCTGATATATAGTGCCTATTGTTTTCTGAATATCTCTTTTCTTTCTTCCCTTAAGTTTTGTAAAATTCTGGTTATTAATAATAATTCGGCCTGCAGTTGGCTTAATCATTCCATTAAGCAAGCGAAAAAGAGTGGTCTTTCCAGCACCACTCTTTCCAATTACTGATATGAATTCACCCTGTTCTACTGAAAAACTAATGTTATCAAGGGCTTTGTCTCCACCTTTATATAATTTACTCACACTGTCTATCTGTAACATGTATATTGTCCTCCCAGACAGCTTAAAGGTGAATTATTTCTTTAACATATTCTGCGCCGCACGCTCTGCATCATAATCAGAGCTTTGGGCATACTGATATCCAATATGGCTTAATACATTCAAAACTTTAAGTCCGTCTTCACTTTTTCCTATATTAATACAAGCATCTGCAAATGCTTTCTTAAAGCCTTCTGACATAATATCTGAATTCTTACTAACACATATTGTATCATCCATTATCTGATCTGTCACTGCCAAAACTGCAGTCTGTTTATAACAATCATCTGTACCACCGAATTTGCTCATCCAGTTAGCTGCATATTTTGCTCTCATATGTGCAAATCCGACAATAACATCAACCTGTCCTGCTGCAAGTCTTGACATAGATGTTGTATATGAATCAGACTGTACGACATTGGCAAGGTCACTTATCTGCTTCCCATAATTATTGTAAAGCCACAGACTTGGGTATATATAACCTGATGCTGATGAAGCACCCATTACAGCCCATGTTGCACCATTCAAATCATCCCATGTAAGCTTCTGTCCTGCATTGACCTTGGCAGCAAGCTCCTGTCCCTTAGTACTTGGTCCTGCAAGAATTATTGAACGGTAATATGTTGTAAGATTATCTGTAAATGTCTCCTCCGTTCCATCATTCCAGTCCTTGGCATTAAGAGAATCCTTGTTAATAGCTTTTCTCTGTGCAGTAAGCAGAACATCACAGTCATCATCATATGTAACATAAGTTCCGCCAGAGATAAAGCCTGCATCCGCTGTTCCGGCACTTAAAGCTTCTCCTACTGCACTGTAAGATGTTCCTACTGTAATCTCAACATTGCCTACATTATAGCCCTGTGCAGCAAGTTCATCTTTAATCATGCCTCCAAGAGGCTCAAGTCCTGTAAGCAGCGTATCAGCATCCTGATACGGTGCAATCATTATTCTGAATGTATCAATATCCTTAGAATCTTCTTTAGTTGTATCTTTTCCACAGCCTGTCAGCCCTGCTGATAATCCCATGCAAAATGTCGCTGTAAGTAACACAGCCATTCCTTTTTTCAAATATTTTGTTAATTTCATTATTTTGTCTCTCTTCCAATGTCCTTTAACATATTCTTATCGCTTCTAATTGTAGCACATGCAACAGTAGTAAGCATATTACCTGTAATAGTAGCAGACGCACCAGACTGAAATGCCTTGATTCCGTCTCCTGTAAGAAGTGCTCTTCCTGCACCAAGTCTTATATCAGCCTCTGGGTTAATATATCTAAAGAATGCAATTGTTCTTAATATCTCAGGCTCAGTAAGTCTTCTCTCATTCTCAAGAGGTGTACCCTTAATTGGCATAAGTGTATTAAGAGGAATAGAGTCAACTCCGACTTCCGCAAGACTTATTGCCATATCAAGTCTGTCTTCCCAGTCTTCGCCCATTCCTATTATACCACCTGAACATGCCCACATGCCTTCCGCTTTTACAAGCTTCAAAGTCTCAATCTTCATGTCATATGTATGTGTAGTGCATATATTAGGAAAATTTCTTCTTGAAGTCTCAATATTATGGTGATAACTTGTAACACCTGCTTCATGAAGTCTGTGAAGCTGCTCAGCATTAAGAAATCCCATAGATGCACACAGCTCAATATCACATTCTTTATTCATAGTCTCATAAGCATGAACAGCCTTTTCAAATTCTTCACCAGTAAGAGCTTTTCCAGCCGTAACAATTGAGAAACGGTCAACACCTTCTGACTCATTCAGCTTACATGCCTTTACAATATCCTCTTCTGGAAGAAAATCATATACTTCGCAGTCAGTATGATTGTGTGCAGACTGGGCGCAATACTTACAGTCTTCTGGACATTTGCCGCTTCTCCCATTAATTATAGAACATAAGTCAACCTTATCTCCAACAAAATGCTTTCTTATTCTGTCCGCACCCTCGCAAAGCTCATCTAAGTCACAGTTAAGGAAAAATGTCAAATCATCCTGTCTTTTAATTCTTCTTCCGTTAATAATCTCTTCTGCCAGTTCTAATGGTGTCATATATACATACCTCTTTTGAAAAATATTTATTAGATTATAGAACTGAAAAAGGCGAATGTCAACTTTGTTATTCTCATAAGTTGACATTCGCCAAAAATCATTATTAATGATGGAACAGTCTCATTCCAGTAAAGCACATAGCCATTCCACGCTTATTGGCTGTTTCAATAACCTGATCATCTCTTACAGAACCACCAGGCTGTGCTACATACTTAACACCTGACTTGTATGCTCTCTCAATATTATCTCCGAATGGGAAGAATGCATCCGAACCGATTGTTACATCAGTATTACCTGCAAGCCATTCTTTCTTTTCTTCAACAGTGAATACAGATGGTTTCTCTGTGAATACTCTCTCCCAGTCATTGAGAATATCTTCATATTCATCACCAATATAGAGGTCAATTGCATTATCTCTGTCAGCACGACCCACACCTTCCTTAAATGGAAGATTGAGAACCTTTGGATTCTGACGCAGATACCAGTTATCAGCCTTCTGACCTGCTAGCCTTGTACAATGGATTCTTGACTGCTGTCCTGCTCCGATACCGATTGCCTGTCCATTCTTAACATAGCATACAGAATTAGACTGTGTATACTTAAGTGTGATAAGAGCAATAATCATATCAATCTTAGCTGATTCAGGGATTTCCTTGTTCTCTGTTACAACATTTGATAAAAGCTCCTTATCAATAACGAACTCATTTCTTCCCTGCTCAAATGTTACTCCAAATACCTGCTTTCTCTCAATTGGTTCAGGCTTATACTCAGGGTCAATCTTAATGATATTATAGTTACCCTTCTTCTTAGCCTTTAATATCTCAAGTGCCTCCGGCTCATATCCAGGAGCAACAATACCATCTGAAACCTCATGCTGGATAAGCTTTGCTGTAGCAACATCACATACATCTGATAATGATATGAAATCACCGAAAGATGACATTCTGTCCGCACCTCTTGCTCTTGCATATGCACATGCGATTGGGCTTAATTCTCCGATTGCTTCATCAACCCAGTAAATCTTCTTCTCAACATCTGTAAGAGGTAGTCCTACTGCAGCACCTGCTGGAGATACATGCTTGAAAGATGTAGCTGCTGGAAGTCCTGTAGCCTTCTTTAACTCCTTAACAAGCTGATATCCGTTAAATGCATCAAGGAAATTAATATATCCTGGTCTGCCGTTAAGAATCTCTACAGGAAGGTCACTTCCGTCTTCCATAAATATTCTTGAAGGCTTCTGATTAGGGTTACATCCGTATTTTAACTGAAATTCGTTCATATTCTTTCTCCTTAATTACTTTACATTCTTGTTAATTATTCTTGTTTCGTATTCACCTGTAGCAATATCAATATATCTTACAAAAAGTGAAACTTTGTTATCTGCATTAAGATTATTCCAGATCATCTGTGTGAATTCTTCAATATCACCAGATATCTTAACCCATGTAGCTCTCCATCATAGCTTGGAAGTGGATTGCCATCGCCCATATATGTATGGATATAATGTCCTTCTCCTGCAAACGCTGCATCATATGTATATGTGTGTCTTTCACAGATGTCAGGATTGCCATTGTGGCTCTTTAATATAGACATTGCATATGAATATTCATTATTCTCAATATGAAGTACACTTGAGATTCTTGGAGTATAGTTAGGAGCATCATGCTCATATTTTCTTACTCTTAAAGATTCTTCAAATGTCTTACCTTCTGAAAGACCGTCATAAACCGTATCAGTCTGGTCTCCATTAGTAACAATAGTATTATTGCCAAGTACTCTTACAGGAGCATAGATAATAAGCTCTGGTGCAACTAAAAGTGTTGATGGATCAAAAGCCTCTGTTCTGATACCCTCTCCGTCCTGTATGAATACACGGTTACGGCTGCTCTCGCTTCTTCCCATAATAAAGTAAGCTGAAACTGCCTTCTTACCATCCTCTGACATACCGGCAACAATTCCTCTGCCTGGATAAGCACATCCTGATAATTCCTCTGAAAGGTTCTTAATTGTCATAACTGACCTCCTGTTAAATGTGATGACTGCGTTCGCTATTCATGGTTCTTTTGTGCGAGTAGCGATGGGAATATCCGTAAAAAAATCCCAATCCATGCAAGCATGATTGTGAATTTTCACTCCAATCCTCATCACTACTAATTTGCCGCATGCGGCAAATGCAAAAAGCCGACCGCCTGGGAACGCAGCTTATAGCTTAACATTGCCCAGGCGGTCGGCTTTTTCTTAATATAAACTGTACTCCCTGTGGGTTATCCCACAATGCTTTTTAAGCATCTTCCGCCAGTTGTACAGCGCTTATTAATAACATACAACAAAATGTATTAAATTGCAACACCATTCTTCTTAAGAAGTTCTCTTGCTGTTTCAACTGAATCAACACCTGTTGCATTCTTAATTGGAGCAAATTCCTTTTCTCTTACTACCTCAAATGGAAGGCAGCTGTCAAGCTCATGAATCATATCAAGAACAAGACCTTCGAACTTATATCCGTTAGGCTTTTCTGGCTTAATTAAATTACCATCAGCATCAATATATGGAATCTTCTTCTCAACAATATGTAATGGCAGATTCTTCCCAACAATTGTTTCAAGATCAGAAACCCTGAACAGATAGTTAAGAATAACTCCGAAATTATATGCAGGGTCACCCTTTGAATTCTTGGCATCCATCATCTCTTTAGTAAGTTCATAATACTCAACAATAGAAGGCTTGCCATCTTCAAGACACATAACGCCAACCTTCTCATCGGGAGCTGCCTTTCTTACAACCTTAGAACCAACTGCACAGTGTTTTTCAATTGTTGCACCGATAAATACAGGGTCTGCAATTCTCTGAAGAACATTATCAACAGCGAATACATTCAACCACTCAATTCCATTGTTCTCAAGAACCTGTGTTAATCCAGCCTTCTTTAAAGAGATATACCAGCCACCATTACCATTAGGTGATGTAGCCATTCTTCCCTTCTCTTCAAGATATATCTTACCGTCATAATCAGTAGCTGCTGCCATCTCCTGTTTGAAGAAATGTACATACTCGCTCTTATATCCAAAGAAGTTATTTTCTTTAAAGAAAGAGACTGTAACATCATTATTCTTCTCACTTGTCATAACAAATAAATGTATATATGTTTCTGTCTCTTTAACGACATCCATAAGATTGTTAATAAGACACTCAAATATATAAAGTTCCTTGTTAATACCTACATTATACATTCCCTTAGGATTATCAGAACCAAGTCTTGTTCCCATTCCACCTGCAAGAAGAATTGCTCCAACCTTACCGGCCTTAATTGCCTCTACACCTGTATTCTTAAATGTATCATAGTTAGCTTTTATCTCATCAAGTTCCATTGCATCAAGAGGTGTAATCTCACCTTTCTTAACAAGTTCAGACTTATGTTCAATTGCTGATAAAACTTCCATATCAGTCTTATCAACCTGCTCAAGAAGTGCATTCTTCTCATCATCTGATAATTCATCATAATATCTTAATATCTGTTCCTGACCGTACTTTGAAAGCTTCAGCTTTGCTTCTTCTAAATTCACTTTAATTTCCTCACTTATTTAATAGCTTATTGTCTGATAACATCTTTATAATTCTAACACATTAATAGTTTCCAAGCAACTTAATTGACTCAGCTTCCTCTTCAATACCTCTTAACGCATTCATAACTCTTGGATCATCAATATTACCGGTAAAATCAACAAAGAAACGGAAATTCCATCTCTTTCCCTCTACATTGCCCTCAATTGGTCTTGATTCAATCTTATTCATATTGAGACCATTATATATAATATGGCTTAACAGGTTATAAAGAGTTCCGGCTTCATTAGCTGTCTCAAATACAATACTCATCTTCTGTGCATTCTTAACAAACTTTCTTGCATTAGTAACAATAACAAATCTTGTCGTATTGCCTTCCTGATCTGTAATTCCAGTTTTTAAGATATCAAGACCATAAAGCTCTGCAGCTTCCTTACTTGCAATAGCAACATGAGTCTTATTATGCTCCTGAAAAATCATCTTTGCTGCAAGTGCTGTATTAGCCTGACTGATTCTCTGCCAGTCCTTGTGAGTATCTAAGAATCTGTCACACTGCATAAGTCCCTGTGGATGAGAATATACAGCAGTTACATTTTCAAGGTCAGTTCCCGGAAGCCCTAATAACAAATGTTCAATCTTAACATAAGTCTCTGCAATTATGTAATTATCATATTCCTGTAACAGATCATACACATCCGCAACAATTCCTGCGTTGGAATTCTCAATAGGAAGAACTGCATAATCAGCTTTCCCCTGCTTAACTGCTTCCATGCACTCTCTCCATGTAGGAACATTGAAATTATCAACATCCTTGCCAAAGAAATTAACCATGGCAGCGTATGAATATGCACCCGGAACCCCCTGATATACTACCTTGCAATCTTTCTTATTAATCTCATCAATAGCCTCATATGGCTCTCTTAATGTCTGTCCCATCTTTTCAAGAAGCATATACTGATTCTTTCTTGAGTTAGCCATAATCTGTGCAAACAGATCATCAATAGCATGAACATTATCAGGATTCTTAACAAGTTTCTTAACTGATTCCAACTTAGCTTTCTCTCTTGCCGGATCAAGAACCTTCTTACCTGTCTCAATCTTATATTCTGCAACCTCAGTTGTCAGTTTCATTCTCTCTTCAAACAACTCAACAAGCTGGCTGTCGATTTTGTCAATATTATTTCGTATCTCATTCAGATCTAACATATACTTCTCCTCTTTAAAGCGATGTATTGCTTTCATTGTATCACATTTTTAATGATATGCAATAAATCTGATTCCGATATGCACAAAAATTCCCGCACAATCGTGCGGGAATAAATATATCTTACTCTTCAGTTTTCTCTTCTTCAATCTTAATCGAAAGTTCATCAAGCTGCTTAGCATCTACAACATCAGGTGCATTAGTAAGAAGACAAGATGCATCCTTTACCTTAGGGAAAGCAATGACATCTCTGATTGAATCCCTCTTAGCCATAAGCATTACAAGTCTGTCAAGACCATATGCAAGTCCTGCGTGTGGTGGTACACCATACTTAAATGCATCAAGAAGGAATCCGAACTTTTCATTAGCGACCTCATCTGTAAGTCCAAGTGCCTTGAACATTCTGCTCTGAACATCAGCCTGATGGATTCTTACTGAACCACCACCGATTTCTGTTCCGTTAAGAACAATATCATAAGCCTTGGCACGAACTGCCCCAGGATTAGTTTCAAGCATATCAAGATCCTCATCCATAGGCATTGTGAATGGGTGATGCATTGCAACAAATCTTTCTTCTTCATCTGACCATTCAAACTGTGGGAACTCTGTTACCCATAAGAACTTATAATCAGACTTATTAAGAAGTCCCATCTGGCCTGCAAGTTCTACTCTTAATGCACCAAGTACATTCCATACAATCTTATTTCTGTCAGCAGCGAATAAAAGAAGATCTCCTGCTTCACCATCCATAGCCTTAACAAGAGCATCCATCTGCTCCTCTGTCATAAACTTTGCAAATGATGACTTATATGAACCATCTTCATGAATTGCAATATAAGCAAGACCCTTAGCACCATATCCCTTAGCAAAATCAACAAGTGCATCAATCTTCTTACGAGGCATGCTTCCCTGTCCCTTTGCATTGATACCTCTTACAGAACCACCATTTTCAAGTGCTCCCGTAAATACGCCAAATCCGCAGTCCTTAACGATATCTGATACATTCTGTAATTCCATACCGAATCTTAAATCTGGCTTATCTGAACCGAATCTGTCCATAGCTTCCTGCCATGTCATTCTCTGGATTGGAAGTTTTACATCTACATCAAGGACTTCCTTGAAGAGGTATGCAAGAAGTCTTTCATTAACATCAATTACATCATCAACATCAACGAATGATAACTCCATATCAATCTGTGTGAATTCAGGCTGTCTGTCTGCTCTTAAATCTTCATCTCTGAAGCATCTTGCAATCTGCATATATCTGTCATAACCAGAGCACATAAGCATCTGCTTAAAAAGCTGTGGTGACTGTGGAAGTGCATAGAACTTGCCTGGATGAATACGGCTTGGTACAAGGTAATCTCTTGCTCCCTCTGGTGTAGACTTAGTAAGCATAGGTGTTTCAATCTCCAAGAACCCTTCCTTTGCAAGGAATGCTCTTGTAAGAGTTGCAACCTTACTTCTCATAATAATATTAGACTGGATATCAGGTCTTCTAAGATCAAGACATCTGTACTTAAGTCTGATATCTTCCTTTGTCTGGATATTCTCCTCAATTGGGAATGGAGGTGTCTCTGACTCAGAAAGAATTCTTAAAGTCTTAGCAGCAATCTCAATATCACCTGTCTTTAAATTCTCATTAATAGCACCACTTCTCTTAACAACTTCACCCTCAACAGCGATTACGAATTCATTACGAAGTGTATATGCCTTGTCAAAACCTTCCTTACCAATTATATTCTCGTCAAAAAGAATCTGAAGAATACCGCTTCTGTCTCTTAAATCAACGAAAATAAGTGCACCAAGATTTCTTCTCTTGGCAACCCAACCCATAACAGTAACCTTCTTACCAATATCAGCCGATGAAACCTCTGTACATCTGTGCGATCTCTTTAAGCCAACCATTGACTCTGCCATCTTACTTTACCTCTTTCCTGTAATTAATTACTAATCTGCGAGGATAGAATATCTTCGAGAGTAAGACCATCTAAATCTATCTTACTATTTCTTATTATCTCAAATGTTTCTTCCTCGTGAATCATTCGCTGAAACTCAATAAACACCTTCATATCAAGATTCTTAATCTCTTCAATAAGAATGTTCACAGCCGTATCAACATCAAAAGCCTTTCTATACGGTCTGTCTGATATCAGCGCTGCAAATTCGTCTGCCACCTTAAGAATCCTTGCTCCCAATGGAATACCTGTTCCCTTAAGATTATCAGGATAACCACTTCCATCATAACATTCATGGTGCCAAAGAACAACTTTCATTATATTATCCGAATACTCATAATTTTTCAATACATCAAAGCTGATTTTAGAGTGCATTCTCATATATTTCATCTCTTCAACCGATAATTCCACTGAATTTCTGCCATATAAGTATTCTGATAATTTAAGTTTTCCAATATCATGCATCATTCCGGCAATTTTAAGCTCATAACATTCCTCTTCACTAAGCCCCATGCGCTTAGCAAGCTGATATGTCAAATTAGCCACAAGAACACCATGCTCTATACCATTCTTATAATCGTTAAAAATGTACTGCAATTGCTCTGCATCACTAATCTCCGTATTATATCCCATGTACATTCTCCTGCTTAATGTCAATTATTAACGCCATGATGAGACATCGGGGTTGTTGATGTTATCGGTAAAAATGTATATCCTTCCGATAATCCCCATTCAATTATCTGTTCAACAGCGTCAACACTGAAATTCTTAATATCATGCTGTAAAACTATTGATACATTATTGCTCTTAATTCCATCAATAACATTGTTTACTACCTGTGAAGTGCTTGTTGTTGCTCCGGCATCTCCACTTGAGACATTCCAGTCACAGTATCTGAATCCGTGCTCCTGCACAGCGCATACAAGCTGACTCATTATTCCTCTGCAATATCTTCTACTTATAGTATTAGATGAACCACCCGGAAATCTCACAATATCAGCACTCTTTCCTGTCTGTGCAATTATTATATCATTCATCTCATTCAGGTCATCAAAATACGCATCAATACTTTGATATATTCTCGCATAATCATGTGATGCTGAATGTATGGCTACAGTATGCCCTCTCTGTGCTTCCTTTGCAATAAGATTCTGATAATCCGGTTTTCCATTAGTTACAAAGAATGTTACTTTCACATTATATCTGTCAAGAATATCCAGAAGCTTATCTGTATATGGTCCCGGACCATCATCGAATGTCAGATAAACAACCTTATCACCCGGATTAACAGCATTATCCGGCATAGGCATATATACCTTAATCGTTCTTTCTGCTCTCGCTTCATTACCTGAACTGTCAGACACTGTGTATGTTATAGTATATCTGCCTGTATTCTCAGTATCAACATCTCCAGATACACACACCTTATCCGTAACATCCCCATCACATATATCAACCGCAGAATATCCAGGTTCTTTATATTCAGATCCTTTCTTTACATAGTAAACATCTCCACCATCAAGAAATATACCTGGTGCTGTCGTATCTACCACATGTACTATTCTTTCTGCAAATGCTTCATTACCTGACGAGTCCTTTACTGAATATACAATCGTAGTATCACCGACTATTCTTGTATCTATCTGTATATCAGCCTCAACCTTATCAGTTATATCTCCATCGTAGTTATCATTAGCACTAAAGCCAGCATCTTCATAAGATTCACCAGCTTCAATAGTAACGTCACTGTCACATGCAAGACTGATAACTGGCGCCTGTGTATCCACAACATCTACAACCACATTTTTAGAAACATGTTTCTTCTTTCTTGAAGCGACAACCTTTATCTCATACTTTCCAAGCTTTGTAACATCTACATCTCCTTCGATTTCAATATCTGTTTTGTCCTTCTCATCAAATAAATGTTTCTTAGTTGCTGTCTTAATAACTGATTCATCAAAATCACTTCCATATTCAACAACTATAGTATCGGGGCATCGTATCTCAATCTTACTATCCCTGACTGATTTCACTATAAAAACTATCGTCAGTATGATAAAAATCATAACCAGACCTGTAATCAGACCTTTTGCCCATCTTTTCTTCATATCAATTACCAGCTTTCTCATTTGAACATAATATTGTATGGGTATTATACTTCTTTAATGCATAATAAGCCAGTAAAATCATTAAGAAAATCAAGCTATTTCGATAATTCTTCCGGTTCTCGCATTGGATCTGTGGGAAATTGATATAACTGTTCTGTTCTCACTTACCCTGTTCAATGCTTCAAGTACATTTTTCTCAGTATCAGCATCAAGATTGGCTGTTATCTCATCAAGCAGAAGCAATCTTGGCTTTGCTGCTGCAGCCCTTGCAATTGACAATAACTGCCACTGTCCCTGCGAGAAATCTTCCGGCTTACATATAGTATCATAGCCCTTCTCAAGCTCCATGATTGCATCATGAAGACCTGCTGTCTTAGCTGCTTCAATTACATCTTCATCAGTAACCTCGCTATCATACAAGGTTATCTGGTCTTTGACAGTTCCCGGAACCATATGAAATGTCTGCTCAACATATCCATATATCTTTCTCTTTTCACAATCCGGAATAGCCGTAGCCTTCTGTCCTGCAATTGATACGCTTCCTTTACCTGGCTCGTAAAGCCCAAGAAGAAGCTTGAATATTGTACTTTTTCCCGCTCCTGTTCTTCCTGACAGAGTAACCTGCTCGCCCTCCTTAACAGAAAAACTTAAGTTCTTCAAAACATTTTTATCATCATATGCAAATGTTACATTATTGAAATCGACAATCACATCACTATCAGCTTCCATGGCAGTATTTCCTATGATGCATGAATCCTTCTTAACTGATAATTCATCCATCTCGAAAAATTCATTAATTCTATGTACACCAGCGATTGCTGACTGGATAGTCTGAATCTCCATACCAAGGCTCTCAACAGGTGTGAATATCTGGGAAATATAATTAATTACCGCAACTGCAGTACCTGCTGACATACCAAAAAGTGTAAGCACTGTCTGGTTACCTGAGGCTGAAAAAAGCAATACCACAGCAACAACAATTGCATTGAGAGTAAGAATTACAGGTGAATATACAGCATCATAGAAATTAGTTTTCTCAACTGCTGCGTAACTTTCGCATATATACTCATCATATCTTTGTGCCATATAATTCTCTTTGCCAAGAGTATGTATTGTTCTTATATTATGAAGAGTTTCTGGCACATGTCCTGATGCCCTTCCGACAGCTCTTCTGTTCTCAATCTGCGCTTCCAGCATATTTTTCTGAATAGTTCTTGTGAATATGAACAGGAAAGGAAGAAGAACAAGAAGCACAATGGCAAGTCCCTTATTCTTAAACCATATAACAGCAACTATACTTATTATCTTACAGGCATCAGCAAACATACTGACAATTCCTGATGTAAACAGATTCTCAACTGTATCAGCATCACCAACAAATCTTGAAACAACAGTTCCAGGTTCCTGACTTGTAAGACCACTTGTTGTAAGACAGCTGTACTTATACATCAACGCACTTCTTAATGAGTGTGTAATCTTTTGTCCGAATACTGTAAGAAAAGTTTCTCTTGCACTCTCCATAAGACCTGTTATAAGAAGAAATCCGAAATACATAATAATCATATAAAATGCCGGCATTGTACCTGATGTAATTGTATCAATAATCTTTGCAAGAATAAGTGGTGGAAACAGTGCCGTTACAATTGCACCAAAAACAGTAATTACAATCCCTGCTGTAAGCAGCCACTTTTCTTTTATTGTGTTCAATATAACTCTGCCAACACTTTTATTCTTCATCAGATGCGCCTCCCTTCTGTTCATTATAAAGAACCGCATACTGTGGGCATTTATTCATAATCTCATCATGTGTACCGGCTATGGTTTTTCCGTTCTCCAACCATATAACCTTATCCATCTGTGGGAACAGATATAATCTGTGTGAAATAAGAATCACAATACAATCCTTTGTGTATTCTTTAAGATTAGCAAATACCTCTCTTTCAGTGTCCTTATCAAGTGCTGAAAATGGATCATCTAATATAATTAACGGCTTCTTATGACAGAGTGTTCTGGCAAGTGCAAGTCTCTGTGCCTGTCCTCCTGACAGTCTCACGCCTGTATTCCCAACATAAGTGTCCTGTCCGTTTTCCATATCATTTACTTCTTCATCAAAGCATACTGCCTTAAGAAGCTTAGCCACATCCTTATCATCACCCATCAGAATATTATTCTTAACTGTATCGTTAAACAATTCCGGGTCATGGCCCAGATATGCTACAAACCCTGCCTTTTTCTCATCATCAAGTTCTGAAAGTTCATTGCCGGCAATCTTAATGCTTCCCTTATATGGATATTCGCATAAAAACACCTTTCCAAGAGTTGACTTGCCACATGCAACAGAACCCGTTACTCCGATTATGTCACCTTTTTCTGCTTCAAATGTTACATTTTCGAATATATCAGGGCCTCCCGGATAAGCAAATGTAAGTTCTTTTACTTCAAGCGAGTCACACTTTACACTGTTATCCGCATATTTATAATTCTCATGCTTCATAAGCGGTTTAATTCTATTCCATGACACCTGTGCCTTATGTACTGCATTAAACAGCTTTGCTGCATGTGAGGACTTCTCAGAAAGTTTTGCAAAGCATGATACAAATGTGGCTAAAATAGCAATGTCCCAGCTCTTCCAGCCTGTTCCCAGAACATTCCTGCTTCCAAAATATAATATAAATATAACTCCGGCAAGTGCTATAACCTTGTATATCGGAGGAAATGCTGTTCCCCATATATTAGCCCTGACTGCTGATTTTTCATAGGCAGTTAGATTATCTTCATAAGCCTGTTTTCTTTCCTGCTCACAGCCATATACGCGGTATGTAACTGCATTTTCTGCTCTGTCAAGCGTTGCCGCACTAAGTCTTCCGGACTGTACCTTATATTCTGCACCTGTCTTTTGTACAGCAGCCTTCATCTTCTCTGCAATGATATAAGATATTGGCGGGAATATCATACATATAAGCCCAAGTCTCCAGTCATAGAAAAGAAGCATTCCTGCATATGCTGCAAGTGCAACACCCGTATCAAATATCTCAGTTGTGAACTTTCTCATCCCTTCAGCACAATCATCAACATCCAGGATAGCTTTGGTAAGAATGTCTCCAGCTCCTTCTTCCTGCAGCTGCGGTCTGCTCTTATGTACAAGGCTGTTATATAGAACCTCTTTCATGTTCTTATTAACATTATTAGCGAATCTTCTTACATAGAATCTCTTGATATACCTTGATATTTGCACTACTGCAATTGCAATCACATAAAATATTACAAGAATAAGCATATCTGTAAATGTTGATTTTCCACCAAGTATATTAACAAGACAGCCAGTCATTCGTCCTTCAAACCACGGACCTGCAAGAAGTCCGAGATTGTATACAAGACCAGATATCGTTATTATCAGAAGTATATTCCACTGGGATTTAAAATAATATGACACCCTGTCGGTCATGATATTATTCTTTTCTGTGTTACTCATCTTCTTCAGCCTCTATTCCTATATGTGAAACTCTTTCTGACAATACGTCTATTTTATAAAGTCAATTAAAACTCAAATATATATGTATTCTTAACTTTCTCAAGAACTTCCTTAAATAACACATTATTAAACTGTGTGTTATCTATATCTTTTACGATCTGTTCTGCTTTGGCATATTCGCCTTTGTTGACATACACATTATAATCAATTGCTTTCTTGTAAGCGTCTGCAAATGTATAATAATCCTGTGTATCATTAGAAATATCTTTACCCATTCCAATGTTGTATTCTGTCTTTTCAAGAAGTCTGTCATAACTTCCATCAATAAAATCCTGATAAAGACTGTCTTCCTCATACCCCGACATTCTTCCATTAATTCTGTACATATCTTCAAATATATCAGCTGCGCATGGAATTATAATAACAATCATAATCGCACATATCACATAGAAAAAAACTGATATATTAAACTTTTTCTTTATTATTCTTCTCATTCAACTCCCCTCCTTGTAATGAGTGTTAGTATATCCGTCTGTGACATATCAGCAAGTCCTGATATATCTTCGTCTGTCAGATTAAAATACGCCTTTAATAATTCATGTGACTTCTCATGCATATCCTTAATATACTTTTCACTTTCCTCTGAAACATTGTGATAAGATGAATTAAAACATC
Organism: Eubacterium sp. AM49-13BH; assembly: GCF_003464165.1. Lineage (GTDB taxonomy): Bacteria > Bacillota > Clostridia > Lachnospirales > Lachnospiraceae > Lachnospira. The sequence goes on along the minus strand of NZ_QSEK01000002.1, from coordinate 18,342 downwards.
TGTCCACATCATCTTCCATTTCAGAAACTGCTCTTGCTATAGTGTTCATATACTCACTGCTGTAGTATGAATTATTTTCTTCCTCCATCATATTAATTATACCTTTTCTGAGATATGTATAATTACTTGCAACATTGTAGAAATCATTCCATGCATATCTGTCACCATTATCTTTTAATGAACAGTCTCCATTAGAATACATACTATATACAGTTGTATATTCTCCATCCTCCAGCAGCTTTCTTAATCTTGTCTGTATTTCCTCACTATGCGAGTCATAATACTTCTGCTGTTTTCTCTGTGCCATATCATAACCAAGCATAGTATTGCTTCCTATAACAGCCAGTGCAAGAGCAATAATTGATATAACAAGTGCCGTTACCGGAGCAATGTATTTGACAAACCATTTGCTGTTGCCAATTACTTTGGAACGTGTTCTGTTAAACTTTTTATCATATTGCTCCATATCATCAATATGCTTCTTAAATTCAACATTAGGCGAACCGCAATTAGGGCAGAATTTCTGGGTCATCTGTATAGGTGCACCACAATTATAACATTTCATGGCTTATTTCCCTCCCTCATTATATCTCTGATACAGCGACTGCTCATAATTTTCTCCAAGCTTATAATCGTAATAGCCGTCCTGATATAGCTCATTAAGCATTGTCTCTATCTCTTTGTCAGTGGCTTTTGCTGTGTTACTCAGATAATCTTTTGCCTCTTCAACCCATCCATCTACAAGCTTCTTTTCATCTGATGAACACTGAATGTAATAATTATAATCATAATCTTTTTTATTATAGAAATGTATGATATCTAATGACTCTCTAAGCCCTCTTGAAAATTCATATTCTGTAAGCTTCTCTTGACTGCGCGTCTTATCGTATGTATCCGAAGCACTACTATAATACCTGTCATAGATATTAATCAAATAATAATGGCTCCATTTTCTAATCAAATTCAAATCACCTTTATAGTTCTTTAAAAGTGCCGATACCTGTCCATAATCACCCTTATCATATAAAGAATTGAGTTCATTAATATTATCATTATACCATTCTAATGACTTGTGTATCTCTTTTCTGTTTCGTGAAGAATCATACATGCTTGTATATGAGCCATATCCAAACAGACTTCCGGCAAAAACTGCTGCTGCAATTGCAGCACATACTATGCCTGCACTTTTCAAAGTACTCTTAATGATGTATTTTCTGGCATTCTTATCAAGAGACTCCATTCCTTCATTCAGGTTATACAGATCTTTCATGTACTTCTGTTCTGAATTCTCATACTGCATCGCACCACAATATGGGCATGCAGTCTCGTTATCTCCTATATCTGCCCCACAATTACTGCATATCATAGCTCTATCCCCTTTTATCAGTTATTGTATTATGCAGATACTCCTTTAATCTGCATAATTATCTTTTATAATACTCTGCAATTGTACCAACTACAACATCCATCTGTAAAGGTTTTGACAGATGAGCATTCATTCCGGCTTCAACACATTTTCTGGCATCCTCCTCAAATGCATTGGCTGTCATTGCAATTATAGGAATCTGTGCTGCATCCGGTCTGTTCATTGTCCTTATTTTCTTCGTTGCAGACATTCCGTCCATCTTAGGCATCATAATATCCATAAGAATCACATCATATGTATGTGGTGCACACCTTGCAAATTCCCTGACAGCCTGCTCACCATCACTGACAACAGTAACATTAGCGCCTTCATCCACCAGAAGTGTCTGTGCAATCTCGGCATTAAGTTCATTATCTTCAGCAAGCAGAATATTAACACCGGTAATATCAGCCTTCTGTTCTTCTTTATTATTGTGAATATCATCAGTTTCACTGGCAATCTCGAAAGGAATTCTGATTACAAATGTTGAGCCTTCCCCTTCCTTACTTGTGACATTAATTGTTCCATTCATTTTGTCAACCAGACTCTTAACAATAGCCATACCAAGTCCTGTTCCTTGATAAACACTTCTGGCATCAGTCTTTTCCTGTACAAATGGTTCAAATATATGTTCAAGAAATTCTTCACTCATGCCAATTCCCGTATCAGTAACAGTCCATTCATATGTAACAATTCCATCCTGTGTTCCAATACATTTAAAATATGTTGAAACCATTCCTCCAGCTTTATTATATTTGATGCAGTTAGCGTATATATTCAGAAATAACTGGCGTAAATGCAGAGGACTTCCGTATACATATGGATACATAACTTTTCCTGCCACATTGTCATACTTAAGATTGACACCTGAATCTGAGGCACGCTGTTCAACTATAGTAATAATATCCTTTGCAAGCTTGTTAAGATCCACGACCTCTCTTGAAAGCTCAATCTGACCATCCTCTAACTTACTCATCTGGAGAATATCATTAATAAGTGATAAAAGATGATTAGCAGCTATTGTCATCTTCTTTCTGTTAGCATTAATCATATCTGTATCTTCTTTATGACTCTCATCAATTCTTAACAGGCCTATTATTCCATTAAGCGGCGTCCTTATATCATGTGTCATTCTTGATAAGAAATCAGTCTTGGCAGCATTAGCCTTTTCCTCTCTGCGTACTGCCTCCTGTAACTGCTCATTTTTTTCCTGCAGCGTCTTTGCATACTGTTGCTGCATTTCATACTGTTCGCGCTCATATACCTGAACTGTTTTCCAGCGCATCATATTAAGTACAAGTACAGCAAACATGTAGACGGCAAATGTATACTGCATGTTTCTTGGTGTTGTCTTAAAAACATTTCTTTCCGGCATATAAACATACACATAATAATCTCTTCCTCGTTCCATAAGACCATAATTATGTGAACCCCACCTTCTGTTACTGTCAGCATGTACTATTTTGCCACTTACACCAGTCTTCTTTATCTTTTTTAATACATTATATTTGTCAACATCTTCACCAACCATACTGTCATCATTAGACGCTATTATCTGATTTCCCTTTGTAACAACAATCTTTCCATCTTCCTTGTCATCATAACCTGATAATATATGTGTAAATGATAGGTTGTAATTATCAACATATTCTGCCGGAGTATGATAATAGACAACAACAATCCCACTTTCATCTGGCATACCACATGCTGCAAGGTCAACATATGAACCATCTTCACAGTTAATTCTTGTCGCATATGTTTTTTCAGGATGCTCAACAACATTAATAAGTGAAGCACTGTCAAGATATTCGTTAAGCGCATCTGCGCCATATCCATCTGTATATTGTTGTGCTATAAGTCCACCTTTTGAATCCATGATTATAACTGCTGACAGATAACATTCCTGCATATTCTTTTTAATAAATTCTTCTGTAAATATATCTTTATCTGAAAGTCTGCGTTCATATGTGATATTATGGTTTATCTGCTGCGCACTTTCAATAACCCTCATCAGGCTCTTTGTTTCTGATGCAAGATTATGTCTTGTAAAGCTATTGCACTGTTCATTAATATAATGTGCTGTATCTGAAAGTGTTTCCTGTGTAGTTTTTATATCAACATTTACAGCAATCAAAAGCACAATCATCATTATAAACAGTCCTGATATAATCTCAATCGGCCATATTCTTTTTCTCTTCTTTCTGGCAATGGTATTATTTTCCATAACTATCCACCTCCAGATATTTATCCGCATCAGAAATATATCTGCTGATTATCTTCTTCTCTGTACCATCATTTCTCATCTGATTAAGAACTTCTGTAAGCTGCCTCTCAATCCCACGGTCATCATTTTTGTCAAATGCTACCCCAAGTCCTACTGTCTCTAATGGTTCATCAAGAATCCTGAACTCAATATTATAATCTTTCATGTACTGGCATATTGCAGTTTCATGAGCCGCAAGAGCATCTGCATAGCCTTTGCTTAAAAAAGGATATATAAGTTCTCTTTTCTGCAAAGCTATCAATGACCAGACAGCCGGAATATGCTCATCAGTTCTGTTAAGAAATATCTTCTCAGGTCTCGTTGTAGTCTGTACAGCAATTGTCTTTCCTTCAAGATCCGCAAGAGAATATATATCACTTTCCTTATTCACAGCAACAACCTGACGGCTGACCATATAAGGTCCTGCCCATCTGTATTCATCCTCCCTGCCGTCCATGCTAAAGCTTCCCCATGCACAATCAATTGTTCTGTCAGCAAGAAGATTCTTTTTATCTTCCCAGTCAATATATATAAATCTGGCCTTGTAGCCATTCTTTTAAATGCTTCCGTAGCAAGCTCAACATCTATTCCAGTAGCATTACCATCTGTATCAACATAATTATATGGCGGATAATTGTCACTTCCTATGACTATTTCCGGCAATTCTGTCTCATTATTGGGGCTGTCTGACCTTTCTTTTTTTCCACAGCCATAAAAAGAAGCTGCATATATGCTTAGCAGACATATTATAATCAAAAAGCTTTTAATCTTACGCACTTACTTTCCCTCTCCTACATATATTTAAAAATATGTTCTATTATAATACAAAAAACTGCTGATTACTAACCTGATTGACAGTTTTCGTACGACATAAATCGACAAATTTTTATAGTCGGTTTTCATCTGGCCATATTCCGGATTATAATAATTTATTGACACATTTACACATATATATTAGTATAATGTTAATAAGAGGGAGTAGTTAGCATCGTATCTGGTGCAATAGTAATCGTCATCACGCTGAACAGCCGGTTATTATTACAATTAACGAGACTTTTATCAATTCATTTTTGATGCGATAAAGGTCTCTTTTTATATTATTCCATTCCTTTATCGCAAGAAAGGAGCTTATTATGGAATATTTGTTACTACTCATCGGTTTCGTGCTATTAATAAAGGGCGCGGATTTCTTCGTGGAGGGAAGTTCTTCCCTTGCCAAAATCCTTAAAGTACCAAGCGTTATCATCGGACTTACCATTGTTGCAATGGGGACCAGTGCCCCTGAAGCATCTGTTAGTATTAACGCTGCCCTTTCTGGCAGTAATGACATTGCAATCAGCAATGTTGTTGGTTCTAACATATTTAATGGTCTTGTCGTTGTGGGTATCTGTGCATTTATAGCAGGATTTTCTACTAACCGTGACATTCTCAAACGTGATATGCCTGTTAATATCATAATAACTGCTATTCTTTGCTTTATGTTTATTGATGGCAGACTTTCAAGAATTGAAGGCATTATTCTCCTTGCCGGAATGGCAGCTTACATCACATGTATGATAATATCAGCACTTAAAAACAGGGAAGAAGCTGAGGATTGTATAATAATGCCTCTGCCTAAGAGTCTTCTTTATATTGCCGGTGGTCTTATAGCAGTAATATTCGGTGGTAATCTCGTTGTAGATAAAGCCTGTATCATAGCTGCCAACTTTGGTGTAAGCCAGAATTTCATAGGTCTTACAATAGTCGCAATCGGAACATCCCTGCCTGAGCTTGTAACTTCTATAGTTGCCACAAAGAAAGGTGACAGCGGACTCGCACTTGGCAATGCAATAGGCTCTAACATATTTAATATATTATTTATCTTAGGTATGTCTGCTGCGATACAGCCTCTTCACGTTCTTTCCGAATCACTTATTGACTGTATCATACTTCTTGCCAGTGGAATTGTATTATTTCTCTTTGCATTTACCAAGAAGACAATGAGCAGATGGGAAGGTGCTGCATGTATTCTTATGTATGTGGGATATACAGCTTATCTTTTTGTACGCTAAAGGTATTTTAAATTAATTATGCATAAATAAATGCACCGTAAGTATATCTCTAACATACTTACGGTGCATTTGTGTTAAATATTATGTTCTTTTCTTCTTTTTGACGCTTCTTTATAAACCTGCTCATCAGTACGCGCTGAAATAACAATTATTTTCATAACCTCATCGACATACTCTATCTTGTATACCACTCTTATTCCTATATCCCTAAACTTAATCTTCATCAAGTTAGTAAGATTAGTATTTTCTTTATTCCCTAATGGCTTTCCATAACCGCCTTGACTTACAGGCAATGGATTCTTACTCACCTTTTTTATCCCCTTAAGAACCTGAATCTGAACGGAATGGTCGAGCCTTTTCATATCCTTCTCTGCTTCCTGTAAAAACTCAATCCCCCATATCATTCGATATCAATATCCTCCGCATTTTCAAGCTCTTTTTCATCTATCCCAAGATTTCTCATAACATAATCCATAGAAACCGTTTCTTTATTGCCATTATCTTCAATACGCTTAGTAGCTTCAATCAGAAGATAATAATCCTCTTCAATCTCCGTTAGTCTTGTATATTCCTCTGGTGACAGAATAACTGCTGATGGCTGATTATTCTTCAAAACAATCAGCTCCTTTTCATCATGAAGTCTGTCAAATATCTTTGAAGCCTGACCTTTATTAAATTGAGAAATTGGAATCAGACATTGTAAAATATTAGTTGCTATTGCCACATTTATCACCTCCATATATTTTCTATATATAGAGTATCTTCTTCAGGAAAATATGTCAACAAATTTGTTGTAAAATTTCACAAATATTTTGAATATCTGGGTTTGGCTGCTTGTCGTTTGGCTCGACAGCCTGTCGTTTGGCTGTTTGGCATTCAGTTGCTCATCGTTTAGCTGCTCATCGTTCCTATAAATTTTATTTTTTTGCTTGTCTTATAGGCACATTTCTTAAAAAAATCATCTAAACTAATAAAAGCAACTCAAAAATACCCATAAAACAACATTTACATGCTATCTTATGGGTATTTCATAATAAAATCCACTTAAAATATAAAAAATCACTGAAATTCGACCTATAAATCTATCATCAATACGACTACCTATAGGTATCACGTCAAATCCTGCCTTATACAAACAGTTTATCGATGACGGATGGTTTATCTCAAACAGGCAGCTTATTGATGACCAGCGTTTTATCTCCGGCAGGCAGTTTATAGATGACAAGCGGCTTATCAGCCATGAAGTCCAGCTGACTGACGAATCATATCCTCAACAACAATATCGTATATTTCACCGATAGTACTGCAGTACTCAAGTACCTTCCAAGGCTCATTAGTATGGAAATGAATCTTGATAAGATCCTCATCACCTGCTGCAATCAGGCAGTTTCCTTCAAAATGCTCTGTAATATAATCTGCAATAACGTCCTCATCTAAATCTTCATCTCTTCTGTCAATAAGAAGCTGTGTATCATAACGGTATGCAAACTGATCATCTTCAACATCTACGCTATGTATATCTGACATAAAACAATCCTCCATAATCTGTCTTTATGTGTGGTCAGCCGCATGTTCTGTCCGACTAACCCGGCACATTATCTCACATATCAGCCATAACTTCAAGTATCAGAATATTCTTCTGATAAAATTATATAACCCATTATTCCATACACTGACCTCATGCGCTCCCGGTCTTATATAGAAAATATGGTTAATTCCATGACTTGACATATAATCTGAATAGTTAATAGCAGATTCCTTGCAGTAAGGATCACTGTCGCCCGTTACAATAAGAGTAACCAAAGGCTGCTGCCCTCCATCCTTAACAAGTTCAGGCAGAAGAAATCCTCTGTTTCCATAAACTCTTTCTCCACTTCCTGTATCAACCACTCCTCCTACCGGGGCAAATGCACCTACATATCCAAACACATCAGGATGTGCAAAACACAGGAAAAGCGATTCTCTTCCGCCAAGTGAATATCCTGCTATTGCAGTATTCTCTCTTCCCGTTCTGGTAGAATAATGCTCGTTAATATAAGGAATCAAAGTATTAATAACATCATACTCACACGCATCATATTTTGCTGTAAGTTCAGAGAAATCATAGTCTGACTCCTGACCACCATCAGCATCTGTGAATACAGTAAAACTCACCATAATCACAGGATTCCTGTTGTAATCATCAACTGCATTCTGTGCAACATACAGAGCGCCAATTCTGTTATATTCAGAATAACTTCCGCTCATTCCATGCAGAAGATACACAACCGGATAACTCTGTGATTCATCATAATCTCTTGGAAGATATACACAAGCCTTACGTTCACTTCCGGTTGTCAGTGAATAATAGCTTATCTCATCAACATTTCCATATGTTACACCCGGTCTTTCATCATTATAATCATCTGGTGTATCATACTCTGCTGTCACTTCATTAGACACCGTTCTGCTCTTACAGCCCGACAATCCTGTCACTGTAAATGCTGTCACCAGTGCCATTAACACAGCACCTGTCTTGTACATATTTCTTGAAATCATAATCCGGTACCTCTGACAAACCTTCTTACAATCTCTAATCCGCCAACCGGTGCGCAGAACTTCTGATTATGCTTTCTGCACTCTTCATAGACATATTCAAGATTAAACCACTCAACGCCGTCTAACTCTTCCTTCTGCAATGTAAGTTCATCTATATTGACTGGCTTCTTGTATACATAGACAAATGCAATCTCACTGTCCTTAAACATCTTGCCATAAAATTCTTTTTCATATTGGATTACAAATGTATCAACAAACTGTAAATCATCAACAGAAGCCTTAATTCCAAGTTCCTCATGCAGTTCTCTTATAGCAGATTCCTCCGGTTCGTCACCAGCCTGAATATGTCCCGCCGAAGAAGTATCATATCTTCCAGGAAATGAGTCCTTATTCATAGCCCTTTTCTGCAGCAGTACCTCTGCTCCCTCATCAGACTTTCTTACAATCCACACATGCGCCGTTCTATGCCTGATTCCCTCACTATGTGCAGTCTTACGCTCAACAGTCTCGCCTATTGGTTTTCCATTCTCATCAACGATATCAAGTAATTCCATGTTAAATCTGTACTCCATAATAATAAAAAGCCACCAGCTATCGCGAGTTCTACGGGAAAAATAAAGTGATTGGACCTAGACTCCGATAGTACCGCTTTCGCAGCACCCCTCCCAGGACTGGTGGCTTACATATTATATTACTATGTGATTGAAAATTCCATATGGTATATTCTATTTATTATCACACACCTCATCAGTCCAGGTATTATACTTTCCACCGTTGCTTTTCCTGATGTCCTTCTCATTGTAATTATTAAGTTGCTCTTTAAGCAGCTCAATCTGTAATTGTGTCTTCCTGTTAAGCTCGTACAATTCATTAATCTTGTATTTAAAAAAGATCATAATAGTCAGGCTAAACCCAACCCCGTATATGAGAAATAAGGTTGTAAATTTTCTTAACTTATGTTCCCTGCGCTGCCGCCTTTTACGTTCATTGATATAACGCATTTTCGCTCTGTATCCATCATTCCTCCTCAATTTTTATATAATCATTGTATTAATCCGGACTGACATGCTATGTCACAGCAAAATATTTATAAATAAATTTAGTATGACAGGCTTTGTCGCTAATCTGATGTACCATATTGTCTGTAAAATATAGTATAATCAATATCAGGAGGCATCGGATATGGATAATGAATATAAGAATTACAAAGCTGACAGAGTCCTTAAGCTGCTGTTTCGGGCTTTAAAGGGTGAGTCACTCTCGGTAGCCGCACTCGCCGACGAAAGTAATGTGTCAACAAGAAGCATAACAAGAGATATTAACGATTTGAAAGCATTCCTTGCCGACTATCGCGATATTCTTGGCAATGCCGAGTTAAAATACTCTGCTTCAGACCACTGCTACACATTAGAGATGGACAATCTGTTTTCTAATAAAGAACTTTTCGCCATAGCTAAAGTGCTTATCGGAAGCAGGGCGTTCAGCCATGAAGAACTGCTCACAATAATAGGAAAACTGAAAACACACACAAGCTATTCAGACAAAAAACACCTTGAACAGCTTATTGCCAAAGAAATGTTTAACTATGAGGAAGTCGGCTCAGACTGCGACAGCGTGATTGATAATGTATGGAAACTCTCCAACTACATTCAGGAACAGCGTGCAATCACAATCAATTATTACAAAATGAACCGTAACAAAGTCAAGCACAGAATCATACCAGTATCAATAATGTTTAGTGAATACTACGTAAACGCTCCAACCCATGTACCTACAAATACTCCGAAAAATTTGCTATAACAGTAATAATCCAGTTGCACAAGTTGTATGATTTTAACGAATTGTACAATTCGTACGTAAGCACTACATAAGCAATAATGCAGCCCAACGAGCTGTCAAAAGCTATGTTATGGGAAGAAAGAACTTTCTATTTCATGATACAGTAAAGGGAGCAACCGCAAGTGCAATAGTATATACGCTTGCAGAAACAGCAAAGGTTAATGGATTAAACATCCGTCTTTACCTGGAAACAGTCATGACAAAGATGCTGGACTACAAAAATGAGCCCGAAAGCATACTTGAAGACCTTATGCCATGGTCAGAGATGATGCCGGAAACATGTAGCCTTAATAAACATTCAGAAATCTGATTTCAATATAAAATCAGACTGTATGAATCATACGGTGGTTTATGTAGCGCTTACTATTGAAACAGTTTTCCATTTCTTAATTGTTGCAATATGTTCAATTACCTTAAAATTCATTTCTATTTCTTCTCCTATGTGCAATTTTCTGCAATACTCTTTACAAGAACGGATATATATAACACTCCTGTATTTTTATATACATCTACGTATGCTTTCAATTTAACAAACTTTATATTTTCTTGTCCTAAACATTTCTAGAATTAAATTATCAAATACTTGTTTGTTTTTTCTGCCACTAGATTCTTTATTATATGAATATACTATCGTTGCCTCTGAAACATCAAATTTCAAGTTCATTTCAAGCGATGTATGCGCATCATTATATATACAAATCACATTTTCATCCACACAATTTATCTTAATGTTTTTCCCAAATAATTCTAGTCTTTCTAAAAATCTTCTGAATACTTTTTTATACGCGGAAGTTATTAATATATTATTATTCAAGTCATATACATAAGCGACCAGCTCTTCTCTAAATGGAATATCTGAGGAATTAATATCGTCATTTACAATTAATCCTCTTTTTTTTAAATACTCAGCGGCTTGCTCTTCAAATCCTCGTGGTATGGTGATGATGAATGTAGATGGCATATGTATTGATGCCAATATTCCTTCTTGTCTAGCATACTCAGTAATGCAGTCATTATAGGTCTTTAAATCAGCATACAAGTTTTCATTCAACTTGACACCAATATCTGCAAATTGAACAGGGCACCCTTCTCTATGATATTCGAAATACTTATCCCCTGTTGAGTTTATTCTTTTAATATTAATCTTTTCACTTTTTAGAAATTCTTCTACTTCATTAGCAGTCATATTAATCAACGGCCTAATTACCTTCATTCCTTTAGGTAATACAATTCCCATCTCTGAACCAAAATAACCACTGCATAATAAACTATCTTCTGAGTGTCCTTCATTAATATAATTCTTTATTCTCGCTATTGTTGTTCTATCATTTGAATTATCCCCTATACACAGCCAACCATATTCATTTGATGATAAATACCCTAGCAAAACTTTGTACATTTGTTTTTTACAGATTAAACATGGTCTTCCCGCAGTATATCCATTTACCGCTTCACAGAATTCCTGAGTATAATCTTTAATAATCAACGGAATATTATACTCATTACATATTCTTTTTGCTTCCTCTGTAGGAATTTCAGCTCCCCATTTATGAACAAAATGGATAGCAGTAACATCAATCCCCTTCTCTTTCAATAAAATAACTGATGCAATGCTATCCTTCCCTCCAGATAACATTGCAATTACTTTGGGATTTGGAGACTCTTTAACCATACTATAATCATTCATACAATCAACTCCTTAAGCAAATAAAATTTATCACTCGATTACATAATAATTTAAAATTATTCAATTATTATTGCATCTTTATTCTCAAATCATGAGCTTCGTTTGACAAACTTGTTCTTAATGCTTTTGAACAGTAAAATGGAACAAATCCTTCTCTTGCATTTATTTGTTCTAATTTATAAAAGAAATCAACCACATCATTTGTCGTTGGTACATTACAATCCAAAGTATTACCTTTATCTAAATGCAAGACATTAGCGCTAATAACAATACCTTCTTTTGCCAGACATTCGCATTTTTCCAATACAAATTCTTTTTTTTCTAATCCAAAGACAAGGTTTGTCCAAACATTTCCCTTTCCGAATGTATTAACAGAATATTTCAATCTTTCAACAAAAAATTGATACCCCAAATCATATTTCCCTGGGCAATATTTTTCAAATCCACTTTCTGTTAGGGCTTCAAGATTAAATACTACTTTCCCAACTCCCGCAGCCTTTAATTTATCTATATATTCCATATTATTGGGTGGAGTTATCACAACAACTATACCCTCTTTGGATATACTCTTTACAAGAGGATTTATTCTCTCAGCAATTTGCGAAAAAACTTCAGTCTCAAAATCTAAATTTTCATTACTCAAATTTCCAGCAATTAAAATAACATGGGCATGATTCTTATAACATTCTGATTGCTTTGCTATTATTATTGCTTCCGTTAAATTGTTTAGATACGCTTCACAAACCCGATTCCATTCATTTTTATTTTTCGATATCTTATGTGCAGATAATTCATCTGACCTTATAAAATTATTAATACCACAAAACCTGCACCCTCTTGAAATAGCACATCCCTTCCAAGGTATAATATTTAATTCATCTAATCCGCATGCTGAAACATATTTTTTAACTAGCTCTCCATTTGATAGCAATTTTGAATAATATTCCGGTTCTTCTACAAAATTTATTTCAATATTTTCTATTCTCTCACCATCAGATACCGCAAACAGCCTTCCTTCATCATCTGCATCTAATAGTATTGGAGTACTTGTCAAATTACTTGCCACACATGAAACCACTACTTCATATGAATCAATGACATTTCTTATTATTAACTCTTGTGGCCTAGAATTAGAGGCATTAAATGGCATATTATAAACAAGGTTTTGTCCCTTTGCTTTTTCAACAGCGGCAATCTTTAAAACATTATCAGAAAATACAATCCCACGGCTCAAAATTAATGCCTTAAGATATGTTTCTTCTTTTATTACATACTTATCAAAAATAACTGACATATCTTATTCTCCTTTTGACATTTCTTCAATTAATGTAATTCCCCATCTAATATGAAATATTGGAAAAAAAAACTGATACACTACTGAATAAAATAGCAAACTCATATCCTTCTTTGATATAAATATGCCAATTAACAGCACATATCCGATAGCCAAAGGCCATGAAAATGCAGTCAACAGTACAATAATTAACCAATTCAGTATCCAAGAAAAATGATAACTTATTCCATGGATAATTACCTTGCTCCTATACTCTCTCTTATCCCTTACAGCTTTGAGAATCGTTGAATATCCAATAGCCCATCTTGAACGTTGTTTCCATAAACCGGAAAATTTCCCATTTGGTTCTTCTTCACCTAAAATGTTCGATATTACATATTTTCTGCTTTTATTAATATTTACATAGAGTCCCAAAGCTAAATCATCCAAAAAAGTATCTAATTCAATTATTTTACCCCTAAAGGATTCTCCTTTTATACAAAACACTTGTCCTGGAATAGATATTCCTACTCCTAAATGCCACAACAAAGGTCTAATAATATTGTGAGAAAGAAGCTTATCAACAGCTACCATATTTGAAATAAAACTGCTTTGTTTTTTTGCTCTTATTCTCCCCCAACCAACTTCATAATCCTTTGTTATCATTTCATCGACAAATTTTACTAGCGCATCTATATTTCCAGTAATATCATTATCAATACTCAAGTAATACTGTGAGTCGTCTTGCTCCATTAAACTGATTAGTCTTCTATATTTCGTTCCGCCCATTTTGATAAATTCTATTAAATATTCTTTATTATCAATTTGGAAGTATTCTTCGCAACATATAACTATTTTAAATCTGTTATTGTACTTCTTATAGAATGATTTGCAAATTCTATCTAGTTCATCCGTAAATCCTTCAGTACTTCTAGTATATGTAACTATACATATCTCCTTCATAGCATCGCTCCTTACATTAATACAACCAAGTATCCTTTCTTGCTTCCATAACATACTCAAAGTTACATATCGTGTTATCTAAATTCAAATCATTCATTAACTTTTCTATCTTAGAATTTAAAATATTCCTGTCCAACTCATTATTGAAGCTATCTTGAATTAAAAACAAACCAATTGGAAGAACTAATATTTGTTCTTTCCGATACATACCATGTCCAATACTTTTCAATCCACTAACATCTTCAAAATTTACATATTTATTAAAAATCACTATTGGATAAAGATATATCCTAACATTTAAAACGGATACTAATCCTGAATACTTGTTTGTGTTTATTTTGCCCGATTCGTTTAATATCTGATTTTTTGTTTCTTGCAGTCCTAATTGATTACCAAATTGTTTAATATTTAACTCCAACATATCCCTGGCCTTTATATAAAAATGTGCTTTTCTAGACATTGGCCATGAATCTATTCTTTTCTTTGAAAAAATATCTTTATATTCAAACTCTATATTCATTTCTAGTAACATCTCTTTTTTTTAGAAATTGGTAGACAACTGAAAACAAATTAATCAACTCATACTTTTTTAATTTTTGTACCAGCACCTCCTTGTTCAATTCTTCAGAAGATAAAAGATAATACAAATCATTAATGTCTTTCATAAATGCATGCTCGTGTTTAAATAAATGAGCAACTGTAATACATACTAAATCTTCTATTTCTATTTTGTTCTTCTTATCGCATTGAATAATACCAGTTCGTCCTAAAGGAAAACCACCCATATTAATGTCAATTACAACTTGGTATCTGTTCTGCAATATTTTTTCAAGATGAATATGGCCTGTCAACACTTCATCTTTATCCATGCTTGCTAAAACTTTCAATGAAAAAGGTACAGATCCACCTACCACTAATTTGAACTGCCGTTCATTAATTAAATATGAGATCAATTTAAAGGCATCTCCAAAATCTGTAGATAAATAATCAAAATCCATATGAGTCCGATATACTCCTTCTGGATAAAATTGATTTGTTTTTCCGCCTTTTACAGAATCGATATGCAAATTGGTATTTCTAATATATTTGTTTACTTTTTTTATTTCTTCATTAGCAACATTTAAACTCACAATTTGCTTAATAGCTAACTCCTCTACCCTTTTATCCAATGCTAAATTATACTTATTGGCATTATTAAACAATAAAACTGCCAATCGCAGTTTTTTTATTAATTTGAAATCTTTATCTGAAATATGTTCGAAGCGAAGAACAAAGTCTTTCTGATCTTTAATAGTTAAATTACATAACCCTAACTTTTGAATTTTACATTCGACTGGATTATCCATTTTTTTTAATTCACAAGCAATTTCATGTAATCCAACCTTGCTTTCCCCACTCTTCGCAGGTCTCCAGTTTATTGGTTTTGTGCTTACACATGCATCACAAGCAAGAATAGACTTTTCCCTATCAGTTATTTCACACAAAGCATTCTCCATAATAGTTTTATATAACAACTCTACTGGAGATTCTACACATCCCATTCTTCGTGTTGATAATACATTAATCCATTGCTCTTCTTCCGTATATCGTCCGCATCTTAATCGTTCTACATTCTCTAAAATTTCTCTTTCTTCTTTTCCAGAAAAAACGTCCTGTAAATAATTAGCCACTTTTGAAGCAACGTTACATGAATTTCCATAATAACTAAAAATTAGTTTCCCTTCATTTCTATATGCATTTATCAACAATACATCTCCGCATGCAATGCCATTTGATTCCTTAATTATATCAGGAGCCCATAAAGCTTTTTTGTTATTAACCATTTATAATCTCCTCTTCTACAAGACAAACAAATGCTTCGATATCTGATATATCACTTCCTATTCCCCAAGACAATCTACATATACTTTTATACCCTAACTGTTCTAGAGCCCCTTGTGCACACATATGACCTGTCCTAATTTCAAAATTATGTAAAATTGCCAATTCTGTAACATCATGCGGATGAAATGAATTAACAACAAAAGAAACCATAGATGAAAAAACATTTGCTCCGGGAATTACTGAAAAAACACTCTTATCTAATCTATTACTAACATATGTCCATATCTTTTTATCAGACTCACTAACCGCATCCATTCCTATTTTCTTCAAATAATCACAAGATTCTGCCCATGCACAAATTAATCCAACATCAAAAGTCCCTGCTTCAAATTTTCTAGAACCAGATTGCCACCTTGGCACTGCTCCCAAAGAATTCCAAACCATTCCGCCTCCAACTAAAATTGGATTCATTTCTTCTATAAGTTGTTTTTTCACAATAGCTGCCGCTATATTTTTAGGACCATACATTTTGTGAGCCGACATTACATATACATCAGCATTGATTTTTTTACACTCTAAACGACGATGTCCTACCATTTGCGAAGCATCTAAAATAATAAGAGCATCACATTCTCGTTTTGCTTTTATAATCCAGTCATAATCAATAGCATTGGCATTAATATTTGATATCATCGAAATACTAATAACCTTAATCCTATTCTTTTCTAGCGAATCAAAAAAATCATAATTTATTTCGCCTGTTTCTAATAATGGTAATTGAACTAAACATGCACCAGTTTCCCTTGCAACTTTTTCCCATGGCAAAATATTACTATGATGTTCATATGGTCCCATCAAAAGAATATCTCCTCGTTTAATTTTTTCTTCCAAAGAATATGCAACTATGTTCAAACATTCTGTCGCGTTTTTCCCAAATATTAAATCATAATCATCATCCGCGTTAAAAAAATTCAAAATATTTATTTTTGAATTTTTATATTCCTGCTCTGCAAGATCAGATAGAATCCCATTTCCACGGTTACAACTTACGCCTATATTCTGCTGATAATCAACCCATCGTTCTATTACTTGATCAGGCATAAATGTCGTGGCTGCATAATCCAAATATTTAATATTTTCATTTTTTCTAAAAACACTAAAATCTTTTCTTCTTTCTTTCATACAATCAGTCCTTACAAATATTTTTTTGCACTTTTATATACCATCTCAACAGAAATTGCATCCATGCACTCATGGTCTTTATTACATATCCCTTGCCATAAATTAGGGCATTTACATCGAAGTGGATTATAAATTGTTTCACCAAATCCATATCTCCACACTCCATTTATTGTTGGAGATAATGGACCACAGATTTCAATTGTTGGAATTCTCTTCCACACTGCAAAATGAACATACGCTGCATCATTTCCTATCACGAGTTTTGCATTATTAATTTCATTGTCAATTTGACTCCATTCTGAAAATACTTTTACAATACATTTAGTTTGATTTTCAAACACAGACTTAATATCTTGTTCTTCGATACCAAGTGCAATAACGACATTCGCATGAGAATTTAATTTTTTCACAAGTTCAACATAATAATCCACATTCCACCTTTTTAAAATTCCTTTTTTACTACTTCCAGGAAAAATAACTATATTCTCACCTAATGTCCTACTAAATGTTAATGGAATAATTTCCGGAAACAATTTATTTATAACAGTAAAATGGCGTTCCATTCTATTTATTTCTTTTTCATTAATTTGACATATATCTGTGTAGAACAAAGAAGCACCATCTTTTGCTGTTTCATGACTTCTTCCCAGTCTAGTTTTAATGTCACACATAGCTCCAAATAATGCACTTTGAAATACCCCATGAAAATCAACATATACATCAAATTTTTCTCTTCTGACTGTTTCAACAACATCCTGAAACATTGAACAATCTAAAATCCTTGTGCCACCTTCTGTGTCTATTACAGGAGAAAAACGAGGTTGAGGAATAATAATATCTATATTAGTATTTAGTTTACATGTTGCAATCATATCCTCAAAGCAAGTAAACCCGATATACCAATCAGGATGTATTGCCCTTATTGCATCTATTAAAGGAAAAATTCTTATAATATCACCATGATTTCTTAATTGACATAACAGTATTCTCATTTAAAATCGACTCCTAACCAGTTCAGAATGAAGCTTTACAAATTCTTCTACGTCCATCTTTGGTAATAATCTTGATAGAATCTCTTGAACAGCATATAGTTTTTTTCTTACAGCATCTACATCATTTTCGTCTAACTCTAACCTATTTTTATAAAGATACTTACCTAAAGCATTTGCAACATAATAATGATTTAATGTTTTTTTATCATCATGCTTTCTAATCGTTTTTTTCTGCTATCTTTTCAATTCTATTTCGCCATAAATATGAGGTGTCACTATATGTAAAACTTTCCCGTCTATATTTTTCTCATATACACATGGCATT
>NZ_QSEK01000019.1 GCF_003464165.1 Eubacterium sp. AM49-13BH | reverse complement strand
AGTGCAGGAAAATCTAATAATCCTCTTATTTTGAGAAATATAATAGGAGAAACTACACACTATAAAAATACAGCACCACGTGAAGCAGAAGAAATAATTGAATATATAAAAAACAATAGAGATAAAAGTATAGGGATAATAACGCCATTTACGAATCAAAAAGAATTAATTAATGGAATGTTAAAAAGAAATAGCATAGATGATGTACCTTGTGGAACGGTTCATGCTTTTCAGGGGGATGAAAAAGATGTGGTTTTATTTTCATTAGCTTTAACGCAGCAGACAAATCAAGGAACGTATGATTGGCTGAAGAACAATAAAGAACTTATAAATGTTGCAACATCCAGAGCAAAAGATCAACTTGTAATACTTACGGATGTTAATCAATTAAAAAGATTACATACTGATAAAGAAGATGATATTTATGAGCTTGTTAAGTATGTAAATACAAATGGGGAATCACAGGTAACTGCCCGAGAGAACTCCTCAAGAGCATTAGGAATTAAACCATATAGTACACAAACAGAAGCAGCATTTTTGACAACATTAAATCATGCGTTAGATAATGTCCTTAATACTAATAATAGGTGTATTGTTCAGAAAGAAGTCAGTATAGCTCATGTTTTTCAAGAAAATACTACATACGATGACTTGTTTTATACGGGAAGATTTGATTTTGTTGTATATGAAAAAGGATATAAAGGGCAGGATATTCCTATATTGGCAATTGAATTGGATGGAAAAGAACATCGTGAAAATTCAATGGTAAAGCAAGAGATGAAATGAAAAACAAAATATGTAAGGAACATGGATTTGAGCTTATAAGAGTAGAAAATTCATATGCACGTAGATATAATTATATAAAAATATTTTAATACAGTATTTTAAAAGTGTAAGATGATATGCTTTTTACGCAACCAACCCCAACACAATTTCCACTTTTCTGACAACTACAATTGGTGGAATCCGCATTTTACAAGGATTATAATACATACATAACAACAGAAAGGACTGACATTATGCTACAGGAGAATCTTATTATGCTGAGGTCGCTTGCGGGGAAGACTCAGGAGGATATCGCAGAGGTTATTGGAATATCGAGGCAGGCGTATGCCAAATGGGAGCGTGGTGAAACAATTCCTGATATTGAAAAATGCGGCAGACTTGCAGAATTTTATGGCGTGACGATGGATTTCTTAATAAAGGACGATGTGCAGCTTGAAGGGCAGAAGATGGCACCAGCACCGAAAGGCAAACACATGTGGGGTGTTGTCACAGTGAATGACCGCGGTCAGATAGTTATTCCTAAAGAGGCTAGAGAGACTTTTGGACTGGTGAATGGCAGCAGGCTGGTTGTGCTTGGCGATGACAATGAGGGCATAGCGCTTGTTAAAGCGGAGCAGTTTGAAGAAAAACTTAGCATGGCAATGTCGGTTCTTAGTAAAGATATTAAGGAATGAGGTGTTATGTATGATTTGTCCAAAATGTAATAAGGAAATGCGAAAAGGATACCTTTTCAGCAGTAAAGACGGCGCATTCAGCTTTGCCGATGAAGTGCCTGGAGTATTCACAAATGCGAAAACAGCCAAAGGCTTTGTTGAAATCACACCGCTTAAGGCGAGCCACAGAACGAAAGTGGAAGCATGCATATGTGAGAATTGCAGGATAGTAGAATTTGAATATTAGATAAATAAAGGAGCACACACATGAACACCCAACCATTTACCATATCACCAATTCCAGACGAAATATTTGCAAAGATGCAGGGTAAATCCTACAAGGACAACTGCACTGTTCCAAGAGAAGATTTGAGGTATCTTAAGGTTTTGCATGTTGGATTTGATGGGGAGCCACATGAGGGTGAGCTGGTTGTGAGCAGGCTGATTGCTGATGATGTGCTTGATATATTTAAGCAGCTTTATGAGGCTGGTTATGAGATTGAAAAAATCAGACTTATTGATGAATATGATGCTGATGACGAGAAGTCGATGAGTGATAATAATTCTTCAGCATTTAATTTCAGATACATTTCCTATTCGACGAAGCTGTCAAAGCATGCGTTAGGGCTGGCAGTTGACATCAACACTCTTTATAATCCTTATGTGAAAAATGTTGATGGCAGAAGAAATGTAGAGCCTGCCAATGCTGAAAAGTATACAGACAGAAGCATTGAATTTCCACACAAAATCGACCATGACGATTTGTGCTATAAGGTGTTTGCAGAACATGGATTTGAGTGGGGCGGCGACTGGGAACATGCGAAAGATTACCAGCATTTTGAGATACCCGATGAGTGGATTAAGAAAAGTTCATGCGGAAAAATGTAATGCAACACAAAAATTCGTACATAAAAGTGTGGTAAAATACATTTTTACGTCCATAAAAATGTTGACAATATCCTCTTAAAGGAACCAAATATTATACATAGGATAACCGCTTTCACATCAAGGTAAGTGACAATAAATCAGTTTTTAAGTAAAAATGTATCAATAAAATGGTATATATTAGAGCTGACTATACAAAATGCACAAACACTTGCGTAAATCTTTGTAATTTTAAGCCATTTCATTTTTATTCGTATTATGGTATTTTTAGCAACAGAGGCGATTTATTTTGCATGATATAGGACACTGCCAGCAAAATAACGCCTCTTTTGCTATTTAATCTATAATTTATGCGTTTTTTATCGTTAATCCAATGTGTTAATATTAATCAATTATATGGTGGTTAAGCCATCTGCGTGAATGAAAGCGAATTGTGAATATTATACCGCGTACAGTCCAGTCGGCAAACATTCCAATCCATACAGCAATAGGACCAAAGCCATATACACGGCATAAGAATATAGTAAAGCTTACACGACATAACCACATGCTTGCACATGATGTTATCATTGAAAATTTCACATCTCCGGCAGCACGCATTCCATAAGCTGGAATGAACGACAGTACCCATGATATTGGCTTGGTTATTGTTATGAAAAGAGTCATCTCAAAACACATTCTTGCACTTTCTGCTTCCATTCCACCGAGTATGGTAATCGGCCTGCACAATGCAAATACAACAAGACAGCTTATAATAATGGCAGCTTCAGCCATTTTACTGAGCTTCTTTATATAATATATGGCTTCATCTTTTCTTCCGGCTCCAATGCACTGGCCAACTATAGTCATAAGTCCGATTCCTACACCCTGTGCAGCAACGCCGTTAAGGTTTTCCAGAATATTGGTCACAGCATTTGCAGCGATGGCAGCAGTTCCAAGCGTTGAAACTGTTGACTGGATTGCCAGCTTTCCAAACTGGAACATGCTGTTTTCAATACCTGAAGGAATACCAATATATAAGACTCTCTTAATTAAATCCCAGTCGGGACGGATTGTGTAATATCTGTTAACGCATATGGTCTGTGACGGATTTCTTAATTTAATAATTACAACAACTGCACAGAAAACTCTTGATACAAGTGTCGATATTGCAGCTCCTGCAACGCCCATTCCAAGTCCGAATATAAGAATTGCATTACCACCTATATTAAGAAAGTTGGATATTATGGATATTGTCATAGGGCTTTTGCTGTCCTTCTGGGCTCTCATAATGGACGCACCAGCGTCATACAGGCCAATGAATGGAAATGACAACAGGGTAAAAAGGAAGTATGCCTGTGAATCAGCCATAACCTCTGCTTCTACAGAACCAAAGATGAACTTAAGCATCGGTACACGAAGAACGAGGCATATTGCAGATATCAATATTGACAGCACTGTCATGACAAGAAATACCTGTCTTGCAGCACGGTTGGCACCTTTAGGGTTGCTGCTTCCTATGTACTGGGAACACAGAATTGCACCTCCTGCAGCAAGTGCTGACAAAGCCTGTATTACAAGAATATTGATGGAATCAACAAGCGATACTGCTGAAACAGCAGATGCACCTACATTACTTACCATCATAGTATCAACAGTTCCCATAAGTGAAGCTAAGAGATTTTCCAGCATGATAGGAATAAGAAGTTTCCTTATATCTACATTAGAAAAAATGTGGTCAGAATTATTAGTCATTGAAATTACTCCATTATATTTTACAAACTAAAATGCAACTAACATAATTTATTCCTAAGAACAGATAATGTCAAGTATATGTGTCGATAAAACATGTCGCAAAGAACATATTGGCATAAAATGCTTGACTTTATAATATAATTATGATATCTTAACAAAGCACTGAGATATCAGTGGTTATGCGGGTGTAGTTCAATGGTAGAACACTAGCCTTCCAAGCTAGATACGTGGGTTCGATTCCCATCACCGCTCTATTTTTTTGTTCAAGTGAATTATTTCAGGGTGATGTGAATCGAACCCACGGGTTCGGTCTCCGCTTCGCTCCGGTCGGTGCCAGGCAGGTGCCACAGGCACCTGGCACCCCATCACCCGCTCTATTTTTTGCCTAAGTGAACCATTTTAGGGTGATGTGAATCGAACCCTTACTGAATCTTTGCTTTGATTGCTTCATTATATTTGCAGGTCGGGTAAATAAGTGTTATAACAGAAGTGCCAGATATATAATGGGCAGAAAAGGTGAGTTTATGAAATTAAAGAAAGCAGCGATATGGGGGATTGCAGTGGTTTTGCTTGCAGGAGGTATTGCCGCAGGGGCTGTGGTATTGAATGGCAGACCGGAAACTAAAGATAATCTTATTAATATGGCTAAGATCATAAAACCACGGGGAGATAAAACACATGTAATTGTGAAGGTCGCACAGAATATCGGTACAGAAGATTATACAGAGCCTTATGAATATGATAAGGATTATTCAAGTGATACTGTATCAATTGCCTGCTGGGGCGACAGCATGATGGAAGGCTTTGGATCAGATGAGGCCTATATACTTACTAAAGCAGGAAGAGTTGATATAAGTTATTATACTGCACCATATACTTTGGGAAAGCTTACTGGTATTAATACATTTAATTTTGGTGTATCAGGGGAGACATCAGAGGAGATAGCAATAA
Organism: Eubacterium sp. AM49-13BH; assembly: GCF_003464165.1. Classification (GTDB taxonomy): domain Bacteria; phylum Bacillota; class Clostridia; order Lachnospirales; family Lachnospiraceae; genus Lachnospira. The sequence goes on along the minus strand of NZ_QSEK01000019.1, from coordinate 53,597 downwards.
GAGCTGGTGGCCTTAAGATGCATACTGACCGTAATCTTAATCTTAATAAGAATACATATCAGGATGTATGCCTTATGGATGATAAGGGAAATCCTGTTTATATGTATGATTTCAGCGGATATGGTATTGAATATAATGATTATCCTGATACTGTATATATAGATGGTGTATTATGTCAGATTGATAAGAAACGGGATATTGAAGATTACTGGGAAGATATGGAGGATGATGACTATAATATAGAGGATTATATGGTCAGCATCAGAATATGTGATGATACAGGTCTTGAACAGCCTGATTATATGTTTATTCCACAAGGTACTGCTGTTACAACTAAAGCAGCATATGATCATAAGGATGATATTCTTGTGCTTGAGATGGGAAGTAATGGTGGATGGGATGACTATGATGAGCTTATTTCCCAGTATCAGGCAGTGATTGATTATACAGGCTGTGAGAATTATATCATAGTTGGGGACACGGATGATCCGGGTACATCTCTTGCAGACAACAGCCAGTCATATCTGGAGGATGGAGATGACTATGTAGGAGCTGATGACACTGCATGGGAAGCAGCGCTAAGAGAAGCATTTGGAGAACATTTCTTTAATACAAGAGTCTACATGATTCAGAACGGGCTGGATGATTGTGGTTTGAAAAAGGAAAAGATAGATGAGTTATATGGAGCGTTTGGGTATATATCTGTGAAACTCCGTTCAGACTGGACACATTTTAATGCGTATGGATATTATTCTAAGGGCGTAGGAATCTATAAAAAAGGTGTTGAACTTGGATATTGGGAATAGTCTGTCCAATTCTTTATAAAGGAAATTTACAATGAGTAAGAATAAATACGAAATAGATATGTGCAATGGCACAATAATGGATAAGTTAATATCGTTCTCAGTGCCATTGATGCTTTCAGGAATATTACAGCTAATGTTTAATGCTGTAGATATAATTGTTGTTGGAAGATTTGCAGGAAGCCAGTCGTTAGCAGCAGTAGGTTCAACGACAGCGCTTATTAATATGTTTGTTAATCTTTTCATAGGAGTTTCTTTGGGAGCAAATGTACTGGCTGCCAGATTCTATGCGTCAGGCAAACATAAAGAGATGTCAGAGACAGTGCATACTGCGATAACATTTGCAGCAATAAGCGGAATTGTGATGGCACTGATAGGCGTGCTGATGGCTAAACCGGCACTTGAACTTATGGGAACACCGGATGATGTAATTAACCTCTCAACACTGTATATGAGAATATATTTTCTTGGTATGCCATTCTTTATGCTTTATAACTATGGTGCGGCTGTTCTTAGAGCAGTTGGTGATACCAAGAGACCGCTGATGTTTCTTATAGCAGCGGGAATTATAAATGCATGCCTTAATATGGTACTTGTTATTGTGTTTAACTTAGGGGTTGCAGGAGTGGCAATCGCAACAATATTTTCACAGTTTATATCGTGTGTGCTTGTATTAAGATGTCTGAATAAGACAGATGCAAGTTACCAGTTGAGATTCTCAAAGCTAAAGATAAAGGGATACTATCTTAAACAGATATTTCAGGTTGGAATTCCGGCAGGTATACAGAGTACAGTTATTAATTTTTCAAATGCTTTGCTGCAGTCGTCAGTTAATTCATTCGGTTCAACAGCAATGGCAGGATATACAGCAGCCAACAATATTCTTGGTTTTCTATATGCATCAATTAATTCAGTAACACAGGCCTGCATGAGTTTTACAAGTCAGAATTATGGTGTAAGAAAGTTCAAGAGAATGGACAAGGTGCTTATAGATTGTGCAATACTTTCAGTAGGAGTGTCACTTGTATTTGGCTGCGGTGCATATATATTTGGTGATAAAGTGCTTATGATATACACTAACAGTGAAGATGTTATTAAATGTGGTGTTGAGATATTATCAATTACAACAGTGCCATATTTCTTATGCGGAATAATGGATCTGTTTCCGGGCGCACTTCGTGGAATGGGATATTCGCTAGTGCCGATGATATTATCAGTTATTGGTACAGTAGGAATGAGAATATTCTGGATATTCGTCATATTCCCAAGTCACAGAACTCTTTATGACCTGTTCATATCATATCCGGCATCATGGACGGCAACGATAATTATGCAGGTTATATGTTTCCTTGTAGTACGTCGAAAAGTGCATTCACAGATTAATAAATGATTATAAAATATTTAAGCCATTCCGGAAGGAGTGGCTTATTAACTATAAAGTTCTTCAAGAGTTCTGGCTATCTCGCCAGCATCACAGTCACATCCGTTTTCTTCCCATTTTAAAAATGCATTAAGCAATCCGCCAGAGTAACAGTATAGTCTGTACTCAGAGTAATTCTTAGGATTCGTAAAATGTTCAGACATAAAATTATTAATGCTGTTAATCAGAATAGAATAAAGTCCACATCTTGAAAGAGTAAGGAAATAATCCTTATACCGGTTAAAGAATTCAAGTGCAAAAAGGATGTGTGAATAATCAAGAAAGCTCCCGCTTTCAGGGTTTCTGGCACATTCTTCCAGATATTCAATTATAATAATATTAAGATAGTCGCATAGTGCATCATGGATTGATTCATAATATTTGTAAAAAGTTATGCGTGATACACCGGCACATTTCGCCACACTCGTAATTCGAATCTTATCAAAATCAGTGTCTTTAAGAAGCTTGATTATTGCTTCACCTATGCACATTCGTGTAAATGTATTCTTAGAATCTTTGTTAACTATATTCATAATGTACTCCTGAAATATACAAAAACGCTATTTTTGTATATTGTAACACTATAAGTTATGAAATACAATATGACATAGTATTTAAAACTACATTAAAACGGAGTATATCCGGCAATCAGGAGGATTAATAATGAGATTAGTAGCAGATTCAGCATGCGATATAAAAGAACTTAGGGGAATGGTTTTTAAGGCAGTTCCGCTTACAATATCTACAGATAACGAGGAGTTTTGTGATGATGGGCAGCTTGATATTCACAGAATGCTTGATATTCTTGAAAAACATAAGGGACGTTCATATACTGCGTGCCCTGGAATAGATGCATGGCTTGAAGCTTTTGGTGATGATGATGAGATATTTGTTGTAACAATAACTGCAGGAATGTCAGGAACATATAATTCTGCAATGGCAGCGAGGGCAGTATATCTGGAGGAACATCCACAGGCTAAGGTCAGGGTAATAGATTCTAAAAGCACTGGTCCACAGATGCGTATTATACTGGAACAATTGCAGCAAATGATTGAAGAAGGAAAGAAATTTGAAGAGATAGATGAAGCAATAGATGCATATATGCAGAAAACAAGACTGTTCTGTTCATTAAAATCACTGCATAATCTTGCACAGAATGGTCGTGTAAGCAAGGTTGTAGCATCGGCTGCGGAGGTTCTTGGCATAAGTGTAATAGGAACAGCAAGCAGTCATGGAACATTGGAAGCAATCGGTAAATGCAGAGGTGATAAAAAACTTCTTGTAAAACTCCAGGCATTACTTGACGATGCAGGATATGAAGGCGGAAAACTGAGAATATGTCATGTTGAAAATGAAGCTCTTGCAGATAAGATAGCAGATATGATAAAGCAGGCATATGGTGCTACGGATGTGTGTGTATATAAAGCAGGAGGATTATGCAGTTATTATGCTGAGCGAGGCGGAATAATACTCAGTTGTGAAACAAAATAAATACTTTGAATATCAAAATAGTGTTGACAAACCTGATTTGTGCTCTTATAATTAGCTCAAATATATTAGTTAAATATATTTAGATAAAATTATTTAAGGAGAACAAAACAATGACATTTGAAAAGGTAAAAGAAATTATTATGGATACTATTAACTGCTCAGAGGATAAGATTACATTAGAAGCGAATTTAAAGGATGATCTTGGAATTGATTCACTTGATTCTATGGAACTTATGATGGCAGTTGAAGATGCTTATGGAATTACTGTTCCAGAAGAAGAACTTCCTAATCTTACATCAGTTAAAGCAATTGTTGAGTATGTTGACAAGAATGCAGCTTAACATAAAGATTTTAAGGAAGACAGTTTGTTATGGATATTAATGATATTTATGGGATTATAGATAAGTTTGATGCAAGTGGATGCAGCGAACTGAATCTGGAGATGAATGGCGTATGCTTGGACTGAAGAAAACAATGCACGAAGCCATATGTGATGTGCCTGTAAAGAAAGATATTGTTCGCATTGGTACAGAACAGGAACAGAACGTTACAGCTATTCAGGATGTACAGCCACAGTCAGATGAGCATATTAAAGAAATTAAGGCGCCATTGGTTGGAACTTTTTATACAGCAGCAGGTCCTGATGAGGAACCTTTTGTAAAACCAGGGCAGAGCGTTCATGCCGGTGATGTTATTGGAATAATTGAAGCAATGAAGCTGATGAACGAAGTTACAGCAGATTGTGACGGTACGGTTAAGGAAGTGGCAGCAGAGAATGGCACTATGGTTGAGTATGGACAGCCGCTTGTAATCCTTAATTAACGGAGGTAGCAGAAGTGTTTAAGAGAATACTGATAGCAAACCGTGGTGAAATAGCGTTAAGGATAATAAGATGCTGCCGTGAGATGGATGTAGAAACCGTAATTGTATATTCAACGGAAGATAAGAATTCACTTGCAGTTATGGCAGCAGACAAGGCGGTTTGCATTGGACCGGCAAAGGCGGCTGAAAGTTATCTTAATCAGGATGCGATAATAGAAACAGCAATACTGACAGGGTGTGAGGCAGTCCACCCTGGTTATGGTTTTCTGTCCGAAAATGCTGCTTTTGCAAGAAAATGTGAGGAGAACAATCTTATATTTATAGGACCATCGGCGGACATAATAAGCAGCATGGGAGATAAACAGTCGGCAAGGCAGCTTATGATTGAATGCGGGGTTCCGGTTGTACCCGGCTCTGATGGGCTGGTTGCAACAGCAGAGGAAGCAGCACACATTGCAGAAAGAATTGGTTATCCTGTACTTATTAAAGCGTCAGCTGGAGGCGGTGGAAAAGGAATGCGCAAGGCATTCAGCAGAGAAGATATAGAAAATGCATTTGAAACCGCTAAGAGTGAAGCTAAAGCTGCATTTGGCAACGATGATATGTACATAGAGAAGCTGATAATCAATCCACGGCATATTGAGATACAGATTCTTGCAGATAAATATGGCAATACAATATATCTTGGAGAACGTGACTGTTCAATCCAGCGTAATAATCAGAAGCTTTTAGAGGAAGCTCCGAGTGCAAGATTATGTAAAGATAAGCGGACAGTCATGGGAGAGACTGCAGTAAGAGCTGCCACAGCAGCAGGATATTATAGTGCAGGAACTGTTGAATTCGTTATGAATGAACAGGGTGACTACTATTTTATAGAGATGAACACGAGAATACAGGTTGAACATCCGGTAACTGAGCAGGTTACAGGAATTGACCTTATAAGAGAACAGATAAGAATAGCTGCCGGAATGAAGCTTAATATCACTCAGGAAGAAGCATGTGTCAATGGACATGCAATTGAGTGCAGAATAAATGCGGCTACACCGGGAGTTATTAAATTCTTACATTTTCCAGATGGTTATGGTGTAAGAGTTGAGAGCCATCTTTTTGAAGGTTATGAAGTGAGTCCGTATTATGATTCAATGATTGCCAAGATTATAGTGACTGGAAGCAGCAGACTTGAGGCGGTAAGACGATTAAGAAGAGCTCTTGAGGAACTGATAATTGAAGGAGTTAAGACTAACAGAGAGTTCATGCATCTTCTTACATATCATAAGGATTTTATAAGAGGAAATTACAATACAGGTTTCTGGGAGAAGAATCATACCGAAATTGAAAAGTGGCTTAAGGAAGGAATTACAGTTAAATGAATATCAATGACATTTTCTTAAAGCGTAAGAAAAGGTGGGGTACTATCAACAGATTAAGGGATAGTGAGGAACAGGCAGACGGAAGCCTTACACCATCAAGAAGAATTGCACTTATAAGTGATGACAAAAGTTTCAGGGAATTGTATGCACAGGTTAAGACAGGCAATCCAAACAGTTTTCCGGGATATGAGAAAAAGGTTGAAGCAAACAGATTAAAGACAGGCCAGCAGGATGCAGTAGTTACTGGAACATGCCGAATTGGCGGAGTCAAAACAGCTGTTGCAGTTATGGATAAAAGATTTCTTATGGGAAGCATGGGAATTGCGGTAGGTGAAAAGATTACAAGACTCACAGAATATGCAATGAAAAGAAAACTGCCACTTATAATATTCGCTGCAAGCGGTGGAGCGAGAATGCAGGAAGGTCTTTTCTCGCTTATGCAGATGGCAAAGACAACAGCGGCAATTGAAAAGTTCAAGGATGCTGGTGGATTATTTATATCATATCTCACTAATCCGACAACAGGTGGTGTGAGCGCAAGCTTTGCAAGTCTTGGTGACATTATAATTGCTGAACCAGGAGCACTTATATGCTTTGCCGGGCCAAGAGTTATTGAACAGACTATCGGACAGAAGCTGCCGGAAGGCTTCCAGCACTCAGAGTTTCTGTTAGAACATGGCATGATAGATATGATAGTTGACAGAAAAGATATGAAGCAGACTTTATCAAAGATATTGAAAATGCATGTGAATACCGGAGGAGAAGCATGAGCAGTGAAAATGTTTTAACACCATATGAGAAAGTCCTTGCAGCCAGAAAAAGTGACCGTCCGGATATTATGAAATACATAGAAGTGCTTTTCGATGATTTTATAGAAATGCATGGTGACAGATACTATAAAGACGATAAAAGCCTTGTTGCAGGAATTGCTTCATTTAATGGAAAAACGGTAACTGTTATTGGAAACCGTAAAGGAAAGAATATAGAAGAGAATATAAGATATAACTTCGGAATGGCGTCACCTGAAGGGTATAGAAAAGCAGTCCGTGTTATGAAACAGGCTGAAAAATTCAGGAGACCTGTCATAACATTTGTTGACACGCCAGGTGCATATCCAGGCATGGAAGCAGAAAGCAACGGACAGAGTAATGCGATTGCGGGAAGTATAGCAGCAATGCTTAAGCTTACAGTACCTGTTATATCTGTAATCACAGGTGAAGGCGGAAGTGGCGGTGCATTGGCACTGGCAGCAGCCGACAGGGTGTATATGCTTGAAAATGCAGTATATTCGATTCTGTCTCCGGAAGGTTTTGCATCAATAATATATAAGGATGCTAAGAAAGCACCACAGGCAAGTGAGATAATGAAGCTTACTGCACAGGAGCTTTTTACTGCCGGACTCGTTGATGGTGTAATTGCAGAAGGAGACAGGTGTTTTTCAGATATAGCAAGAATGTTAGAAAAAGAACTCGGAATTCTTGGCAGGATGAAATCAAAAGAGCTTGTTAATTCAAGATATGACAAATTCAGGAATATAGACAGGGGAGAGATAAAGTGAAAGGCATTCAGATAGTGTCCACAGGGAAAGCACTCCCAGAAGAGATAATTACGAATGATGACTTAAGCCGGATTGTTGATACAAATGATGAATGGATAACAACAAGAACAGGTATTAAGAAAAGATACAGATGTACACAGGAAAATACTACATCACTTGCAGTCAGAGCAGCATATGAAGCGTTAGAAGCATCAGGTGTGGATATTGCAGAAATAGGTGCAGTTATAGTTGCAACTTCAACGGCTGATAATGCATTCCCATCTACTGCAGCAATTGTACAGAAGGAACTCGGATTGGCAGAGAATGTACTTGCATTTGATTTAAGCAGTGCATGTACAGGTTTTCTGCATGCATTAAATGTTGGACAGGCACTGTTTAACAGCACTGATTATAAATACATACTGCTTATTGGCAGCGAGCAGATGTCTAAGATATTAGATTATACAGACCGCTCAACATGCGTGCTTTTTGGAGATGGTGCAGGTGCAGTTCTTATAAAAGCGGCTGACAATATGTATAGACAGATTAATTACACAAGAGGCGATACTGATGTACTTGTATGCAGAGGTATAGGTGCACAGGATGCATATGTAAAGATGAATGGAAATGCGGTGTTCCGTTTTGCAGTTGATGTTCTTAAACAGGGAATTGATGAAATATTGAAAAAATCGGACATGACACTTGATGACATAGATTATATTGTGTGCCATCAGGCTAATGAAAGAATTATCAATCATGTAAAGAAGAAATATCCGGGACATGAAGATAAGTTCTATATAAATATAGCGGAATATGGTAATACATCTGCGGCAAGTATCCCAATAGCACTAGATGAGTTAGCACAAAGCGGATGCTTTGACAAGGGCAGAAAGCTGATTCTTGCGGGCTTTGGGGCGGGGCTTAGCTGGAGCAGTGCTTTGATAGAGACATAATAAGGAGCAGCATAATGAGATTAGATAAGATGTTAGGAATAAAATATCCGTTTATACAGGGCGGAATGGCTAATATTGCAACAGGAGAATTTGCAGCTGCAGTTAGTAATGCAGGCGGACTGGGGCTTATTGGAGCTGGTGGAATGAACACGGATATGCTTCGTGAAAACATAAGAAAATGCAGAACACTTACGGATAAACCATTTGGTGTGAATCTTATGCTTATGAATCCGGAAGCTGATGCAATGGCAGAACTGCTTGTGGAAGAAAATGTAAAGATTGTAACAACAGGAGCAGGAAGTCCGGCTAAATATATGGAAAAATGGAAGGCTAACGGAATGATGGTTATACCAGTTGTTTCAAGTGCAGCACTTGCAATAAGAATGGAGCGCTTCGGAGCTGATGCAGTAGTTGCAGAGGGAACAGAAAGTGGTGGTCATGTCGGCGAGATGACAACTATGACGCTTGTCCCAAAGGTAGTTGACAGTGTGAATATTCCGGTTATTGCAGCTGGAGGAATTGCAGATGGCAGACAGCTTGCAGCAGCATTTGCACTTGGTGCGGCAGGTGTACAGATGGGAACTTGTCTTCTGGCAAGTACAGAGTGTCCTATACATGATAATTATAAGCAGGCAATACTTAAAGCAAAGGATAATGACACGATAGTTACAGGAAGAATTGCTGGTACTCCTGTGCGTGTTCTTAAAAATGAGATGTCACGCGAGTATGTAAAGCAGGAGAAGGCAGGTGCTGATAAGATGGAACTTGAGAAATATACATTAGGTTCTCTTCGTAAGGCAGTGTTTGACGGTGACACAATGAATGGCTCACTGATGGCAGGTCAGGTTGCAGGCCAGATTGATAAGATACAGCCAATTGAGAAAATATTTGAACAAATATATGAAGAATATGAGGCTGTGCGAAAGGAATTGTATGCAGATTAAGGACAAAGTGCTTGATGTTCCGGTAATTCAGGGCGGTATGGGTGTCGGAGTTTCTCTTTCATCCCTTGCAGGTGCAGTCGCAGCAAATGGGGCATGTGGAGTTATCAGTTCTGTTAATGCAGGTTATGATGAACAGGATTTTAAGAGCAGCCCCTTTAAGGCGAATCTAAGGGCACTTGATTACCATATTAAGAGAGCTAAGCAGATTGCAGCAGAAAGTACAAAGAAGGGACTTGTAGCTGTAAATATTATGACTGCAGTTTCTCATTATGAGGAAAGCTGTAAGACCGCAGTTTCAGCAGGAGCAGATATTATTATCTCAGGTGCAGGACTTCCACTTAATCTGCCACAGTTTACTAAGGGAACAGATACACTGGCAGCACCCATTGTTTCAAGTGGCAGGGCTGCCAGGATAATTATGAAAACTTATAAGAAGCATTATGATGTGTATCCGGATATGTTCATTATTGAAGGAAGCATGGCAGGAGGACATTTAGGCTTTGGTGCAGATGATATTACACAGGGAAAAACACAGAGTAACGATGAAATATTGTCAGATGTACTTGCTGTAATAGAAGAGTACGGTGCGGATATCCCGGTTTTTGTCGCTGGAGGTGTGTTTGATGGCAAAGATATGGCACATTATGTAAATGAAGGTGCTGCAGGTGTACAGATTGCGACAAGATTCATTGCTACCAATGAATGTGATGCTTCAGATACATTTAAACAGGCTATTGTTAATGCAAAGAGAGAAGACATCCGTATTATTAAAAGTCCTGTTGGAATGCCGGCACGTGCAATTAACAGCCCACTGCTTGAAAGGCTTGATGCAGGAGAAACCTTCACGGCAAGAAAATGTAATGGTTGTCTTACAGCATGTAAGAAGGATGACAGTATACCATATTGCATAAGCAGGGCACTTATAGCAGCAGTTAAGGGTGACTGGGATAATGGACTGTTTTTTGCAGGAAGTAATGCAGACAGAGTTGACCGGATAATGAGCGTACAGGAACTTATTAATGAGATTATGACAGATTATAGATTGAATAAATCGGACATAAAAGCTGTGATTGAGCAAATCTGACATTGATTTGGAAAGGATATGGAATGAGTGATAGAAGAAAAGCACTTATTACAGGTGCAAGCAGGGGAATAGGAAGGGCTATATGCGTTAAGCTTGCAAGTGAAGGAACGGATATTGTATTCAGTTACCGTTCAGGTGATGAGGCTGCCAGTGAAACAGTTAATTTATGCAGAGAGTATGGAATTGAAATCCATGCAATTAAGGCAGATGTGAGTGATTCAGAGGAATGTGAGCGTTTAATTAAGGAAGCCGTGGATTTACTTGGCGGAAGAATTGATATTCTTGTTAATAATGCAGGAATTACTAAGGACAATCTTATTGGACGTATGAAGGATGAGGATTTCGATGCAGTTATAGATGTGAATCTAAAGGGTACATTTTATATGATGCGTGGGGTCTCAAGACTTATGTTAAGACAGAGAGCAGGAAGAATTATTAATATGAGTTCTGTTGTAGGCGTTATGGGCAATGCAGGGCAGGTTAATTATTCTGCAAGTAAAGCAGGTGTTATTGGCATGACGAAGTCACTTGCAAGAGAGCTTGCGTCAAGACATATTACTGTAAATGCGGTTGCACCGGGAATGATTGAAACTGATATGACCGGAGCAATGTCAGATGCTGTTAAAGAAAAAGTGGTGGAGAATATACCTTTTAAAGAGATGGGAAAGCCGGAAGATATTGCAGAAACAGTAGCATTTCTTGCGGGTGACGGAGCACGATACATAACCGGACAGGTACTTTGTGTAGACGGAGGAATGGCAATATGAGAAGAGTTGTAATAACAGGTATGGGAGCAGTTACTCCTGTCGGAAACAATGTTGATGATATGTGGGAAGCTGTAAAGGCTGGTAAATGTGGTATTGGTAAGATAACACATTTTAATACAGAAAACAGTGCAGTCAAGCTTGCCGGTGAAGTAAAAGGCTTTGACGCAGAGAGTATTGTTGATAAAGCAGAATTAAGGAAAATGGACGATTTCACGATATATGCACTTGCTGCTGCAGATGAAGCAGTGAAAGATTCAGCTATAGATTTTGGCAAAGAAGACACATTAAGGTGTGGTGTTATATTATCAAGTGGAATAGGTGGACTTACAACTATACAGAGAGAATGCTTAAGAGGCGAAAGTAAAGGATATGACAGAGTTTCGCCACATTTTGTGCCAATGTCGATAACTAACATGGCAGCAGGACATGTTGCAATCAGATTCGGATTACATGGAATGTGTACATGTGTTGTTACGGCATGTGCCAGTGGAACTAATGCTGTTGGAGATGCATTAAGACAGATCAGAGATGGATATCAGGATGTGATTGTGTGCGGAGGTGCAGAAAGCTGTATAACTGATTTTGGAATTGGTGGTTTTACATCAATGCATGCATTAAGCAAAGCAGAAGATGTAAACAGGGCTTCTATTCCGTTTGATAAAGAAAGAAGCGGATTTGTTATGGGAGAAGGAGCAGGTGTGCTTATTCTTGAAGAGTATGAACATGCACTGAAAAGAGGCGCTAAGATATACTGTGAAATTGCAGGATATGGTTCAACATGTGATGCAAACCACGTTACAGCCCCTCTCGAAGACGGAAGCATGGCGGCACAGGCAATGACTGAGGCTGTTAAGGATGCAGGAATAAAACCAGAGAATATTGATTATATTAATGCACATGGAACAAGTACAAAGCTTAATGATAAGGGCGAGACTAACGCGATAAAGAAGGCATTTGGAGAACATGCGTACAAGCTTGCGGTAAGCTCAACAAAGTCGATGACAGGACATATGTTAGGTGCAAGTGGTGCTGTTGAGGCAATTATATCGGCACTTGCTGTAAAGAATGATATAATTCCACCAACCATTAATTATCAGGTGCCGGATGATGACTGTGATCTTGATATCGTTCCAAATAAGGCAAGAGAGTCAAGAGTTGATTATGCTATGTCTAATTCACTTGGCTTTGGTGGACATAATGCGTCCATCGTGCTTAGAAAGGTGGTGTAATCATGCAGCTTAATTCAGATGAAATACAGCAGATTCTGCCACACAGATATCCATTTCTATTAGTAGACAGGATAACAGAGTGTGAACCTGGAAAGAAGGCTTGTGGTATTAAATGCGTATCTGCCAATGAAATGCATTTTGTAGGACATTTTCCACAGAAGAAGGTAATGCCGGGAGTACTTATTATTGAGGCACTGGCGCAGACTGGAGCAGTTGCTTTATTGTCGGAAGAAAAGAATAAGGGACATATAGCACTTTTTGCAGGAATTAAAAATGCTAAGTTTAAGGCTCAGGTCACACCTGGGGATGTGCTTGAAATGTCATGCGAGATTATAGCAAGAAAAGGTCCTGTGGGAGTAGGAAAGGCAGAAGCTTATGTTGACGGAAAACTTGCAGTGTCAGCTGAACTTACATTTGCAATAGAATAGAGCTATTGTTATAATAATAAACAATTAAAAAAGCTTTGGAGGTAAAGTAAGGTGCTGCAGGATTCTTTTAGTAAGGTATATACGAAGTTTAAGATGCATTTTTATCAGAAAATGTTTGAAAAGCTACAGGAGAGGGAGACATCTCTTACAACTGTAGAAACTTTCTGCATGGAGATAATATATGCACTTGATAAACCTACTGTGGCACAGTTTGCTGATATGGCAAATATATCATCTCCTAACGCGGCGTATAAGATTAATAACCTTGTTAAGAAGGGATACTTAAAGAAAGTACAGTCTGAGGAAGACAAGAGAGAGTATCATCTCGAGGTAACACAGAAGTATATAGATTATTATAATATCAGCAATACATATCTTAAGACTGTAATGGGCAGGATTGAGGACAGATTTTCTAAAGAAGAGTTAGAGACAATGGAACGTATGCTTAATGTAATAAGTGCAGAGCTTATGCCAGAGATAAAGTATTAGATTTTTACTTGACTTTGCTATTAACATGTTATATATTTCAAAAGATGAAATATATAACATGTTTTTTGCGTGTATGAAAAGGAGGATAAGAGAGCTATGGATTTAGCACTTATTACCGCGAAGCAGGTATTTGAGTTATTCATACTTATACTGTGTGGAGTTGTTATAGGAAAGATTAAGATGGTTAACGAAGAAGGAAAGGGGATGCTTTCTAACCTTCTTATATATTTTGTTGTTCCATTTATGATTATTAATTCTTACATGTCAGGATATAATGCCGAGATTCTTGAGAATATGGGCAGAATGCTTTTTTACAGCATACTTACTATATGCATAGGAATGGCTTTATCGATTGGCATAACATTTTTGATGAAAAAGGAAGTGCGCGGCATTATAAGATTTGCAACTACATTTTCTAATGCGGCTTATATGGGATTTCCACTTATTCAGGCAATGTATGGTTCAGAAGGCGTACTGTATGCGAGCGTATATGTTACTGTATTCAATATTCTTTTATGGACTGTCGGAATTGTGTATGTTTCAGAGAGTATGAGTTTCAAGGAACTTTTAAAGAAGATTGTTACATGCCCACCAATTATATCGGTTGCGGTCGGTCTTGTCATATTCCTTGCAAGAATTCCGGTTGCGGATGTTCTTAAGGATACATTTAATGTTGTCGGCGGCATGAATACTCCGCTGTCTATGATAATAACAGGAATTACTATTTCACAGTTCCCGTTATTGAGTATCTTAAAGGATAAAAGAGTGTATTTTACAGTAATTCTCAGGATGTTTATTATACCGGTAATCTGTACTCTGGTTATGTATCTGATACATGCCCGTGGAATGGTTGCTGTTATTACAATTATACTTGAGGCATGCCCGTGTGCAGCTATTACAACACTTTTTGCAATTAAGTTCGGGCATGACCAGAAGCTGGCTGTCGGTGCAGTTACGCTATCAACATTGATTAGCATAATTACGCTTCCTTGTCTTGCATTGCTTGCAGGAGAGATTATAATGTAATAAAAAGCATTATCAGGGGGAATAATGAGCGGAGGCAATGCAGATAAAAGAAGATTAAATAGAATAGAAGTGATAACATCAGTTACAGCAGTTGTTGTGCTGTATGTAATACTTGAAAGTTTCGGGGTTACATGCCCTATAAAATACATAACGGGAATATCGTGTGCAGGCTGCGGAATGTCGAGAGCATGGATAGCTTTACTGCATTTTAATATACATGAAGCGTTCATGTATCATCCACTGTTTTTCCTGCCGCCAGTTGTTGTGATAGTTATGCTTCTTAAATCTAAAATAAATATTAAATTTTATAAAATTTTTATGTTTACAATGGCAGGTGCATTTGTTATAGTTTACTTGTATAGAATGTTTATTGGAGATGGCAATGTGGTGGTTTTTGAACCACAGAACAATATTGTATTCCGAATCATTCGCAAACTAAACTTATAAGGGGGAGAGAAATATTATGTTTTGTACAAAATGTGGAAAACAGATTCCAGATTCAACTAAGTTCTGCCCATATTGTGGAGCAAATTGTTCACCAGAGCAGGATATTGCTGGTCAGGCAGGTCAGGTATTCAATAAGGTTGAGAAAGAGTTAGGAAGTGCTTTTGATGAAGTAAAGCAGAGTTTCAATGGGAACAGCAATAACCAGAATTATAATCAGGGTTACAATGCTAATCAGAATTACAGCAATGGTTATAATAATGGCACAATCCCACCATACTCAGGTACAAGATTAAAGGATGACAGAGGTCTTGCTTCATACATAATTCTTTCAATTATCACATGTGGAATATACAGCTATTATTTCATTTACAAGATGGCACATGATGTTAATATTGCATGTGATGGAGATGGAGAGAATACATCAGGGCTTGTTGCATTTGTTCTTTTATCACTCATAACATGTGGTATATATGCATGGTTCTGGTACTATAATCTTGGTAACAGACTTGCAGCTAACGGACCTCGTTATGGACTTTCAATCCAGGAGAATGGTACAACTGTTCTTTTATGGCAGATATTTGGTGCTTTTATCTGTGGAATTGGACCATTTGTTGCAATGCATATTCTTATCAAGAATTCTAATAAGATATGTAATGCTTACAACAGAGCACATGGTTTAATGTAATCTGTTAATAATTAAAAAGATAATCCTGCTTTCAGGTGGTTTGGGCTGCCAGAGAGCAGGATTTTTTATTTCGCAATTGATAAAAGTTATAAAAGGTTATATAATAAATAAAAAGTTATAAAAACTTATATAAAGTTATAAAACAAACAAAAAGTTATAAAAGGTTATATAAACTTATATAGGAGGCTGCGCATGAATAATCCGTTTACATTATCATTTGGGAAAAAACCAGTGCAGTATATTTCGAGAATTGCACAGACAGAAAGAATAATTGGAGATTTTACAGCGGAAGAATCACCTAATCAGATATATATGATAACAGGAGTAAGAGGTTCAGGAAAAACTGTAATGATGACTAACATTGCGTCAGAGATACGGAAACGGTCAGATGAATGGATAGTAGTTGAACTTAATCCTAACCGTGATCTTTTACAGAGTCTGGCAGCAAAGATATATGCAATTCCAGAAATGCATGCAGTATTTGTTAAAGCAAAGCTTGACTTTTCAGTATTTGGACTGGGGGTAACAGTAGAGAATGCTGTTCCTGTTACTGATATTGAAAATGTTATTGAGATAATGCTTTCTCACATAAAACGTCTGGGGAAAAGGCTGCTTATAACAATTGATGAGGTTGTTAATTCAGAGAATATTAAAATATTTGCAAGTTCATTTCAGATATTTTTAAGAGAAGAATATCCTATATATCTTTTGATGACAGGATTGTATGAGAATATATATGATTTACAGAATGAAAAGTCACTTACATTTTTATACAGAGCACCTAAGATTATATTAGAGCCGCTTAATTATACAGCTATTAAAAGCCATTACATGAGAATATTTGATATTAATGATGAAATGGCTGACAAGATGACACTTCTTACAAGAGGATATCCATTTGCGTTTCAGGTGCTTGGATATCTTTATTGGGATAATAGAAAAGATCATACACTTGAAGATATTATGCCAGAGTATGACCAGTATTTAGATGAATATGTATACAGTAAGATATGGGCAGAGTTATCACCTAAAGATAAGGAAATACTTAGCGTTATATCTGAGAGCGGTTATCAGTCAGTAAAAGATATTCGTGAAAAGCTTGACATGAAACCGGAATTATTCTCTGTGTACCGTGACCGTTTAAAGCGAAAGGGCGTTATAGATACAAGACAGTATGGAAAAATAGCAATGGCACTGCCAAGATTTGAAGAATATGTAAAAAACAGATTATATTAATAACACCTTATTTCCTGAATTCCCTCGGAGAAACACCATATTTTTCTTTGAATTTTCTATTAAAGTAAGATATATTATCAAAACCACAATCTGAAGCCACTAAAATTACCGGCTGGGTTGTGGTTTTTAATATTCTTGCAGCAATAATAAGCCGGTAGTCATTTAAGTAAGTGATAAAAGATGTTCCGGTGCAGTTCTTAAAAAACTTCATAAAATGCGACTGGCTGAAATGACACCACTGCGCAATCTCTTCAATGGATATTGCACGCGCGAAGTTCTTTTCAATATAATTAAGTACCAGTTTCAGCTTATCCATCTTATCATCAGACAAGTGTACAGGCATATCTGTATGCGTGTAAAAATGTGCATTAAGCTCAAAAAAGAAATTAAAAAGACATGCACGGATTTTCAGCCTGTACCCGTCAGGGAAATACTTGCATATATTATCAGCTTCATCAATATAATGAATTAAATCAGAATAGTGTGGCGCAGTTTTACTGATAACAGGAGGGCAATACCCCTTAAAGCCGGAAATTCCGTTAAAAAAGCTCACGGTATCATAATCACACTGCCTGCTAACAAGCATATCAAGATTAAAAAGAATATTTTCGTATTCGCATGAATCACTTTCGTTCTGGATGATAGAATGGATATGTCCAGGCATGACAACAACAATATCTCCAGCATTTACAACAGAATACTCAAGGTCAACGCTTACGATCATGCGTCCCTTCTTGATGTATATAAGCTCCATCTCATTATGCCAGTGAAGCGGAACTTCCGCAAAATCAAGCGGGATAGAGCATGGGTAAGTGTTATATAAAAAATCTGAATCAAAATGAGACTTGGTTTCTTTCAGTGGTCCGTAATCTGTTATATTCATAAGGTTCTCCTTAAATATGATAGAATAGTACAAGTTTATCCCATTATAAAGCAAGAGAATTTTTCCAGCAACCCTATAATAAAATATAAATACAAGAATGGAGGGCAACGATATGCTTAACACTATATGTTTGGAAGAATATGGAAAAGACTTGCACTTATGCAGCAACGAGGAGTGCTTTCATGCACTTATGAAGCTGGTTGCACAAAAGGGACGTGATAGAATAGTGAAAGACAATGGCAGAAAGGTATACTACATTTCTGCAGAGTTCCTTATAGGAAAGCTTTTATCCAATAATCTTATTAACTTAGGAATTTATGATGAAGTTAAGGAAGAACTTACACAGGCAGGAAAGAATCTTTCAGATATTGAAGAACTGGAAGTAGAGCCGTCACTTGGTAATGGCGGACTTGGAAGACTTGCAGCATGCTTCCTTGATTCGATTGCTAACCTTGGTCTTAATGGTGACGGAATCGGACTTAATTATCATCTTGGACTTTTTAAGCAGGTGTTTGAGAATGGAAAGCAGAAGGAGGTGCCTAATCATGGATTGGTAAGGACAGCTGGCTTGTTCCGACAGATGTGACATACACTATCAATTTCGGTGAAATCAGTGTAGTTTCAAGAATGTATGATATCAATGTGTATGGAGAAAAGAGAACGAATAAGCTTCATCTGTTTGATGTGGAGACAGTTGATGAGAGCATCGTAAAAGGTGACAGCATAGACTTTGATAAGTCAGATATTGCAAAGAACCTTACACTGTTTCTTTATCCTGATGACAGTGACGAGCAGGGAAGGCTTCTTAGAATCTATCAGCAGTATTTCATGGTAAGCAATGGAGCAAGGCTTATATTAGATGAATGCAGGGACAAATGTATTAACACCGGAAAAACATTTAAGAATCTGTCAGATTTTGCGGTTATCCAGATTAACGATACACATCCGACAATGGTAATCCCGGAGCTTATAAGACTTCTTACAGAAAATGGAGATATAGACGGAAGTCCGATAACAATGGACCAAGCAATTGATATTGTATCAAAAAGCTGTGCGTATACTAATCACACAATCCTTGCCGAAGCCCTTGAAAAATGGCCTGTGGATTATCTTAACAGGGTTGTGCCACAGCTTATGCCGATTATAAAAGAACTTGACAGAAGAGTGCGCAGGAAGTACACAGATAAATCAGTGTATATAATTGACGATAATAATCTCGTTCACATGGCACACATCGATATTCATTATGGAATGAGCGTCAACGGAGTAGCAAAGCTTCATACTGAGATATTAGAGAATACAGAGCTTAATAATTTCTATAGGATATATCCAGAGAAGTTCAATAACAAAACTAACGGAATCACATTCAGAAGGTGGCTTATCCACTGTAATAACGGACTTGCGAAATACATTGAGACACTCATTGGAAGTGAATACAGACATGACGCAGAAAAGTTAAAAGACCTTTTAAAGTTTGCCGGTGATAAAAATGTTTACGATAATCTTCTTGAGATTAAGACAGACAACAAGAGAAATCTTGCAGAATACCTTAAGCAGACACAGGGAATAGAGATTAATCCACAGTCAATATACGATATACAGATAAAGCGACTGCATGAGTATAAAAGACAGCAGATGAACGCACTGTATATAATATATAAATATTTTGACATAAAGGCAGGCAATATTCCAAAGACTCCTGTTACAGTGATATTTGGCGCAAAGGCTGCACCTGCATACACAATTGCGAAGGATATAATTCATCTGATACTTACATTGAGTAAGGTTATTGAGGCCGATAAAGATGTAAGTCCTTACCTTAAGGTTGTGCTTGTCCAGAACTACAATGTAACACTGGCAGAGAAGCTGATTCCTGCATGTGATATATCAGAGCAGATATCACTTGCATCTAAAGAAGCATCAGGAACAGGCAACATGAAATTCATGCTCAATGGTGCTGTGACATTAGGAACAATGGATGGTGCTAATGTTGAGATTGCAGAGCTTGTAGGTAAAGATAATATATATACATTTGGCGCAACAAGTGATGAAGTTATTGCACATTATGAAAAATGTGACTATAACGCAAAGAAGCTTTATGAGACAGATGCTCTTATAAAAAAATGTGTAGATTTTATAATATCGGATGTTATGCTTCAGGCAGGTGATTCACATAGTCTTAACAGACTGTATAATGAGATTGTAGGAAAAGACTGGTTTATGGCATTGCTTGACTTACGAAGCTATATAGAAACCAAAGAAAAGGCTCTCACAGATTACGATGACAGATATGCGTGGGCTGAAAAAATGCTCGTTAATATTGCAAATGCCGGATTTTTCTCATCAGACAGAACAATCCAACAGTACAATGAAGATATATGGCATCTTTAATATAACTAAATAAGTTGATAATAACTGCCCCGGAAGCTATAATCATTATAAGAGCGAAAGTTCGTGAATGAGGAAGGTTTCGGGGTGGATTTATGTATAATATACTTATAGTTGATGATGAAAAGATTGAGAGAAGCGGAATAAGAATGCTTCTTAAGAGAATGGGAATTGAACTTGGAGTATTTGAGGCATGCAACGGAAAGCAGGCACTGGAATATCTGACATCTGATAAGAATACAGGAATAGGACATATAGATATACTGCTTACAGATGTTAAGATGCCGTTTATGGACGGAATAGAGCTTATTAAGAATGTGATGCACAACGACATCAGTTTAAAGACAATTATATTCTCAGGCTATAACGAGTTTGAGTATGCCAAGCTGGCAGTTAAATTAGGTGTTAAAGATTATATATTAAAGCCGGTTGATCCGTCAGAATTCAGTTCAACAATTACAGGAGTTATAACAGAGCTTGACGAGGAACACAAGAAGGATGAGGACTATAACAGGCAGGCTAACTTTATAAAACAGTACTACATGTATACGCTGCTCAACTCAGGTGATGCATCAGGAATACTTGATAATGGGGATTTTCTGGCAGGATACAACAGACTTGCACTTATAGAATTTAATACTGATTTCTTTGGAAAATATGATACAGGTGAAGATATATTTAAAGAGGTAACTGGAGAACTGGATTATCAGTATCTTAATCTTAACCCATTACAGTCAGTTATTATATTTTCTGATAAATCATTCACAGCAGATGGTAATATTGATAAGAACATTGAAGAAATGTTTACAAATATTCATGACTATATATATAGAAAGACAGGACAGTTTATGTATATTGCTGTGTCAGGTTTATTCAATGATTATCATGAACTTCCACAGATAATGGATGCAGTTGATACACTGATGAATAATAAGTTTTATGAGACAGGAAGATACATTTTTTCTGATAATGTCAGTGAAGATACACCTGTGCTTGTACAGATTGATGACGATGCACTTATGAAGCAGATGAAGCAGGATATCAAGATGAAGGATATCACATTTTTAAGAATACATTTTGATGCACTGTGTAAGAAATACAGGGGGCAGTCGAACTTCTCACATATATACATCAAGTTCGTATTTTCCAATCTGTTAAAAGATTTCTATGACAATATTCCGGGTGCTGATGAGGCGGAATTTGGAAGGGAGATTGACAGACTGTATAAGTCAGAGGATTTCTCATGCATTATGGATATAGTGAATAACAATATTGATTTGTTGGAGAAGAGTTTTGGAAAAGAGCCGGCTACGTCACACCGGGAGATTGAGACCGTAAAGAATTATATACATAATCATTATGGTGAGGAGATTGGCGCACAGCAACTTGCGGATATGGTTTATCTTGCACCAAGCTATTTAAGTTCACTTTTTAAGAAGGAAACAGGACAGAATCTGAGCAAATATATTAAACAGTACAGAATGGAGAAGGCTAAGGAACTGCTTACTGGTACGAACATGAAGATTGTGAATATAAGTGAGCAGGTGGGTTATCCAAATGTTTCATATTTTGTACAGAGCTTCAGGGAGTACTTTGGTATAAGTCCTCAGAAATTCAGGGATCAGGGAGAATTGAGTTGAAAAAGATTAAGCAGAAAATCAATGATATAAGATTGCAGAACAAGCTTGTCATCATATATGTAGTGACCGGACTTATTCCCCTGATTGTACTTTTTGTTTTTGCATACTGTCAGATGAGAAACATTCTTATGGACAGAGATTTAAAGAGCATCAAAGGGGCAATTGAGCAGTCTGTTACAACGGTGGATGGGCAGATAGAGGTGTATGACAACCTGTCTAATTATATAACATTTAATGATACGCTGTCGGGAGTGCTTTCATACGATTACAAAAGCACATATGAGATGTATAACCAGATTGTCACTACATTTGACCCTATGCTTTCATCATTAAAGTATTTTCACAATGATATTAACAGGGTAACAATATATGTGGATAAAGCTATTAAACATGACACAACTATAGCTCCAATAGAAGAGATAAAAGACAGACCTTTTTATAATGCTGCTGCTGAAAGCACTAAGATACAGTGGTTTGTTGATGAAGACAGCAGGACACTTGTTTCAGCACGAAAAATGTCAACGCTTGACCAGCTAGGGATTCTTGGAATTATGTACATAGATGTTGATTATGACAGCATGATGAGTTCATATACAGGTGGTCTTGAGCAGAACTGCGGAATGGTGGTGTTTGACGCTGATGGAAAAGTTATATGCAGCAGTGACACATTTGAAAACAATAACACCAGATACAGATTAAACAGTAAGAAGCTGCTTTCACTAATCGACGGGGCAGAATGGGATAATGATACATGTGGAAATACAGAGGGTTACTCTGTAGTAAAGAAGGAAAGCTCTGTTACCGGATGGACAGTATATGTCTATGAACCAAGAAAACTTGTGCTCAGGTCAGCTAATTCAATGATTACAATGATTGTAGTTGCATTTGTGGTAGCGGTTGCAGGTGCCGCTGCGGCGAGTATATTTACAACAGGCTTCATTACAAGAAGAATTAATAAATTAAAAAACAGTATGGCAAAGGTTGAAAATGGAGACTTTGATGCGGTAATTAATACACAGGACAAAGATGAAATAGGTGACCTTATCCATAGCTTTAACAGCATGACAACCCAGATTAAGAATCTTATCACTCAGGTATATGAAGGACGTATAAGCCAGAAAGAATCAGAGATGCGTGCATTAAGGGCACAGATTAATCCACATTTCCTCTACAATTCATTGTCACTTATCAACTGGAAAGCGATAGAATATGAGCAGGAAGATATAAGTGAAATAACACTTGCATTGTCTAACTACTACCGTACATCGCTTAATAAGGGAAAGAATATACTAAGCTTTGAGCAGGAATTAAGCAACATGCAGTCGTATCTTAAGATTCAGCAGATAATGCATGACAACTCATTTGATGTGGTGATAAATGTATCAGAGGAAGTTATGCCATGCGAATCTTTAAACCTTATACTCCAGCCATTGGTAGAAAATGCAATAGACCATGGTATAGATCTGTTGACAGACAGGAAAGGCATAATAACCGTAGAGGCAAAGATGCAGACGGATGAAGAAGGTAAAAAGCTTGTATGTGTAACCGTGTCTGATAACGGTGTAGGAATGGACAAAGAAACTGCACAAAACTTCTTAACAGTCCAGTCAAAAGGGTATGGCGCAAGAAATGTTAACGACAGAATAAGACTTTATTACGGCGAAAGCTATCATCTGGAAGTGCAGAGCATACCTGATGAGGGAACAACAATAACAATAAAATTCCCTGCAAAACCATACAACACAAAAAACTGATATGTTTCTAAAATATCTTATATTTTAATATTAACCCCTCCTTAATATAATTAGATTATCAAAAGAGGACAGTAATCAAAGCTGTCACGGATAATTATTAAGGAGGGTTTTTTATGAAGTTTAAGAGATTAGCGGCTGCAGTGATGGCAGCAACAATGTGTGGGTCACTTTTCGTAGGTTGTGGCAATGCTAAAAAGGATGACACAGCAGCAGGTGAGGAAAAAATCACAGCTACAATCAAGGTATGGGGCTGTGCAGAAGATCAGGCAGATGAGAACGGCAAATGGCTGCAGACAATGTGTGACCAGTTCAATTCAGAGCATCCTGACTGGGATTTAACATTTGAATACGGTGTATGCTCAGAGCAGGACGCAGGAAAGATAGTTCCACAGGATCCGGAGAATTCAGGAGATGTATACTTCTTTGCTAACGACCAGCTTCAGACACTTGTTGATGCTAACGCTATTGCAAAGCTTGGTGGAGAGACAGCAGATTATGTTAAGAAAACTAACTCGGATGCAATTGTGGATTCAGTATCAGTAGATGGAGCTGTATACGGAGTACCATTCACAACTAATACATGGTTTATGTACTATGACAAGAGCAAATTCACAGACAGTGATGTAAAGAGCCTTGATAAGATGCTTGAGAAGAATAAGGTGGCTTTCAATATTACAGAGGGCTGGTATATGTCATCATTCTTCCTTGCTAATGGATGTACATATTTTGGAAAAGACGGAAAAGATAATTCAGCAGGTGTTGATATCTCAGGAGATAAGGGAACACAGGCAACACAGGCAATGGTTTCACTTGTAAATAATCCTAACTTTGTCAATGACCTTCAGGGCGTTGGTATCGCTGGTTTAAGAGATGGTTCAGTTGGAGCTTACTTCTCAGGATCATGGGATTATAAGAGTGTTAAAGAGATTCTTGGAGACAAATTTGGAGCAGTTTCACTTCCTACAGTTAAGATTGGTGGAAAAGACAAGCAGATGTTAGCATTTGCAGGTTCTAAGGCAATCGCAGTTAATCCTAACTGCAAGTATCAGCAGGTAGCAGTTGCACTTGCAAAGTATCTTGGAAGCAAGGATGCACAGAAGAAGCACTATGAATTAAGAGGTGTTATTCCTTGTAATACAGAGCTTCTTGCAACTGATGAAGTAAAGAAGGATGCACTTGTAACAGCACAGAATGATACATTTAACAAGACATCAGTAATCCAGCCAACAGTAACAGGCATGAATGATTACTGGGCACCTGCACAGAACTTTGCTAAGGCAATTGTAAATGGTGAAATAACAGCAGATAATGCAGCAGCTAAGACACAGGATTTCTATAAGCAGATTAATACATCAATTGCAAAATAATTGATAGCGATTAAATGCTGAAAGGAGTGGCGCATAATGGCAGTTAAGTTCACTGAATCATTTAGAAAAGGAAATATATTTACGAAGTTAAGTATTCTGATTCCAGGACTTGGTAATCTTGTAGGAAAGCAGATTATAAAGGGAATTATGTATATAGCTATAGAAGCAGCCTTTGTATGCTTTATGATTATGAAGGGAATTAACTGCCTTGCGATGCTTCCAGGTCTTGGAAGCAGACCGCAGCAGGAGGTCTGGAATGAGAAGCTTGGAATATATGAGTATGTTGCAGGTGATAATTCACTTCTTATACTTCTATATGGAATAGCAACAATATTCATGATTATAGCTTACATAATAGTTGCAGCGGGTGCTGTGAAAAGTTCATATAAGCTGGAACTGTTAAAGGAAAAAGGAAAGCATATAAATACATTTGCAGAAGACGTGAAGTCGTTGTTTAATGAGAACCTTCATAAGCTGCTGCTTACACTTCCGGTATCAGGTGTGCTTATATTTACAATACTTCCACTTATTTTTATGATAAGCATGGCATTTACTAATTATAGTAAGGTTAACAATCATCTGGTGCTTTTCGACTGGGTAGGACTTGAGAACTTCAAGCAGATATTCGATTCAGGAAGCATGATAGGACAGTCATTCTGGTCAGTATTTGGCTGGACTATAGTGTGGGCAGTATTTGCAACATTTCTTAATTACATATTCGGAATACTTGTTGCACTGCTTATTAACAGAAAAGGTACGAAATTAAAGGCTTTCTGGAGATTTATATTTATACTTTCAATTGCAATTCCACAGTTTGTTTCACTTCTTATTGTCAGAAGCATGCTGGCACAGGATGGAATTATAAATGTTGTTTTAAAGAATGCAGGCTGGATAACAAAATCACTGCCATTCTTTACAAATGCGACTTGGGCAAGAATCACAGTAATCGTGGTCAATCTGTGGATAGGTATTCCATATACTATTCTGCAGGTTACAGGTATATTACAGAATATACCTATGGAACTGTATGAGGCAGCAGATGTGGATGGAGCTAATGGATTTGTCAAGTTCATTAAGATAACAATGCCATATATGTTATTTGTAACGGCACCATATCTTATCACTACATTTACTGCTAATATTAACAACTTTAACATTGTTTATCTGCTGACTAAGGGAGATCCTGTTATGGCAGGTGCAACAGCAGGAAAGACAGACCTTCTGGTAACATGGCTGTACAAGATGACAATAGATTATCAGTATTATAATCTTGGTGCTGTTATCGGTATTATGACATTCATATTCTTAGCGATTGGTTCACTACTTGTATACAGAAGAACGAAAGCGTATAAAGATGAGGAGGGATTCCAGTGAAAAAGAAAAAGACTATTAAAAATATACTGGCACATACAGTGCTTACAATATTAGCGATAGTGTGGGTAAGTCCTCTTTTCTGGATAATCCTCACAAGCTTCAGGGCACAGAAGGGTGCTTATA
The DNA here is from genome assembly GCF_003464165.1 of Eubacterium sp. AM49-13BH. Taxonomy (GTDB): domain Bacteria; phylum Bacillota; class Clostridia; order Lachnospirales; family Lachnospiraceae; genus Lachnospira. The sequence continues at coordinate 27,337 of NZ_QSEK01000019.1, read as the reverse complement.
CAAGCTCCTTCTTCCCAAAGCAGTATTCATTTGATAATTACTTAAAGCTTTTTACAGATACAGGAATACTTAATTTCCCACGAATGTTTACCAATACACTGATAGTAGCAGTATTCTCGTGTATTATATCTACATTTTTTGTTCTGTCAGTGGCTTATTGTATGTCACGGCTTAAGTTTAAGATGAGAAAAGTAATGATGAATATTGCAATGATACTTGGACTTTTCCCTGCATTTATGGCGATGGTTGCTGTATATTATATACTTAAAGCAGTAGGACTTTCAGAAGGAGCAATGATAAGAGTTGCACTTGTGCTTGTATATTCAGCATCATCAGGAATACAGTTTTACATTGCAAAGGGATTCTTTGATACTATCCCTAAGACAATAGATGAGGCTGCTATGATAGATGGAGCAACGAAGTGGCAGGTATTTACCAAGATAACAATACCTCTTAGTAAACCAATTATAGTGTATACAATACTTACATCATTCATAGCACCTTGGGTAGATTTCATATTTGCAAGAGTAATCTGCAGGGCAAATGCGAAGTATTATACCGTAGCAATCGGCTTGTGGCAGATGCTTGAAAAGGAGTATGTTGATGTATGGTACACAAGATTTGCAGCAGGAGCAGTTCTTATATCAATTCCAATTGCAGCCTTGTTTATGATAATGCAAAGATGTTATAATGAAAGCATGACAGGTGCAGTGAAGGGTTAGATATATGAATAGATTAAAGCAAACATTAAAAAAATGTGTGGCATTTGGTGTCACAGGAATAATGCTTATATTAGCCGGGTGTAAAAGCCCGGCTGGTTTTGCGTCTAATGATAATGAAGAATACAATGCTAGAATGGAAGAAGCGAGAACAACGCCATTCGGGGCTTACCCCGAGACTATAGAATATACACTTGGAAAGATGACAAGTGTTAATAATTCCAATATGCCGGAGAATGACACATATACAGATAATGCGTACACACGCTATATTAAGTCTGTGATTAATGTGCAGAATGTTGATGCATTTGAAGCAAACGACAGCCAGTATGACACTAACGTTTCTATGGCAATCTCAATGGGAAGCCTGCCGGATATCATGGTTGTATCAAGTCAGGATGAGGTTGAACAGTTAGTGGAAGCAGGACTTATAGAGGACCTTACAGAAAGCTACAATAACTGTATAAGTGACAGAATCAGAAAAATGTATGAAAGCTATGGGGATTCACTTAAGGATATGGTTACATACGATGGAAAGATAATGGCACTGCCTGAGACTAATATAACAGACGGACCTAATCTGGTGTGGTTAAGAAAAGACTGGATGGATAAGCTTGGATTGTCAGAGCCACACACTATTGATGATGTTGTTAATATAGTGAAGCATTTTATATCAGAAGACCCTGGAAATAATGGAGTGGATACATCAGGAAAACCTAATACAGTGGGGCTTGCAGTGGATACAGATGTGACAGGTGAATGTGGTTACAGCAGTGAATTTCTGCTGGATATAATATTTGCCTGCTTTGGGGCGTATCCAAAGCAGTGGATAATGAATGATGATGGTGAGATTGTATATGGTTCGGTTACAGATGAGGCAAAAGAAGCACTTTCGTATATAAGCAGCCTGTATAATCAGGGTGTTATAGATAATGATTTTCTTCTGAGAACATCAACCAACATATGTGAGCTTATAGAGAATGGTCTGTGTGGCTCGTTTTTCGGACCATGGTGGGCGCCGAATAATCCGCTTGCTAATGCAGTAAGCAGAAATCCGGATGCGGACTGGCAGCCATATTTAATAGCAACGGATTCGGATGGAACAACGAGTTATCACAGCCAGAACCCGTGTTACAAATATGTTGTTGTAAGAAAGGGCTATGAACATCCTGAGATTGCAGCAAAGATGATAAGCGTTATGTTTGATAAAGTAAGATTTGACTGTACAGACTCAGAAGAATTCAAGAATTACTATCAGCTTAATGTTGAACCTACGGCAAGACCTTTATCAATAAATGTTGATTATAATAATGCACTTTCAATATGTTACAGGAATATAGATGCCACAATTTCGGGAAGAAAGAATCCTGACAGTCTGGAACTTCTTGAGCGTTCATTTTATGATGCATGCAGTGAGTATATTAAGAATGCTAACAAAACAAGTACGCAATGGGCAGCGTATATGTCAAGAATTAAGGCATGCAGTCTTATTGCACAGGATAATATAAAGGTAGTTGACTCACTTTATTTTAAGACCACAGACACAATGAAGAGCCATTGGTGGAGACTTAAGGCTAAAGAAAAAGAGGCATATTTAAAGATTATAAGCGGAGAAGAAGATATATCTTACTTTGATACATTTGTAAAAGAATGGAATGAACAGGGCGGTCAGACTATTACATCAGAAGTCAGTCAGAGTATGAAATAATTGGCTGTGAAAATATAGTAATATATGATACAATCTTAATTAATGTAAATATATTAATGATGGAGGTTTTATTTTGAAAGAGAGAGAAAAATTCGGCTCGCGACTCGGCTTTATCTTAGTGTCTGCTGGCTGTGCGGTGGGACTTGGTAATGTGTGGAAATTTCCATACATATGCGGGGAAAATGGTGGTGCGGCATTCGTGCTTATCTATCTTGTATTTCTTGCAATTCTTGGATTTCCTATTATGTGTGCGGAGTTCACAGTAGGACGAGGAAGCGGTAAAGGTGCTGCAAGGGCATTTGAAGAACTGGAGACTAAGGGAAGTAAATGGCATCATTTCAAATGGGTATCGGTAGTAGGAAGCTACATATTAATGGCTTTCTATACTATGGTTGCAGGATGGATGCTTTATTATGCATGGCGTGAGGCAAGTGGTTCGTTAGCAGGTTTAGAGCCAGATGAGGTTTCAGGTGCATTTGGAACTATGCTTTCACAGCCGGGTACAATGACAATCTGGATGATTGTTTCAGTTTTACTTTCGTTTGGTGTATGTGTATTAGGATTACAGAAGGGCGTTGAGAAGATTACTAAGGTTATGATGTCGCTTCTCCTTATCCTTATTGTGGTACTGGCAGTTCATTCACTTGTTCTTCCTAATGCAGCAGAAGGTGTTAAATTCTATATGGTGCCTAATCTTGATGCTATTAAATCAAGAGGTTTAGGGCCGGTTATATTTGATGCCATGACGCATGCATTCTTTACACTTAGTGTAGGCATTGGCGCAATGGAGATATTCGGAAGCTACTTAAAGAAAGACAGAACAATAGGTGGAGAGGCTGTTAATATCATTCTGATTGATACATTTGTTGCTCTTATGGCAGGATTCATAATTATTCCTGCATGCTTTGCATATGGTGTTGCTCCGGGTGCCGGTCCATCACTTTTATTTATAACACTGCCTAACATATTTAATCATATGGCGGGAGGAAGAATATGGGGAACAGCATTCTTTGTATTCATGTCATTTGCAGCATTATCAACTGTAATTGCTGTATTTGAGAACATTATTGCTTTTTATATTGACCTTAAGGGATTTTCAAGGAAAAAGGTTGTTGCAGGTAATGTTATATTCATGATACTGCTTTCACTTCCTGCTGTATTAGGCTTTAACAAGCTTGCAGCTTTCCAGCCTATTGGTCCGGGAAGTTCAATTATGGATCTGGAGGATTTCCTTGTTTCATATAATCTGCTTCCTCTTGGAAGATGATATTTGTATTATTCTGTACTAAGAAGAACGGCTGGGGCTGGGAAGGCTTCAGAAAAGAAGCTAATGAAGGAAAAGGTCCTAAGCTTCCTGAATGGTTAAGATTCTATATGAGTTATATACTTCCGGCTATTATAGTGGTTGTATACCTTAAGGGTTATTATGATACATTTAAATCAAGGGGAACAGGTTATCTTGTTGGCTGGATGATATTTGCGTGTGTATTGCTTCTTGCAATATTCGGAATTGCTAATTATAAGAAGAAAGATGCGTAATCTATGACTAAGAAAGAACTTGCTTTAGAGGTTATAAGAAGATTAAAGGCAGAATATCCGGATTCGGAGTGCAGTCTTGATTACGATGATGCCTGGAAACTGCTTGTAAGCGTAAGACTTGCGGCACAATGCACTGATGCAAGAGTAAATGTTGTGGTTAAGGGGCTGTATGAAAAATATCCTGATATAGCATCACTTGCTGCAGCATCTCCAGAAGAGATTGAAAAGATTATAAGACCATGCGGACTTGGAAAAAGCAAGGCAAGGGATATATGTGCATGTATGCGTATGCTTCATGAACAGTATAACGATAAAGTTCCTGACAGCATGGAAGAATTATTAAAGCTTCCTGGAGTTGGAAGGAAGAGTGCCAATCTTATTATGGGCGATGTTTTCGGAAAGCCGGCAATTGTTACAGATACACACTGCATAAGGCTTTGTAACAGAATCGGTCTTGTAAAAGATGAGAAAGAGCCTAAGAAGGTTGAGATGGCATTGTGGAAGATAGTCCCGCCAGAAGAAGGCAGCGGATTATGCCACAGGTTTGTAGACCACGGAAGAGAGGTATGTACGGCGCGTACTACACCGCACTGTGAAAGATGCTGCCTTGATGATATATGTAAGAAAAATGGGATAAAAGTGTGATTGAATATGCATTTTTATTATGGTAGTATTTTATTGTTGTTCATACTAATGGACAAATTGTATGGGAGGGGAACATGGAATTAAAAGAATTAATTAAATACGCAAGAGATAACAGGTGTTCAGATCTGCATATTACTGCAGGGGAAGCGGTTGCGGTAAGAAAATATGGTGAACTTCAGCTTCTTGATATAACACCTCGATAGAAGAAACAGAAGAGATGATATTCTCAATTCTTGGTGATGAAGATATACAGACTGTTCAGGCAGGAAAAGATATGGATGTGGCAGCCACTGATGAGTCTGGTGGTCGATTAAGAATTAATATATATCATCAGAGAAGAAATCTTGCAGCGAGTATCCGTCTTCTTGATTCTGTTATACCGTCGTTTGAAGAATTGGGACATTCAGGAAAACTTTTTTCTAAGCTTGTTGAGAAAAGGTCAGGTCTTATTCTTGTAACAGGTCCTACAGGAAGTGGTAAGTCTACAACACTTGCAGCTATGATTGATTATATTAACAACAATATGTCAAGACATATTATAACAGTAGAAGATCCTATAGAGTATGTATATGGATTTAAGAAATCTATGATACATCAGAGACAAGTAGGAAGAGATGTACCTGATTTTGCGACAGCACTTCGTTCAGCACTTCGTGAAGATCCTGATGTTATTCTCGTGGGAGAGATGAGAGACTATGAAACTATCAATGCGGCAATTACAGCTGCTGAAACAGGACATCTTGTATTATCAACTCTTCATACAAGAAGTGCAGCACAGACAGTTGAACGTATAATCAGTGCATGTCCGGTAGAGGCACAGTCAGCACTTACATTACAGCTTGCATCTGTATTAGCAGCTGTTGTAACCCAGACACTCGTACCTTGTGCAGAGCATGAGGGAAGAATTGCAGCTACAGAGATAATGATTAACAATACAGCAGTAGCTAATCTTATCAAAGAAAAGAAAACCAATCAGATTCAGACAGTTCTTCAGTCGAATATGCAGTCAGGTATGCATACAATGAATTATTCACTTGCTAATCTTGTTAAGACAAGGGTTATTTCAAGGGATGTAGCTCTGAAGTTTTCAGAGAACCCTGCTGAGCTTGCAAAGAGTATATAATATAAACTTGTAGTGCTATGCAGTTTTTAAACTTTGCAAATAGTGTACAAAATACAGAACAACAAAAAATAATTTGAAAAGAAAGCCATTCTACTGTATTATAGGGTTAGATTCATTACGGACAACACTATAGTACGGCTGAAAGGCTTTTTTTATGAAAAGAATTAAATTAATTAACAGGATTTTTTACGGTATATTTTTATTAGGATTTCTGCTTTTTATGGCTTCAGGATTTATATTCAGCACTGTAGATAAGGTGACACCGGAAGATAAAAGAACGGGTGCCGTAGTTAAACCAGAGGATACAAGATATATTGGAGATGACACAATTGAATATTATGTAAAAATCAGAGCAAGTGCAGGAAATAATAATGCACTGGCATTTGTAAGCAGGCATCAGGAAGTAGAAGTATATGCAGGTGGAAGACTTATATATTATATAAAAGCACATAGGTCTATATATGGAACAACCACTGGAACTAATTATACGATTGTGAACATTCCGCCATATACAACAGATATAATTGTAAGGCTTACTAATGTATATGATGGTCATAAGATAAGAGAAACAACATTTGGATATGGCGACGAGACAAAACTTGTAAAAGAGCTTATTGCGAAATCGCTACCATCAGCAGTACTTAGTTCGTTTATAATAATAGTTGGATTTGCCATGGTTATATTATGGATTTTCTGTAGAAAGAAAATTGCACAGACACAAGCACTGTTTTATTTCGGTATATTTGCAATGATTATAGGTGCATGGGCTCTTAATGAAACTGATATTGCAACAATTCTTGTGGAGAACAGGAAGATAGGTTCACTGATAGGGTATATACTGCTTATGATGATGCCTATTCCTTTTATGCAGGCAGAGAAGAATTTTTTCCAGATAGGGAAAAGTGCTGTGAATAATATCTTGTGCGCCATATATGCTGCAACAGCTGTAATACTGCTTGTATGTCATATGACAGGTGTGTGGGAATTTAAGAACAGCGTGTACATTATACATATGATGCTTGCTATGTCACTTGTATATTTCTGGACAGTTCTTATTAAAAGAGTATGGGTTAAAGGCTTTGACAGGAAAGTAAAGTCTAATATTATAGGTGCGGCTTCACTTGGAATTTCTATGATTGTTGATCTTATTGCATATTATAAGGGAATGCAGCAGACAGATCTTATAGGAAAACTGGGTATTCTTATATTTATTATTGTGCTTGGTTATGAGAGCATATCAGAAGCATATGAGAAGATTAAAGAAGGTCAGAAGGTGGATTTCTACAAAGAGATGGCTGTAACTGATACTATGACAGGGGTTTATAATCGCTTTGCATTTGAAGAGTGGGAACAGGAAACTTCTGATTATGAAGGGTATTCTATAGTGACATTTGACCTTAATAACCTTAAGTGGTGTAATGATAATCTGGGGCATGCAGCAGGAGATGCCTATATACAGGCATCAGCCAGAATTATTAAAGAGATATTTGGCAGACATGGTAAATGTTATCGTATAGGTGGGGATGAATTCTGTACTGTAATTAATCAGAAGCAAAAAAGCTTTGATATTGGAAGACATGTGAAGCAGCTAAGGGAACTTGAAAAGTATGCTGAAGAAGCACTTGAAATCAAAGACCTTAATGTGCAGATTGCATGTGGTTATGCTGAATATGATATAAAGACAGATAAGAACTTTGAAGATACAAGAAGCAGAGCTGATAAGAGAATGTACGAAAGTAAGAGAAGATTGAAAAGAGAGTGATATATGGATAAATATGGAATTTTAAAGCATTATTTTGGGTATAATTCATTTCGTCCGGGTCAGGAAAAGTTAGTTGATGCTATTCTTGCAGGGCAGGATGTGTTAGGAATTATGCCTACAGGTGCGGGAAAATCATTATGTTATCAGGTGCCGGCATTGTTAATGTCCGGCATTACTCTTGTTGTATCTCCACTTATATCGCTAATGAAGGATCAGGTTGGAGCACTTAATCAGGCAGGTGTACATGCAGCTTATATTAACAGTTCTCTTACAGATAATCAGATAGCTAAGGCACTCGCATTTGCAAAGCAGGGACGGTATAAAATTATATATGTTGCACCTGAAAGGCTGGAAACATGGGGGTTTCTTGATTTTGCCACACATGTAGAGATATCTATGATTACCGTAGATGAAGCTCACTGTATATCACAGTGGGGACAGGATTTCAGACCAAGTTATCTGAATATATTGTCGTTTGTTAAGAAACTGGCAAGGCGTCCTATAATAAGCGCATTTACAGCTACAGCAACAAGCAAAGTAAGAGATGATATGTTGCAGATTCTTTCACTCGAAAGACCTGTAATACTCACGACAGGTTTTGACAGAAGCAATCTGACATTCAAGGTCAAGCATATTAAGGACAAGGATTCATATATACTTGATTATCTTGTAAGCCACAGACAGGATAGTGGGATTATATACTGTGCTACAAGAAAAAATGTTGAAAAAGTTTATGACATGCTTAATGCCAACGGACTTTCTGTGACTAAGTATCATGCGGGACTCTCAGCGGAAGAAAGAAAAGAAAATCAGGATTCATTTATATATGATATCAAGCCAGTTGTTGTTGCAACTAATGCATTTGGAATGGGAATTGACAAGTCAAATGTAAGATTTGTAATTCATTATAATATGCCACAGTGTATAGAGAATTATTATCAGGAGCTGGACGTGCCGGAAGAGATGGAGAGGATTCAGAATGCGTATTGCTGTATTCTCCGCAGGATATTATGATAAATAAGTTTTTCATAGAACATAGAGAGCCTAATCCTGATATGGATGCAGAAGAACAGGCACGTCTTATGATTCTTGATAAAAGAAGGCTTAATGCAATGGTCGATTACTGCAAGACAACAGGCTGTTTAAGAGAGTATATACTTAAATATTTTGGAGAAAGACCAGACAATCCAGAGGGTGGAAGATACAACTGCCATAACTGTTCTAACTGCGTTATTGATGAGGCAGAACGGGAAGCAGATGAGGCTTATATGTATCCGGGAAACCGTTTCAGTGCACCTGTATCAAGGAATGCTGCAATGGTGGCAGACAGAATGAAGCGTTCTGCCGCTGCTGCAAAGTCGGCATATGCAACGCCCAAGTCAAAGAAGCCGGAGGATGCACTTAATGACAGAGGTGTTATGTTGTTTAACAGACTGCGTGAGTTAAGAAAACAGATAGCTGTTTCAGTAGGTGTTCCGCCATATGTAATATTTTCAGACAGGACGCTTATAGATATGTGTCTTAAAGTTCCGTTTAATGAGGAAGAAATGCTGTCAGTAAGCGGTGTCGGTGAGAATAAATATGAGCGCTATGGCAAGGTGTTTATGGATGAAATATATGATTTCCTCGATGGTATGAAGCAGAATCTGGCAAGATGATATAAAAGTGTTTATGGACAGAAGAATGAATGGGAGATATGAATGAAGAATTATAAGATGATAATCACTTATGATGGTACAAGGTATTATGGCTGGGAACATCAGCCAACTACAGATATGACAATTCAGGGAAAGTTAGAATCAGTGCTTTCTGCCATGACAGGAACTGAGGTTGAGGTTATAGGTGCAGGAAGAACAGATGCCGGAGTTCATGCAAAGGGAATGGTAGCTAATGCACATATGGAAACAAAGATGAAGGAAGATGAGATATGCGATTATATGAACAGATATCTTCCAGAAGATATCTGTGTGCAGGAGGTTCGTGTTGCATCTGACAGATTCCACAGCCGTTACAATGCACAGGGGAAAACTTATTGCTATACATGTTATGTTGGGGATAAGAAGCCTGTATTTAACAGAAAATATGTCAATATAATTGAGGGTAAGCTGGATGTTGATGCCATGAAGAGGGCAGCAGACATACTTACTGGGGAACATGATTTTGCATCATTTTGTGGTAATCCCAAGATGAAGAAATCGACAGTCCGTGAGATTTATTCGATAGATGTTTCTTTAAAGGGTTCATTCCTTAATCTTACATATCATGGAAGCGGATTCCTGCAGTACATGGTAAGAATCTTAAGTGGTACACTTCTTGAAGTTGGACAGGGAAAGAGAACACCAGAGAGTATGCATCAACTTTTAGAGGAGAGAAACAGAAGCCTTGCAGGTGCAACTGCACCGGCAAAGGGACTGTGTCTTCTGAAGGTTGACTACTCGAAGGAGGCTTGATAGACCGGACGCCGTACAGTAGCTGTGGGAGGGTGTGTGGTGTCCTTAGGCATCTGCCCTCAGGATTCCTATGTCTAGTGAAACTAAATGCCGCAATCTGCTGAGTTTTTTATGTGGCTTGTAATCAAACGCGCTTCGCTTGAACGAGATTACAAGCCACAATTTTTAGCAGATTGCGGCATTAACTTTCACACGACATAAGAATATTCGGGCATACACCTAAGGACACCACACACCTATCCCACAGCATACTGTACGGCTGACTTCTTCTTCACCAGGTAGTCAGCCTCCGGACAAATGCTCGCCTGCGGCATTGCATTCTGGGTGTGGATATGTTTGTTTTGATGGACTTGAACAAAATTTTTCATAACTTTTTGCATATAGTGCAGGGATCTATTGCAGATAATGCAGAAGAAATATGGAATGAACATATGGGAATACCAATAGAGATGTAATGTATACTGTACTGCATGTCTGCACTTATTTTGGCTGCCTAGTAGCGGGGTGGTGGCTTTGAGATTGGGAGATGTTATGCAAGACCGATTTATGCCGAACCGTGTGTAAGTTAATGCCCTTATATACAAAAGTGCTGTGTAAAAATCTCGTTCAAGCGAAGCGCGTTTGATTTTTACACAGCTAAAAGACATTGTATATGACGGCATTTACTTACACTAGGTGCAGGCATCCATGAGGCTTGTATAACATCTCCCTATCTCAATGCCCACCTTTGTACTAATTAAAGCACCTTCGACAAGAAATCCTTCAATCTCTCACTCTTAGGATTGCCAAAGAATTCTTCCGGAGCCCCCTCTTCATTGATGACTCCATCATAGAAGAACATGCATCTGTTGGCAACTTCTTTTGCAAATCCCATCTCATGAGTTACGACAATCATTGTCATTCCTGATGCAGCAAGTTCCTTCATGATTGCGAGAACCTCACCAACCATTTCAGGATCAAGTGCGGATGTCGGCTCGTCGAAAAGCATTATCTCAGGATTCATTGCAAGTGCTCTTGCAATAGCAACTCGCTGCTTCTGACCACCACTTAACTGGTTAGGATAAGCATCGGCTTTGTCAGAAAGTCCCACTCTTGCAAGAAGCTCATCAGCTTTCTTATCAGCTTCTTCCTTGCTCATAAGTCCAAGCTTAGTAGGAGCAAGAGTTATGTTTCTTCTTATAGTCATATTAGGGAAAAGGTTAAAATGCTGGAACACCATTCCAATCTTCTCTCTTAATTCATCCACATTTACACTCTTATCTGTAAGATCCTGCTCATGGAATAATACATGACCTTCTGTAGGAGTTTCAAGAAGGTTAAGTGAACGCAAAAATGTTGATTTACCGCAGCCAGATGGTCCGATAATTGCAATAACCTCTCCTTTGCGGACTGTTGTATTGATTGATTCTAATACAACATGGTCGCCAAAAGATTTCTTCAAATCCTTAACTTCAAGTATGATTTCGTTAGTATTATCGCTCATTGTTTCTTAACCTCCTCTCAAGTTTCTTAACAAGCTGTGAAAGTCCCATAACCATTACAAGGTAGATGATGGCAACACCAATAAGTGGAAGCATTGGATCATAAGTTATGCTTCGGATAATATCGCCGCCTCTTGTAAGGTCGTTAAGACCGATATAACCGCTGATAGATGTTTCCTTTAACAGAACAATGAACTCATTAGCAAGTGCTGGGAGAACATTCTTGAATGCCTGAGGAAGAATAACACTTATCATAGTTGTTTTATAAGAAAGACCAAGGCTTCGTGCTGCTTCAAACTGTCCGTTATCAATAGACATAATACCTGAACGGAATATTTCGGCAACATAAGCACCTGAGTTGATACCAAATGCAAGTATTGCAACAATAAGCTTGTCAATATGTACAGAGCTGAATATTACATAATAGATAATAAGCAGCTGTACCATAGTTGGTGTTCCTCTGATTACAGTAAGATAAATGTTGCAAATGAAGTTAAGAATCTTCATGTGTCCTGTCTTATCATGGTTAGAACGGACAACTGCAATAAGGAAACCAATAACAACACCCATAAGTGCTGCAAAGAATGCAATAATTACTGTGTTTAGCAGACCCTTTAGAAGATAAGTGTATCTTGCTTCTTTAATGAAGTCTGTCTTGAACTTCTCAGCAAAACTCATGCCTGATGCAGAAGCATTGTCGTCACGGACAATAATAACCTGCTTAGAAGTTGTATAAGTAGTTGTGAAATCGATATTTTTCTTACGCTCATCAGTAACTGTCATACCAGCCATACCGAAATCGGCTTTACCAGAAGATACGGCAGTGATAATTGAATCAAATTCCATATCCTCAATTTTTAAATTCATTCCGAGGTAATCAGCAATAGCCTGTGCAATATCAGCGTCAATACCAATAATAGAACCCCCTTCATAGTACTCGTATGGCTTGAAGTAAGCATTTGTAGCCATAACAAGAGTTCCATTAGTACGACTTATACCGTCTGGTGATTTGTAACCTGAAAATGTAGCATTATCGCCAACATAATCATCAATAAGCTTCTGGATAGTTCCATCTGCCATAAGTACTTCAATAGCTTCATTGAGCTTTGCAGTAAGGGAATTGCCCTTAGCAACACAGATGGCATAATCCTCATTTGCAAATTCTTCTTCAAGAATTGTAAGGTCTGGATTAGCTTTAACAAATGCTAAAGCAGGCTGTTCATCAATAACAACAGCATCAGCTTTACCTTGCTTTAAAGCCTGTATAGCATCAGAACCTTTGTTGTATCTTGATACAGTTGTGCCAGAACCGTCAGTTTCGTAATCACTTACGAGAGTATCACCAGTTGTTCCTAACTGAACACCAATAGTCTTGCCTGCAAGATCATCTACAGAAAATACTGTATTCTTAATCTTCTTGCCTTGACATGAAGTAAGAAGAACAGAAGAGAACAAGAGAGTGAGGGCCGCAAAAACCAAAAGGAATCTCGACCTGTACTTTTTAAAATTCATTAGTAACTCCTTTCCATGCGAACTGTGTATAAAACAGTTCAATATAATATATTTCATTAATTATACACACATAGTATGGGAATTAGCAATTAAAATATTTGCGATGGAAGAAAATATGAGCGTATAGATTGGGATTGGACGTTGAAGTAGTGGAAAGGCAAGCAAAAGTCCAAAAGGGAAGAAATTGAGTGGTGGATTGGACGTTGAAGCAGAGGAATACACGGAGGAAGTCCAAAAGGAGCAAGAAAGAGCGGTGGATTGGATGTTGAAGCGGAGGAAAGGCGCGCAGAAGTCCAAAAGAAGAAAATATGTACATGGGAACAGCCGCCAGGCAGGCGTCTGTTCCCACAGATTGAGATTATCAGTTAGTCTTACTGCATATGCCATTGCAAGATCCGGCGCAAGCACCAGAGGAAGTCTGGCTGCTATTGCCATTGTTACAAACGTTCTGGCAGGCTGTGCTGTTAGTGTTAAGAGTGTCGGTGCAGTCATTTATGCAAGGCTTCTTGCAGTCTTTTTTTAAGTTACCTTCACATGAAGGTGGATTTAAATCGAGAGGTTTGATGGCTCTGTCTAAGAGGTTGCCGCAAACGAACTTGATACAGTCTGATTCTTCACCGGAAACAATGCTGCCCTTAGGCGTTGAGATTCTGCCGGCACTTGTTACGCGGTATCCACAGAAGTAAAGGCTCTGTAAGATGAGAGTGAGACCTACCGTAACCTCGTCATCTGTAATATCAAGACCTAAAAGCTTAGGTATTGCATAGAGGTTGAGTCCCTGGGTTACAACATTGTCAGATGATAAGAAACCTATACTGTTAAGTGCAGGCGTATAAACAGGTGGAGTTGCGTTATTTGAGTTGTAGGAAACTCCGTAAGGAGCGAATATTTCAAGGGTCACAGATGTCGGATTGGTGTCTTCATCATAAGTTGCAGCAGTAGTTGAGTTAGGAAGGTAGACTGCCGTTGGGGTAAGAGTTGCTAATGCCCTGCATGACTCATCATAAAGTGTTACTGCAAATGTTACAGTAAGGTTGGTAAGTTTCACAGAGTAGCAGTTAGGCCTTCCGGCTATCTGGGTGATTTCAACATTTTCATCACCATAAGTGTAGGTTATATCTATAACACTGACTGATGCGTTGGTAGCTGTTGGATAAGTCGTTGAAATATCTGTGCCGACAGCGAATGTGGTACACAGATTAATACCTATCTCGTCATAGATAAGAGGGGCAAGAATACTGAGTTCATCGGGTGAACCGCATATCGGGTTCGTGCACACATCAAAGCAGCCATTAGGCATGTTCTGCACAATATTGCTTACAATGCGGGTAGAACCACATTTGCTGCATTTACATTTAGCCATTATCTTTTCCTTCTTCGTTTCTTTACTACATTATATGTTCTATCTACATTCGCGTGACCATATAATAATGTAAAAACGGGAGTGTCCTTTTATGGCAAATGTATACACAGCAGGCAGCGACAGACGGCTTATAATCTATAGCATATCACGATATATATTTTTGAGAACGGCGTACATAGACGGTATAGAGCGCCCGATAATGCTTGCGTCAGACTTTCTGGACGGACTTTCAGATGTGGTGCTGGGAGACACAATATATTATGCATATCAGAACCAGAACGGAGATATTCTTGTTAAAAATGTGATGAACAACGAAGCACTTTTTCGTGTGAAAAGCAGTGAGAACCCAGATATGCACTGTCCACAGCTTGTAGTAAATAAAGACAGGTTATTGCTGTTTTATATGGTGACAAATCCGCTTACGGACAGACTTTCGCTGAGGGCTGTCTGCCCACTGGAAGAAGGTGACAGTCTTAATATTCCTGTGGATTGTGAAAATGTTGATATGTATGAAGTGTTTAGAATGCAGGGAAGAGCTTTTTTATATGTAGATAATTTCTATGAGATTACGGCAGATGGAAAATTCGTACCGTGTCAGGATACAGGCAGCCTGAAACAAAATGAAGAAAAAATTCATGAATATGAGATACAGCTTAATACATATATGCAGCAACAGGCGCAGTCTAAGCAGGTAATTGCGCAGCTTGAGGCAACAATAGAAAGTGCTAAGGCACAGTATAATGAACTTATGGAGACAGCAATTGCGTATAGGGATGAGGCAATTAAGTGGCGCAGCAAGTTCATATAGACACAAACTTTATATTATTAAGCCACCCGCCGCCACTCCCCCATCAGGCACGCACTGGTCCACTGGGGTTGGAACGATTCGTTAGAATTGCGTTAATTTATCAGGTGGTGCTTTTGGCTTAATGTTTGTGTCCATTCGCAGATGAACATTTCTGGTATTGTGTCCGCCTGTGGCATACGCCCTCAAGGATTGCTGCACTTAGTGGGAGTAAATGCCGCTATCTACAAAGCTTATTACGGTGTGCTAAATCAAACGCGCTCCGCTTGAACGTGCTTTAGCACACCGCCCTTATGTATATAGCGGCATTAACTCCCACACAGTTCGCAATATATCGGGCGTAGGTCACAGGCGGACACAATGACGGAAGTGTACAGATGTCGAATGAACACAAACAATAGAAAAAGCCAAAAGCACCACTTGCTAAATTAGCAATTCATAACGTGTTCCAGACCCCAGTGGACCAGTGCGTGCCTGATGGGTGAGTGGCGGCGGGTGACAATAAAATATGAAGTTTGCGCAAATATTTATTGAAATCTTCCTCCATAATTGCGATAATAATACAAATGGAGGAATTATGGATAACAGGAAGCTAAACAGAAGGAATTTTTTACTATTATTATTTGTTGTGGCGGCATGTATTATGGGAGGCCGCTCTATATTGGGGTTCTTTGCACTGCTTACAGGATATGAGACTGCGACAACGGAAGTATCTGCAATTGCAGCTTCTGAGATGTATATGATGTTTCTTTTATTTCTTGTATGTATAATCGGAGGCATTGTTATGAGCTGTCTTAGTAAGGCTAAGGTGAGCAGGACATTTTTCTTAATACGCAATGCTGTGCTGGTCGTGGCACTTGTGCTTGGCAATATGTCTTTTCCTAATATAACAATCATGAGTACGGTTGTTATGTCTAAGTATATAGGCGATGCTGGAATGTATGATTTTGCAATGAGTTCACCACTTCTTGTGTCAGCGTTAAGACAGCCATATCTGTTCTATACATACATGGCAGCAGAGGGACTTATGATTATTCTTGCGTGTGTCACAGTGTATAAGTATATTGTGGACAAGAAAAAGAACAGTAATTATAATAATATGTACATGTAAATGTGTCTGCTGCACTAATAAGGTGTGGCAGACAATTTTTGCGCAGTTAACAGATGAGCTTAATATGCCGGTTTATATGCGGGAGATAATAAAATGAAAGTAATGACACCACATTATTATAAGGATTTCCGATGCATTGCAGGAGCCTGTACAGATACATGCTGTGCCGGGTGGGATGTCGATGTTGATAAGAATTCTTACAAATATTATAAAACAGTTAAAGGTGCTTTTGGAAAGCGCCTGAAGAGTGTAATGGTACCATCACAGGATGGAGAATGTACATTTACACTGAAAGAAGGAGGACGATGTCCTTTTCTTAATGATGATAATCTGTGTGATTTATATATAGAACTTGGAGAGGATAAGCTTTGTGAAACATGTGCAGAGTTTCCAAGATTTATTAACGATTATGGAAATATAAGAGAGATTGGCATAGCGCCTTCGTGTAAGACGGCTGGTGAGCTGATGTTTTCATATAAAGATGAACTTACATTTGATACGGTTGAGGATAACAGTCTTTCGCCTGAGCCTAATGATATAGATGCATATACATATATGCAGCTTCGGCAGGCAAGAATAGTGGCTTTTGGAATAATATCAGACAGGGATATAAGTATATTTGAGAGACTGATGCTCTACCTTAATTATGCAAAGCGTATCCAGAAGCATCTTGACGCTGAAAGGGACGAGCTTATAGCTGGTGTTGCAAAAAGGTTCTGTGGACTTGATTACAGAGAGAAACTGCTTGACAGGCTAAAAAGCAGGGACGCAGTGTTACCTGATGAGCTGCAGGACGGGGATATAGTTAAGTCAACACCTGAGGTGCGCAAATTATATGGCAACAGGCTTATAAAGGGACTGCGGCATTTCTTTGATGATTTTAAAGGGATGGAGGTAATCAATCCTGACTGGAATATTCATGTGGCAAGAGTAAGACAGTTCCTTGACGGGCTGGCGGATGATTCGGAGCTTGCAGCGGTAATGAAAACTTACCATGCGGGAAGTGAAGCATTTGCACATGAATATGAGCAGCTTGCAATGTACTATGTGTATAGATACATGCTTGATGCAGTGAATGATTACGATGTCCTCCTTAAAGCAAAGAATGCGGTTATAGGCATACTTGCAGTGGACATTATGGCAGCAGCTAATCATGCGTCCGGATGTACGCCTGATTTTACAATGCGCGTTGATATAGCACATTTGTATTCAAGACAGTTTGAACATTCATATTACAATTATGAAGTTTATAGAGAATATTTTGGCACTAAGAGATGCTATTCGTATGAGTTTCTTATGAATGCTTTAGTGTCACTGAATTAACGGAGGAAGCTTTCTTATGAAAATGATTATGAGATTCCTTAAGGATTACAAGAAGGAATGCGTTCTGGCACCGCTTTTTAAGATGCTCGAAGCAATATTTGAGTTGTTTGTGCCGCTGGTGGTATCATCAGTTATCGATAGGGGTATTGTTAATGCGGATAAGGGATACATTATGCAGATGTGTCTTATGCTTATACTTCTTGCAATCATAGGACTTGTATGTGCCATAACAGCACAGTATTTCAGCGCCAAGGCTGCAGTTGGAGCAGCAACCGGAATGAGACACAGTTTATTTGCACATATCCAGACATTCTCATTCACAGAGATGGATACACTTGGTACATCGACACTTGTAACAAGAATGACAAGTGATATTAATCAGGTACAGAATGGTATCAACATGGTACTGCGACTGTTCCTTCGTTCACCATTTATTGTATTTGGTGCGATGATTATGGCATTTACTATTGATGTGAAGGCAGCACTTGTATTTGTTGCGGCAATCCCGGTACTTGCACTTATCGTATTCGGTATCATGCTTGCAACAAGACCTATGTACAAAAATGTACAGTCAGGACTTGATAAGATTCTTGGAATAACAAGAGAGAACCTTACCGGTGTGAGAGTTATCAGAGCATTCAATAAGGAACAGGATGAGATTAAGCGTTTCAAAAACGATAACGAAAGCCTTAACAGATTGCAGAAATTTGTTGGTAAGATATCAGGACTTATGAATCCGCTTACTTATGTTGTTGTAAATGTATCAATAATTGCACTTATATGGATTGGTGGAGTAAGAGTTAACGCCGGTGCGCTTACACAGGGACAGGTCGTTGCACTTTACAATTATATGTCACAGATATTAGTTGAACTTATCAAGCTTGCCAATCTTATCATTACAATAACTAAAGCACTTGCATGTGCAGGCAGAATCGAGTCTGTATTCGAGGTAAAATCAGGAATGTCAGATGGTGATGTTAACAATGTTGATGCTAAAGAAGAGACACCGAGCGTTGAATTTAAAAATGTTTCACTTACCTACAGCGGTTCAGGTGCACCTTCAGTTGAAGGAATTAATTTCAAGGCTATGAAAGGCCAGACAATCGGTGTTATCGGCGGCACCGGTTCAGGTAAATCAAGCCTTGTAAATCTTATACCAAGACTGTATGACACTACACAGGGTGAAGTACTTGTCGATGGCGTCAATGTTAAAGATTACAATATTGAGACTTTAAGAAATAAGGTCGGCATCGTTATGCAGAAAGCAGTACTTTTTAAAGGGACTATAAGAGAGAATATGTGGATGGGAAAGAAGGGTGCTACTGATGAGCAGATAGATGAAGCACTTGAGATTTCACAGTCTAAGGAATTTGTAGATTCTAAGCAGGGACGTCTGGATTATGTTATAGAGCAGGGCGGTAAGAACCTTTCAGGTGGTCAGAGACAGAGACTTACTATTGCAAGAGCAATCGTAAGAAAGCCGGATGTGCTTATTCTTGATGACAGTGCATCAGCCCTTGATTTTGCAACTGATGCAGCCCTTAGAAAAGCTATAAGGGGAATGAACAATTCTCCTACTGTGTTCATAGTTTCACAGAGAGCGGCATCACTTATGTATGCTGATTTCATTATCGTATTAGATGACGGACAGGTTGCAGGAATGGGAACACATGACGAGCTTCTTGCAAATTGTGAGGTTTATAAAGAGATATATGAATCACAGTTTAAGAAAGCAGATTCAGAAGGGGGTGTAGCATAATGAAGAAGAATAAATCAACATTTGTAAAACTCCTTAAAAGAATTAAGAAGCACAGCTTTTTTATAATATTATCGCTTATTATGGCAGCAGTAACTGTTGCAACTACACTTTATGTACCAATTCTTGTAGGCCGTGGAATTGACTGCATTATCGGTGTGAATAATGTGGATTTTGCAAAGATTGTGAATATACTTATAAGAATTGGTATATTTGTTGGAATTACAGCACTTTCACAGTGGCTTATGAACATATGTAACAACAGAATCACATATGAAGTAACCAGAGACATTAGAAATGAGGCTATAGAGAAAATTCAGGTTCTTCCACTAAAATACATTGACGGACATTCATATGGTGAGATTGTGAGTCGTGTAATTGCTGATGTTGACCAGTTTGCAGATGGTCTGCTTATGGGATTCACACAGTTCTTTACAGGTGTCATGACTATACTTGGAACACTTATATTCATGATTACAATTAATGCTAAGATTACACTGGCAGTTGTTGTTATCACGCCACTTTCATTTTTAGTTGCAAGCTTTATTGCCAGAAAGACCTTCAGCATGTTCAAACTTCAGTCTGAGACAAGAGGCGAGCAGACAGCACTTATTGATGAAATGATTGGCGGACAGAAGGTAGTTAAGGCTTATGGCTATGAAGATGAGGCGGTAAGAAAATTTGATGAGATTAATGAAAGACTTCAGAAGTATTCCTTAAAGGCAATCTTCTTCTCATCTATTACTAACCCTTCAACAAGATTTGTAAACAGCCTTGTATATGCAAGCGTTGCGATTGTTGGTGCATTTTCAGCTATCAATGGCGGTATCACAGTTGGCCAGTTATCAAGCTTCTTAAGTTATGCCAACCAGTATACTAAACCTTTTAATGAAATATCAGGCGTTGTCACAGAGCTTCAGAACGCTCTTGCCTGTGCAGCCAGAATATTTGAACTTATTGAAGAAGAGCCTGAGATTCCTGATGCTAAAGACGCTAAGGTTGTTGAAGAGGTCGACGGAACAGTTGATCTTAATGATGTATGCTTTTCCTATGTATCTGACAGGAAGCTTATTGAGAACTTCAATCTTCATGTTAAGAAGGGACAGAGAATAGCGATTGTAGGACCTACGGGTTGTGGAAAGACGACAGTTATTAATCTTCTTATGAGATTCTATGATGTTAACAGCGGAAGCATTGATGTATCAGGAACTGATATAAGACAGATGACCAGAAAGTCTTTAAGACAGGGCTTTGGTATGGTTCTTCAGGAGACATGGCTAAAGTCAGGGACTATAAGAGAGAATATTGTTATGGGTAAGCCGGACGCTACAGAGGAAGAGATTATTGCTGCAGCAAAGGCAGCGCATTCATATGGATTCATCAAGAGAATGTCTAATGGATTCGACACAGTTATAGGCGAGGATGGCGGAAGCCTTTCGCAGGGGCAGAAGCAGCTTTTATGTATTACAAGAATTATGCTTGCAAAGCCGCCAATGCTTATTCTTGATGAGGCTACATCTTCTATTGATACAAGAACAGAAATAAAGATACAGAACGCATTTGCAAAGCTGATGGAGGGAAGAACAAGCTTTATCGTAGCCCACAGACTTTCAACTATCCAGTCTGCGGATGTTATTCTTGTTATGAAAGACGGACATATTATAGAGCAGGGTAATCATGAAGAATTACTGGCTAAGAACGGATTCTATCACAAGCTGTATTACAGCCAGTTTGATACAGCAGCCCAGAATTAATGTGGAGATATATGTATGTTTATAGAGGCGGAGAATATTAGAAAATCATATGGCAGGAAAACGACAGTGCTTAACGGCGCTTCGTTTCATGCTGCCAGCGGAGAGTATATTGCCATAGTCGGTGCCAACGGCTGTGGCAAATCTACTCTTCTGGAGATACTTGCAGGAAGTCTTAAGGCTGATGGAGGAAGTCTTAAGATAGACGGCATTGATGCATTTGCAGATGCAAAGTTGTTTCAGAAATATATAGGTTTTGTGCCGCAGGAGAATCCGCTTATGGAGAAGCTGTCGGCAAGGGATAATCTTAAATTCTGGTACTGTGATACCGGAAGAAATATGGAAGCAGACTTACAGGGCGGTGTTCCTGCAGTGTTAGGAGTGTCAGGATATCTTGACAAACGTGTTGATAAGCTGTCAGGAGGCATGAAGAAGCGTTTAAGCATATGCTGTGCACTGGCTAAGAATCCACCTGTACTTATATTAGATGAGCCGGGTGCTTCACTGGATATTGTGTGTAAACAGGATATTATGAATTATCTGTCTGCTTACACGAAAAGCGGAGGTACAGTCATTATAACAAGCCACGAAGAAGGTGAATTAAAGCTTGCTGACAGAATGTACCTTTTAAAGAATGGTAAGCTTAATGAACTTGACCATCCGGTTACCGGCAATGAGCTTTTAGAGATTATTCACAGATAGATTTAATTGGGGGATTAGATGAGAAGGAAACTGGAATTATTAAAATTGCAGATTAAATCCGCATTTTTATCTATACCGAAGATAATTCTGGGTACGATAGTGACGGCAGTGCTTGTTATTGCAATAAGTACATGCATAGGCATTGCAACGGCACAGGACAGTGACATGAGGATGAAGGTTGCTGTTGTGTATCCTGATTATGATGATACAGAAAACTCTGATTCGGCAGATAATAATAAGGAGTTTCGATATATTAAGATGGCATTCAATTATGTCAGTGAGATAGACACAATTAAGAATGTCTGTACATTTGAATATACTGACAGACAGAAGGCTATAGATGGTTTAAGAAATAATTATTATGTTATGGCTATTATTGTGCCAGAGAATATGATAAGTGATATTATGTCGGGCGAGAATACACCTGTTGAGGTTGTGTGTCAGTCAGAGGGCGTTAATAATACCTCGATGATATTCCGTGAGATGGTGAGGGCAGGAGGCTCTGACCTTGCAACTGCAGAAGCGGGGATATATACATTTGACGATTTGTTCAATGGTGTGCTTAAGAATTACAAGGGGCTGCGTGGAACACATGAGAATAAGCTTAATGACATATATCTTTCATATGCGCTTAACAGAAGCATATACTTTAAGACAAGGGATATATCGGCTAAAGAAGGTCTGAGTACAGTACAGTTTTATGTATGTACAGCAATTGTAATGATGCTTTTATTTAGCGCAATAACATGCGCCGGTAATATGAAGGGTGATAGCAGAACACTTGCAAAGAGTCTTAAAGGTGTGGGAATATCAGCATTTGATACAGGAATTGCAAGAACTACCGGATTTGGCATTGTGTATATAGTGATATTTGAAGTGCTTTTTATTATAATTAATGTAATGAGGCTGGGGATACCTGCAATATCAGGAGTTATGGCAGTTTCGACAGTTGGAGAATTCATTGCTTCCACACTGGGAATTGTGGTGCTTGTGTATGCAGCAGTTTCATTTATAAACTGTATATTCTCCGTAGTCGACGACACGGTGTATTCAGTTATTACGGTGTGTATCCTTGGAATGGCGTGCATGTATGCATCCGGATGTATTGTTTCATCAGCATTTCTTGCGCCGGGGGTGCGGGTTGTTGGCATGTATCTTCCGACTAACGGCTTATTCACACTTGCAGGTCAGATAATTAAGGGAACTGTGGATATCAGTACCATTATAACAAATGTTTTGTGGATAATTATATTTCAGGCAGCAGGGGCATTGGCGGTTAAGATAAGGAGAGACAGATAATGAAAAGATTGTTATACTGGCTGTATCTGCTTGTTAAAAGGCAGTTAAAGAATCCTGTGATTGTCGTGGCGCTTATTGCAATGCCGGTTGCAGCGTTAATAATTACGCATACCGCGTCTCTTAAGGAAACAGGGCCTGTAAGGGTTGGAATAGTGTTTGAAGATGACGATAAGATTGCCATAATGACAAGAGATTATCTTGTGAATGGCAATTATTCAGTTCAATTCTACGAAGCAGAATCGCAGGAAAAGCTTGAACAGGATATAATGAATAAAAGAACAGAGTGTGGCTATGTAGTTGGTACAGGGCTTAAGGATAAGCTTGACAGTGGCAGCTACAGAGACATTATAGAGCTTATCATATGCAGGTCAGATTTTGTCAGCTCAATGACTGATGAGATATTCTTTTCTGCTATGTTTAAGGCATATTCGCCTGAGGTTGCAGTTAATTATGTTAATTCTGTAGACATATTTAAAAAGCATTCAGAAAAGGCAGAGGAAGAGATAAGAAAAGGGTACGAGGAATACATATCCGGAGATGACACATTCAGAATTGATTTTAAGGTGTTAGATGGTGTACGGGATAATGGGACACAGCTTGAAGATAAGACAGGAGAGTTTCCGTTAAGGGCATTGCTTATAATTCTTGTATATATAGGCGGACTTTTTGGAATCGTGGAATATTATCTTGATAAGAATTCAGGAACATTTATAACACTGCCTCGTATGTACCGTGTTGCAGGAAAGCCGCTGTATGCATTCATATCGTGTGTACTTTTTGCAGTATCAGCAATGTTAACACTTGCGGTGGCAGGACAGCTTAAGGGGGCCGCAGATTTACTGCATATAGCTGTGTATGTAATAGCAGTTACTTTATTTGCATGGCTTGTGGCAATACCTGTAAGGAGTGCCAGTGCAATGATTTCAATAATACCGGTGCTTCTTATAGCGTGTCTCATATTATGTCCGGTATTCATTAACATAACGGCATATGTGCCATTTGCAAAATATATAAGAGCATTGCTGCTTCCGTGGTATATGCTTAAGTAGGAGGATGGGATACGGTGAATAACAAGAAAAAACGTATATTTGACATTATCCAGATTGGTTATGCGGGCTTAACCTTCCAAGGGGACTGATTCTTGCAGCAGTGTTAAGAAATGGTGAGACACTTATGCCTAAGGGGTGATATAGTATTCGTATTTTCTAAGCGTTATATGGCGGATGCACAGACAATAAGCGTATAGATGGTGATTGATTATGATGATATTTGTGACAACTACAGATGCATTAGCAGATGAAAAGATATATGAAAAGGCGTATTCGCTTATTCCGGAATACAGGAGAGTTAAGGCTGATAAGATGAAAATGCGTGAAAATAAGCTGCAAACTGTGACAGCAGGACTACTTCTTAATTATGCAGTAGGAAAATGGAGCAGCAGAGTGAACGGAGAAGGCGATAGTGTTTACTATGAAAATGTGGACATTTTTTCTGTGATAGAAGCAAATAATCAGTGTTTTGATTATGAAATAGCTTATAATTTGCAAGGAAAACCATATTTTTTGTTACATCGTGAAATTTTTTTCAATATCTCTCATTCGTTTAACTATGTAGTATGTGTTATAGGCGATAAACCAGTCGGAATTGATATAGAAGGAGGCCGCAAAGGTAGACAGAATCTGGCACGGCGCTTTTTTGACAAGGCTGAGTCTGATTGGATAGAAGAAGCCGAAAGTGATGAGAGATTCTTCAGAATATGGACTTTGAAAGAGGCATATGGCAAGGCTACAGGTTTTGGTGTGCTTGAAGTTTTAGATAAAATAGTTTATATATTAGAGCAGGGGAAAATTAAAGCCTATGTAGGTGGAATTCCCCAGAATTTCATTATTGTAGAGAAAAAAATAGATAAGTTCAGATTATCAGCAATACAATTGTGAAATTTATAGCATACTGTCAATTAATGAGTTGAAAAACATTTACAAAGGCAGTATAATGGATAATATGTATATCTATGGAAAGCCTAAGGAGGGTTTTATGAGCAGAAATCATTTTAACGAATTAAGTCCATGTGAAGCATTAATTATGAAGCTTATATGGGAGGCACCACAGGACATACCTGTGCAGGAACTTATTGATCAGTTAAGAGACGATTATGGTAAGGATTACGCAAGGACAACAGTTGTTACTTTCGTAGGTAAGTTGAAGGACAAGAGGTTTGTTGACACATACCGTAAAGGAAAGGCAGCATTTATTCATCCTCTTCGTTCAGAAGAAGAATACAGAAGACAGTTGTTAAAGGAAGAGGCTGACTTCTGGTTCAATGGAAAGGCTGTTGACATGGTAGCTTCTATCTGTGAATCACAGAAGTTAGAAGATGATGAAATTAAGAGAATTAAGAAGATTCTTAATGGTCTTAATAAGTAACAATTACATTAGCAAAAGCAATAAAAAGCATCACCTGATACGAAAGTCGGATTCGTTAGGTGATGCTTTTTTGTTATGCATATATTATATAATTAATGGTTTTTATCCTGATATTCAAGTGCTGCTGTTATGAAACCTCTGAATAATGGATGTGGACGATTAGGTCTTGACTTTAACTCCGGATGAGCCTGTGTGGCAACGAACCAAGGATGATTCTTTAATTCTATCATCTCAACAATTCTTCCGTCAGGAGATATTCCTGAAAGCATCATACCATTCTCAGTAAGAACTTTTCTGTAATCATTATTAACTTCATATCTGTGTCTGTGACGTTCATGTATAAGCTCTTCGCCATAGAGTTCATAAGCTTTACTTGTTTTATCAAGTACACAAGGATAAGAACCAAGTCTTAATGTACCGCCGATATCATCAATGCCTTCCTGGTCTGGCATAAGATGTATAACAGGGTGGGTTGTGTTAGGATTAAGTTCAACACTGTGTGCGTCGTCATATCCTATAACATTTCTTGCAAATTCAACAATAGAAAGCTGCATGCCTAAGCATAATCCTAAGAATGGAATATTATGCTCTCTTGCATAACGGATAGCTTCAATCTTTCCTTCTGTACCTCTGTCACCAAATCCGCCTGGAACTAATATGCCAGATACGTCAGAGAGAAGCTCATCAGCAGTTTCAGGAGTTACAGTTTCTGAATCAATCCATTTGATAGTTACATCACATGAATTATATACACCACCATGCTTTAATGCTTCAACAACACTGATATAAGCATCATGAAGCTGGATATATTTACCAACTAATGCAACAGTTACCTTCTTAGTAGGATTCTTCCAGGCCTTGCACATTGCTCTCCATTCATCAAGATCTGGTTCTGGACAGTCAAGGTGTAAACATTCACATGCTACCTGTGCAAGATGTTCTTCTTCCATTGCAAGAGGTGCATCATAAAGAATCTCAACATCTAAGTTCTGAAGTACATGAGATTTAGGTACATTACAGAAAAGTGCTATCTTATCTTTGATACCGGCCTCAAGTGGATGTTCTGTACGGCACACAAGAATGTCCGGACGGATTCCCATTCCCTGAAGTTCCTTAACACTTGCCTGAGTTGGCTTAGTCTTCATCTCACCAGATGCCTTAAGATAAGGAATAAGCGTTACATGAATAAGAATTGCGTTCTCATGTCCGACTTCATGCTGGAACTGTCTGATTGCCTCAAGGAAAGGCTGGCTCTCTATATCTCCAACAGTACCGCCAACTTCTATAATTGCAATTTTAGTTTCATCAGTTGAATAATCTCTGAAAAAACGGCTCTTTATTTCATTAGTAATATGAGGGATTACCTGAACTGTGCCTCCACCGAAATCTCCACGGCGTTCCTTCTGTAATACAGACCAGTATACTTTACCGGTAGTTACATTAGAATTCTTATTAAGGCTCTCATCAATAAATCTTTCATAGTGACCAAGGTCAAGGTCTGTCTCAGCACCATCGTCAGTTACGAAAACTTCTCCGTGCTGGATAGGGTTCATAGTACCTGGATCAATATTAATATAAGGGTCAAACTTCTGCATGGTTACAGAAAAACCACGGGCTTTAAGCAGTCTGCCTAAAGATGCGGCAGTGATACCTTTTCCTAAACCGGAAACAACACCACCTGTTACAAATACATATTTAACAGCCATCTTATCCTCCAATCTGAATGTGTAATCAAAAAAATATGCAATATTATACAGCCCTGTATTATAAATTTCCATAGTTTAAAGAAAAAAACTAAGAATATAAAGTAAATATAAACATCTTATTAAACACTTAGATTTTGGTTGATTTATATTTTTTCCTT
>NZ_QSEK01000018.1 GCF_003464165.1 Eubacterium sp. AM49-13BH | reverse complement strand
TATTCACAAAACATTTATTCTGTTCCAAGTATACTAAATTAATAACAAAATATTGTGGTTCCAAGTATACTAAATTAATAACAAAATATTGTGGATAATTGTGGATAATGTGGATAACTTGGTTGATAAGTCGTATTTTAGATAAAATCATGTTTTAAAAATGTGGAAAACTTTTCTGAGCATTTTCAAATCCTGTCAAGCAATTATTGAAATAAATACAATCTGAATTTCTTTTTGGTTAGTATGCACAAGGCTGTTTTTGTCAATAGATGTTTTAAATTTTTTTGTAGAAATATTCAGTATTTTCCTGTATTATAATAACGCTATTATTAAAATTATGTTTTATTAAGAGAGGCATATTATCATGAAAAAAACTATAGTTATAACTGGTGCTTCCCGTGGAATCGGAAGAGCCATTGCAATAGAACTCGCCGGAAAAGATACTAATATTGTTATTAACTGTGTGAATAATGTGGATAAACTAAATGAAGTCAAATCCATTATTGAGGAAAAAGGCAGTGTCTGTGAAACATTTATAGGCGATATGGGAAATTACAGTGATGTACAGAAAATGTTTGACATGTGCCTCCAGCGTTTCGGTCAGGTTGATGTGCTTATCAATAATGCTGGAATATCTGTTGTCGGACTTTTTCAGGATATGAGCGCAGATGAGTGGCACAGGATATGTAACACTAACATAGATTCTGTCTTTAACTGCTGCCATTTTGCTGTTAAAGACATGATGAAGCGACACTGTGGCAAGATTATTAATATATCTTCTGTGTGGGGATTGTACGGTGCAAGCTGTGAAGTTGCATATTCGGCAACCAAAGGGGCAGTCAATTCATTTACAAGGGCACTTGCAAAAGAACTTGCTCCTAGTGGTATTCAGGTCAACGCTGTTGCCTGCGGAGCTATTGACACAGAGATGAACGGTCATCTCTCAGATGATGACAAAGCAGAACTTGCCGAAGAGATTCCTGCAGGCCGGTTTGGAGACCCGCAGGAAGTCGCTGAACTTGTTAAATCTCTTTCCGGAATGAACAGCTATCTTACCGGTCAGATAATAACTCTTGATGGCGGCTGGATTTAATCAGCCTGTATAACTTTTATCAATATTAATCACGGCGCGGCACTCACTCTGCTTCTCCGTGATTTTTTTCTGAATCTGTTTCTTTATCTCATCATCTGAAAGATGATAATTATAAGGAACAAGCACATCAAATATAAGATTCGTTATATATGGACCTTTAACCGTCCTGAAATCATGTATATCCAGTTCCTCACCTACTGACTTTACAATATCAGTAGTCATCTTTCGCAAATGATTTATCACCTCATCATCTGTAACTACCGGATCCATATGTATGCTTATAAAGCATTTCATGCGCTTTTCAACTCTTCTTTCAGCCATATCTATATAATCATGTGCTTCCATCATATCCATATTAGCCGGAACCTCTGCATGAAGCGATGCATATACTCTGCCCGGACCGTAATTATGCACAATCAGGTCGTGAACTCCTATTATATGCTTATCCTGAAGAACAATATTCTCAAGTTCCTGTACAAATTCTTTCGTTGGTGGCTGCCCAAGAAGTGGCTGCAATGTATCTTTGGCCGCACCAAAACCAGCAAATATTACAAATACTGCAACAACAACTCCTGCTATTCCATCTATATTAATATCAGAAAACAAAGTAAGAAGCACTCCTATAAGGACTACTGATGTTGCAACGCAGTCTGACAGGCTGTCTGTAGCCGTTGCCTTCATTGCTGCAGAATCTACTTTATTGCCAAGATATTTGTTGAATTTAGCCATCCACATTTTCATAAGGATTGATAACACAAGTATAATAAGAGATGGTACGGATACCTCAAGCGGCGTAGGATGAAGTATTTTTCTGAATGATGTTGTCAGCAGTTCAAAGCCCATAATTATAATTGCTCCTGATACTATGAAGCCCGATATATATTCGATTCTTCCATGACCATACGGATGTTCATAATCAGCTGGCTTTCCAGCAAGCTTAAAGCCTATAAGTGTAACAATTGAAGATCCTGCATCCGATAAATTATTGATTGCATCCGCCATTATTGAAACCGATGCCGTAAACACTCCTGCAAATATCTTTGCTAAAAACAGTATAAGATTACAGATTATTCCCACAATCCCGGCAAACACACCGTATCTTGTACGGACTTCGGGGTTCTTCGTCTTATCATAATCTTTTACAAACCTCTTAAGTAATAAATCTGTCATTTTCTTCTCCTTCATGCCCTCTGGCATATTTGCAATAAGTATATACTATTTGGGACTTAAATTAAAGATTCATATTTTTTGATTTACAGTATATACCCAAAAGGATTATAATGGAAATAATTATTTTGTTTAATCATTATAACTATCTTGGAGGACAACAATGTTAAACTTTGAAAAGGTAATACCAGAGGATGTAGGAATATCTTCCACAGGACTTATCAGCTTTGCCAGAAAGCTTGAATATAACAACCTTCCGATGCACAGCATAATTGTTATGCGACATGGTAAAATATGTATGGAAAGCTACTATGCACCATACACGAAAGACACTCTTCACAGAATGTTTTCTGTCACCAAATCTTTCGTTTCACTTGCCATAGGGCTGCTTGCTGATGAAGGCAGAATATCACTTGATGACCATATTGCAGATTATTTCCCTGAAAAGCAGCCAGAAACAGGTGTGCACCCATATATGCAGATGCTCACAATAAGGCAGATGCTCACAATGAGAACATGCCATGATGTGAATGCATACAAAATCGGAGGTTCCCCTGACTGGGTAGGTTCTTTCTTCACTGTTACACCCGACCATGTTCCTGGAACTAATTTCTCTTATGATACAGCTTCAACACATACATTGGGCGCACTTGTTGAAAAACTCACAGGTATGGAATTGCTTGATTATCTGAGAACGAAATTCTTAGATGAATTGGGGTTTTCTAAAGAAGCATTTATATTAAAATCTCCTGATGGCAAAGTAAGCATGGGCGGTTCAGGAATGTGTGCAAAACCACGGGATATCCTTAAGGTTATGTATGTTGTATCTCAGAATGGTAAACTTGATGGAAAGCAGTTGCTGCCTTCCGGATATCTTAAGGAGGCAACTGTTAAACAGAGTGACCCTTATGGAAAATCAGGTACATGGGAAGAAATGCAGGGCTATGGCTACCAGTTCTGGATGACAACTCACAATGGTTATGCATTTTTTGGCATGGGCGGACAGCTTGCCGTATATTACCCGGATAAAGATGTTATTCTTGTTACCACTGCTGATGCACAGGGTCGTCAGGGTGGAGTACAGCTGATATATGATACATTTTACGAAGAAGTATACAGCCATATTGATGCATGTACTTATAATGGTGCTAATAGTGATTATGAAGAATTCCAGAAGTTCGAGAACTCACGCCAGCTTCTTGTTGAACCAGGCGAATATAGTTCAGACCTTGTAAGCAAAATCAACGGACAGAGCTATGAATTTAACACTAATCCATGTGGTGTAACAGACATAAAGCTCACATTTAACGGGGATGAAGGAACATTTTTCTATACTAATGCAACAGGAAATCATGAGCTGCATTTCGGACTCGGAAAGAATGTTTTCCAGAACTTCCCTGATTATAATTTCAAATGTGGTGCAAGTGCAGCTTTCAGGACAGACAATAATCTTCTTATCAAAGTGCAGATTATTGACAGTGCCGTAGGCAATATGTATATCTCATTAAGCTATATTGATGATTATGTTACAGTTATGATGAGAAAGATTGAAGAGAGTTATTTTTCTGAATACGATGGTGTGTTCAGTGGCAAATTAAGCATTTA
Organism: Eubacterium sp. AM49-13BH; assembly: GCF_003464165.1. Taxonomy (GTDB): domain Bacteria; phylum Bacillota; class Clostridia; order Lachnospirales; family Lachnospiraceae; genus Lachnospira. The sequence continues at coordinate 59,814 of NZ_QSEK01000018.1, read as the reverse complement.
GATATCAAAGGGCGATCACACTTACCTGTATGACCGCCCTTTTCCTTTACTTTTCTATGATTCTTCCTTCACTAATCTCAATTATCTCGTCAGAGAGCATCTCAAGTTCTTCCTTATCGTGGCATGCAATTATGATAAGCGCACCTCTTTTCTTCTGTTCCTCAAGTATCTCATGAACCTGCTTTGCTCCGGCTTCATCAAGTGCGTTGATAGGCTCATCAAGTATGATAAGGTCAGGATTCTCCATGTAGGCTGCAGCAATTCCAAGCTTCTGCTTCATACCAAGAGAATATTTTCTATAAGTTCTCTTATCATCAGGGTCAAGACCTACCTGATGTATTACCTCTCTTATATGTTCATCATCAACTCTGTTCTGGATTGAAGCAAGCACCTTAAGATTCTTAAAGCCCGTATAATTACCGATAAATGCGGGATTCTCTATTAACACTCCGACACTGTCCGGAAATGTCATATCCTTTCCAAGAATCTTGCCGTCTATCTCAACAGTTCCCTCTGTTGCTGATATAAGACCGCATATAACCCTCATAAGCATTGTCTTTCCTGAGCCATTCTTTCCCTTTAATCCGTACACTTTACCACTTGTAAGTTCCAGATTAACATTATCAAGAACCTTTGCCTTCTTTATAACCTTTGAAACATTTGTAAGCTTTATTACCATAATTACACCCTCCAATCACTCTTCTTTAATATATCCATTCTCCTAAACGAAACATATCCTGCAATTACTGAAATAACTATCAGCACAATATCTGCAATAACCGTCAGCGTAAGGCTCCCGCCTTCAGGTGTATACATAATATTTCTTAACGCCATGAAGCCGTTACCTATAAACAGGAATGACCTGAAAAATACTCCCATAATCAGTATAACTACGACAGCAATGTACCCGATAATCGGTCCCATAATCTGTGAAACGCATATCTGTACAAGGCATATTGCAATTGTTGTGAGAAGCCCCACAATAATCATATACACTGTAAGTCTTGTAAGATTCGGATTATTCTTTATCAGTGTTTTGTCGTAACCGTCTATACTGATACACACCTGTTTATTGACCTGCAGGCTCAGTCTTCCGCCTGCCAGCGAAACACCGGCTATCTCAAGTATTAAGATTCCATAACAGATACATGCAGTAAACACTGCCCATATACATTTGGATAACCACCATACCAGCTTCTTACCTGCTCTCATAAGCACCATTCCGCCATAACCGTTAATATCCTTGAATGGATAGTTACCTATTGCAAAGCCAATAAGAATATTAGGAAGTATGTATGCTGTCGGAATATTAATATCTGTCTGTACATCCACAATCCAGCGCATCCCGCGAAAGATATATAATATGATATCCGATGATGTGTATTGTCCCATAAAATGTTTTGTCTTACAGCGCACAAGAAAGTCTGTTATAAGAACAGCATATACCACTGCAATCAGAAGAAATTTCTTCCACTGATGCACTATTCCATTAATGAAATCGTATTTTATCTGAAAAATCACATTTTTCATCTGAAAAAGTCCTTTCTTCTGATAATAACAGTTGTTACCAGTGACACAGCCAGACACAGTATCAGCGGATACAATATATTCCTCCATATCTGCACACCGTTCATATAGATATTGCCTCTTAACTTGTAATAATATGTAAGAAATCCCATATACGCCATGTTCTCAAAGCTGCTCACAGCCAGGGCAGCAAGGAAACCTGCCCACTGGTTATTAGTAAGCCACCACATAATCATCATAAGCGTGCCTGATACATACAGTATTGCAAATGCTTCTATAACAAATGCAATTATAAAAAGCCACAGTGATGGGCGGTTCTGTACTATATCTCCTGTTGCCATGAATGCCTTGCTGAATTTTTCATCCCAGTTATATACTTTTCCTGTCATCAGATACCCGGCTGTTAAAGTTACCACCGTAATATACGCAGAGAAAAATCCTGCTGCCACAACCATATTAATCTGTGAATTAATCCACACATTTCTTACATTCTTTCTTCTTATAACTATTGCACTGTTCAAATCATATTTCTGAATATAAAGAACATAAAACAATACAAATGGAACAACATATCTCCACATTGTACTTACATTCACACTGATAAGTGCATCATACAGGCACGGATTTCCATTAATAACGGACTGACTCACAAGTTTTAGAATTATATCCATCGGTACAAGCGCTGTTACTAACACAAACACAGCCGCCGTAAGTGCAGCCTCGCTTACATTAAATAATAATTTTAATTTCTTCATCCATCTATACCCCTGATTACAATCGCCTGTCTTACTGGATAAGCCTTAAAACACAGATATATATCTTCATGAAGGAGCTTATCCAGCTTCTTTTCACTCAGATAATTTTTACTAATGACATATGCCAGTGTAAAGTCTTTGACCTCGCCTTTATCAACAGATACATTATCTTCACATACCATTCCCTGATTTTCATATCCATCCGGGTATATAACAAGATTAGAGTCTGTCACAATACTGAACATATTAAACTTATCCTGTGACTCATTCTGAACTTTAACCTTTAAAACTATATAATTAAACCTGCCCAGTTCCTTAACACTGGCGCTGTATTTTTCATTAACTTCCCGTTCAGTGCAGTAATCAATTCCTGTAACCGTAATCTTTATCCCATCAGAATACTGTACCCATTCATCCTTCTCTACAATTTCTTCTTCCGGCTCTGGAAATCTGTGATTCACATCTATATATCCAACTGCAACTACTACAGCAATTACTGCCATTATTATAAATGTAATTATAAACGGGTGCTTTCTTATGCTGAATCTGCCTTTAGTATGTTTCATGCTTAAGCCCTCCTATAAAATACACAACAACTCCAAGTATCAGTAATACTGCTATATACACTATGAACGATGCTCCTGTATTGGTCTGTGCCATATTAAAAAGCTTTGTCGGTGCAATACCTCTCAGCCATTTCTTATCAGACATGCGCAGTATCGCATTTGCAAATTCAGTAATAATATATGGTGCAAGCATAGCCACAAATCTGTTATTAACTATATTAGATACAATAAGTGCTATTGTTGCCATAAGACCTCCGCACACAAAAAGCAGAATCATATACATAATCATATAAATGTGTGGATGTGTATAAAATATTGCTGACCATATACTTTTTGGAGAACTTGCAAATACACCAACCGGCCACACAAGTGATGGAAGAATAGTTATCGCAGTCAGGTAATTAATAAGCAATGGCATAACCACTACCACACCTCCCGTCACAAACACTGCAATATATTTGGCAGCAAGATAATTAAACTTAGCTGTTCTCGTTACATAATTCTTAATAATTCCACTTTTAATATCTGACAGATATGTAACTGCATACGGCATAGCCGCCAGTATCGGAATCAGCCTTATAAACAGACTGTATTCAAATGATACTCCATTACCTATCCACACCTGAAATGCACTTATCGGCATAAGTGTGGCATTATCAGGCATATATCCCATCAGCGGATTCATGGCTGCCGGTATAATCCTGGTTATAATCTGTGCTATACTTAACCCCATCCCAATTATAAGAGCCAGCCACAGACTCCAGCTTTTAAATGCCCTTTCGAGCTCTGTCTTAATCATCACCTTCATACTGTTTTCCTCCCGGCTACTTGTCTATATCAAGCTTTACTATCGGAGAACCAACAGGAAATGCTTTATCAGTTGTACTGTAGCATGTATACAACGAATCTATAGTAAGACCATCTGTTGTTATATCCTTATATGTATCTATATATTGACCTCCAACATTAGCAGTTGTTCTTGTGTAAGAAGTAACAAATTCATAAGGAATGACCTCCATTGCAACAACCTCTTTAGTTTCTCCCGGCTTAATTGTAAGATGATGTCTGAATATTTCATGGTCATCATGAATATTAAGATATGATTGTCTGCTTTCTATGGTTGAATAATATGTTGCATCGTCCTGTTCGTTATATCTGAAGCAATACAAACGGAATCCGTTCGACAGAAACTGAAAATCTTCATCACCATTATTAGTAATCTTTAACTTCATCAGCAGGGCAACCTGCTTGATACCTTTTCTATCATTTGCAAATGTTCCATCTTCATTAATCATCTTGTCATATGCACTGAATTTTTCTGGTGTTTCAGTATCATATTTTATATATTCAGCTATGTCCTCCTCGCTCATCAGCTTGGATAACTCATCAACATTTTCAGCAATGGCTGTTTCACCTATACTGTATGTAAATTTGGTAACCAGTTTCCCTGTATAAATCTCCATATCAACATCTGAATATCTTTCAGCATATTTAGGACTACTTGAAACCATTCCCGCAAACACATTATCAACTTTGTTCCCACGTGATTCGTTCTCCTGAATAATTCCTGTCTGATTGGTCTGATTCTCTACGGCTGTGCTTGTCTCCTGAAAATGCTTCACATCTTCAATGCTCTGTCTGCTGCAGCCTCCCATTAATAATATTCCTGCCATAAGGACCGGAATAATTAAACATTTTCTTCTCCCCATAAGTACCTCCTTGATATAAGTTCTCTTACACTTATATACGAAATACATTTGTAAAAAGTTGAAAAATAATAAAAAATTCCCGGCAGGCCATTGTGTATTCACACTTCTGGTCTGCGGGAATCATTAATTATAATCAATTATCAAATTGTTAATTAGAACATAAGTCTTAATACCCATGTAAGGAAATTAACTGCAACATATGAGATTGCCATTATAAGAGGTATCTTCTTCTCATCCTTGCATAATGCTCGGATTGCTATGTATACAAATGCATATCCTGCTACATTAGAAAATACTGTTACACATGAAGATATTCTGTCAATGAATCCTACTGATGTAAGACCTGTTACCCAACTGAGTAACTCTGCTGGTATACCAAGTACTGCTGTAATGGCATATACTGCAAGGCCCTGCATATATGTAACATTAGCCTTGTTAAATGCCTTTGCAAGAAGCATAACTACAAGTGCAATTACAGCTGCCGCTACTGCTACCAGAAGAATCTCAAGAAGCATGTTCTTGAATATTGAGCCTGCTGGATATGGCTTGGTATTAGTATATGAGCTGTAGTAAGATGAAAGTAAGCTGTCAAGTTCTTTACTTCCTGTTGTAACCTTTGCCTTACTGTTAGCAATTAACATATCAAATAATCTTGTAAGCATGTTAATAATTGCCTGACCACCAATAAGTATTGCAATCATAATAACATTAGCTTTAGCAACAAATGCTGATACTGTTTCTACCGGCGATGTAAACAAGCCCTTCAACACATTAACATAATCAAGGGCTGCATTAGCTCCTGCCTTCTTCACTGCATCCATCTGCTGTGAAGCCTGCTGCTGATTAAATCCCTGCTGTGTCTGCTGACCTGCTCCCTGCTGGAATGTCTGCTGCGCTGCCTGCTGAGGCTGTGCTGCTCCGGCTGACTGCTGTGCCTGCTGACATGTACAGACTTCTCCGTCCTGTAACTGTCTTCCACAATACTTACAAAAACTCATTTCTTTTCCCTCCTGAAAGTAAAAGTTAAAATATTGTATGGTTGTTGTCTTAACCTTTTTTATAATACCATATATATTTATTTTCAGCAACGACAATATATGCATATTACCATGCTGTAAGGTATCAAAGATAAACTTTTATATGTTACTGTGCACATGCCTTTTCAAGTACTTCAAAATAGTTCTCAAATGTCTTACAACAGCACTCGTAATTATCTATTATTATGCCATCAACACGCAGTCCGATTAATGCAAATGACATTGCCATTCTGTGGTCATTATATGTGTCAACAACACCCGGCTTAACATTGGCTGGAGATATCTCTATACGGTCTCTTCCCTCTTTGACATCAACGCCAAGATTGTTAAGCTCGTTGACCATAGCCTCAATTCTGTCTGATTCCTGTAATCGTATATGTTCAATATTCTTGATAACTGTAGTAGTCTTTGCAAATGGAGCAATAGCCGCAAGTGTCATTGACTGGTCTGAGAAATCATTCATATCAACATCCACACCGCAATATTCTCCATCCTTAGGTCCGCTGACACATATACCCTCGCGTTCCTCTGTCACAGCACAGCCCATCTGCTTAAGCACATCTATGAACTTAAGGTCACCCTGCATTGAGTTAGAATGTACTCCCTTAACGATAGCTGTTCCGCCTGTAAGTGCTGCTGCTGCATAGAAGTAGCATGCTGCCGAAACATCCGGTTCAATATAATATGTCTGTGGATAGTAACCTGAACCCGCAGGAACTACATACTCTGCCCCTTTATGGTCTACCACACAGCCAAACTGTTCCATCATCTTAGCTGTTATACGCACATATGAACCTTCTGTTTTATTACTTGTAATATGAACATGTATTCCTTCTTCAAGCATAGGAGATGTCATCATAAGTGCGCTTAAGAACTGTGTACTTTCACTTATACTTACTGATACATGATTCTGTGGTTTCTTTCCACCATATGCCGCACCCTTTACATTAACTGGAAGATGTCCGTCTTTCTCAAGGAACTCTATCTCTGCTCCCATGCTCTGTAATGCTTCAAAAAGCGGAAGCATTGGTCTTTTCTTCATCTGTTCAGAAGCTTCAATTGTGTACTCACCATCTGATAATGCAAGCATGGCTGTAAGGAATCTTGCCGCTGTTCCGGCACTTCCCACATTGATTGTTGCTCTCTTCTTAGGAATATCTCTTCCATGTCCATGAATGATAACATATCGTTCAACTTCGTTTACTTCGATAATATATCCAAGTGCGATAAGACTTAAAAGAAAATGTCTCGAATCGTCACTGAACAAAACTCCTTTAAGGGTACATTCACCCTGTGATAAAGCTGCCATAAGCAGCGCTCTGTTAGTAATACTCTTTGAACCAGGCACTTCAACTGTACAGTGAATCGGGTGGTCCAGCTTCTTAACCTTGTACTGTGACATAATTTTACTACTCCATTAAACGTAATTATCTCTCGTCCATATCAACATATGTCTGTGATGTCCAACATATTTGTATGCAGGACGAATAATCTTGCCTGCATTAACAAGTTCCTCAAGTCTGTGTGCGCACCAACCTGAAATTCTTGAAGTAGCAAACATAGGTGTAAACATTTCTTCTGGAATACCAAGCATTGTGTATACAAATCCACTATAAAAATCGACATTGGCACAGACTGGCTTAAACATCTTTCTCTTGTTCATGATAAGCTGTCCTGCCTCGCTTTCAACAAGTTCATATAATGCAAATTCTTTCTGCATTCCCTTCTCTTCTGAAAGCTGTTTTGCAAATTTCTTAAGAATAACTGCTCTAGGATCTGAGTTAGTATATACCGCATGACCCATACCATAGATAAGTCCTGCATGGTCAAATGCTTCTTTGTCAAGGATCTTGTTAAGATATGTACATATCTCATCTTTATTGTCCCAATTGCTGCAATGTGCCTTAATATCTGTAAACATTTCCTGAACCTTTAAGTTAGCACCACCATGCTTAGGTCCTTTAAGGGATGCGATTGATGAAGCAATTGCCGAATATGTATCTGTTCCTGATGAAGTAACAACATGAGTTGTAAATGTTGAGTTATTACCACCACCATGCTCTGCATGAAGAACAAGACAAATATCAAGTACCTTTGCTTCAAGTTCTGTAAAGTCTCCGTCATCTCTTAACATATAGAGGATATTCTCGGCTGTTGAATAACCTTTCTTAGGATTCTTTATCATAAGTGTTCCATCAAGCTTAAAATGTCTGTATGACTGATAAGCATATACTGAAAGAAGAGGCATCTTGGCTATAAGCTGAAGACTCTGTCTTAATACATTAGGAATTGATATATCATCCGGCTTCTCATCATATGAATAAAGACTTAAGATACTCTTCATAAGCGAATTCATAAGATTAGTACTTGTAGCTTTCATAATAACATCTCTGATGAATGCTCCTGAAAGTTCCTGAAGGTCTGTTAAGATTCTTATGAATCTGTCTAACTGATCCTTGTCTGGAAGTACTCCGAATAACAGAAGATATGTTGCTTCCTCAAATCTGAATCTGTCAAGGCTGCTTCTCTTGATAAGCTCCTCAACATTATATCCCTGAAAATATAATTCTCCGTCTACAGGTATCTTTCTTCCGTGAACACTCTGGTTACCTAATACATCTGATATCTCTGTGAGACCTGTAAGTACGCCGTTACCATTGCTATCACGAAGACCTCTCTTTACATCATACTCTGTATACAGATTCTGATCGATTATACCTGAGGCTGTACACTCTTTTACAAGTTCCTCAAAATCGCTCTTATCTACTGTTGAAAGTTCCATCATTTCCTGATTGTTCATGGCTTTCCTCCTCCTGATTATTTCCCGCATAGCTAAACGCAGATGAAGATATTATATCTGCTACTAATAGTGTTTGTCAATTTACTGCTGGCTGTTTCCTGTCTCATCTCTCATTCCAATTACAGCATCAGCAAGCTGTCTCAGATCATCTGCGCTTTCCTGGGTAAACCCTTTCTTGCTTACAACCAGGCAGTTATCATCCCCAACAAACAGATACATATTATCAGAATCCTGATTCCATTTCACAATATCATTCCAGCTGAATGTGTCACTGTCGTTTTCTTCGTCTGTAATAATAATATTCTCTGCATCTATCTCATATGAAAACTTAACTCCTACCATTTTCCCATATATATTATAGAACTTACGTCTGTTACTCTTGTCCATTCCGATAATTCCAATATACAGAAAAACTACAGCCACAACTCCGAACAGCAGAATCATGAATGTATCCGCATGAACATTGCCTGTCAGCTTCATCACAAATTCTCTTACCATCATCATTGCAAATATTATTCCAAACAGCTTATATATAAGCTTAAATGTTTTATATCTGCTATTGCCTGCCTCACAGGCCCGCATAGCCCCTTCCATACATTCCTTTGTGAATGCTGTTTCATTCTTTATTGTCATCAATTCCTCCCTTGCATTATCCCCATATGTAAACCATTAAACGGTTCCCGTCTAAATAATAATTTTAAGCCCGGCGGGGGATGTGTGTCAATCGTATATTGTGATGTGGGGAGTGGAGCTGTATAGCATATATTGCATGAATCTGATATAATATTTATATACAAACTCTTGAAATCAGAAACATGAATTGAAAAAAGAAAGGAGTCTTCTTATGAAACTTGCTTGTATTACCGGAGCATCTTCCGGCATCGGAAAAGAATTCGCATATCTGCTTGCAGACCTTGAATATGACCTGATTCTTGTTGGAAGAAACACAGCGGCACTTCGCGAAATTGCTGATAATGTAGCTGTCAGGTGCAAATGTATCACATGTGACTTATCTGATGAGAAATCATGTGTAAAGCTTGGCAAAAAACTCCGCAAATATCCACTTGATATTATGATTAATAATGCCGGATTCGGAGAGCTTGGCACATTTGCTGAAACGAAATTAAAGAATGATATCAACATGATTAATGTTAATATTAAAGCTGTGCATATACTTACAAAGGCCGTACTTCCAGGCTTTATACAACGTGACAGGGGCTACATCATGAATGTGGCGTCAAGTGCCGGGCTGCTTCCTGGGGGACCATATATGTCTACCTATTATGCAACCAAGGCTTATGTGACAAGCCTCACTACTGCAATACACGGGGAACTGCGCGACTTAAAGAGTAACGTTCACATAAGCATGCTCTGTCCAGGTCCTGTTGATACCAACTTCAACAATGTTGCCAATGTAAAGTTCGCATTATCAGGAATTCCTGCTGATTACTGCGCCTATTATGCACTTTGTAAAATGTTTACAGGCAAACTTACCATTGTTCCGACATTTACAATGAAAGCCGGAGTTTTTGGCAGCAGATTCCTGCCAAGACAGGTACTTGCCTTTATGACGGGACACCAACAGAAAAAAAAGACAGACAATATCTGATATGATACTGCCTGTCACTGATTTAGAATTTTTTTGAAAATATAATATTCTTTCTTTCAACAAGCACTGCCTTGTTGAAGAACACATTAACTGCAGCCTTGTAATCAGCCATTCTCTGGGATTTCTTGATTGCCTTGATTTCTTTTTTGCAATCATCAAACACATATTCCATATAACACCACATTTCTTTCATTCTGTGTATGGCATGTGTATCTCCCGGCATTATGACTGTGCGGGCTGCGTATACAAGGTCGTGAAGCTCTTTCATCTGCTTCTTATCTGCATTAAGGTCTCGCACCACCGCCTCAGGATTATCATCTGTTAATACATTAATCAGTCCGGGGTCCGCGATAAGCCCTCTTCCAAGCATAAATGTATCAACCTCCGGAAACATCTCCTTCATCTCAAGGAAATTCTTCCTTGTAAATATATCTCCGTTAAGCACTAATTTATTCCTGCTGTTATCCACTGCGTATCGGAAAGCGTCAAGATGCAGCTCATTTCTGTAGTAATCTGTACGCACTCTCGGATGAACAATAAGTTCCTCAAGAGGATAAGAATTATACACCTCCATTATCTGTGGAAAACTGTCATCATCTTCAACACCGATTCGTGTCTTGACCGAAACCTTAATATTCTCTCTTATAAATGCATCCTCAAACACCTCATCAAGAAAACGCTCAAGCTTTTCTGTGTCGCGAAGCATTCCTGAGCCTTTATCCTTTGAAACAACTGTGCCTGACGGACAGCCAGCATTAAGATTAATCTCGCTGTAGCCGTATTTTTCATAAAGTATTTTTGCCGTCCATGTAAAATCCTTAGCTTCATTAGTCATGACCTGTGCAACTGTATATGTATCCTTATTATGCCCGCGGTCTATGTCCCTTATCTCTCTTGCAAGAAAATTCTCTGACTTATTAGGTGAGATAAACGGTGTAAAATATTTTGTAATTCTGCCTTTTCCAAATGTTTTCTCGTAGGCATTACGGTATGTAAAATCTGTAAGCCCCTCCATCGGAGCCATATATATAGTATTGCTCATATACTGTATCTTTCTGTTATTCTAATGTAAATGTGCCGTTGCTGTTAGTCACAATGGCTGTCTCGAAAAATTCTTTTACTGCCTTTATCATGTATTCTGTGTCCATAATTCCTGCTGTCTCGTAAGGTGAGTGCATTGCAAGCTGCGCAAGCCCGATATCTACTGTGTTCATTGACACATGGCAGTTAGCTATATTTCCAAGTGTTGAACCACCCGGAATATCTGAACGGTTAGCAAATTCCTGTGTCGGAACTCCCGCTCTTGTACATATTTCTTTAAATATTGCCGCAGAAACCGCATCTGTTGTGTATTTCTGATTGGCGTTGTATTTGATGACTATTCCTTTATTCATATGAGGTCTGTTAGTCGGATCTGCTTTCTCCTGATAATTAGGATGAACCGCATGTGCATTATCCGCTGAAAGCATGAATGAACCTGCACACGCCCTTATATAATCCTCATTATCCTTGCCGGCACACGATGCAATCCGCATAAGCACATCTGATAAAAATGTTGAATCTGCTCCCTGCTTGGTGCTGCTGCCAACCTCTTCATTGTCAAATACTGCGCATACTGCAACACTTTCCTGATTGCTCTCGTCGCTGTCTATAAGCGCATTCATGCATGAATATGCACACATCACATCATCAAGTCGTGGTGCTGATATAAATTCATTGTCTGCACCCCAGATTGTTCCTGCCTGTCTGTTGTACAGAAACAAATCACTGCTTATCACTGACTCTTTATCTGTCTGTGCTGCATCAGCTATTATACTTTCAAAAAGCCCTTTGGATTCTGCCTCTCCTATAAGCGGAATCATATCCTTCTGTGCATTGTAATTAAGCCCTGTGTTGGCTTCCCTGTTCATGTGAATTGCAAGATTAGGTATTATGCATAAATCCCTGTCTACATTTACAAGGACTGGCTTTAATACTGCACCTTCCCTTACTATTGCTCTTCCTGCAACCGAAAGCGGTCTGTCAAACCACGGTGCCATAAGCATGCCGCCGTATTTTTCCACATTTAACGAAACATAATTCTTATCCGGTGTCAGCTCAGGATTCTCTTTTACCTTAAATGACGGTGAATCACTGTGTGCGGCTGCAATCTGATAATTGATAAAGCCCTCTGCCGCCGGCATTCTGAAAGCTATTATGGAAGAATCATTTCTTGTTACATAGTATTTGCCACCCGGTATAAGATGCCATCTGTCCCTCTCATTAAGGCGCACAAATCCGGCGTCGTCCAGCAAATCCATAAAATTCGCCGTTACCTGAAATGCTGTAGGACTTTTTTCTATGAATGACATCATATCTTTTGATACATTTATAAATGTGTTTTCTTCCATAACTGCTCCCTTCTATCTGCGTCTTCTTTGTCTGTTATGTCTTCTTCTCTTATTGTTCTGTGCCATAATGACTACTGTTACGATTATTATCGCAACTATCACTACAACAATAACCACAAATATTACAACTATGCTATTGGATTCTTTCTTTCCATTGACATCTGATACTTTGTTGTCTGTTGTCTGTGTGTTGTCGTCTGTTACCACATTTGCAGCATATTCCCTATAAACGGTCTGGTTACACAGACTGCATGTTCCTGCTTCTATTCCATCTTTCTTGTCTGTTCCCGTAGCTTCTTTTACAACACTGTAATTGTCAACCTTATGCTCGTGTATTGTGTATTTATCTGAATATGTATAACCACATGTGCTGCATGTATGTGTTGTGTAGCCGAAATCCGCTGCTGTTGCTTCTGTCACTGTGTCAGTGTATGAAGGATTGCTGCACATTTCAGGAAGGAGTGTAACTGAATAATCATATGTCTCATTTCTCTTGAAATCTGATGTGAAGCCTGAATATGCATATGTCCAGTTCATGACCTCACCCATATTTGCCTGACAGTATGCACGGCGGTCTGTATTATCTTCGAAAAATGTTATCATTCCCTTAACTTTGTTGTTAAGCACTTCGCCCTGATATGTCTTTGACAGTTCCAATGGATATACCATATACATGCCGACAAGTCCGCCATCATGCACATATCCGTGGTCTGAATCATATCCGTCTATTGTTATAGAACAATTTCTTATATTAAGGAAGCCGGCTGCGTAAGCACCACCCATAAACTGCTCATCTCTTACGGCTGCATCTGTATCAACGCAGACAAGTGTTACATCTGTAGTGATGTTATCAAGATTGCCGCTTCCAAATCCTGCAATTCCACCTGTTCCCCACATCTTAGCTGAATCTGTGAGTGACACATATGTATCCTTAATCATACAGTCTGATATATCGCTATTATCAGCAAGACCTGCCACTGGTGCTGCAAAACACGGTTCTGTTGAAGTTACTTCAACTCTTGCACCGTATATGTTAAGACCTGTTACTTTCGAATCCTTAAGAACACCAAAAAAGCCGGCTCCATATGTTTCATACTCTTTTCTGTTGCCGTCATAGGTCTTCATTGTCTTCTTGCTTACTGTCTTTACTGACAGGTTAAGTATGCTGTGTCCGTTACCGTCAAATGTTCCCGAAAAATCCCATGGCGTCCACTCAACTCCTGTCATATCTATATCTGTCATCAGTTTATAATTACCTGTAGCTGTCTTTGCTGCCTCCACAAGTTCTGATGCTGTGCGGATTTCTGTGTATTCTGATGCTGCCTGATTTGCTGTACTTCCTGTTACAGTGCTTCCTGTCACAGTGCTTTCTGTTGTCTGTGTATCTGCATTTGCCATATTAACCGGAAGTGCTGTTGCCGCAAGTATTACTGCTGCTATCGCTGCAGCCTTTTTAATGTATGATTTGTTAAACATATTACTGCCTTTCTTTCCCTATACAATTCATTGGCTTTCCCAGCCGGGTTTGATTATAGCTCAAAGAAATGATGTGGTCTAGGGGGTATTGTGTTTTAGTTTGGGTGATTATGAGAGGGGGAAGGGAGAACGGACGCCGGGTTAATTGGCATATTTCCTTCCGCAGCCCCGCTCCCGCTCGATAAAAAACGTAGCGGTACTAAACTCGCCCGTGGCAGCCGTCAAAGGCGGCTCCCACGCCTCGTTAAGTGCCGACGTTTTCCAACGGTCTGCTCCAGGAAATATACACAATTAACCCCGCTGACTCTCTCCCTGCCTCTTACAATCCCAAAACTAACACCTGATGGTATCGCTTCGCTTACCTGGGTCTGCGAAAATTTTGAGGTAAGCCTTCATTCAATCCCCGTCACGGTCACACACCCCTCCGGAAGTCCCCCGATGAGCTTGCGACATCGGGAGCGGCGGCATCGGGAGCGGCGGCATCGGGAGCGGCGGGCGGGTGGATAGTGTTAGTTTCAGACCGTTGGAAAACGCCTGCACTTAATGAGCTGGAAGCCGCATTTTATGCGGCTAACCAGCGAATTTAGTACAGCTGCGTTTTCCACCGAGCGGGAGCGTGTCTGAAAATGACACTATCCCCCGCCCACAGCGTCCGTCTGCCACAACCTCCCGTATGTCACAACTCGAACTCCAATATCTCGCAATTCTTTATCTTAAACACCGAAAACTCCTCGTTCCCCATATCTTCAAAATATGACTTTACCATTCTTGCAATTCCATTATGTGCAACCAAAAGGTATGTTTTATCAGGCTGTGCCTTTATATCATCAAGCAGATATATATACGCTGTGCAAGATGAAGCATTGTCTCTCCTCCATCAAAACTACATATAAAGTTGCATTTGGCTTTTGCAAATTCTTCTCCATCTCTTGGTGTTGATTCGTATTTACCGAAATTCTGTTCCTTAAGTCTTATCTCTTCGCGCGCTGGTATTCCTGTAATCTCAGATACATGAAGTGCTGTAGCTTTCGCTCTTATAAGTGGCGAATACAGGATTTCATCTATCTGTATTCCTTCTGCAAGGATCTTCTTTCCTAACTCTATTGCCTGTTCATGGCCTAAATCTGTGAGTGGTGAATCTGTTGCACCACATATCTTGTTCTCGACATTCCAGACAGTCTGACCATGCCTTGTAAAATACACCATTCCCATTATATTTCTCCTCTCCTGCCTTTTTGGACTTCATCATACCTTCTCCCCGCTTCAACGTCCAATCTGCCACGCTTCGACTTCCCTTTTGGACTTCATCTTACCTTCTCCTCGCTTCAACGTCCAATCCGCCACGCTTCGGCTTCCTTTTTGGACTTCCTCATGCCTTCCCGCCTCTTCAACGTCCAATCCGTCACACTTCGGCCTCCTTTTTGGACTTTCTCGTACCTTCCAGCTACTTCAACGTCCAATCCGCCGCACCGCCAGCACAATTTTGGACTTCCTCGTGCCTTCCCGCTACTTCAACGTCCAATTCTCCGCGCCGCCAGCACCGTGATTTGCGAAAAGCTACGACACATCAGCTCACACGGCGCATCAGCTCACACGACGTATCAGCTCACATGACACTTCAGCTCACATGACACTTCAGCTCGCATGACACATATTCTCACACTCCAACCACTTATTTCAACGTACTCAGCAGTTCCTCAAACGGCACACCGTCCGTCAGTGGAATATCCATCTCTATAGCCTTGAGTATACATTTTTTTATGAATGTAGATGCCTTTCTTACTGACTCGTGGAAATTCACACCATTGACAGCGTCTGCAGCTATTATTGATGCAAATATATCTCCTGTTCCGGAGCGCTGTGTTCCGACTTTCATAGTCTTAATAAGATAATCTTCCCTGTTCTTTTCATAACAGTAATTACCAATATACTGGCCCCGCTGGATTCCAGTTATAACAATCTTGGATGGTCCCATTGCAACAAGTTTCTTTGCAATTTTCTTAAGCTCATCATTAGAATAATCTGGTCTGTATGGCTCGTCAGTTAAAATACATGCCTCTGTGAGGTTCGGTGTAAGAATATCTGCATATTTTACAAGCTTCTTCATCTCCTGGCATGTCTCATCAGTATATGTCGGATACAGATTTCCGTAATCACCCATAACCGGGTCAATAACAACAATATTATCTTCTGTCTTGAAATTCTTGAAAAATTCTTCAACAATTGCAATCTGATTATGCGAGCCTAAAAACCCTGTTACAATTCCATCAAATTTAAGGTTTAACTTCTTCCACTCTGCCATATAAGGCGGCATATTCTCTGTGAAATCTTTAAAATAAAAGCTGTCAAAGCCTGTATGATTAGAAAATATCGATGTAGGCATTGGACAGCACTGAATCTTCATTGCTGATATAACAGGCAGCTCAACCGCAATAGAACATCTTCCAAAACCAGAATAATCATTAATTGCTGCTATTTTCTTCTGGTTATTATGAGACACATTATTCTCTGGCATATTGTCTCTCCTTTCGTCTGAATGTTGCATAAAATCTTTATTCCTTAATATACAAAAAACTGGCATATGATAACATAGCCAGTTTGTGTAATATTTATATGGTCAGATTAAGCATTTCCTTCGACTTAAATTCTTTATCAAATACAATGCTTTCCAGCCTGTTTACAACAAGCCTTAATTCTTCCTGGACTTCTTTGGTAACGGTGAATGAATACAGCCTGTTAAGCTGTGTTGTAACAATATACTGGAGTGTATATACCGTTGAGCCCGAAAGTGTAATTCCATCATATACATTTGCAGCACAATTCTTACAGCATAGTCCGTTTCTTGAATATGAATACACATACAGATTATCTTCTCTTCCGCATTCGTGACATGTGAAGAAATCCGGACATTCACCGTTGACCGCAATCATTCTTATCTCATATATGAATCTTATAAGTTCATGGCTGACAGCACCTCTGCCCAATGCCTTTAGAGTGATATAAAGCAGATTAATCATTTCTGATGCATCAAGATTCTCTCTGCCATAATAATCTGCAATCTCAGCAAAATAGCATGCGTAGCTACGGCATTAAGATCATTTACCACATTTTCAAAGTACTCCTTCGCCGATGCTTTATACATCGTATATGATTCGCGTCCACGGTACACCTCAAATGTTCCGAATATAAAGCTTCTCGTAACACCAATCAGCGCGCTGTTAGGCTTTCTCGCACCTTTCGCAAATACAGTTATCTTGCCATATTCCTTAGTCAGTATAACCAGTCTTCTGTCATATTCTCCGACAGGCATGGCGGAAAGTATCATGCCTGTAACAGTAGTAACCTCCGCCATCGCACCCTCCTGTCATGTATATTATTTGTCCTTCTTCTTGTCATATCCAAAGTTCTTAAGAAGAATATCACTGTCGCGCCATTCCTTCTTAACTTTTACCCATAGCTTAAGATTAACTTTCATGTCAAGCTGCTTCTCAATCTCATATCTTGCATTAGTTCCGATTTTCTTAAGCATTTCGCCGCCCTTGCCAATAATAATTCCTTTGTGAGAATCTCTTTCGCATATGATAGTAGCGTCGATATCTGTTATAGGACCTCTTGCATTTCTTCTTTCCTTGAAGCTGTCAATAACAACCGCGATTCCGTGTGGAATCTCGTCATTTAATGCATGAAGTGCCTTCTCTCTTATAAGCTCTGCAACAATCTGCTTCATTGGCTGGTCTGTTACTGTATCTTCATCATAGTACATCGGACCATAATCAAGATGTGAAAATATAACATCAAGCAGGTCGTCAACATTATTGCCGTTTCTTGCGCATACAGGAACAATATCAACGAAATCAAGTTCCTTTCTGTAGCAGTCAATAACCGGAAGAATCTCCTCTTTCTTGATTGTGTCAGTCTTATTGATAACAAGAACTATAGGAGTTTTACATTCTTTAAGTTTCTCAACGATATGCTCCTCGGCAGCTCCAAGATGTGTTGTAGGCTCAACAAGCCAGCATATAAGGTCAACCTCACTGATTGTCTTCTCTGCCGCACCAACCATGTATTCACCAAGCTTGTTCTTAGCCTTGTGGATACCCGGAGTATCAACGAAAACAATCTGTCCACGCTCATCAGTGTATACAGTCTGTATTCTGTTTCTTGTAGTCTGAGGCTTGTTAGAAGTAATCGCAATCTTCTGTCCGATTATCTGATTCATAAGTGTTGACTTACCAACATTAGGTCTTCCTATAAATGTTACAAAGCCTGTCTTAGTTCTTGTGTTCTCTGCCTTAGCACCACCGGTAATTCCGCTGGCTGCAAGCATCTCATCTAAATTCATAAATTCTTCCTTTCTATTATCCCTGCACCTTGATAAGTGGCTGTATCTTATCAAAAAGCTCACTCTCTTTATTAATTTCCTTGCTGCTTCCCACAACGCAGAAATAATTCTCATCCATTGCACATCTTACAAGTGGTGCAAGCTCTCTTATTCTTTCCACATTACAGTCAAGAACCTGTGCCCTTTCTGCCTTAAGTGATTCATAATCTGTGTTACAGATGTATGCGCCAAATGATCTTGTTCCCTTTGCTGCCGGATTCATAGGTGTGTCTATATCACCGATTGTTCCGATTATGAACTTGACCATGTCTCTGTCGCTTACATCAAAATGTTCAAGATAGTCTGCTGCATTTTCATATATCTCGTTAGTCTTTCTTAAGTTAGGGTCTCTGTAAGAAACCATATACATGTCACCGTTTCTATAAGAACCGCTCATGCAGCCGTATGCGCCGCCTTTAACTCTTACATTAATCCAGAGATAATCATATGAGAATATAACCTTAAGCACTCTTAATGCTCCTGTGTATTCATATCCTCCATCTCTGAAGTTACCACATCTTGCAACATACTGGACCTGTGAAGCTGAACTATATCCTGTCTTGACATTTGCAGGTGTGTACTTTCTTTCGCATGCTGGCATGTCCGATTTTTTCAATCCTTCCGCATACTTTCCGAAAGCAGGTGCAAATGCATCATATCCCTTATCATCAGCAGTAAAACTGACAATAATATTCTCTTTGTGGAATATATAATCGACAAGCTTGCTTAACTTATCTGCGATATCTTCCTTAAGCTCATCAAACTGTGAGTCAAGCTTCTGTATAAGCTCATAGAACCCATATCCTCTCATCTCGTTAGAATAATATGCATTTCTTGAGAACTGTGCCATACCTGCAAGCATTGCTGTTGAATGTCCTGCACTTGTCATTGTGCTTTCCATTCTTGACTTAAGCTTCGCAATTATCTCCTTAAGTCTCTTATAATCTGAGAACTTTGTCTTATATATAATTTCATTCATCATATCAAGGACGAACTGGATATTGTCATAGAGAACCTTACCCTTAACCTCATACATGATAGTACATTTGTCAAAATCCTTATTATCTGTGTATATTGCAGCATCAGTTGAGATTCCACCACAGTTAATATTAATTTCATTAGTCAGCTCTGTATATGTGTACTTTTCAGTATCCATAAGTCCAAGAACCGAGCTTAAAAGTCCGATATATGGAAGCAGTTCATCAGGCACATTCTTACAGTCGTAGCACATCATTATATATGCAATTCCATTAGTGAACATATTGTGGTGGATTACATCAACACCGCCAGTCTTCTTAGGGTCAATATATAACTTAGCCGGCTCTCTTGTGATATCCTTTAACTCAAGCTGTGGAATCTTCTCAAGATCCTTCTGGCTTGAAGGAGTATCCTGATATTCCTTTAATGCCTTTGTCTGCTTAACAAGCTCTTCCAGCTCTTCCCTTGAAAGTGTTGCCTTATATTTTGCAAGCTTCTCTGCTTCTTTAGCTTCCTTCTTCTCTGCAAGTCCATGCTTTGGAACAAGGCTTAACACTACCTCATGATTATTACCTATAATATTATCTTCAATGAATTTCTCGAAGAAACCATTCTCAGCATTCTTCTTGATTATTTCAAATGTTTCTCCTGCCTCAACATGAACAAACGGTTTATTCTCATCATAAAGCCAGCTGTCCATCATTGTGAGATAATACATAAGTCCCTTTGGATATGGACCGAAATCAGCTTCTCTGTATTTGAATTCGTAATAGTTGATTCCTGCCTTAACCATTCTCTTGCTAAGACCGTTCTTAACAATATCAGAAAGCGTGTCTTCAACAACCTTTATGAATCTGTCTCTGTCACTTTCATTCGCATTCTTAGTAATAATTGAATACACCGGCTGGTACACAGAAGTCTCTAACACACTGTACACATCTGTTCCAATTCCTGCGTCAATAAGTGCCTGCTTAAGCGGAGCCCCCGGTGCCATGATAAGTGCATAATCAAGAATCTGTAATGCAAGGTAGCTTACAGGGTCTGTTGATGTTCCGATAACAACATTGTAAGAAAGATAAGTGTTATCCTCCTCTGGCTCATCATCTGTAATTGCATACTCTCTTGTCTCATACTTAGGTGCATCAAATGCTTTCTGGAAAGTTACCTCAGCATCTATATTAACATCGTTCTTATCAAAAGCTGAGAGATATTCATTATCAAGATATTCAAGCCTCTCATCAACATCAATATCTCCGTACAGATAGATATAACTGTTCACAGGATGATAATATTCCTTGTGATACTTAATGAAATCCTCATACTTAAGCTGAGGTATAACCTCAGGGTCACCACCGGATTCATTCTTGTATTCAGAATCAGGGAAGAGTGATACAAATGTATATCTTGAAAGCACATCATCTGCTGAAGAATACACGCCCTTCATCTCATTAAATACAACTCCGTTATAAGCAAGCTCTCCATCTACATCTTCAAGCTCATAATGCCAGCCTTCCTGCTTGAATATCTCCTCATGCTCATACATTGCAGGATAGAATACCGCATCCATATAGACATCCATAATATTCTTGAAATCTGCATATTGCAGCTTGCAACAGGATATACCGTCTTATCCGGATATGTCATTGCATTAAGAAATGTGTTAAGAGAACCCTTGCATAATTCTACAAATGGGTCTTTAACCGGATATTTTCTTGAACCACACAAGGTAGAATGTTCAATTATATGCTGCATTCCTGTGTCATTATCTGGTGGTGTCTTAAAACCTATAGAAAATACTTTGTTATCGTCATCATTAGAAATAATTGCAACCCTTGCACCTGATTTCTTATGCTTTAATAAAAGTCCTACAGAATTAAGGTCATTAAGCTTTTCAATGTTCACAAGCTCATATGCACCGTAATCTTTATTAAGTTCGTTATATCTTGTCTCTAAATTCATATTACTGCTTTAATCTCCAATCTTTACAATAAGGAATTATACATATAAATATAATACCCCACAATGTAGGATTTTACCACATTGTGGGGTGAGTGTAAACTTACATTACATATGTAAGCTATAGTATTTATTTACCGAAAAAACCTTTCTTCTTACTGTGTCTTTCATTACCTGTAAGTGCCTTTTCATATGCCATAAGTGCATCCTTCTGCTCCTGATTAAGCTTTGTAGGAATATCAACTATTAAAGTGATATAATGGTCGCCTCTCTGTGCTGCATTTCTTACACTTGGCATACCTTTGCCTTTAAGTCTTACTCTTGTACCTGATGCTGTTCCCGGCTTAACTTCGTACAATACTTCTCCATCAACAGTCTTAACCTTGATTTCACCGCCAAGTACCGCTGTTGGATAGCTTATTACAACATTAGAGAATATATTGTATCCGTCTCTTTCAAATTCTGTGCTTGCTGAGATAATAACAGCAACTAAGAGGTCACCTCTTGGTCCGCCATTAACTCCCGGCTCACCTTTGCCCTGTATACGTACGCACTGACCATTATCGATACCTGCTGGGATATTGACTTCAATAGTCTTCTTGCTGCTTATATATCCTGTTCCGTAACAATCCGGACACTTCTCCTTAATTATCTTACCAGTTCCATGACAGTCAGGACATGGCTGCTGGCTTCTTACCATTCCAAGGAATGACTGCTGTGTGAAAGTTACCTGTCCACGACCACCACATTTGCTACAGGTCTCTGGTGATGTACCAGGCTTAGCTCCTGTACCGTGACAGCTTGAGCACTCATCCTTTAATGTAACATCTATCTTCTTGGTTGTTCCCCTTACTGACTCGTCAAATGTAATTCTTACATTAACTCTTACATCAGCACCTCTTCTTGGTCCATTGCTGTTTCGCCTGCTTCCGCCGCCAAACATACCTCCAAAAAGATCTCCGAAAATATCTCCCATGTCACCAAAATCGAAATCGAAGCCACCTGCTCCAGCTCCACCTGCTCCGCCTTCAAATGCGGCATGGCCAAACTGGTCATACTGTCTTCTCTTTTCAGCATCGCTTAACACCGCATAAGCTTCAGAAGCCTCTTTGAATTTTATTTCAGCTTCTTTATCCCCCGGATTCATATCAGGATGATATTTCTTTGCAAGTTGTCTGTATGCTTTCTTAATAGCAGCGTCATCGGCATCCTTAGGCACGCCAAGGACTTCATAATAATCTCTCTTATCTGCCATGATTGCTTCCTCTTTCTTATTTAATCAACAGAAACTGCACGGAGTTTACACCCCATGCAGTCCTTATTCCAGTCAGTTATTACTGACAATTAAACCTCTTTGTAATCTCCATCAACTACATCATCACCGTATGGAGCTGAACCATTAGAAGCACCTGCACCCATATCAGGACCTGCACCTGCTCCCATGTCTGGGCCTGCACCACCAGCAGCCTGCTGTGACTCATATAACTTAGCGAAAAGCTTCTGAGCGCTTTCCATAAGTTTTTCCTTGGCAGCCTTGATTTCATCAACCTGTGCATCTGTCATGTTTTCTGGGTCAGAACCATCAACAAGTGCCTTTAATGCATTAAGGTCAGTCTCAACTGCAGCCTTGTCAGAAGCATCAAGCTTGTCGCCTGCCTCATCCATAGCCTTCTGTGTCTGGAATACCATTGAATCAGCTTCGTTACGTGCATCAATAGCATCCTTACGCTTCTTATCCTGAGCCTCGAACTCAGCAGCTTCCTTAACTGCCTTATCGATATCTTCATCAGACATGTTAGAACCAGCAGTAATTGTGATGTGCTGTTCCTTACCTGTTCCAAGGTCCTTAGCAGATACATTTACAATACCATTGGCATCGATATCAAATGTAACTTCAATCTGTGGAACACCTCTTCTTGCTGGAGGGATACCATCAAGTCTGAACTGTCCAAGTGACTTGTTATCTCTGGCAAACTGTCTTTCACCCTGTACAACGTTGATATCAACGGCTGTCTGGTTATCAGCAGCTGTAGAGAAAATCTGGCTCTTCTTTGTAGGAATAGTTGTATTTCTCTCAATAAGTCTTGTAGCAATACCACCCATTGTCTCGATTGAAAGTGAAAGTGGTGTTACATCAAGAAGAAGGATATCACCAGCACCTGCATCACCAGCTAACTTACCACCCTGAATAGAAGCACCGATAGCTACGCACTCATCTGGGTTAAGAGTCTTGCTTGGCTCATGTCCTGTTAATGACTTAACCTTATCCTGTACAGCAGGGATTCTTGTAGAACCACCAACTAATAATACCTTTGAAAGCTCTGAAGCTGTAAGACCTGCATCTGAAAGTGCATTCTTAACTGGCTCTGCAGTCTTTTCTACAAGGTCATGTGTTAATTCATCGAATTTAGCTCTTGTAAGAGTCATCTCAAAGTGCTTTGGTCCTTCAGCTGTAGCTGTGATATAAGGAAGGTTGATTTCTGTCTGAGTTGTGCTTGAAAGTTCCTTCTTAGCCTTCTCAGCTGCTTCCTTAAGTCTCTGAAGAGCCATTGTATCCTTAGAAAGGTCCACACCTTCCTTGGCCTTGAAATCATTTAACATATACTGTGTAACAGCATTATCGAAATCATCACCACCAAGCTTGTTATTACCAGCTGTAGCAAGAACTTCAATTACACCATCACCGATTTCGATAATAGACACATCGAATGTACCACCACCTAAATCGTAAACCATAATCTTCTGCTCATGCTCATTATCAAGACCATAAGCTAAAGCTGCTGCTGTAGGCTCGTTGATGATACGCTTTACATCAAGACCTGCAATCTTACCAGCATCCTTAGTAGCCTGACGCTGTGCATCGTTGAAGTAAGCAGGAACTGTTATAACTGCCTCTGTAACCTTCTCACCAAGGTAGTTCTCTGCATCTGACTTTAACTTCTGTAAAATCATAGCTGAGATTTCCTGTGGAGTATATTTCTTTCCATCAATCTCAACCTTGTAATCTGTACCCATATGTCTCTTGATAGAAGAGATTGTCTTATCAGCATTAGTAACTGCCTGACGCTTTGCAGGATCACCTACAAGTCTCTCTCCTGTTTTTGAAAATGCAACTACTGAAGGAGTAGTTCTTAAACCTTCTGCGTTAGCGATAACAACTGGCTTACCACCTTCCATTACAGCTACGCAAGAATTAGTTGTACCTAAATCAATACCAATAATCTTTCCCATGATAAAATGTCCTTTCTATAATTAAATTGATTAATACCTTGTGTTACATATGCTTTCTGGCTTATCGCTAGTTAGCAACCTTGACCATGCTGTGTCTTATAACCTGGTCTCTGTATGTGTAGCCCTTCTCAAACTCTTCAACTACGATGTTCTCTCCAACTGAATCATCATCAACATGCATTACTGCATTGTGGAAATCTGGATTGAACTCACCGCCTAAAGCTTCAATAGGCTTAACATCTGCATCCTCAAGCATCTTTAAAAGCTGCTTGTGAACCATATCCATTCCCTTAGCGAATGGAGTTTCAAGTTCCTCATCTGTCACACTCTTAAATCCTCTGTCGAAATTATCAACAATAGGTAAAAGCTTCTTAATGATATCTGAGGCTCCCATCTCGAACATAGTAGATTTCTCTTTCTCTGTTCTCTTTCTGAAATTATCAAACTCAGCCATCTGCCTCTTTACTCTGTCCTGAAGTTCTTCTATAACTGCATCCTTAGGATCCTTCTTCTTAGAGCTCTCAGTGCTCTCATCCTGTGCCTCGGCCTTGTCTGATTCATCAGCTTCACATGCATTCTGACTTTCATCAGCCTTACATTCTGATTCGCAATTGCAGGCTTCTTCTTTCTTAGCATCAGTCTCCTGATTCTTTACTTCATCCTGAACTGTCTCTTCTGATTTCTTTTTCTTTATATCCTTTGACACTTCCATACCAACCTTTCCTAAGTTTTCTTAAATACATCATCCAAATGCGTCTGCATCTCTTTTAAGGTATCAACAACCTTTTCATAATCCATACGCTTCGGTCCAATAATACCAATTGTTCCCTTCATTCCATCCTGCAATTCATATGTGGCTGTTACCACACTACAGTCCTTCATGGATTCAACTGGTGTTTCATTTCCTATATATACCTGAATGCCGTGGTTATCATCTTCAGTCTCATCTGAACCATCCTTGTCATTAACAAGTCCAGACAAGCCCTGCTTTTCCTCCAAAGCATATATAAGCTCACTTGCTTTCCCGGAATCACTAAGCTCCGGATACTTGAATATGTTAGTTGCACCGCTTGTGTATATCTTCAGGTCGTCAGCCTTACTTATAGTCTCAACTATCGCATCTAACACTTCTTTAACAATACCTATATGCTCACCTGCCTGACTCTCCATCTTGGATATAAGTCCCAGATGCATCTCCTGCAATGTAAGACCTGTAAGTGTTGTATTAAGAAGAAGATTAAGCTTCAGAAGATTCTCTGGTGAAATATCCTCGCTGATAGTTATAACCTTGTTCCTTATAAGATTACCTTCCATAACAATAACAGCAAGAAGCTTATTCGGTTCAAGCTGTGAAAGCTGAACAAATCTTAACTTATTACCAGTTACCTTAGGAGTTGTTATCATCGTGGCATAATTAGTATTATTCGCCAGAACCTTTGCTACATTCTGAAGAAGCTCCTCTACTCTGTCTACCTTCTCTGATAAGGCATCCTTCATAGAATCAAGTTCTTTCTCTTTATCACCAACCTGCTGTTCTCTTAAGGATATCTCTTCCTCTTTCTGGGCCATTAAATCGTCAACATATAATCTGTAACCCTTATCAGTTGGAATTCTTCCAGCAGAGGTATGTGGCTGTACAATGTAGCCAAGCTCTTCTAAGTCTGCCATCTCATTCCTTATAGTTGCTGAACTTAACTGTAAATCAGTCAGCTTGGAAATCGTTCTTGAGCCAACCGGTTCTCCGGTATCAAGATAATTCTGAATAACAGCTTTAAGTATCTTAACCTTACGGTCATCCAGTCGTCCATCCGTCTCCATGGCATCCTCTCCTTTCATCTTGTTAGCACTCATTAGATTGGAGTGCTAATATCGATACATTTAAGATATCACTACCCTTACATGATGTCAACAACAATATTTCTTTTTTCTATAAATAATTTATAAACTTGATGAACAGAATCTAACATTGTCAATATGTGGCTCGCTTGAGGGTACTCATTTTGGACTTCTGTTACAACATGTCGGATTGGACGTTAAAGCGAAGTGATGCACGAATGAAGTCCAAAAAACCGGCTTCAAAGTCAGCATTTCACATCTGACTCTGAAGCCGGTATATTGCATACTCAAGTCTATATTATATATATTAGATTCCAAGAATCTTCTTTACTTCATCACACATCTTGTCAGAATCACATACAGTATCATGAAGAACTGGTGCTGTTCTGATTTCTTCAATTGCGTTAGGAACTTTGACATTGCTTATCTTGCTAAGCTCGTCTACAAGCTCGAAATCTCCCATTGAATCATACTTAGAATCAATAGCATTCATAACGCTTCTTGTAAACTTATATGGACTTGCTGTTGAAGCAATAACTGTCTTAGTTGTATCACCAGTTTCTTTTCTGTACTTATCATATACAGTTGCAGCAACTGATGTATGTGTATCGATTACGTATCCACAATCTTCATATATCTTCTTGATTGTAGCAGCATCCTCTGCCTCTGTAGCATAATTGCCATAGAAGTCAGCTAACTGTGCCTTCATCTCTTCTGTAATCTTGTACTTTCCTTCTGACTTTAATGATGCCATAAATTCTGCATTCTTAGCTGCATTATTGCCAGCAATTCTGTATATAAGTCTCTCAAGGTTGCTTGAGATAAGGATATCCATAGATGGTGAGGTTGTAAGAACGAACTCTCTGTTTCTGTCATACTCACCTGTTGTAAAGAAGTCATATAATACCTTATTCTCATTAGATGCACATATGAACTTATTAATAGGAAGTCCCATATTCTTAGCGTAAAATGCAGCTAAGATATTACCGAAGTTACCTGTAGGAACAACTACATTTATCTTCTCGCCATCCTTAATCTCGCCATTAGCTAATAACTTGGCATATGCATATACATAATAAACAATCTGTGGAACAAGTCTTCCGATATTGATTGAATTAGCTGATGAGAACTGGAATCCGGCATCGTTCATAACCTTCTCTAATTCCTTATCAGAGAAAATGTTCTTAACACCAGTCTGTGCATCATCAAAGTTACCTTTGATTCCAATTACATATGTATTGTCGCCCTTCTGTGTAACCATCTGCTTCTCCTGAATTGGGCTTACACCGTTCTTAGGATAGAATACAATAATCTTAGTTCCCGGAACATTAGCAAATCCAGCTAAAGCAGCCTTTCCTGTATCTCCAGATGTAGCTGTAAGAATAACAATTTCATTCTTAACATTGTTCTTCTTAGCAGAAGTTGTAAGAAGATGTGGAAGGATAGAAAGTGCCATATCCTTGAATGCTATTGTAGCACCGTGGAAAAGTTCAAGAAAATACTCATCTTCAACTTTAACAAGCGGAGTCATCTCTTCTGTATCAAACTTAGAATCATAAGCTCTGTCTATACAGCTCTTAAGTTCTTCCTCTGTGAAATCATCAAGCATAAGCTTCATAACTTCATAAGCAACTTCTTTATAAGTCATCTTAGATAATTCTTCTAAGCTTTTATCTAATGATGGAATACTCTCTGGTACAAAAAGTCCTCCGTCTGCTGCAAGCCCCTTTAATATAGCCTGTGATGCAGTAACCTTAACACTGTCGTCTCTAGTACTTCTGTAGAACATACTCATCTTTAATACACCTCATAATTAATATAGTGTGCCTGCGAAAAAGTCGTAGGCTTTTAATATTATACAACAGACATCTGTGCAAAAACAATACTTTATAATAACAAATTACATTCTGTCTGTTTTTAAGCCTCCACAATCTTTCCAGCAATAGCACTTGCTGCCGCTGTAGCTGGAGACGCAAGGAATATCTTAACCTTGCTTGTTCCCATTCTTCCAAGGAAGTTTCTGTTGTTAGTTGCAACAACTACCTCTCCGTCAGTAAGAATTCCGCCTGTTCGTCCACAGCATAATCCGCATCCTGGATGTGTAACAATTGCTCCGGCTTCAACAAGTGTCTCAAGTGTTCCGTCTGCAAGAGCTTCTTTATATATCTTGCGGCTTGCAGGAGTAACTATTAACTTGACAAATGGTGCAACCTTCTTACCTTTAAGAATAGCTGCTGCACACTGAAGATCCTCTAATCTTCCATTAGTACATGAACCGATGAATACCTGATCTACTGCTGTTCCGGCAAGCTCTGTAACAGGCTTGATGTTATCTACCTGTGAAGGACATGCAAGAACCGGAACTAAATCCTCTGCATTATATGTAATCTCTCTTGCATATACTGCATCCGCATCTCCCTTTAAATCCTTTAATTCATCTGTAAGTTCTACATTACAGTACTCTGCTGTCTTTTCATCTGGTGTAAAAAGAGCACATTTGGCACCGGCTTCAATAGCCATGTTAGACATAGTCATACGGCTTGCAACGCTCATCTCGTCAATTGTTGAACCTGTGAATTCAAGTGCCTGATAAGTTGCGCCATCTGCTCCAAGGTCACCGATAAGTCTTAATATGATATCCTTTGAAAGCACATTTTCAGGAAGCTTTCCATTAACTGTTACCTTGATAGTCTGTGGAACTTTAACCCACATTTTGCCTGTTCCTAATACACTTGCCATCTCTGTATATCCGATACCTGATGAAAATGCACCAACACAGCCGTATGTTGTTGTGTGGCTGTCTGTACCAAATGCGATATCTCCCGGCTTTACATAACCTGCCTCTGTCATTAACTGATGGCAGATTCCGTCTGAACGGTGGATATTCTTCATTCCGTATTTTTCCACAAATTCATTACCAATACGGAAATGTCTTGTATCATCAACCTGACTTGCTGGAACAAGATGGTCATATATAAGAACAGCCTTATCAGGGTCCCATATCTTAGTGAATCCCATTTCCTCGAATTTTTCTTTAACAAATGGAATGAAAATATCATGAATCATTACTCTGTCAACATTAACAGTTACGATATCTCCCGGCTTTACTTCCCTGCCAATATTCTTTCCAATAATCTTCTCAATAATTGTATGTCCCATTATTCTTACCTCTCCCTGTCTTAGTCAAGACCGTTAAGCTTTCTCATTGCCTTAACAAGTCCGCCTGCATTAAGTATATCCACAAGATTATCAGGAAGTGAAGCAATAGGATATGCCTTTCCATTGTGTGTAATCTGTGCATTTACTTCAACATCAATAGTATCGCCTTCTTTAACTGCGTCGTGAAGGTCTGCATTCTCTATAAGGAGAAGTCCGTTATTAATAGAATTTCTGAAGAATATTCTTGCATATGATTTGGCAATAACACATTTAATACCTAATGCCTTAATAACTTCAGGTGCCTGCTCTCTTGATGAACCACAACCAAAGTTCTTTCCTGCAACAATGATGTCGCCCGGCTTAATCTGACCTGCAAGTTCTGGTCTTAATGGCGAAAATGCATATGGCTTCATATCTTCTACTGTCTTTAATGCGAGGTACTCTGTAGGAATAATGATATCTGTATCAATGTCATCACCAAGCACCCATACTTTACCGCTAAATTTCTCGTTCATAATTACTCCTTTGAAGTTAAATCCTTATCTTATACCATGTCTGCTGTTGCTATCTCGCCCTTAATTGCTGATGCTGTAACAGTTGCCGCTGAAGCAAGATATACGAAAGAATCCTTATGTCCTGCACGTCCCTTGAAGTTTCGTGTACCTGTGCTGATAAGAGTCTCACCCTCACCGATAACACCCTGACAGCTGCCCCAGCATACAGAGCAGTTAGGATTCATAACAATCGCACCTGCGTCCATGAATATATCAAGGAGTCCCTCTTTCATAGCCTGAAGATATACCGAACGGCTTGCAGGAACTACAAGAAATCTTACCTTTGGAGCAACCTTTTTCCCTTTGATGATTGCTGCGCCAACTCTTAAATCCTCGATTCGTCCATTGTTACATGAACCAAGAAATGCTTCATCAATCTTTACACCAAGTGATTCCTTAGCCGGAACTACATTGTCAACAAAATGTGGCTTTGCAACGATTGGCTGTATTGTTGAAAGGTCAATATCATAAACCTGCTCAAATACTGCATCATCATCTGATGTAAAGCATGCCTTTGGCTCTCTGCCATGCTCCTTAAGATAATCCATTGCAACATCATCAACTTCCATGAGTGCAGTCTTAGCACCTGCCTCTACGCAGAGGTTACATATTGATATTCTGTCTGCCATTGAAAGGCTGTGTAAACCTTCTCCTGCAAATTCCATTGCTTTATAGTTAGCACCGTTAGCACCAATCTTTCCAATAATAGAAAGTATTACATCTCTTGCATACACTCCGTCATTAAGCTTTCCCCTAAGATTGAATCTTAATGTACCCGGAACCATTACCCATGATGTTCCTGTAACCATTGCATACAGATAATCTGTACAACCGACACCTGTACCAAATGCACCTAACGCACCATATGCACAAGTATGGCTGTCTGCTCCAAATATAAGCTCACCAGGTACTACATGATTCTCCATCATAACCTGATGACATACGCCCTCACCCTCGTAGAACTTAATATCATTAGCCTTGGCAAAATCTCTCATCTTCTTCTGTGAAGCTGCTGTCTTAGGGCTGTCTGATGGAATATTGTGGTCTACAATCCATACAAGCTTATCCTTGTCAGCAATATGAGGATTCTTCAACTTCTCATACATACCGATAGTAAGATGTGTTGTTCCATCATTACTCATGAGTCTGTCAAGAGTGACAGTAGCAATATCACCGGCCTTAACCTGTGAAAGACCTGCTGCCCTTGCGATAATCTTCTCTGCAATAGTCATGCCATGCTTTGCCTCGTCTGCTGTTACAGCTGCACTCTCAGACTCTTCTTTCTCACCATTAAGTGATGCAATAAGACCACCCTGATTAAGAATAGCCTGCATCTTGGCTGGAAGCTTAGTACATGTATAAGTCTTTCCATTAACAGTGATAATTCCATCTTCTAATGAAAGCTCACATTCGTCCCCTGCATTAACTTCGTCATGGAGTTCCTTACATACAATAACAGGAAGTCCTATATTAATAGCATTACGATAGAATATTCTTGCAAATGATTTGGCAATTACTGCCTTGACACCTAATGCCTTAAGTACGCTTGGTGCCTGCTCTCTTGATGAACCACATCCAAAGTTGTCATCTGCAACAACGAAATCTCCCGGCTTTACGGCAGAAGCAAAATCAGAGTCTAATGATTCAAATGTATGACTCTTCATGTCATCAATTGTCGGGAACAAAAGATACTGTGACGCAATAATCTGATCTGTATCAACATCTTTATCAAACTTAAATATCCTACCCATTGTTTTCTCCTTATCTTATCCCTGATATAACAGGTATTATTAATAGTCATTTTAACATTTTACCCTATTAAAGTGTGTTTTTCAATCGTTATTATTAACAGAAACGGTAATTAAGCAAAAGGTCGTTATCCTTAACCTTAACCCGTGTATATGCCCCGCTTACTAACGGCATTGAAGGTGAAAGATGGCCAAAATCACAGTCCATTATAACCGGCACATTATACTTTGCCGCAATACCTGTAACTGCACTGTACTGGTCAAGCCCCATCATTTCCTGTCCGTAGCACAGCGGTCTTCCTATGAGGAATCCCTTCACATTCTTAAACCATCCGGCATTATCCATCTGCCACATAGCCCTTCTGATTGCAAATACATTCAAATCACAGCTCTCTAAGAACCATATAATCCCGTCAGCTGCGTATCTTTCATTGAACTCTTTAACCTTGTCAAAGCTTGTACCCGTAAGATTAACAAGACAATCCATGCATCCGCCGACAAGTCTTCCTTCAAATGCGATCTCCTTGTCACACTCACTCTCACCAATATATTTTCTTAAGACTTTCTTCTCCGTAAGATTGTACTGGGGTGCCGGATTCTCTTCATTCTTTAGAGATTCTCTTTCCCATGTGTCATATCCGTGAACCTGTTTTTCCACAATTCCGTTATTGTCCTTACAGCCTTTTCCACGAAGCACATCAAAAGTATCCACAAGCGCCTGATGCCAGTCCTTCATTGCAAATGCGCCTGCACACGGTCCGTATACACTTGCCGTATCAGCAATTGTATTCTGTAAAAATGTGAAGTTGGTATTATCAGAATATCCAAGATACCACTTAGCTTTGCCGCCTTAATCCTGTCAAAATCAACATATGGCAGAATCTCACACATCAGTTCACCACCGCCACATGATATAAGCACATCATTGACATTGCTCTCATACATCTGTGTAAGCTCCTTACCGCATTCCTGCGGTGTATTGCTTATTCCAATTCCTTTGTCCTCATAACAGTTAGGACCAAGTTCTACTGTATAACCTTCTTTTTCAAATCTTTTAATTGTCATTCCGAATGCTGTTTTATAAGGCTCCGTCGCACAACCAAAAGATGGTGCAACGAAGCCTATAGTTCCGCCTTCGGATAAGAATTCAGGATATCTCATATGCTGCCTCCTTATCTGTCATCACCCTGCATCAGCCAGATGATTATTCTACATTATTCTTTATTACAAGTATTTCTTTACTACATTGATAGCATTATTGCCTATAATCACACTGTAATGTTCTTTAATAAATGCTGCTCTTTCTTCCTTAGATGAATCAAACTCACCATATTCCAATATGAGATTAAGAAGCCTTCTGTACTTTTCTTCTGAACATCTTCCCTTGTGCAATACAAGATAATATGTATTCTCATTTTCATCCTTATATAAAGCATTAGTTACGCCCCATGTCCTTGCACTGGACTGGCATAACTGTTCAAAATCACCAAAATCTGCAATTCTGAATACACCAGCATTAACTGTTATAGGCTTTCTGGTGTTTTCCTTAACATTAGGTACATCTTCTTTTTCAGATTCAATCTGATCTTCTACTGGCAGCCCCAGCTTGTCAAAACTTTCTCCCACTCTCTTAAGCATGCTTCCAAAATCATCCTTACCTGATGAAACTGTAAGAAGTATTGAATGATCAGGGAGTGGAGCCAACTGCAATGACATAACATCGCCATTAAGTGTAACTCCTATATTTTTCTGAGCTTCTTCCATAATAATCTCTAACAGGTCATGTATCTTCTCTGCATCATTGTTAAAGAAATCATCTAACGAAATGTTGTTATCTTCCAGATCCTCTGCATTAAGTCTGCACTGGAACTTTCTATCACCGATTTTCTTAAATTCCATATATCCTCTTTTCAAACATAAATAATATATATCAATTAACTATTATTACATATTTTTGCTAATTCTGTCTACTATTTTTCTTGTTAAGACATTCTTGCTGGCAAGCTCCCCTTTTTCATTAACGCATACTCTGCCTCTGTTTCCGGTAACATCCGCATATATCTCAAGTCTGTCGCCATTAATCTTTGCATATACATCACATGTCTTCACATACACATTCTGCATTACTTTATTAATTATATCATCTTCTATCTCAAAACATACCGCTGTGCTTTTATGTGATATATCTCTTGCTGTACGTACTGCTTCCTTTCTTTCTTTAGTCAGCATAGCGTATATTCCCTGCCCATGGACAGGAACACATTCTCCATAATCCATGATTGTATATCTGTACAACAGCCTGTTATGAAGCTTTGATGCCTTGATATCCTCCAACGTTGTAAATACTGCATCGCATTCTTCTGAATCAAGTTTCTCAAAACATTTTCTTATATCAGGTTCAACTATGCAGCTTATACCGTCATACATATGCACTATCTTTTCTATACACTTTTCTGAATCAATAACAACAACTGCATTCTCTACTATGTCTTTAGTTCTTCTCTTTCTAACCATAACAAGTCTTGGATCTTCTCTTTTTAAGACTCCTGATATTACCACTCCATCCGGCAGGTCATCATCATTCTTTTCCATACGGATAAGCTCTGTCATGCTGACAACAGCCATATCAACCGAGCCAAGCTCAAGTGCTTCACATGCCGCCTCAAAACCTTCATGTCCGATATCTACAATCTTAGCCTGCGAACCTGGCATTCTTGCTATCGTCTGTATTGCTTTTTTTAATTTGATTCTTTCTATTCCGCTTCCATACAGTCCAAGCCTGTACATTGCATCTGTATCTTTTCTCATCTATATTCTGTAACCTTTTAAGTTTTTTGTTTTTTATTATAACATATCCGTCTGAATTGTTGAAAGTATATGTGCATTATGTTTATAATAGTAAGGAAAAAAATTAATATTAAGGAATGGTATGAATCAATGACCTATACTAAATCAAAAAGTATCTTTCTAAAGCTCGCTGCTTTAGTTTTCATCGCATTGTTCTGCATTATGGTTTTCTCTTCACCTGTCAGGGCAGAAGAAACATCAGCTGCAGAGCTCACTCCTGACATAACACTTTCCAACCAGGGAAGCGTAAGCAGGATGACTGATGGCTCTTACAACACCAAGACCTCATTTTCAGCTGGGGATACAATTCATGTGACTTCTTCTGAAAAAATGTATTCTCTGTACATCAAATGGGATTTAATACCTGATGAGTGGACACTGACATACAATGGAAAAACTGAAACTTTCGGAACTAACGGTTTCCTCCACGAATATATAGATATTCCTGAAGGAACATCCGAGATGACCATAACATTTGCATCAGGCGAAGCTATCTGTGATATGCATGTATACTCACAGGGGCAGGCTCCCGCAGACGTACAGACATGGAAAACCCCATGCGATAAGGCAGACATTCTTGTATTTGCCACACACGCAGATGACGAAATCCTTTTCCTTGGTGGTGTACTTGCAACATATGGTGGAGAACAGAACCTGGCTGTACAGGTAGCATATATGTGTGAATTCACTTCATCAGCCAAGATAAGAGAACACGAAAAGCTTGACGGTTTGTGGGAATCAGGCATAAAGCATTATCCGGTATGTGGAGATTTTCCTGACCTTTACAGTCAGACATTAGAAGCCGCAAAGAAGCAGTACGTATATGATGATGTTAAATCCTATGCTACATCATGTATAAGACGATTTAAACCTCTTGTTGTAGTAACACAGGATCTTAATGGAGAATATGGCCACGGCGGTCATATGCTATTCTCTCATGCTGTTGCAGAATCAGTAGAGACAAGCAATGATTCCTCTGTATTTCCAGAGTCAGCATCCAATTATGGTACATGGGATGTTCCTAAAACTTATCTTCATCTGTACACAGAGAATAAAATTACCATGAACTTAAGGCTTCCTCTTTCTCGTATGGGAAACCGCACTTCAATTGAAGTACAAACAGCAGCTTATAAAAAGCATGTATCACAGCAGTGGTGCTGGTTCTATGTATCAGATGATTATGAATACAGCTGTGCTGATTTTGGATTATACAGGACTACTGTTGGTAATGATACCGGCAATGATATGTTAGAAAATATTACTACATATGAAGAGCAGGAAAGACTCGCTAAAGAAGCTGCCGAAAAGGAATCCATAGAAAGTTCCAAAGCTGCTGAAGAAGCAAGCATTGCTAAAGAACAGCAGGAAATAAAAGCAGCACACAAAGAAACTTCTAAAAGAAAAGTATCAGTGGCAGTGATTGTTATAATTGTTGTAATTATTATTGGTGCTGCCGTATTCGGATATATCAGATTACAGCAGTCAAGAAGAAAGCATTCCCGCAGGCGAAGATAATTAAGGAGGTTTTGCCATGAAACTGCTTATTAACATAATAGCAATTATTGTAGTTGCTGTTGTAATTGGATTTCAGTTCAACAGAACAAAGAATCTTTATAATAAAAAATACGATGAGAACAAAGACGAATTCAAAAAAGATCAGGAACAATAAAACAAAATCAATCTTATCAAAAAGGGCTGCCATAATGGCAGCCCTTAAATATTATCAATTACTGATTATTAGTTATTGATAAGCATATCGCTTTCATTGTTCCAGCTGTAAAGCTTTCTGATTTCTGCTCCAACCTTCTCTGATGGATGCTCAGAAGCAAGCTTTCTCATAGCCTTGAAGTGAACCTGTCCACCAGCATCGCTCATGTCAAGTAAGAATTCCTTAGCAAATGAACCATCCTGAATATCAGAAAGAATCTTCTTCATAGCCTTCTTAGTATCCTCTGTGATAATCTTAGGACCTGTTATGTAATCGCCATACTCAGCTGTATTAGAGATTGAGTATCTCATTCCAGCAAATCCTGACTGATAAATAAGATCAACAATAAGCTTCATCTCATGGATACACTCGAAGTAAGCGTTACGTGGATCATATCCAGCTTCGCAAAGAGTTTCGAAACCAGCCTGCATAAGTGCACAAACACCACCGCAAAGAACTGCCTGCTCACCAAAGAGGTCTGTCTCTGTCTCTGTTCTGAATGTTGTCTCAAGAAGACCAGCTCTTGCTCCACCGATTCCAAGACCATAAGCAAGTGCCATATCAAGAGCCTTTCCTGTCTCATCCTGCTCAACAGCTACAAGACAAGGAGTTCCCTTTCCAGCCTGATATTCTGAACGTACTGTATGTCCAGGTGCCTTAGGAGCAATCATTGTTACATCAACACCCTTAGGAGCCTTAATTAAACCAAAATGAATGTTGAAACCATGAGCGAACATAAGCATGTTACCTGGCTCAAGATTTGGCTCAATATCTTCCTTATAAAGCTTAGCCTGCTTCTCATCATTGATAAGAATCATGATGATGTCAGCTCTCTTAGCAGCCTCTGCAGCAGTAAATACTTCAAATCCCTGCTCCTCAGCTCTCTTCCATGACTTAGAACCCTCATAAAGTCCGATAATAACATGACAACCTGAATCCTTAAGATTTAATGCATGTGCATGTCCCTGGCTACCATAACCGATAATAGCGATTGTCTTACCGTCAAGTAATGATAAATTACAATCTGACTGATAATAGATCTTAGCTTCTGCCATTTTAAACTACCTCCATATAAATGTGTTATATATTGTAAAAGTTCTCCGGATACACCAAAGAATTATTACATCTTATTCAAATCTGCACTTCCTCTTGCGAGACCTGTAATTCCTGTTCTTGCAATCTCCGTAATGTTGAAATCTTCCAGAAGTTCCACAAACGCATTCATCTTACTTAAACTTCCTGTAAGTGCAATTATCATGGACTCCTTAGATACATCTACAATATTAGCTCTGAATATATCTGCAATAGAAGATACCTGCTGTCTCTTCTCTGGTCCACATTCAACTTTAATCATAACAAGTTCTCTGCATACTGATTCATGTGCAGGAAGCTCCACAATTTCCTTAACATCTATAAGCTTATTAAGCTGTTTCTCAATCTGTTCAAGTACATCATCTTCACCTGTTACAGCTATTGTCATACGTGACAATTCAGGATTGAGAGTTTCACCAACCGTAAGGCTGTCTATATTATATCCTCTACGGCTGAACATTCCAGCGACACGGCTAAGTACACCAGATGAATTACCCACGAGAATAGAAAAAACTGCTCGTCTCATAACCTAATCTCCTAAATTCTGATATTAAAATGCATAAAAATGCATTTATTGTCAATTATTATAACACAGAACATCAATCTGTCAATTGCCCACTTACAGCATTTACTACACCAAGAACCACCATTCTCAGCATGATAACATCTGTATCACTCCACTTTCTTCTGTTAATGCCAAATATATCGAATTCCACCATATATTCTTTACCATCAGCACCATCAGCCTTCATCTGAAGAAGCGAGCATATATTGTTGTCTCTGAGTTTTCTAAAAACTTCCGGGAATTCTATAGTAAGTGACGCTATATTATTCACAATGTTAACGCCATATTCATCAAAATGATTCAAAAATTTATCATCATTAACATATGCTGCCTCAATGACATTATTCTTATAATGACCTGTACTGTATATGCATTCCATATCATTACCACAGAAAATACTTATTCCATGAATATTAAGCTTATCTGTAAGCTCTGAAAGTACTTCCTTTACTGTCATCTTTCCAAGTGATACTTTCATTACAATATTGGTTGCAAGCTCATACTTAGCCATAGGCTTCATAAAGCCGCTTCCAAATGCAATGTCGTGTTTCATGTCAGTCAGAATATCTCCATGCTTATTATAATCATATATAATATATCTGTCCTTGCCTT
The DNA here is from genome assembly GCF_003464165.1 of Eubacterium sp. AM49-13BH. Lineage (GTDB taxonomy): Bacteria > Bacillota > Clostridia > Lachnospirales > Lachnospiraceae > Lachnospira. The sequence goes on along the minus strand of NZ_QSEK01000018.1, from coordinate 21,278 downwards.
TTTCCTTGGCTATATAAAGAGCTGCATCAGCTATCTTAAACAATGTCTCAAAATCACTGCCATCCTTGCCAAACTGTGCAATACCAATTGATGTTGAGAACATATACTCTGGCTGCTTCTGGGCAAGCGATACCTTAAGTCCCTTTCTCATAGCCTTAAGCATAATGCGAAGTTCTTCAACTGTAACATCTTTTATAAGTACTATAAATTCATCTCCGCCTATGCGTCCAACTATTCCACGTCCGCCAACTGATAATTTTAATGAATCTGCAAATGCTTTAATAACCTCATCACCAAAATAATGTCCATAACTGTCATTAACACTCTTGAAGTTATCAATATCAAGAATCATCAGGAACATCTGGCGGTTTCTGTCTGAAACCGCTGTTTTATTGATATCATCAGTTATCATATCTGTTACAGTCTTCTTGTTATATATGCCCGTCGCTAAATCAAGTTTTGCCTCATCTACTCCGACATACTCCTGAACAGTTCTGGTTCTTCTATCTGGTTCAGATATTACGCCTACTGTAATTCTGTTTTCTCCATCAGCCAGAAGTGACTGTCCTCTGAAGATAAGATTGTCAACTCTTTCTCCTTTAGACATAACAGATGACGACAGCTTAACAATAAAGTTATTCATTCCACTTGCAATTGCTGTACATAATGCTTCAAACTGAACAACATCATCACCTGTTACAAAGCCCTTAGTGTACATGCTTCTTTCCATTCATTAAGACTGGTTCTCTCAAATATCTCAGATTTATTATTACGATAACAATATATTGTAATCATTCCAGAAACAGGATCATATTCAAATAGCTTCTCATCAATAGTATTGATTATTGCCCTGTATTTTCTTACACGGTGATAATACATGTCAAAATCATTCGAAATAACAATTATATCCTGTGCCACAAGCTCAACCATACGGTCTGTACCAACTTCATATATGCGCTTCTTTACAAGAAGCATCCATCTATATGAACCATTCTTAATAAGACACCGCACTATACAATATCTGACAGACATATCCGAATTAATAAACTGCTCAAAACTCATGACATCATCCGGATGCACCAGTCCGTTAAATGCAGAAAGCATAGTCTCGCCCATGAGATTGTAAAATCTTTCATCACCTATTTTAACTACATATCTGTTATCAAGTGTAAATTCCACTTCATTAGGCATATTGCCTTGATATGAAGTATCTAATTCGTATCTTCGCATAAAAAGACACCCCCCATTCTAAGGAGCAGGACCATTATTCTCTAAGCATGCTGTCCCTGACTGGTTTTCTCAACCTTAACTTTGAGTATCATTCTTCCTCGTACATCAAGAGTCCTGAATATATAACCTTTGTATTCCACCTCAAAGTTCTCCCCGTCATCAGGTATCTTTCCAAGCTTATAAATCATAAAGCCGCTCAAAGTATCAATATCTTCGCATTCAAACTCTATTCCTAACTTGGCTTCTACATCCTCAAGATCTGCCTGACCTTCTATTATATATGAACCGTCTGCGTCGGTTACAATCTGTTCTTCTTCTTCATCATATTCGTCAAGGATATTACCTACGATTTCTTCAAGTATATCCTCCATAGTGACAATTCCTGCTGTCTGTCCATATTCATCAACAACAATAGCCATATGAATCTTTTCTGACTGCATCTGTCTGAATAACGGACTTATATTTCTTGTTTCAGGTATACAGTATGGCTTAAAAAGCATTGTATCTTCTACATCTTTAAGCTTCCTTCCCTGATTATCTTTATCAACATATATCTTAAGAAGATCGCGGATATGTAAAATACCTGTAATATTATCAATGTCTCCATTATAAACAGGATATCTTGAATAATTCTCTTCCATTACCCTGTCAAATGCTTCTCTTACAGTGATATCATCATCAAGTGCCACGATATTGTTTCTGTGCGTCATTACATCAGATGCCTGTTTCTCGCCGAATTCAAAGATATTACCTATCATCTCTGCTTCATTTTCTTCAAGAACACCCTGTTCATGGCTCTCATTAACCATATCCATTATCTCTTCTGTTACATCTTCATCTCGTTTTCCCCTGCCAAATAACTTAAGCAGAGATGAAAACCTCTTTTCTTTCCCATCCGCGGGATGGCCGTCATTCATAGTTTTCCTCCATATTTATAAGTCGTTCTTTAATAAATAATTATCATTTCAATAATAACACATTATTGTGCTGATAGTCAATTCATCTCAAGACTTACAGATAATGCTTTATTGACCTGACCTATAATATCATTGTCAAGATGACACACCTTATCCTTAAGTCTTCTTTTATCTATAGTTCTAAGCTGTTCCAACAATATAACAGAATCTTTCACCATGTCATAACGTGCAGAATCAAGTTCAACATGCGTTGGCAGCTTGCTCTTATGCATCTGGCTTGTTATCGCTGCACATATAACTGTCGGGCTATGTTTATTACCTGTATCATTCTGAATTATAAGTACTGGTCTTATTCCTCCCTGTTCTGAACCTACAACTGGTCTTAGATCTGCATAAAAAATATCTCCTCTTTTTATTACCACAACTGTCACACTCCTAAAGCTATATTTAATCCCCTTGGCTTTAGTATTGCCCGCTTTTAAGTGTGTATTCAGTTATCTTTTATCTTTTCAGGACATATGCAATTGCTTCTGATATATCTGCTGCCGTCATTCCGGCCCTGCCTTTGCCTGCCGCCGCATAATCTCCCGCTTTGCCATGAACATATACTGACAGACATGCTGCTTCAAATGCATCTAACCCCATAGCTGTCATTCCGGCAATAAGTCCCGTAAGCACATCTCCGCAGCCACCTGTGGACATTCCATCATTTCCGGTACAGTTAATATATACTTTCTGTCCGTCAGTAACTACTGTTCTTGCATCCTTTAATATGCATATACATGAATGTTGTATTGCATATTCTTTAGCAGACTCGATCATATGTTCTTTAATATCAGCAGCTGTCTTTCCTGTAAGCCTTGACATTTCCATAATATGGGGCGTAATTATAATCTTCCCTTCACTGCTGCCTTTATAATCAATATGTTCAGCAGCAATAATATTAAGTGCATCTGCATCAAGTATTCTTACTTTATCTTCTCTTTCAAGAACACATCTGGTAAGTTCTGCTGCTACCCCGTTCATAGATAATCCCGGACCCACAGCTATACTTTTTGCCCATTCAAAATCTGCTTTAAGTTCTGCTGCCAGCGGCATATTATCAAGATATGTTGATATCAGACATTCTGGCATTCTGCACAGCAGTGCTGTCTTATTAACCTCATGTGTAAGTACTTTAACAAGTCCTGTTCCACTTCTGTATGCGGCTGATGCACTAAGAATTGCAGCTCCTCCCATATTCTTAGAGCCTGCTATAATAAGTGTCCTGCCATATGTTCCTTTATTAGAATCTGGTTTTCTTACAAGAAGTCTGCCTGCATCTTTATCGTCATATGTAAAAATACTGCCGAAACCTTCGACTTTACTATGTAAAATATCATCTGTTACAAAACCTGCATTAATGACTTCTACACTACCACTGTATGAAGCTCCCGGGTAAAACATGATACCTGTCTTATTATATCCAAATGTAACTGTATAATCAGCACGTACTGCCACACCCTGAATCTGACCATTATCAGCGCTTATTCCAGATGCTATATCGACTGCAACCACTTTGGATGTACCTTTATCTCTGGCATTATTAACAGCCTGTATTATCTGTGCATATCTTCCTTCAATCTTTCTTGAAAGACCTATACCAAATATTGCGTCTACAATATAATGATATTCACCAAAATCAGTATTGCTATCATATTCATCACAATGTATTCCAAGTTTTTCAGCTATACTTTTCTGTAATCTGTATTCATCTGTCCCTGCAGATGTTCCTACAAGCACAATATCTGCATATATTCCATTCTCATTAAGCTGTCTTGCGACAGCAATTCCATCTGCGCCATTATTACCACTGCCACAGACACAGACAACTTTAATGCTGCTTTCTTGTCTTGTATTCTCAGCAATAATCTTTCTTAAAAACGCTGAAACCCCCAGTGCTGCTCTTTCCATGAGCACCACTGAGGGAATTCCGAACTCCTGTATTGAACAGGCATCAACTGATTTCATTGTATGTGAGTCTGTTAAATATCTCATATCTTTACTTCCTGTTAGCAATAGTATATGAAAGTCTCATAAGGCTTTCTGACAAATGTACATTCTCAACAATAACATCATCCGGAAGATTAAGGTCGGTATGGGCAAAATTCCATATTGCCTTAACTCCGGCATCAACAACAACTTTAGCAATCTGTCTAGCAGCTTCCTTAGGTATTGTAAGTGCTACTATCTCAATATCATTATTCTTAATGAAATCTGTAAGTTCATTCATCATCCTTACTTCAATTCCACGAATCTTAGTTCCTTTAATCTTAGGATTATTATCAAATATTCCCTTAATAACGAAACCTCTCTTCTCGAAATCACTATAGTTAACAATAGCCTTTCCTAAATTACCGGCTCCGATAATAACCATATTGTGATTACGGTCTATGCCAAGAATCTTTCCAATCTCTTCATACAGATACTGAACATTATAGCCATATCCCTGCTGTCCAAATCCTCCAAAGTTATTAAGATCCTGTCTTATCTGTGAGGCTGTTACCTTCATTCTGGCACTCAGCTCTTTAGATGATATTCTCTGTACACCAGACTCTATCAGCTCTCCCAGATATCTGTAATATCTTGGCAGTCTTCTTATTACCGCCGACGAAATCTTTTTCTCTTCCATTACACCAAACCTCCAGACTACGATTGCTCATTTTACCAAGATATAAACGAGTATATAAATAAACTATAACAAGCTATACATAGTATAACCATTTTTCTTTAATATGTCAAAATTTTAACCAAGAACTCTTTTAGCAATATCAACAGATTCTTTTGCATCTTTTGCATAGAAATCTGCATCTATCTCTTTAGCGTATTCCGGAGTAAGTACTGCACCTCCAACCATAACCTTACAATCAAGATTATTTTCTCTTATAAGTGCAATTGTTTCTTTCATAGATACAAGTGTTGTTGTCATAAGTGCAGAAAGTCCACACAGTTTAACATCATTATCTCTTATTGCATCAACAACTGCCTGGTACTCAACATCCTTTCCAAGATCAATAACATCATATCCATAATTCTCAAGAAGAACTTTGACAATATTCTTTCCTATATCATGAACATCACCCTTGACTGTAGCTATAACAATCTTTCCTTTGCTTACAGGGGCATTATCAGACATAACCATATGCTTTCTTATGACTTCAAATGCTGCCTGTGCAACACCTGCTGACATAATAAGCTGTGGAAGAAACAATGTACCCTTCTCAAATTCAGCTCCAATCTTATCAAGTGCCGGAATAAGTACCTGATTAACAATCTCCATTGAATCCATAGTCTTAAGAAGTGCTCTGTTATCTCAGCACCTTCGTTCTTAAGCCCCTTCTCAACAGCATAAAAAAGATCATCTCCTGTGTAATTTCCATCTTTCTTTTCCTTCTTGACAGGATCAATCTTAGAAACATTTGGCATAGCACCATAGTTCTTTATGTAATCAACCGAATTCTTATCAATATTAGCAAGAAGCTTATACGCCCTTACCGCACCTGTCATCTCAGGAATATTAGGATTGATAATTGCAAGGTCAAGTCCGTTAGTAAGTGCCATTGTAAGGAAAATGTGGTTTACAAGTACTCTGTTTGGAAGTCCGAATGAGATATTAGAAACGCCAAGCACTGTCTTTAAGCCAAGTTCATGCTTAACTGTATGAAGTGCATTAAGAGTTTCCATTACGCCCTCCTGCTCAGCAGAAGCTGTGAGTGTAAGGCAGTCAATATAAATGTCTTCTTTAGGGATTCCCATTGCAACAGCCCTGTCCATAATCTTCTTTGCTATTGCAACTCTGTCCTCTGCCTTCTTAGGAATGCCATCTTTATCAAGTGCAAGTCCGATAACTCCTGCACCATATTTCTTAACAAGAGGAAGAACATTGTTAAGAGACTCCTCCTCACCATTAACTGAATTGACAAGCGGCTTACCATTGTATACACGGAGTGCTGCCTCAAGTACTTCAGGTATTGTAGAATCAATCTGAAGTGGGACATCTACAACTGCCTGTAATGACTTTATTGTATCAATCATCATTTCACGCTCATCAATCCCCGGAAGGCCTACATTGACATCAAGAATATCTGCGCCACCTGATATCTGCTCTAAAGCCTGTCCAAGAATATAATCCATATCGTGTCTTAACAAAGCTTCCTTAAAAAGCTTCTTACCTGTAGGATTGATTCTTTCACCGATAATTCTTGGTTCATCAACAACAACAGTGCTTGTAGCTGAACACACTGCACCTGGAATATATTTGTGTGGTGCTGCCGGATTGCCTTCTCTTTTTAACATCTCTGATAATTCTTTAATGAACTCAGGATTAGTTCCACAGCAGCCGCCGAATATCTTAATGCCATATTTTCTTAAATCCTTCATGAAATCTGCAAACTGGGCTGCAGTAACATTGTAAAGGTTAGTTTCAGGGTCAGGAAGTCCTGCATTAGGCTTTACTACTATTGGAAGATTAGTCCATTTTACAAGTTCTTCAATAACCGGCTCTAATTCTTTAGGTCCTAATGAGCAGTTAACACCGAGTGCATCAACGCCAAGTCCTGTAAGTGTAAGAGCCATTGCCGATATAGAGCAGCCTGTGAAGGTTCTCATATTCTGTTCAAATGTCATCGTGGCAACAATAGGAAGGTCGCTGTTTTCCTTAGTTGCAAGTACAGCAGCCTTAACATCTAAAAGGTCAGTCATTGTCTCAAATACAACAAGGTCTGCTCCCGCAGCCGCTCCTGCCTTTACTATCTCGGCATACATATCATATGCTTCTTCAAAGCTTAATACACCTGTTGGCTCGAGAAGCTGTCCGATTGGTCCTACATCAAGTGCAACAAGTCCGTCAGGCTTTACTGCATCTCTTGCCTTCTTTGCATTGACAATTCCGGCAGTTACAAGTTCCTCAACACTTTTTCCGCATTCTTCAAGCTTATATCTGTTTGCGCCAAATGTATTGGCATATACCACATCTGAACCTGCATTGTAATACTGCTCTGCAATTGATACAAGAAGATCCGGTCTTGTAATATTAAGTACTTCCGGCGTCTCTCCCATCTTCATTCCAGCTGCCTGAAGCATTGTACCCATAGCACCATCAAATATTATATAATTTCTTGTCTTTAAGAGTTCTCTGAATCTGTCATCCACTGCAATGTCCTCCCATTCCTCTGTATGCGCAGGTTTTATTAAGATTGCAGGTTGCGCAACCTCTGTTACCGGTACTTACCTGTTCCTTAGTAAGTCCGATAACCGCAGTTACCGACTTTACTGGAGCAAGCATATATGATTTGTTGAGATTAAGTCCAATCTTTTTACTGGCGTCTAACACCTTTAAGAAAGGCTCCTGCATACTTATCGGCAAATCACCGTAGCCGATCCCGAACCTGAATGTCTGGTAATAATCAGGATATTCCTCTCTTAAAAGTTCTTCAACCTTATCGCATGCCTGTTCAACAGCTACACTTGCCAGGCTGTCAAACACCAGGGCCTTAGCCATATCCGTAAGCTGCAACACTCTTAGCTGTCTGTCAATACCTTCCGATATCGTTACAGCCATGCATATTGCACTGTCACATTTATACAGATGCTTCTTAATGGACTCGCCCGGAAGCACCATGCTTGTATTCTTAAATGCCACACCGTCTTCATTAACTGTAAAATCAAGCTTCTTATAAATAAATCTTGGAACTGCGGTCTTTAATACAAGCTCCTCACATTCATCCATAAGCTCTTCCACCCGTTCATCAGGTGCATTTTTCTTATAACCCAGATATCTTAACGCTTCTTTTCTGTTAAGACTGGTAAGCTTAATACTTTTCTCCATTTCTTCTTACCTTGCCGCTTTTACTTCTGCGTTCTTTAAGTTTGTCATGTTTTCCACGGGACTCGTCTTTTCTTCTTCTTGTATCTGGCTTTGACTTGGATTTTCTTGCCGGCTTGGCAGATACATTTGCTTTCTCTACATTAACCTTTCTGCCCTTGATAAGTACATTGTCATTCATTGCTGCAAGTACTGCTTCCGCATGCTTTGCAGGAACATCAACAAATGTATAATTATCCATCATATCAATTGCACCGACAAGTCTTCCCGGCATTCCTGATTCTCCTGCAATAGCACCAAGAATATTGGCTGGTGTAATCTTGTCCTTCTTACCAACATTAATAAAGAGTCTTACCATTCTTGATGTATCAGCATTTTCATCAAAATGGAAATTCTCAACCTCATCAACTCTGTCTAATGTATCTCCGACTATCATCTTAAGAAGTGCTGCTGCCATATCCATTGATGTGTAATCTTCCTGGTTAACATGCTCCTCAACCATATCGAGCATAGCTCTGTGCTCATCAGCCTCAATCATCTCTTTAATTTTGTCAAATATACCGTCCATCTTAGTATTCTTGACATCATCAAGTGATGGGATTGGCTTTGCAAGAATCTTAGTCTTACAATATCTCTCGATATCCTTTAACTTGTATACCTCTCTTCCTGAGATAAATGAAAGTGCAAGTCCTGACTTTCCAGCTCTTCCTGTTCTTCCAATTCTGTGTACATAATACTCTTCATCCTGTGGAAGGTCATAGTTAAATACAATATCAACTCCGTCAACATCAATTCCTCTTGCCGCAACATCAGTTGCAATAAGAATTTCTGTCTTTCCACTTCTGAAATCATCCATTACACGGTCTCTCTGCTGCTGCTTCATATCTCCATGGATTCCATCAGCAAAATATCCTCTTCCCTTAAGCTCTGATATAAGCTCGTCCACCTGTCTCTTAGTGTTACAGAACACAACTGACAGCTTAGGATTGTATATATCAATAAGACGGCTTAAGATTTCTGTTTTATTCTTAGGCCTTACTTCATAATAGAACTGATCAATATTGGAAACTGTAAGTTCTTTTCTTACAACCTTGATAATCTTGGCGTCTTTCTGGAATTTTCTTGCAATCTCCATAATAGGCTTAGGCATTGTAGCTGAAAAAAGAACTGTCTGTCTTTCCTCTGGTGTCTCTGTAAGAATTGTTTCCATATCCTCACGGAATCCCATATCAAGCATCTCATCAGCTTCATCTAATATAACCATAGATACCGAATCAAACTTAACAGTCTTTCTTCTCATATGGTCCATAACTCGTCCCGGAGTTCCAACAATAATCTGTACGCCGGATTTTAAAGACTTAATCTGTCTTACAATCTCCTGTCCGCCATACACCGGTAACACCTTAATGTCACTCATGTACTTGGCAAGCTTTCTTATCTCTTCTGCAACCTGTACTGCAAGCTCTCTTGTAGGGCAGAGTACAATTGCCTGTGGTTTCTTAACATCTGGATTAATCTTCTGTAACATAGGGATAGAGTACGCAGCAGTCTTACCTGTTCCGGTCTGTGCCTGTCCGATAACATCAATTCCTTCCAATACTGCAGGAATGGCCTGTGTCTGTATAGGAGATGTCTCCTCAAAGCCCATATCCTCTACCGCTCTTAAAATTCTTTCATCAATATTTAATTCATCAAATTTCATTCTTTAATCTCCATTTCTATAACTTGTTAATTTTACATTACAGAAGTCCATAAGTCAAAGTAATAATTGCATTTTATTTCTTGTACATATATAATCGTTTTAAATATCAATTCAGCCTTCACCAGAGGAGTGAATTGTATATCGTCTGTCATTGTGCAGGCATGCTTCGTAAAACCCGCCAGGATTGCTAATTTGCTGCACCCAGTCTGGGGCTTCTTTGATTGTTTATGTTCATTCGACATCTGGACACTGCCGCGATACTGTCCGTATAGGGCATACGCCCGATATATTGCGAACTGTGTGGGAGTTAATGCCGCTATATACATAAGAGCGGTGTGCTAAAGCTCGTTCAAGCGAAGCGCGTTTGCTGATGCACACCGCAATAAACTTTGTAGATAGCGGCATTTACTCCCACTAAGTGCAGCAATCCTTGAGGGCGTATGCCCTATACGGACAGTATCGCGGCAGTGTTCATCTGGCGAATGTACACAAACTTTAAGCCCCAGACTGGATGCAGCAAATTCACACAATCCTGACGAAGGTTTTACGAAGCATGCCTGCACAATGACAGACTAAGTACACATATCCCCCTCTGGTGAAGGCTGGATACATATAATAAAGGAGTATCTATGATTTTATCTTGTAATAATATTAGTAAATCTTTTGGAACGGACATTATTATTAAGTCCTGTTCTTTTAATATAGAAGATCATGAGAAGGCTGCCATTGTTGGAATCAATGGTGCCGGTAAATCTACTCTGTTAAAGATTATTACCGGTGAAGAGCCTGCTGATACAGGCATTGTCACTCTTGCTAAGGATAAGACTCTTGGTTATCTTGCTCAGCAGCAGGACCTTCAGTCTGACAGAAGCATTTATGATGAACTTCTTTCTGTAAAGCAGTATATCCTTGATATAGAGAGTGAATTAAGAAGAATTGAGGCTGCCATGAACAGTGCTTCAGGTGATGAGCTTGAAGCTCTTATGAACAGATACACTAATCTTAATCATGAATTTGAAATGAATAATGGTTACGCATATAAAAGCGAGATTACAGGCGTACTTAAAGGTCTTGGTTTTACTGAAGAGGATTTCTCTTTACATGTAAATACCTTATCCGGTGGCCAGAAAACCCGTGTATCTCTAGGTAAGCTATTACTTTCCAAGCCTGATATTATTATGCTTGATGAGCCTACCAACCACCTTGATATGGAATCTATAAGCTGGTTAGAGAATTACCTTCTTAATTACAATGGTGCGGTTCTTATCGTTGCGCACGACAGATATTTCCTTGATAAGATTGTAAGCAAGATTATCGAGATTGATAACGGTGACTGTACTGTATTTTCCGGGAATTACACAGACTATGCTTCCAAGAAAGCAATTCTTCGTAATATGAAGTTAAAGGAATACTTAAATCAGCAGCGTGATATCAAGCATCAGGAAGAGGTTATTGCCAAGTTAAAGCAGTTTAACCGTGAAAAATCTATCAAACGTGCAGAAAGCCGTGAAAAAATGCTTGATAAGATGGAGGTTGTTGACAAACCTGTTGAACTTAATGCCAGGATGAACATTCAGCTTGAACCATCTGTTGTAAGTGGTAATGATGTCCTTACTGTTACTGACCTTACCAAATCGTTTGACGGCAATACTCTTTTTAATAATATTAATTTCGATATTAAGCGTGGTGAGCGTGTCGCTTTAATAGGTAACAACGGAACCGGTAAGACAACTATATTAAAGCTTATTAACGGCATTATCCAGCCGGACAGTGGAAGCATTTATCTTGGTGCTAAGGTTGCTATTGGTTATTATGATCAGGAACATCATGTGCTTGATCCTGACAAGACTCTTTTTCAGGAGATTCAGGATGCATATCCTGACCTTAACAATACACAGATAAGAAATACTCTCGCAGCATTTCTTTTTACTGATGATGATGTATTCAAATACATCCGCGACTTAAGTGGTGGTGAACGTGGACGAGTTTCTCTGGCAAAGCTTATGCTTTCTAATGCCAACCTGCTTATTCTCGATGAGCCTACTAACCACCTTGATATTGTATCCAAGGAAATTCTTGAGAACGCCCTTAACAACTACACAGGCACTGTTCTTTATGTCTCCCACGACAGATACTTTATCAACGCTACTGCAACCAGAATTATTGAGCTCACTAACAAGAATATTGTTAATTATATTGGTAATTATGATTATTATCTTGAAAAAAGGGATATACTGACAACAAAGACTTTCCCTGCTACAACAGGCAGTTCTTCCGCTGATACTACAGTCAAAGACTCTAAAATTTCATGGCAGCAGTCACGAGAAGAACAGAACAGACTTAAGAAAAGAAAGAATGAAATCAAACGCACCGAAGAAAGAATATCCGTGGTTGAAGAAAGGCTTGCCGCTATTGATGCTGAATATTCTGACCCTTCAATAGGAAGCAATACCGCCCGTTTAATGGAACTGCATACTGAGTCTGCCGGACTGCAGAAAGAATTAGACGAGTTGTATGAACACTGGGATTCACTCATGGAAGAAGAATAGTACCATGATTCGTCAAAAAGTGCTAAAAATCCCCATTTTAAGCCACTTTTTATTGACAAATTACTTGGTATGGAGTATAAATATTTTAGACTTTTATTACTTAATTTTTTAAGGAGGACAATTAAATCATGAATAAGACAGAATTAGTTGCTGCTATCGCAGAAAAGACTGGACTTACTAAAAAAGACGCTGAAGGTGCTGTTAAGGCTTTCACAGATACTGTTGCTGAACAGTTAAAGGCTGGTGACAAGATTCAGTTAGTTGGTTTCGGTACATTTGAAGTTGCTGAAAGAGCTGCTAGAACAGGAAAGAATCCTCAGACAGGTGAAGCTATTAATATCCCTGCTTCTAAGGCGCCTAAGTTCAAGGCTGGTAAGGCTTTAAAGGATGTTGTTAACACACCTGCAGCGCCAGCTAAGAAGTCTAAGAAGAAGTAATTAATTATGACTTTTAAAGGCTGTCACTTATGTGGCAGCCTTTTTTCTCTTTATTTAATTAAATTCACGGAATTGAGGTTTATTAATTATGGAAATCGAACGCAAATATCTGGTATCAGGCATCCCTGACAATTTAGATTTTTATCCTTGCCGCTTAATTGAACAGGGGTATCTTAACACTGCTCCTGTTGTCCGTGTAAGACGCGACAATGATAATTACTATCTCACTTATAAGGGTGGCGGAATGATGGCTAGGGAAGAATACAATCTTCCGCTTAACAAGGAAGCCTATGAACATCTGATCAAGAAAGCTGATGGCAATATCATCACCAAGAAGCGTTATGAAATTCCTGATGGCAATGGCTATACTATTGAACTTGACATATTTGAAGGACTCTTTGCTGGCACTATCCTTGCAGAAGTTGAATTTCCAACTATCGAAGCTGCCAATTCATACATTGCCCCTTCATGGTTTATTAAAGATGTTACTAATGATTCTGCTTATCATAACAGTAATATGAGCAGAAAAGTTTTCTAATATATGAGGTCTGGGATATGGATAAAGAAACTTTGTTTGAATACATTCAGCGACTTAAGCTGGCAGTAATAACTCTTTTCAAATGGTTGTTCTGCTCGGTTGTATGTGGCTGTTTTATTGGTTCAGTCGGTGCTATATTTCACCTGATGCTTGGCTATGTAGGCAGCCTGCGGGTTGAATACCCATTTTTACTATTCGGTCTGCCAGTTGCCGGTATCATCATTGTATTCATGTACAATATAGTACACGAAGCGGGAAACCGTGGAACCAACCTTGTAATAACTGCGATACAGTCTAATGATGAAGTACCAGGAAGAGTTGCTCCTCTTATAATTGTATCAACTCTCCTTACCCATCTGTGCGGTGGTTCCGCCGGACGAGAAGGTGCTGCACTTCAGGTCGGAGGTGCATTAGGTAATACATTTGCAAAGCTGTTTAAGTTCGATGAGAAGGATACACGAATTATGATTATGTGCGGCATGAGTGCCTGCTTCTCAGCACTATTTGGAACACCTATTGCAGCAGCCGTTTTCTCTATGGAAGTAATAAGCGTCGGTGTTATGTATTATGCTGCTTTAGTACCATGCGTACTCGCTGCATTTATAGCACAGGGAATAGCCTCTGCACTGGGCCTTGAATCTACGCATTTTGTAGTTGATGAAATCGCTTCTTTCTCTTTTATTAATGGCGGCAAATTCATCATCATGTCCGTGCTTTTTGCTCTTGCTAGCATTCTGCTGTGTGTTGTTTTACATGGTACTTCAAAGCTCTACACTAATTACATAAACAATCCATATATAAGAATAATTATTGCAGGAGTCCTTGTTATTGTCATGCGATATATCTTTGGCACAACTGATTATCTCGGTGCAGGCTCAGATATTATTGCAAGAAGCTTTGTAACAAGTTGTGCATGGTATGTATTCCTTTTAAAAATGCTGTTTACAGCCATAACTTTGGGCGGTGGATTCAAAGGTGGCGAAATTGTTCCTACACTTTTCGTGGGTGCAACGCTTGGAAGCTTCTTAGCACCTATATTCGGACTCCCTGTCGGATTATGTGCAGCATGTGGTATGGTAAGTGTGTTCTGTGGTGTAACTAACTGCCCCCTCACGTCATTTATTCTATCTATTGAGATGTTTGGTGCATCAACTATGAAATTCACGATTCTGTGTATTGCATTAAGTTATCTGTTATCCGGATATTACAGCCTGTATAACAGCCAGAAAATCGTCTATTCCAAGTATAAGACAGAATATATAAACCGCCGGTCCCATTGACCTGATTAAATTCAGGTCAAAAGAACCGACGGTTCTTTTTATGTATGTCTATGCATATCTCCAGTCCTCAATTCTGAACTGGACTGAAACAATTCCATTGTATTCATTGATATCAGGATAATAAACCATTGAAATCTTTCTTCCAGCCTCAGGTATTTCCTGACCATCCAGCTTGAATTTAATCGCAGTTACAAGTTTTCCATGTTCACTTTCCAGCTGGCATCTTAATACATTTTTATTCTTTCCAATTACAGCTGACTGTCTTACTGTAAGATTCCGGTCTGCAAATACCGGCTTTTCATTGCCCTTTCCGAAAGGCTGTAATTTGTCAAATTGTTTTATCAATTTGATATCTACATAATCAACCGGCATAGGAACATCTATCCACACAGTAGGTGTAAGGTCTTTTTCTGTCATTGTCTGATTATCATTAAGAGCTTTTCTGAACTCATCAATCTTATCAATATCAAGCGATATTCCGGCAGCCATTGGATGTCCGCCATATTTGTTAAGGAGTTTACCACATTTGCTTATCTCCTCAAACATGTTATAGCCTTCTATTGAACGCCCTGAGCCCTTTGCACCATCTTCTGCCTTAGTGATTACTATTGAAGGCCTGTAGAATTTTTCTCTTACCCTTCCTGCAATTATCCCTGCAACACTTTCATGGCAGTCAGGAAGATACACAACTAACACCTTGTCGTCTTTTAGTTCAGTGTTCTCAACCTGTTCAATTGCAATAGCGGCATATTCTTCTGTTATATCTTTTCTTTCAACATTAAGTGTGCGAAGCTCTAAAGCCTTATTTCTCGCGTCCTCCATATCTGTAGTAAGAAGCAGTTCAATGGCTCTTCTTGCTGAATCAAGTCTTCCTGTTGCATTAAGACATGGACCTATAACAAATCCTATGTGATATGAGCTTATCTTGTCTATCTCAAGCTCACACGCCTCTACAAGTGCTCTTATACCAATATTAGTAGTTACTGCCAGATGCTTTAAACCATATTTAACAATTACCCTATTCTCATCTGATAAATCAACTACATCCCCTATTGTTGCAATTGCCATAAGCTCTGCATATTCTTCAAGCCCTGTAGGATTAAGCCCGCATTTTTCATAAAGTATCTTAATTACTTTAAATGCAACTCCTGCTCCACACAGCTTATCAAATGGATATGGGCAGTCCTCCTGTTTAGGATTAACGATTGCATCTGCCTGCGGTACTTTATGTATCTTTTCACCATCAACATAGTCAAACGGAATATCATGATGGTCAGTAACAATTACTGTCATGCCCTTTTCTTTAGCATATTTAATCTGCTCAATCGCAGCAATCCCATTATCACATGTAATAATCGTATCAGTTCCATTATTATATGCTTCATCTATTAAGTGCTCATTAATACCGTATCCGTCAATAATTCTGTCTGGTACTGCAAATGTAACATCTGCTCCCGCTGCCTTTAGCCCTTTGTAAAGAATTGTTGTTGAACATATCCCATCTATATCATAATCACCGATAATATGTATTTTCTTTCCAGCATGTATCTTGTCTGTCAGAATATCAACACATTTGTCTGCATCCTTTAATAAATGTGGTGAATGCATGTCATCCACCGTTCCATTAAGATACATATTTATCTGTTCATACGTTTCTAGCCCTCTGTTACGGATAATTCTCGCCATAACCTGGTCAATGCCAAATCTTTCCCCAATTGCTTTGAAATCAGCTTTCTTAGTGTATACTCTCCAGTTGCTTTTCACTATTTTCTCCCTGTTTCTCTATTAAACCAATTATGGCGGGAACTGATATTCAATCCCCGCCATGTCATAAACTTATTATATCTGTTAATTAAACCTGAGAACCGTCTTCAAAAACTTCTTTCTTAGAAGCTGCTTTTTTATTATTCTCTTCTACAACGCCTCTCTTCTTACCGCCCATTACATACCACATAGCACTTGTTAAGCATACTGATGAGTAAGCACCAACAACAATACCTACGATAAGTGGAAGTGTGAACTCCTTAACAGAAGTTACACCCATAATGAAAAGAACAATAAGCATTATAAGTGTTGTTATAGATGTATATACTGTTCTTGACATTGTACTTGTAATTGATGAGTTAACAAGCTCTGTAATGTTAGTCTTCGAATTAGCTGTCTTTAACTGCTCTCTTATTCTGTCAAAGATAATAATTGTACCGTTGATAGAGTAACCTACTATTGTAAGCATACATGCAATAAATGTTGTTCCAACCGGAATTCTTGCAAATGCATAGAATGCAATAACAACAAGTACATCATGAAGAAGTGCTAATACAGCAGCTAATGCAAATCTGATATCACGGAATCTTACAAAGATGTATATAAGCATACAGATTGTAGCAAGTATAACCGAAAGAATAGCATCTCTCTTAACTGTTGCAGAAACCGATGAACTGATTGTATCTGTCTCAACGATTGTTCCATCCTTGATTGGGTACTTAGCAGTAACCGCATTTTCAATAGCTTCTCTCTGGTCAAGTGAAAGATCAGATGTCTTGAAAGAAACCTGTGTTGAATCTGCAACCTTCTGCTGCTGAACCTCTGTAATACCTGCAGCATCTCTGATTACAGGAATGATGTTATCCTCAATCTCTTCTGCTGTATACTCTTTATCAAATGTAAATGTTGTTGTTGAACCACCAACGAACTCAAGGCTGAAGTTTAATGCTCTGTTTCCAAGACCAGCCTGAACTGCCATAGTTATGATTCCAGCAGCAATAACTACTGCTGAACCAATTGCAGCCCATTTCTTAATACTAAGAACATTAAGAGTCTTTCTGTATACATTCTTACCATACCACTTAGCATCCCTTATACCAAAGTTATATAAGAGCTTCATAATAACCTTAGTAATAACAAGTGATGTAAAGATTGATACGATATTACCAACTGCAAGAGTTGTAGCAAAGCCCTTAACTGGACCTGTACCGAATATGTACAATACTAAAGCTGCGATAAGTGTTGTTACGTTACCATCTACGATAGATGATGTTGCCTTGTTATAACCTGAAAGGATAGCATTCTCTACAGATTTTCCGGCACCAATCTCTTCTCTTATTCTTGTGTAGATAATAACATTACCGTCTACCGCCATACCAATACCAAGAATAATACCTGCAATACCTGGAAGTGTAAGAGTAAGATCATATACACTTACAAGGAATAAAACAAGTGCTGTATAGATAATAAGTGATAATGTTGCAACAAGTCCAGGAATTCTGAACATTACAATCATGAATAAGCAGAGTAATGCAAGACCAATAGCTGCAGCAATTAAACTTGTCTTGATAGCAGCATGTCCAAGCTGTGCACCAACTATGTTAGAGCTTACTTCTTCAAGTGTAAGAGGAATTGAACCAACTCTTATATATGTTGCAAGGTTATCTGCCTCATCGAATGATTCCATACCTGTGATAGTTGCTGTACCACCTGATATAGCTGTCTTAACGTTAGGTGCACTTACAACTTCTCCATCATATACAATATATATTCTTTTACCAATATTAGCTGATGTTGCATCGTAGAACTTAGTTGATCCCTCATCTGTAAATGTAAGCTGTACTCCATAAGGAGTATCTTCCTGACTATTAGTATCTGTGTAAGCCTGTGCAGCTTTTACATCAGAACCTGTAAGTAGTGGTGTGTAGTCATTTCCCTGAGAGAATGCTGTATATCCTGTGGAATCAAGGAATTCCAATGAACCTGGTGTACCAAGTTCCTTAAGAATCTCATTAGCATCTGTTACTCCAGGAATCTCAACTGTGATTCTGTTGTCACCTTCCTTATAAACCTGTGACTCTGTACTCTTTCCTTCTACTCGCTTCTGAAGCTTATAGATAGTATCCTCTACATCCTGTGATGTAAAGTTATCTTCCTTAATCTGGTATGTGATACTTACACCACCGGCAAGATCAAGACCAAGATCTATATCATAAGTGCTTCCGTATCCCTTTCCATTTAGTCCGAAAAATGCTGTTAATACAAGTCCAACCAGTAAAACAGCAACGATTATTGAATAAATAATCTTCTTAGGTAAACTGTACTTCATGTTAAAAACTCTCCCTTTTACTTATTCTTCCTCAGCCATGGCTGCACGAATCATTATTGCACATTCTATACGCTTTTTCTGAAGTTCACATCCAACATCATACGCATCATTGATATTACCATGGAAGTTATATGAATTAGCTGCGCAACCACCACTGCAATAGAACTTGGCAAAACAATTCTTACATTTTTCCTTTGAATAGACATTACTATTCTTAAACATGTCTCTGATGTCCGGTCTTACTATTCCATCATCAACATTACCCATAAGGAAATCTTCGTTACCAACAAACTGATGACATGGGTAGAAATCTCCCCACGGTGTAACTGCAAGATACTCACAGCCTGAACCACATCCTGACAATCTCTTGGCAACACATGGACCACCATTAATATCTATCATAAAGTGGAAGAAATTAAAGCCTTTACCAGCCTTCTTTCGCTTAATGATCTCTTTCGCAAGAATATCATACTGTTCACAAAGAACCGGAATATCCTCTTCTCTTATGGCATAGGAATCTGTCGGCTGCGCAACAACAGGCTCAACAGAAATCTGCTCAAATCCTTCATCTGCAAGGTGAAGAACATCCTTAGAAAAGTCCAGATTATTATGTGTAAATGTTCCTCTGACATAATAATTCATCTGATTTCTGCTCTCCGCCACCTTCTTAAACTTAGGCATTATAATGTCATATGAGCTGCCGTGGTTATTCCTTGTCGGACGCATAAGGTCATTAACTTCCTTACGTCCATCTATGCTAAGTACAATATTACTCATCTCTTTATTGGCGAAATCAAGTATCTCGTCATTAAGAAGAACCCCATTAGTCGTAAGTGTAAATCTGAACTTCTTATTATTAGCTTCTTCTATGCTTCTTCCATATTCAACAAGCTGCTTAACAACCTCGAAATTCATTGTTGGCTCACCGCCAAAGAAATCAACCTCAAGATTTCTTCTTGAGCCTGAATTGGCAACAAGGAAATCAAGAGCTTTCTTTCCGACCTCAAAGCTCATAAGAGCACGTCTTCCATGATATTCGCCTTCTTCTGCGAAGCAGTACTTACATGCAAGATTACAGTCATGTGCTATATGAAGACATAAAGCCTTAACAACTGTCGGTCTGTCTTTAAAATTGTCTATATATGGTTCATATATATCTTCTGTAAAGAGCTGGCCTGCTTCCTTAAGTTCGCCAATCTCTTCATATGCTTCTCTAATATCCTGAACAGAATACTTATCTTTAAGTTCTTCTGTAATCTGCTCAAGCGTATTATTCTCGTAAAGTCCTATAATATCGTATACCATGTCATCAACAACATGTACTGAGCCGCTGTTGACATCCAATACGATGTTATAGCCGTTATTCTTATACTGATGTATCATTTAAAAATAGCCTCCAAACCGCAAGCATCTTATATACGCTTACGAAAAATAAGAGAGTGCAGAATAGTTCGACACTCTCTTACTAAAAATACTAGTTATTCTTATTCTCACAGCTCTGGTTACCAACTGTGCAAGATGTCTTACATGCTGACTGGCATGATGTCTGGCACTCGCCACATCCGCCGTGCTTCATTGTATCCTTTAATACGCGGTTGCTGATTGTCTTAATATGTTTCACGACAATACCTCCTTCATATATTCAAATTATATCGTATTATATCATGTACAAGTGTTATTTTCAATCATTTATTCATTTTTCTTTGCTATATAGATAATGATACTTACTACAAACATAGTATCATTATGTTCAATCTTCATATTGCCGCCATACTTCTCTGTAATTCTTTTTATATTTTCCAGCCCATATCCATGTTCTTCTCCCTTTGTGCTGAGATATTTATCTTTATCTTTATTAACTTTTCCATCAAATGTATTAGCAACCGATATATACAGCATATTGCCATTGTACTTTATATTTACTTTTATATCCGATTCTTTTGCTTTGACAGCATTTTCATATGCATTATCCAGTAAATTACCCATTATAATATTAATATCCATAGCCCCGAATCCCATATTTTCAGGCACTATTATATCAAATGCTGCTTTAATATTCTGTTCCTCAAATTTTCCATAATAATAATTCAGTATTCCATCTAAGGTTATATTACCTGTATCAAACATTGTTTTTGAACTGTTTATATCTCCCATCAGGTCACTGGTATATTTTTTTATCTCCTCTATTTCTCCAAGATTAGCAAGATTGTTTATTTCCCTGATATGATGTTTCATATCATGTCGGATAGATCTTACTTTCTTATCATTCTGGACATTTGCATTCATCTGCATATTATAATAGTGCATTTGCTGCCTGAGTCTTTCATTTTCCTGCATATATACATATCTGTCTAACATACTTGAATAAAACACATATAGCAACAGATTTACTATTAACACGGATGTACTCAGAAACAGTATTCCATATGACGACAATCCAATTTCCTTATACATTTCAAAAAGTATACAGACGCTCATAACAGACACCAGAAGTAATATATACCACTGTCCCACAAGTTCTGTCTTTTGTTTCTTTTTAAATATAAGTCTTAATACCACCGTAATTATATAAAATAGTAATACTGATATAAATGAAACAAGTATCTGATACTCCCATGTTTCCTTATTATCAGCACTTATAATGTAAACAATGAAATCAACTGCTACCA